>NZ_CP155796.1:1869210-2492280 GCF_039729195.1 Mycobacterium sp. DL
CGGTGCTCGACGGGTTGTCGAACGCGGCGTTCGCGGTGGCGTTGGTGCAGGCGATCGGCGCGGTGTTGCTGATAGCCAACATGGTTCAAGTCGCCGCCTATACGAGACGCACCGAGATAGGCATCATGCGTCTGGTGGGCGCGAGTCGCTGGTACACGCAGTTGCCGTTCCTCGTCGAGGCGATGTTGGCGGCACTTCTGGGTGTCCTGATCGCCATCGGCGGCCTGATCGCGGTGCGGGCGCTGTTCCTGGAGAAGGCCCTCGACCAGTTCTATCAAGCCAATCTGATAGCCCGCATCGACTACGCCGACATCCTCTACATCGCCCCGATCCTGCTCTTTGTGGGCGTGGCGATGGCAGGGGTCACGGCGTACGTCACGCTGCGGCTCTACGTACGAAGATAGCCATGGCGAAGAAACCCAAAGTGGCCAAGGACAGCAACAACCAGGTTGTGGCGAGCAATCGCAAAGCGCGGCACAACTATGCGATTCTCGAGACCTTCGAGGCCGGGATCGCGCTGATGGGCACCGAGGTCAAGAGCCTGCGTGAGGGCCAGGCGTCGCTGGCCGACGCGTTCGCCACCCTCGACGACGGCGAGATCTGGTTGCGCAACCTGCACATCCCCGAATATCACCACGGCAGCTGGACCAACCATGCGCCCCGGCGGAATCGCAAACTACTGCTCCACCGCCGGGAGATCGACAATCTGGTCGGCAAGATCCGTGACGGCAACCTGACCCTGGTTCCGCTGTCGCTGTACTTCACCGGGGGCAAGGTCAAGGTGGAATTGGCGCTGGCCCGCGGCAAGCAGGCCCACGACAAACGTCAGGACCTCGCCCGCCGCGACGCGGAGCGTGAGGTCACCCGCGAGCTGGGCCGCCGCGTCAAGGGCATGACCTCCTGACCGGCATCATCAGTGCGCTGATCGCGGCGCTGGGCTACGGCGTCAGCGACTTCGTCGGCGGCATCGCGTCGCGCCGGGTCGCGGCCCTGCGGGTGGTGCTGGTGTCCTATCCGGTCGCTCTGGTGTTGCTGATCGTCATCGCGGTGCCGTTCGGTGGCCAGGTCGGTACCGCTGCGATCGTCTGGGGACTGCTGTCCGGGGTGGCCCAGGCCTTCGGTGTGTGGTGGTTCTACGCAGCGCTGGGGTCGGGTCCGATCTCGGTGGTGTCGCCGCTGACGGCAATCCTGGTTGCGGGCATCCCGGTCGGCGTCGGGCTGGCGCTGGGGGAGCGGCCCGGACCGATCGCCCTGGTCGGCGTGGTGCTCGCGCTCGCCGCCGTGGTGCTGGTCAGTCGCGAGGCAAGCGATGAGGACGTCACCACGCACAAGTTCACGGTGAAGGTGGCCTGGCTGACCGTCGGCTCCGGTGTCGCGTTCGGAATGAACTTCGTGATCCTCGACCAGGTGCCGGTCGAGGCGGAGTTTTGGCCGCTGGTGTTCGGGCGGATAGCTGCTACCGCGATCGTGCTGCTGGCGGCAGCCGTCACGGCCAATCTGGTACTCGAACGCGGCATCCCGCTCCGGCTAGCGGTGTTCGCCGGGGTGCTCGACACCGTCGCCAACGTCGCGACGCTGCTGGCGTTGCAATCGTCGATGTTGTCCCTGGCAGGGGTGCTGATCGCGCTGTACCCGGCGGCGACGGTTCTGCTGGCGATCATGGTGCTCCGTGAGCGGGTCACCCGCTGGCAGGCAACCGGCATGGTGCTGGCTCTGGCATCTGTCGGAATGATCGCCGCGGGTTAGCTACCGTCATGGGCACGCCCGAACTCGGGTCTGCCCGCGGCGGGAAGGAGCGGTCGATCAAGGCGTACCACCTGCGGATCTACCTGTTCGTCTTCGTCGTGCTGCTGGTGTCGGTCAACGCGCTGGCACTGTGGGGGGACGAGGCGGCCCGTCGCGGAGAAGCGATCCTCCAGCTCAGTACCGGACTGGGGGCGGTGGTCTGCGGCGTCGTCGTCGCGTTGCGGGTGTCCGGGGCGGCGCGCTGGTGGCGACTGCTGGCCGCGGCGGCATTGCTGAGTTGGCTTGCCGGCCAGGCATTCTGGTGGTCCAGCGGAGCTGGAGCGGATGCGGCGCCCGCGCCGCCGGCCGCTGTCGCCGCCTATCTGATCTGCCCGGTGTTCGCGTTGGCGGCGGTGGTCGCTCTGGTTCGAGCCGGTGGCACTGCGCCTGGAAAGACGGTTCGCCTGCCCCGGCATTCTGTGCTCACCACCGTCCTCGACGGCGTGGTGGCGGCCACGTCTTTCATCATCCTGATCGCCATGGGCGGATTGGGCGCGCACTCGATGTCCTCGCTGCCCCGCTCGGGAAACGCGGCGGTGGAGATCATCTTCTCGATTGCCGAGCTGGTCGTCGTCGTCGCGGCCGTGGTGATCACGATGCTCTACGCTCCTGGCCAGCCGTATCGGTCGCACTATCTGTTGTTGGCCGGCGGCATCGTGACGATGGCCGCATCCGACCGAATGCGGGCCTATCTGGACGAGGTGGGCGTGGTCAATGCGGACCTGTGGAGCGGTGTCGGCTTTGTCGTGGGGCCACTGCTGATCGCCTACGCGATGCTCGACTATCGGCCGCCGGACGCCGGCCCCCGAAGGCTTCGCGACCAGGAGATGGACTGGGCGCAGCTGATCCTGCCGTATCTCGGCTTCCTCGGAATCGCAGTGCTTTTCGCCTTTCACGTGCTGATCGGTCAGCAGTTGGCGCCGTTGGTGGTCTGGGTGACTGTCCTGCTGGTCTTGCTCGTGGCCATCCGGCAGGTGGTGGCGATCCGCGCACAGCATGTGTTGACCCAGGAGCCGTCCTGGGCTCAGCTCGGTCTGGCGCATCAGGTACACCACGATGCGCTGACCGGCCTGCCCAACCGCCTGCTGTTCGGCCAGCGGCTCGACAGCGCGATGCGCGGGGGTGGCCGCTTCGTCTTGATCTTCGTCGACCTCGACGATTTCAAGGAGGTCAACGACCGCTTCGGCCATGCAGCGGGCGATTCGCTCCTGCGGGCGGTCGGTGAGCGGCTCCAACGCTGTGTGCGCGACGTCGACACCCTGGCTCGGGTCGGCGGCGACGAGTTCGCGATCTTGATCGACGGCGAATCCGAAGAGCCGGAGGTCGTCGCGGACCGTCTGCGGGTGGCACTTCGGGACCCCTTCCCCGTGCACGGCTCGTCGGTGCGGGTGCGGGCCAGCATGGGACTGGTCCGGCCGAGTGCCGACAATATGACGCAGACGTCCGACGACCTGCTGAGGCAAGCAGATATCTCGATGTATGCGGGAAAGCGGCTCGGCAAGGACACCGCGGTGGTGTACCAGCCGACGGCGGGGGTGCGCGGGGACTTCCCGACGGCGCTGCGCCGGGCCGCCGGCACGGTTCCCGCCGGGTTCAGGTTGGCCTATCAGCCCATCGTGCGGCTCCCGGACAGGGCGCAGGTGGCAGTCGAAGCCTTGGCACGGTGGACGGCGCCGAGCGGTATCGACATCTCTCCCGAGACGTTCGTCGCCGCCGCAGAAGCGTCCGGGCTCGGCGCCGACCTCGATGCCCTCGTCCTCGACATGGCGTGCAGTGCAGTCCAGACGGCCGGGCTGGATCTCGACATCCACGTGAACATCGGCGCAGCGCGGCTGGGCAACCCGACCTTCGAACAGCATGTCCGCTTCGCTCTGGCGAGATACGACATCGATCCGAGCCGGCTGGTCCTGGAGGTCACCGAGACCGTGCCGATCGTCGACCTGACCGACGCCGCGGCCCAGATCACCCGGCTCAATGCGCTGGGTGTGAAAGTGGCACTCGACGACTTCGGCGCCGGGTTCAACTCGCTGATGTATCTGCACGCGCTGCCGGTGCAGGTCGTCAAACTCGACCGCAGTTTCGCCTCGGGCACCGATCCGGCACGCAGTCTCGCGCTGTACCGATCGGTGGTCGGGCTGTGCAACGAGTTGGGGCTCGCGGTGATCGTGGAGGGTATCGAATCCGCGGCGCAGGCGGAGACGGTCTTCAACGCCGGCTGCCGGCTGGGCCAGGGGCACCTTTTCGGAAGCGCGGTGCCCATCTCGGAACTCGGCCGTGGCTCGGAGACCCGCAACGCGCCGGTCTGACGTGGCCTTTGATGCGCCGAACGTGCATTCCGGGTCGTTCTCGGCGCGATTCTGCAGCCGTGGTGGCACGCTCGCGAGCGGTCGATTCCGACTTGGGACTATTTATTCGCTGGCCGATGTTGCAACGGCCGGTAGTATGAACTATCCCGCCGGAGGTCGGCGGGGGTGCGAGGGGCTGAACGGTTTCGACTTCGCGCATCGAATCAAGGGAAGCGTGCCGGTGCAGGCAATTGACCACCGTAAGCGTCGTTGCAACCAATTAAGCGCCGATTCCAATCAGCGCGACTTCGCCCTCGCTGCCTAAGCGACGGTGAGTCTGTCAGACCGGGAGCGCCCTCGGCCCGGACCCTGGCATCATCTAGAGGGACCCACCGATACGTCCGGTCGCGGGACATATCGGGACATCAAACAGCGACTGGGATCGTCATCCTGACTTGTTCGCGTGATCAGGAGATCCGAGTAGAGACATAGCGAACTGCGCACGGAGAAGCCTCGAGGGAATGCCGTAGGACCCGGGTTCGATTCCCGGCAGCTCCACAACTGGAGAAGTGGGTCAGAGCAAAAGCTCTGGCCCACTTTCTCATTTCATGGCTTTCCACCGTACGAGTACTGGCCCGGTCGGTGGAGTTCGGCTGATCGCGATTTCGCCCTATTCAAACGTGCCCGTGTACTTACCGTTCTTGTACTGGTCAGTGTGCACCACGCCGCTGGAGTCTTTGTAGATGCAATCCGAGTACCTATTGCCGTCCGGTCCTACGCCCGTCGAGTACGTGCCTCCCGCGGACTTGCATTCGGACTTGATGGTGCCCTCGGGAAGTGCGCTGGCAAGGGGGCTTGCCCCGAACGCGATGCCCGTCATGAACGCAGCTGCGGCAACGCCGAGACCGATTCGAGTCACGATGGTGGAAGTCATGGAATTCTCCTTGTCTTGGCCCTAAAGGTGAGCCGGTTGCTGGAGATCGTATGAAGGCTGCGGTGTCGCCTGATATCCCTTTGGGAGCCACAATTTTCAGTCCACGTGGATAGGTAAGGCTTGCCCCGAGGTAAGGGTGCACCGCCAACGCCGACTACTTCAGCGGGCCTGCAACGTGATCTCGGAGATCTCCGTCCGGCTCTGGCCGTCGGTGGTGCCCAACGTGCTGATCCACACCAGCACATTCGAGGTCTCGGCCGCGTCATCGACGTTGATGCGGTTCTCGCCCGGCTGCAGGGTCGTCGCCGGGGTCAGTTCCGTGGTGTCGGCCAGCGAGGCCGGCGTCTCGGTGGGCGACGAACGGATCTGCACTTCGGTTCCCGTGCTGGACAAGTCGATGGTGACAGCACTCAGCGCCGCCGGTTCGGACAGGTGCAGCATCAGTCCCTGTCCCTCGATGAAGTTCGGGAACGGGACCGCGTCCCTGTAGGTGACGGTGGACCAGGACGTGTCGGGGTCACCGTCGATCGCCAGTTCGGCTTCCTGCGGATTGTCCGGAGCGCTGTCGGGCGCGAACACCGTGACGCTCTCCGGTGTGAGGATCGGGCCCGGGCGCGCCCATTGGCCGAACCCATCGGTGAACCACAGCACCGCACCCGCCGCCACCACGATCACACCGACGAGTGCGGCGACCACCGCCCACCGAGTGCGACTGCGTCGGGGTGCCGTTTCCGTTTCCCACCTCGCTGTAGTGCCGGGCGGAGACGACCGTCGCTGGGGAGGGGTAGCGGTCGGGAAGATGCCGACCTCGTCGGCGTCGAGGGTACGGCCGTCCCAGACACCACTGACCTCGACCTGGTCGCCCTCTGACAGTCGATCCGCTTCGAGTTCAGCGGATATATCGACCGGAACAGGGACAGGGAGGTTGTCGGTCGGGCTGTCAGGCACCAGGTGGAACGACAGGGTCCCTGGTTGGCCCGGCCGGCCGGACGCGCTGTGGGTGATGGCGCGCGCTGTCCCGTGAAGGGTCACACGCTCGAGACGCTGCGTGCCGAGGCGGCCTTCCGAAGCCGGTGAACCGGACTGCGGATGCTGTGGAGCGTCGAGGCGACGACCTGATTGCGCGAGGGCCTGGGTGAAGTCGAGACAACTGGGATATCGCTGGTCGGGCTCCTTGGCCAGCGCTCTGGCGAGGACGCCGTCGAGGTGTGCGAGATCGGGTCGGCGCTCCGATATCCGCGGCGGCGGAGTGCCCAGATGGTGACTGATGACAACCGCGCGATTGGCGTCCGGAAAGGGTGGCGCACCGGTCAGAAGATGAAAAATCGTGGCGGCCAACGCATATTGGTCGGCGCGGCCGTCGAGCGACTGGCCGCGTAGTTGCTCGGGCGCCATGTAGCTGACGGTTCCGATCGCGACGTTGTCGTCGGTGAGATTGCTGACGTCATCGAACCGGCGTGCGATGCCGAAGTCGGTCAGCAGCACCCGTCGTCGACGTCCATCCGATGCGGTCACGAGGACGTTCTCCGGCTTGACGTCACGATGGAGCAGGCGGTGCTCGTGGGCGAAGTCGAGCGCGTCGGCCACCGCCGCCGCGATCTCCCGGACATCGTGTTCCGGCATACCGCGCGGGTACGACTCTGTGATCAACCGGCCGGCGTCGATCCCGTCCACGAAGTCCATCGAGATCCACAACCGGCCGTTGTACTCACCTCGATCGAGAACGCCGACGATGTGGGGGTGTCGAAGAGTCGCGGCCAACTCGGCTTCGCGAACGAACCGTGCGCGAAACTCGGTGTCCGCCGTTGAGGTGGGTGACAAGATCTTGAGCGCGTCGTGACGAGGCAACCGCGGATGCTGGGCGAGGTAGACCTCACCCATCCCACCGGTGCCGAGTAACCGCTGGATCACGTACCCGGCGAATTCCTCGCCGTTGTTCAACGGCATGCCCGAAAGCCTACAAACCGGCTCCGGTACGGCTGAGTCCAGTAGGGCCGATCGCCCTGTCGACGCCTTCCACCTGCTCTCTTTTCGGACACAGACCACACCACGCCGGCCAAAGCCCGGACACCGTCCGAACAGCAGTGACACGATGCCGCGGTGAACTCAGGGGCGAATATCGGCGGGCTGACCGCCATGGGGACGTTGTGAGCCAGGAACCGAGGCGTCTCCTCGGGAAGTCGGCAGTGATCACCGGTGCGGCGTTCGGCATCGGCCGGGCGACGGCCGAGCTGTTCGCCCGCGAGGGCGCGCGGCTGACCCTGACCGACATTCAGGGCGAACCGCTGCTGGCGCTGGCCGATGAACTGCGGCACGCCGATGCGGAGGTCGAGACGGTCGTCGGCGACGTCTCGGTCGAGGAGGACGCACGACGGATGATCGGGGCGGCGGTCGACCGCTTCGGCAGGCTCGATGTGCTGGTGGCCAACGCCGGCATCATCCCGCTCGGCGATGTGAGGGAGATGACCGCCGACAGCTGGGACGAGGTGATGGGCATCGATGGGCGCGGCATGTTCCTCACGTGCAAGTTCGCGATCGAGGCGATGCTGCCGACCGGTGGAGGCGCCATCGTGTGTCTCTCCTCGATCTCCGGGCTGGCCGGGCAGAAGCGGCAGGCGGCCTATGGGCCCGCCAAGTTCGTCGCTACCGGCCTGACCATGCATCTGGCGGTCGAGTGGGCCGACCAGGGGATCAGGGTCAACGCCGTTGCCCCCGGAACGATCCGAACCGAACGGGTCAGGCGACTCCCCGACGAGCCGGGTGGCTCGGAATACCTGGCGGCCATCGAGGGGATGCACCCGATGGGCCGTCTCGGGGAACCGGCTGAAGTCGCCAGCGCCATCGTCTTCCTGGCCTCTGACGACGCCTCCTTCATCACCGGCGTGGTGCTGCCTGTCGACGGCGGATACCTCGCGCAGTAGCGCCCGTTCTCGGGTTCGCGAAGTCAGCCCTCGCCGCCGAGCTCGGTCCGGTCCCGCTCGTTCTCGCCGGCATCCTGGGCCATCACCGACTCGTCGAGCCACTTCTGGACATCACCGCCGAGGCGATCCGCGGACAGCTGGGCGAAGTCGAGCGCCTGAACGGCCATGGCTGCCAACACCTTCATGGCTCGTTCGCTGTGGTGGATCTCCACCATCAGTGTCTGGAGCGCTTCATAGTCTTCGGCGCACAACGCTGACAGATACCGACGGGCATCGGAGAACTCCCGATCGACGTGGGCCAACTTCCTTCGGAAGTCAGCGGGCGAGGGGAGGTCGTCGGGGTTGTGGGTCATGGGCTCTCTTTCGGTGGTGGGTTCGGCGGAGCAGGCAGTCGGCGACCAATTAGACCGCGTACCAACCGACGGGGGTGGCCTTTGCACATCACGTCAGCCGCCCCGCACCAGGACGAGCAGCGCACCGCCGGCGCCCATCGCGATCACCGCGGCCACCACCTGGTTGATCCGGATGCGACCACAGATCACGTCCGGCCGTTCGCGAAGCGGTTCGAGCAGGAAGCGGACCACGCCGTACCACGCGAGGACGGCCAATGCGCAGGTTCCTGGTGGAGAAGTGTCGGGCCACAGGCCGAGGAAGACCACGAGGCCGACGGCCCACGATGCCATTTCGAGAAACTGCACCGGAACGCGCCGCTTGCGCACCCCCCGGGTGTCGTGCAGGTGGATGCCGAACGCTGTGTCCGTTTGGCGTCCGGCGCAGCAGCCGTTGAACACACATCCCAGCCGGATCCAGAAGCCGCCCGCGAGCACGCCGATCGCCATCTGATCCCACAGTATTGCCGCCGGGATGTCCACCGCGGCTGCGGCCACATAGGACGCGGGCACAAAGGTCAGTAGGGCGCCGAAGACGCTCATGCCTCCTTCTGTGGTGAGCCACCATGCCTGCGGTGAGTTCGCTCTGAGGTACCCGGGCAGGTGGATGAGCAGGTGGTAGACCCGTGCGCCGATCAGCCCGGCGAGCGCGCAAACCATCGCCGCCAACCCGACGCGCAGCGGAGACAGTCCGGACGTGCCTGCCATCGCGGCTGTCGCGAGTGTGCCGATGCAGATACCTACGGCCAGAAAGGCTTTGTAGGAGTTGACGCGGCGCCCGGCGATGGTGAAGAACCGCGGAAAGCCGACCTGAGCAGGGCTGATCGCCGGCGCATTCATGTCATCCCCGCACCTCACCGATTGCCCGCAGCAGTTCGATGCCGATCCCGAACGCGCCGACCGCGAGCGCGACGTCGGCGAGGTTGAATGCGGGCCAGAACCGAAGGCACACATAGTCGGTGACCGAACCACGCAGTGAGCTCTCGACCATGTTGCTGAGCGAGCCGCCGAGCAGCACGCCGACGAACACAAGCAACGACGGTATCGCCGTGCCGGCAACCACCAGCACACAGGCGCAAACAGCCCAGAGCCACAGCGCTTTCGGTTGATGCACAGTCAACCGGTGCAACCACAAGCGTCCCGGCACCTGGCGAAGACTTCCGAACGGCCCCAACCGGACGCTGTCGAATCGGCTGTGACGAACCAGAAGCTTCACACCCTGATCGATCATCAGAACGACGAGTGTGATCAGGACCAGTTGCATGGTGTCAGCTACTCACGCCGACTGCCGATGCCCTGTCGTCATTCGGTGGTCCGTGTTCATGCGCCACCCCGAGCTGGATGTGGTCCACGCGTCCATCGGCGTCGATCGTGATCGTCGTTGGCCAGCACCGTATCCCGTACCGGCGGGCCATCCGCTGCTGATGGTCCTGCACGAGTGGGAACGACAGGCCGAGGCGACGGCGAACGTGATCAATCGACTCGCTCGTGGCGCCACCGTGGATTCCGACGATGAAGGGCACCTTGTGGTCTTCCCGATTGAGTCGTTGCAGGCGTTGCAGCTCCGCGAGGCAGGGCGCTGACCACGATTGCCAGAAGGTCAGGAGGATGCGGCGTCCACGCATGCGGTGCAGCGCGTAGTGGTGCCCACCGTCTTCGAATGTTGCGTCGATCGCGGTATCACCCGGTGAAACCGTCAGCCGAAGCGGGCGGAAGGACGCGGGTGCGGAAGGGGCCACGTACTTGTCCAGTACGGCAACGACTTCCGTCGGATCCGGCTCGCCTTCGCGGGTCCAGACGAACTCCCGCCTGGCATTGATCAGATACATGGACGGCAGGTTGGATACTCCGAATGTCTTTGTCCAGCCGTCCTCGTCGTCCTCGGTGAGATGCAGCCACGGAGCTCCGCTGCGAGGCAGTCCGAGTCTGTCTTCCACCTCGCGCCGAGTCGCCTCGAAGGTTCCGGCCGGTACGACAACCGTGACCGCTAGCGAAGAACTGCTGGGCACCGGGCCCAGCGCCTCGAGCAACGGATCAAGCGGACGGTCCCCGCGCCCATCGACGAAGTACACCAGCGTATTCGGTTGGATCCGGATGTCTCCCGGGACATTCGCCTGCACGCTGAGGTGGCCTGCGATGGCGTCCCTCATCGGGTTGTCGTCAGCGATGGCCGGTCTCCAGAACGGGACCGTGAGCGGACCCCACCACGGGGGGATGTCCAGCGCGAACTCAGGTTCCTGCACCTGGCAGGTGGTACCGCCCGCGATGCTGACCTGCTGCCCGGTCGGGGTGATCTGGGTCCCTTCGATGCGCAGGCAGACTTGGCTGACGCTGGTGAGTCCCGCGGGCTTGGGAAGGATGAAGCGATGTTCGTCGACCAACGTTCTTTCGACGCCTGACCAGATGCTGCTCGTCTCAGAGTGCTCCACCCAGGTCCAGACGAACCGATCGATGCCGCCGGCGGGAATCCAGCTTTGCAAGGCTGTGAACGCGGCGCCCCCGTGCGTCTCACCGATCTCGACGACCGGTGCGAGGCGGGCGAGGCTGCGGATGTCTCCTCGGACGACCACCCCGTCGACGGTGATGTTGATGGCCGTGAACGACGCTGTCGCGCCGGCGTCGAACGTGCGCACTCCCTTGTTGAGCGTGCCTCGTGCGTCGTCGAAAACTCTGCGGACCGCGTCACCGTTCGCGTCCAGCCCATTGTCGATCTCGACCCTGACGATGTTGGCTGCCCTGCTATGCGGGATGAACCACGACTTGTCCACGTCCGGTTCTCCCGCGCGTTGGAGAGTGATGGCCTGAGTGGTCGGGTTCAGCACCAGAACGACTCGCTGTGTGAAGCCGACGAACCCGTTCGGTGCCCACACCGTGTCCGTCACCGCCGCAACACGGCCCGCGATCTCGATCACGCCGTTTCGGAACGTCAACGACGGCCCGGAACTGAAGTGCAGGCGGTACTCCACAGAGGCTGAGCCACCAAAAATGCTGCTGATGGTGAACTTGATCGGTGGTCGGTCGGTGATCGCCTGGCGGATCGCGTCGATGTCGACGAGGGTACGGACGTGTTCCTCACTGACCGCGAAGCCGAATCCGCTTGAACCGATGAAGGATTGAGTGAGACTGTGAAGGCCGTTGGCAGGCGCGGCAGCACCTGCCAGTTGTAGGGGTAGGGCGACGACCTGGTGCGGGACGGATCCGAGTCCCTTGAACTCGGTGAATACGAAGTCGTCGGGCAAGTCCACCGGGAGCAGGGACACGCTTTCGCGCAGGAACTTGCGGACCTCGGCGGCGACTCGGCTCGCGGCAGCCGCCGTCAACCCGCTTCCGGAAGCAGGGATGAAGTCGATTTCGGCGTCCTGGGCCGAGGGCTGGATGATGAGCCGGCGTCCGGTCCCATGGGGTGTCTGACGGACATCGAACGTGGCGCGCAGCTCGCCGTGCACGGCGGGAGGTAACTCGGTGGTACCCGGATCCGGGTAGTACTGCGCCCGCACGTCCGCGTGAATGACGACCGCGGTCGACGAGCCGGGCGGCACCGTGACGGTGATGGCGGACACCTGGAGCTTGGCTCTGCCGCGGACCACATCCGGGGGAAGCTCGATCTCCCAGTCCTGATCGAAGCCTGCGAAGGCGTCTGTGAACATCGTCGACGCACCAGGGGGTGCGGTGGCGGTCACCAGAGAGCGAACGTCCGCCATTCCATGGCCGGGAGCGGCCTTCTGGTAGGCGACCACCCAATCGCCGAATGCACCGACCTCCGGGTGTCTGCGGGGAGGGTCGCCGATACGGGTGGTCGCGCTGTGGAGGAGCTTCAACGCGGCGTCGTGGCCACCGTTCTGGTGCAGGGTGCCCAGGAGGCCGTTGAGCTGTCGCATGGCAATCTGCACCACTGCGGTGTAGTCGCCGGTGAGAGGGTTGGACATGGCTGATCGCTACGAGATCGGCGTGAGTCGCACGGCCAGGCCGGCGTAGTCGACACCGCCGACTCGGGTCGCGGTGAACGGAACCGACGCGGCTCCCGGCGCATCTCCTGTCACGAAGGCGAAGTCATCGGCCACCCCGTCCACACGTAGGGTCTGGCTGTATCCGGTGATCGGCCCCGAGTCCGTGGTGAACATCTGAACGACCACCTCGTTCACGGCCGCAATGACATCCTGCGACAGCGAGGTGCCCGCTTCGGTGCCGAAATCTGTTGATACGGAACCGAATGCGGACACCGCGGTGTAGGAGAGGGAGCATGCCTGCACATTGATCTCCGCGGCGCCGGGCCGTCCGACCGACAGCGACACCGTCTGCGGCCCTGTCGGGGGATTGAGCAGACCGAAGAGTTCGTGAAAGACGAAGGTGCCGTTTATCGAGGTGAGCGGCACATTGTTGAGGCCGACAGCGCCGAGCGAGGTCATGGGTGTTCCGCCGAAGGTCGCCGTGCGCGTCGGCGTCCCACTCGGCGGGAGGAAGCCGCCGCGGTGCGCCCACTGCAAGCCCACCACGACGGCACTCGAATCGTCGGATGCCGTGTGCGACCAGGTGGCGCTCGCGGAGGCGGTGCCCGAAACGGGGGCGCCGACCCCCTTGGCGTCGAAGGCGGGCGGGCCGAGCGTGGTGGCGCTGACCGGCGCAGAGGGCAAGGACATGTCACCGTCGGCGAAAACGGCACGGGCCGTGTACTGATATGTCCTCGCCGGATTCAATCCGGCACGGTCGTCGTGGCCGGCGGGTGAGGCCGGCACGCTGAAGGTGTACGGCGGTCCGACGAGGTCGACTTCGATCCGTTCGAATTCGATACGGGTGGCGGTGGGGTCGATCATCCAAGCGAGCGTGATGGTGCCCAGACTCGTCCCTGTGGCCGAATCGATGACGGGCGCTGGTCGGAGCTCATCCAGGCGATCGAGCCCGAAAACCTGATCGCACCCGGCGAAACCGACGAGGAGAACCACCGGCACCACGATGGCCGGAACAAGAACCGCCAGAAACAACCATTCGGTCATCAGCCTTCACAGCATATTCCGAGGTGGTCGTCGGCGTGGGGAGTCGGCGAATCAGTGCATCAGGACATCGGACACACCACGCGCGCGTATTACGCCGCGGCGGTCTCGGTGTTCCTGCCCCGCCCGAAGAGGCTGAAGTTGTTGGGCAACGAAAGTCGGAACACCTTCTTCCACGCCGAGGCAACCTGGTTGGGAAGCGATCCGCTGGTGTAGGTCAGGCCGTAGCGCTCGAACAGGTCCTGCACCTTGGGTGCGATCTCCTGGTAGCGGTTGCTGGGCAGGTCGGGGAACAGGTGGTGCTCGATCTGGAACGACAGGTTGCCGGTCATGAAGTGCAGTACTGAACTGCCGGAAATGTTTGCCGATCCCAGCATTTGGCGCAGGTACCACTCGCCGCGGGTCTCGCCGTCGATGGAGCTCTTCTCGAACGTCTGCACACCTTCGGGGAAGTGTCCGCACATGATCACCGAGTGCGTCCACAGATTGCGGACCAGGTTGGCCGTCACGTTCGCGGTGAGGGTGGGCAGCGCCGACGGGCCCGACATCAGCGGGTGCAGAAGGTAATCGCGGGTCGCATGCTTGCGAATCTTCGCGACGACCTGCTTGGCATTGCGGCGGAACTCGTCTTTGTCGGTCCGTCCCTTCAGGAACTTGCCGATCTCGAGGTCGTAGGCGGCGATGCCGTACTGGAACATGCAGGCGTTGATGGCATTCCACAGCGGCTGCGCCAGGTAGAACGGCATCCACTTCTGGTCTTCGTCGACGCGCATGATGCCGTAGCCGAGGTCGTGATCCTTGCCGAGCACATTCGTGTAGGTGTGGTGCACCTCGTTGTGCGAGTGCTTCCACATGTCCGACGGGGAGGCGTTGTCCCACTCCCATGTCGTCGAGTGGATCTTGGAGTCGCGCATCCAGTCCCACTGGCCGTGCATGACGTTGTGGCCGATCTCCATGTTCTCGACGATCTTCGATACCGACAGGCCCGCGGTGCCGACGATCCAGGCGGGCGGGAACAGCGAGAACAGCAGCACGGCACGGCTGCTCAGTTCGAGCTTGCGCTGGCCGTCGATGACCTTGCGGATGTAGGCGGCGTCGCGTTCGCCGCGTTCGGAGATGATCTGCTCACGGATGGCGTCCAGTTCGAGGCCGATGTTCGTGATGTCGTCGTCGGTGAGGTGGGCGGCCGGGCCGGTTCTGGTTTCGGTTGTCGGCTCGAGGGTGGAAACAGTCATGTCGAATCTCCTTGACTACAGCTCGATTTCGCAGGTGCCCGCGGCGGCGGAGACGCAGGTTTGGATCTGGACGTTGTCGCCCGGCGAGGCGGTGGTGATGTCGCCGGTGCGGAGGTCACGTACCGCGCCCTGGCGCAGCGGAGCGACGCAGCCGAAGCAGATGCCCATTCGGCAACCCGAGGGCATCAGCACGCCTGCGGCCTCGCCGGTGTCGAGCAGGGTCTGGGATGCTTCCGCATCTACGGTGGTTCCGGACTTCGCGAAGGTCACGGCGCCGACGTCGCCCGCGGTGATCATCGTCGGGCGAAAGCGCTCGGTGTGCAGTTGGTCGGCGATTCCGGCAGCGTCCCAGCGGGCTTCGAGGGCGTCGAGCATCCCGGCGGGTCCGCAGGCCCACGTCTGGCGGGTGGCGAAGTCGTCGACGAGGTCGGCGAGGGTCTCCATGTCGAGCACCCCGTCGGTGTCGGTATGCCTCTCCACCAGTCGGATCCGGCCTCGGCGCGCCATCGTCCGGAGTTCTTCGCCGAAGATCACGTCACCCGCGGTGGGTGCGGAGTGCACGACTGTGACGTCGCGGTGCTGATCGGTCATGTTGCGGAGCATCCCCATCACCGGGGTGACACCGCTGCCCGCGGTGACGAAGAGGATCTTTGCCGGCTCGTGCCCTTCGAGGGTGAATTCGCCTGCGGGCTGGTCCAGTTGGATGACAGTGCCGACGGTGGCGCGACCGACCAGATGGTTGCTCACGGTGCCGCCCGGGATCGCCTTCACGGTGATGGTGATGCAGTCGTCGGGCCTGGAGGTCTGCGAGGTCAGCGAGTAGGCCCGCCACTGGCGGACTCCGTCGACGTCGATCCCGATCCGCACGTACTGGCCGGGGGTGTGACCGCGCCAACCGCGGCCGGGCTTGATCACCACGGTGACGGCATCGCGGGTCTCGGGGTGGAGCGCGACGATGCGGCCACGGAGATCGGCGCCGGAGCGCAGCGGATCGATGACGTCGAGGTAATCAGCGGGCACCAAGGGGGTGGTCACCCGCTCCGCGAGCTTCATCACGCGCGCCCGCAGCACACCGAGCGAGGTCGTGCGGGGTGCTGTTGTGGTCATGACTCCACTGTGACTGAGAGAGAGGTATAAACTCTTGGACTCTAGGCGTGAAGAAGTCGCACGAATTTGTTCGGAGGAGACAGTTATTTCAGAACCGGAGCTCCGCTTCACCGGACTCGACCTATCCGAGGACGTCGCGTCGGCGTTGCTGGCGGTGTTGCCGAGCATGGCGGAACGCACCGTGGCCGCGGTGACCGGAGAGGTGCCCAGTTACGCCGGAGCTTTCAGCGGTCGCATGGGTGCCAACATCGAGAACGCGGTGCAGATGGCGCTCGGCGGCTTTCTGCGGCTGGCGGTCCGCGCGCAGGACTCCGATGCCACGGCGACGCTGAGTCCGGCACTGGACGGCGCCTACGAACTGGGACGCGGCGAGGCGCGTCAGGGCCGGTCCATGGATGCGCTGCTCTCGGCGTACCGCGTCGGCGCTCGGGTGGCCTGGCGCGAGCTGTCGTCGACGGCCGTCGGCGCCGGCGTGCCGGCGGACACCGTGGCCCGGTTCGCAGAGTTGGTCTTCGCGTTCATCGACGAACTGTCGGCGTCCAGCGTCGCCGGCCACGCCGATCAGTTGGCCACCACCGGGCGGGTGCGCGAACGCTATCTCGAACGGTTGGCCAGGCAGCTGCTCGACGGTGAGCCCGCCGAGGTCTTGCACGACAGCGCGGACAAAGCCGATTGGCACTCTCCGGCCACCCTGACCGCGGTGGTGCTCGCGGTGTCGCAAACCCGCGGCTTGGCCGCTCGATTCGGCGCATCCACGCTGCAGCTCAACGAAGACCTGCCGGGGATCAGCCCGTCGGAGTCGTTGGCGGTGTTGCTCGTGCCGGATCTGGACGACCGGCATCGCGCTCAGTTGCGTTCGGCCCTGCAGGGCCGACGAGCATTGGTGGGACCGGCTCGGCCGTGGATGCTGGTCCGGTCGTCGTATCAACGAGCCCTGCGGGCACGGGAGCTGACGGTGGCCGGCGATGCCACTGTCGAGGTCATCGACACCGACGATCACCTGGTCGAACTCGTCCTGACCGCCGATCGGGAAGCTGCCGACGATCTGCGCCGGCACGCGTTGGCGCCGTTGTCCGGTCTGCGGCCCAACACCGCCGAACGGTTGGCCGAGACCCTGAGGTCGTGGCTGCTGCACCGAGGCCAGCGCGAGTTGGTCGCTGCGGACCTGTTCGTCCACCCGCAGACGGTGCGCTACCGGATGACCCAGCTGCGGGAGCTGTTCGGCGACCGGCTCAACGACCCGAAGACGGTGATGGAGCTCACCGTCGCGCTGTCGGTCCCGAACGCGAAGGTGCAGTCGACCGACGGCGCGACGGATTGAACCCGGCTATTGCGGGACCTTCTTGGCGTCCTGCTCCGCGGCGTGGTCGTCGATGGCCTTGCCGATCGCGTGCGCAGCACGGTCGACGAACTCGGTTCCGTGCCCGGTCACCCAGTCGCGTGACGCGGTCGGCGGCGCAAGCTGGCCGGTGAAGTGCGGCATCACGTACTGCGCGAACAACTCGTAGCTGTGGAGTTTCGCCGCCGGCGGCGCCCAGTCGTGGTCGAACAGCAGGAAGGCCCCGAACCCGCCGTTGCTGGCCTCGACGAGCTCGGAGATCTTGGCCACCGCGTCCTCGGGCGTGCCGATCACCGCGAAGCCGGACTCCCGGTTGTTGGCGATGATCTCGGCCGCGGTGTCACCCTGAACCGGGCCCGCGGGCAGGATGTGGGTGAAATACCTTGAGAATTCCGCGATTCCATACTCGACGTCGCGCTCGGCCTGCTCGCGGGTATCGGCGAGGTGCATCGGGCCGACCAGCCGCCACTTCGAGCGGTCGGCGACGTGGCCGTGCTCGAGCGCGACCTCCTCCCAGGTCGCCCAGTGCTGGGCGAGCAGGTCCATGCCCTGCTTGGCGGTGGCGGCGATCGACAGCATGCCGACGCCGTGTCTCCCGGCCCCCCGCGGACCCGTAGGGGAGAACGATGCCGCCACCGCGACGTCGAAGCACGGATCGCTGTACGGCTTCAGCTGCAATCGGGCGTCCTGCAGGGTGAACCCGTCGGTGTGCATGGTGACGGTCTCGCCGCGCAGCAGCCGCATGATCGCGTCGAGGCTCTGCTCCATCCGGGGTCGTTGCTGATCGGCCGGAATGCCGAGCATGTGGGCGTCCGAGGTGAGCTGGCCCGGGCCGCAGCCCAGCATGGCGCGGCCGCGGGTGAGGTGGTCGAGCAGGACCATCCGATCGGCGAGCATCAACGGGTTGTGATACGGCAGTGAGCTGACGCCCGTCCCCAGCTTGATGTGCTTGGTGCGTTCGGCGGCGACGGCGATGACGACCTCGGGGGAGGCGATGATCTCGAACCCGGCGGAGTGGTGCTCGCCGATCCACGCCTCGGCGAATCCGAGGCGGTCCATCATCACGATCAGGTCGAGGTCCCGCTCGATGGCGAGGGTCGGGTTCTGCCCGACCGGATGAAAGGGAGCCATGAAGTTTCCGAAGCGCATTCGCACATTGTGTCCGCAAGCGAGCAGTTCTTGGCCGTCTTTCGGGGAGCGTGGAATCCGCCGGGAGGGTTTTCCCACCGAGTTCCTCTACTTTGGGGGTGATCGATCCTGAAGGCCGACGGCGTTTCCGTATGCGGTCAGGTGGCAATACGGCCATGATCGCGTTGCGGCTGCTGCGTGCGCACTGCAAGAACTGAGAAGGAGAGGCCCATGTCGGAGTTGGAGGACTTCGGTGACGAGGAGGCTCCCGACCCGGTCGAGCCGACGTTCGCCGAACACCTTCATCCCGCGCGTCCGCGGACGCTGCGGTACCGGCCGCGGGTCAAAGCGCCGTTCGCCCGCCGGTCCATCACGCAGGACGGGCCCGCCAACGGCAACAATCCCGCCTACGTGGAGTGGCTGCGCGCCCAATCGATGCTCGCCGACGCCAACGAGATCAGCCAGCAGTTCTCCGGTCAGGGATCGATGTGGCAGAACCCGTTCGCCACACCGAACCCGCGCGCCGCGGTGGACACCGCGTCGGTGTGGTTCACGGCCTACCCGTTGTCGCTGATCACCCGGCCGGACGAATCGTTTCTCAAGGCCATGGCCAACGAGGACATGTGGCAGGCCTTCGCCGAGATCGGCATCGAGGCGGTCCACACCGGTCCGGTGAAGCGGGCCGGCGGGATCTCGGGCTGGCAGCACACGCCGAGCGTGGACGGACACTTCGACCGGATCAGCACCCAGATCGACCCGGCGTTCGGAACCGAAGAGGAGTTCCGCCAGATGTGTTCCACCGCAACCTGGTACGGCGGAACCATCATCGACGACATCGTGCCCGGTCACACGGGTAAGGGCGCCGACTTCCGGCTCGCCGAGATGAAGTATGCCGACTACCCGGGCATTTATCACATGGTCGAGATCGACCCGCGTGACTGGCACGAACTGCCCGAGGTGCCCGGCAGCACGGACTCGGTGAACATCGACGCGGCGACCGAGGAGTGGCTGGACAAGGCGGGCTACATCATCGGGCGCCTGCAGCGGGTCATCTTCTACGCCGAGGGCGTCAAGGAGACGAACTGGAGTGTCACCCGAGCCGTCACCGGCATCGACGGGGTCGCGCGGCGGTGGGTGTATCTGCACTACTTCAAGGACGGTCAGCCGTCGATCAACTGGCTGGATCCTTCGTTCGCCGGGATGCGGATGGTCATCGGCGACGCCCTGCACTCGTTGGCCGATCTCGGCACCGGGGCGCTGCGGCTGGACGCCAACGGTTTCCTGGGGGTCGAGAAAGCCGCATCCGAGGGCAGCACCGCGTGGTCCGAGGGCCATCCTCTCTCGGAGGCCGCCAACCACCTCATCGCGAGCATGGTGCGCAAAGTGGGCGGCTTCACGTTCCAGGAACTGAATCTCACCATCGACGACATCCGTCAGATCGGTGAGGCGGGCGCGGACCTCTCGTATGACTTCGTCAATCGTCCCGCCTACCATCACGCGCTCGCCACCGCCGACACCGAGTTCCTCCGGTTGACGCTGCGCACCACGCTCGAGTTGGGTGTCGACCCGGCGTCGCTGGTGCACGCCCTGCAGAACCACGACGAACTGACCTACGAGTTGCTCCACTGGGAGAACGGTCACCGCGACGACATCTACAGCTACAAGGGCGCGGAGCTCACCGGTGAGCAGATCGCCGCCTCGGTTCGCGGCGAACTCACGGACCAGTTGACCGGGGCGAACGCGCCCTACAACCGGGTCTTCACCACCAACGGCATCGCCTGCACGACGGCGACGGTCGTCGCTGCGGCGCTGGGCGTCCGTGACCTCGACACCATTGACGACATCGACCTGATCCGGCGCGCGCATCTGCTGCTGGCGATGTTCAACGCCCTGCAGCCAGGGGTGTTCGCGCTGTCCGGCTGGGATCTGTGCGGGATGCTGACGCTTCCCACGGGCAAGGTGTCCGAACTAATCTCCGGCGGTGACACCCGTTGGATCAACCGGGCCGCGCACGACCTGATGGGTACCAACCCGCAGGCCCAGCAGTCCAGTGCCGGTATGCCGCGCGGCCGGAGCCTCTACGGTTCGATCCCCGAGCAGCTCGCCGACGACACCAGCTTCGTCCGACAGTTGCAAGCGATCCTGAAGGTCAGATCCCACTACGGGATCGCGACCAGCCGCCAGCTCGACATCCCCGAGGTGTCCCACCGGGGCATGCTGGTCCTCGTCCATGAGCTCGAAGGGGAGGGACGGTTGCAGTTGACCGTGCTGAACTTCGCCAACGAGCCCAGTGCGGGCACAGTCCGGTCAGACCATCTGCCCCCTGGCGCACGGGTGTCGGACATGTTCACCGGCACCGAACTGGCCACCGTTGACGACCTGCACAGTTTTGCCGTCGAGTTGACGCCGCTGCACGGCATGTCCCTGCTGGTGGAGACTGAGGTCGAGGAGCCCGGGGATCCGGTCGCTGATTCCTGAAAACTGTTCGCTCAGTTGAGGAATCGTTGCGTGTAAGACGCGAACCTCTCCCGGAGGTCGTGTTCGTCGATGCCGAACATGTCGCAGGAGGTCTGCACCCTGCCGAACCGGTTGCGCTTGTGCTCGGCGAGATAGCCGTCGATGGCGATCCGGTCGTCGTCGGTCATGGACTCGCCCGCCAACGCGTAAACCTTTTCAGCGACGCCGATCTGGTCGGCCATGTAGTCGTCGAACCGGACGTCCATCGATCGATCGGGGCCGATGACCTCGCGGTCGCGAACCATCGCTGACAGCAACAGGTCGAGTCGGTTCACCCACGACGCCCCGATCTCGCGCACCGGCGGGGCGGCGCTGTACATCCGTGAGGAGTACGCGACCATCGCCACCATCGACAGCGTCACCGGGACGGGATCGCGGTGGGTGCAGACGACCACCAGACCGGGGAAAACCCGGCTCAACACGGGCAACTGTTCGAGGTGCTGCGGCGACTTCAACAGCCAGCGCCGCCCGCCGCGCAGGAACTGCATCGCCTTGAGTTGTGTTGCCATGTACTCGTAGTGAGGTGTCTGGTCCAATTCCAGATAGTGGTCACGCCACGTCGGGACGTGCGCCAGCGTCTCCATCAGCATGGTGGAGAAGTCATTGGCGAGAAGCTGGATCTCCTCGTGCACATGATCGGTGGTCATCTCGTGCATGCTGCGAAAATGCGGCATCAGCAGGTCCATCATCGACAGTGCCACATCCATGCGGGCCCGCCTCGGATCCGGCTCGATCCCGGCTTCCGACGGCAGTGGGAACGGTTCGACGCTCTCCCAGTACTGCATGGTGCGGAATGTCGGGCCGGCGGCCAGCAGGTTGTGCAGATGGGTGGTGCCGGTGCGCGGCAGACCGGCGATCACCACGGGCGGAACGAGTTCGACGTCGTGGATCTCGGGGTGGCGTCTGAGCAGATCGGTGAGCAGTAGCCGGTTCTTCAGCCACTGGGAGAGTTGGCTGAAGAAGTTCACCACCCCGGGAGCGTGCATGTCCTCGATGCCGTTGAGTGCCGCGAGGTAGCGGTCGAGGCGCTCGCGGTAGTCGTCGGGTCCGAAGTCGTCGAGTCCGGTCGCCTCGCGCGCCTGGCGATGCAACACGTCGGAGTCCAGTGCGCAGTCTGCCGCAAGGGGAGCCATCAGATCGCGAATCTGTTGTGCCTCAGTGCTGTAACGCGGAGCAGACAGGTCGTCGAGCACGATCAGATCGCCTGGGGATTCGGTCACGGCGAGTTATGTTACTCTGCGTTACGTAATGAGAACAGACCTGGGACGCCCCCGGAATCAGCTGATCGACGACGCGGTGCTGACCGCGACCGTCGAGTTGATCGGCGAGATCCCGTACGCCGAGTTGTCGGTCGACGCGATAGCCCGGCGAGCCCGAACCAGCAAGCCCGCGATCTACCGCCGCTGGCCGAGCAAGGCCCATCTGGTTCACGAAGCGGTGTTCCCAATCGGTGAGTCGACCGAGATCCCCTCCACCGGATCGCTTCCCGACGACATCCGCGAGATGGTGCGACGCGTCGCCGGCGTGCTGTCCGCGCCACCCGCCCGTGCGGCGCTGCCCGGTCTTATCGGGGAGATGGCGGCCGACCCGACCCTGCACACCGCTCTGCTGACACGGTTCGGCGACATCATCACCCGCGGCCTCGGCGACTTCCTGGCCGGTGCGGCCGACCGTGGGGAGATCCGCTCGGAGGTGACGGCCGACGAGTTGGCCGAGGCCGTCACCGGAATCGCGCTGGTGTCACTGCTGGCCCGCGGGACCGCCCTCGACGACGGCTGGATGGACCGAGCCGCCACCCTGATCCTGAGAGGAATACGCGCATGACCGAATCCACCGCAGCGTGGCGGGAACTGATCGAGACCCTCGGAGGGCTGGATCGCAGCTTCCTCGAGGGGGACCGGGCCGTCACCGACGACCGCCACCTCGCCGACGGGTACCGGATGCTGGCCACCACCCTCGGGGTGGCATTCGACACCTATCTGTTCCCCGAGCCAAGCAGACCTCAGTTCGTCGAACTCAACACGCCGTTTCGTCGAGACCGGCGCTGGGGTGGCGACAACACCGACGCGTGGTACCACATGTGCCCGGTCGACGACCGACGTCGGTACCGGATCAGTGGCAATCGTGGTGACAGCGTGTACTTCTCGGTCACCGCCTACAACGAGCCCGCTCCCGGGACCTGGTCGGACCGGGTGGTGAAGATCGTCAACGACACCGATCTGGAGAGCTCAGGAGCCGTCGACGCGAACGGTGACTTCTCCTTCGAGATCGGTCCGCTACCTCAGATGGCCGTGCTGGTGACCCGCGACTACCAGGTCGACCCGTTGGTCGGCCGGCCGGTGAGCTGGAAGATCGAGGCACTCGAGGAGCCCGACCCGATCCGGCACGGAGACGACGAAACGGCAGCGGCGCTGCGGGCCTGCGCGGCCTGGCTACGCACCATGTTCGCGATCGTCCCGCTCGCGGTCGGTGCCCGGGTAGACGAAGGTCACGCTCTCGGTCACGAAACCTCCCAGGTGGCAAACGAATTCGGTGAGCCGTACCAGGTGGGGGACAGCAATTTCGGATGGTCGGCCCGCGATGCCTGTTACTCCTACGGAAGCTTCGTCCTCGAGGACGACGAGGCACTCGTGGTCACTTATCACCCACCTGTCTGCAGGTTCTGGAACATGGTGGTGTGGAACCAGTTCATGGGCGGACACATCGTGACCGACGCCCGGGTCTCGGTCAACGCACGCACCGCGGTTCCCAACAGCGACGGTTCGGTGACCATCGTCATCTCCAAAGGCAGGACCGGGCATCCGAATTCGGTGTCCACGGTGGACTATCCGCGTGGCAACCTCGCTTTTCGCTGGTTCCACGCCGAGCAGGTTCCCGCCCGGCCACAAGCCGAACTGGTGACGCTGTCGCAAGCACCAACCTCAGTGTCCTGATCAGGAGCGGGTAACGCCGGTCAACAGCGAGAAGAACCCGTGCGACGGATCGTCGGCGCCGGGGCTGCCCTTCGGGGTGTCTTTGGTGATCGGGTGGCTCATGTCGACGGTGGACGGATCACGGACATGCGCCCAGTCGGTGACGATCCTGCGGTCGCTGAACTTCCATGTACCGGTGCGTTTCTCGTACTTGTCGAGGTAGCGGCCGCCCACGACGACATCGACGTCGTGACCTCCCGCGGCGAATGTGTGGTTCGAGATGGTGTAGATCTCGCCTTCGGCGTGGTCCGCGCTGATCGCGAAGTTCACCGTGGTGATGTGGTGCTGCATGGACCGGAGGTAGGGCCGCGCTGCGGCAAGCTGGTCGAGGAACTCAGCGGCGGACCCCGCTGAGAATGCTCCGTGGTCGTCCCGTGCGTCGTCGTGGTAGAGATCACGAAGCGCGGCGATGTCGCCACGATCGACGGCGCGGCAATAGCTGTGGACGAGCCTGCGCAACTCGAATTCGTCGAGCATTTCCTGCAGCAGTGATTCTGATGGGGCCATCGCACCTCAGCCTAGCCGCGTGACGCCGCGAGCAGCGGCGTAGGCTACGGGTCTGTCGCACGCGAGAATCGCGCGTCTCATGAACGGGAATCTCTGATGAATCGCAGACGCGTCACGTGACCTACTGCATCGGCGTGATGCTCGACGAAGGCATCATCTTCGCGTCGGATTCCCGGACCAACGCCGGCGTCGACAACTTCGCCAAATTCTGCAAGATGACGGTCTTCGAGCGCCCCGGAGACCGCGTCATCGTCCTGCTGAGTTCGGGAAACCTGGCCGGCACCCAGGCGATCGTCAGCCTGTTGACCCAGCGCTGTGCCGACGGTGCCGCGGAGAGCAATGTGCTGGGCGCCCGGACGATGTTCGACGTCGTGAGGTTGATCTCGGATGCGATGCGGGAGACCGAGCAACGCGACGCCGAATACCTGCGCCGGACCAAAGGCGGGTTCAACGCCTCGTTCATCGTCGGCGGCCAGCTCGCGGGCGAGCCGATGCGGTTGTTCCGGATCTATGCCGAAGGCAATTTCATCGAGGCCGGGCCGGACACGCTCTTCCTGCAGTCCGGCGAAACCAAGTACGGAAAGCCCATCCTCGATCGGGTCGTCTCCTCCGACACCTCCCTCAGCGACGCCACGAAGTGTGTACTGGTGTCATTTGATTCGACGATGCGCAGCAACCTGTCGGTAGGGATGCCGATCGACCTGATCTGTTATGAACGCGACAGCCTCGAGGTGAAGTGGCGTCGCCGATTCCATGACGGGGACCCCTATGTCAGTGCTCTGGGCCAGGCCTGGGGCGAAGGCACCCGTCAGGTGTTCCGCCAACTGCCCGAGCTGCACTGGTGAGCAGGAGTCACCGCGGCGATTCAGGGCTTGTCCCGTAACCGCACCATCCGTGTGGTCGAGCTCTCGTCGAGCTCGACGACATCGGACCTCGAGCGCAGGAAGTCGCTGAAGGACTTGAATCCCAAAGACTTTTCGCTGAACGACGGATCCATGCGCTTCATCTGTGCTTTCACCGCGGAGTTGTGCAGCCAGTCTGCGTCGTCTTTCTCCAGGCCGATGCGCAGCGCCCGGGTCAACAGCCCGGTGGCCGCGGCCTGTTGGTCCGGCGGGTCGGGCTCGTCGTTCTGCAGTTGCTGGTCGGCCGCGGCGGACTTGGACCGTCCGGACCGCCGCTTGGGTGCGGGCTTCTCCTCGGCGACCTCGGCAGGCTCGAACACCGGGATCCCGGGCAGTGTGTCGTAGGTGACGAACTCGTCGCACGCGGCCGCGAGCATGCGACTCGACGAGCCCGCTACCCCGATGCCCACCACATACCGTCCGAGCCGTTTGCACCGCTGCGCCAGCGCGATGTAGTCGGAGTCGCCGGCGACGATCACCACGTGGGTGAGGTCGGGCAGTCGGAACATGTCCTCGACCGCATCCACGGCAAGACGGATGTCCGCGCCGTTCTTGCCGTAGGCCGCGGCAGGGAACAGTTGGACGAGATCGACGGCACGTCCCACGAGTTGGCCGCGGTATCCGGCGTTGATCTCCGCGGACCAGTCGGCGTAGGCGCGAGTGAGCACCAGGGTGCCGAACGACGAGGCGAAGTCGATGATCGCCCCGACATCGACCGTGGCGCGGCTGAGCCGGCCGGGATCCTCGTCCAGGCCCTTGGCCTTGTCGCGCTGGAAGGAGTTGCGACCGTTCACCTGGTCGTACCGCGAGATCACTATGTTGTCGAAGTCGAGGTACACCGCAACACGAGTGGCGCCGAGTTCCGTCATCACCTCAGTGTGGTCGATGGGCTCCGGGGCGCACAGATCAGCCTCGATTCGGTGAAGTCGCCCCACGCCACCGCCCCACCGGCGCACCATGGGACCGGCAATTCAGCCACGAGGGAGGGGTGTTCGCAGTGAGCAGCGCGGTGGAGGGTTCCCAGCCGGCAAGGCATACCGTGCTTGCCGAGATCGACAGCGGCGCCTATCACTCACTGCGACAGCGACCCGTGACCCGCGCGGAGCGGTACGCGCTCGGAAAGAGCCTTCGCAAACGGGTGCCTCGGCGGACGCTGGCCGAATGGACGGCGCCCCCGGACCGGCCGGATCCGGTACATCTCATCGAGGTCAATCACCAGGGTCGACTGGACCGCCTGATTCCGATCCGGGTGGGCCGGATGGTGGCTTCTCCGTACGGATTTCTGCGCGGCACCGCCGTGGTGATGGCCGACGATGTCGCCCGCCTTCCGTCGACCGGCATCACGCCTGTGGTCTGCGGCGATTCCCATCTGGGCAACTTCGGTTTCTACGCGTCACCTGAGCGCGATCTGGTGATCGATCTCAACGATTTCGACGAAGCGCACCCGGGTGGGTGGGAGTGGGATCTGCGCCGGTTGGTGGCCAGCATCTGGGTGGCGGGACGCCACAACGGCGCCTCCGAGGACGACTGTGGCTCGGCGGTGCGCTCCTGTGTCGCGGCCTACCACCAGGAACTGCGCCGACTGGCCGACGAGCCGTTGTTCTCACGCTCCTTCACCCGGTTGGAGGTCGACCGACTGGCCGGCGAGACCGCCGGTCCGCTCGCCGACGAGGTGCGGCGGTCGGCGCGGCGGGCACGCAACCGCACCAGTGACCGCGCGCTGCCCCGCTTCACCCGTGAGGTCGACGGCGTCCGCCGGATCGTCGAAGAGTCACCGTTGATCACCCGGCTGCCGTCGCGCGAAGCGGACGCTCTGGCCGAGGCCCTCGACAACTATCTGCCCACCCTGTCCACCCACTGGCGCCGGGTTCTCGGCGGCTACACCCTGCTCGACGTCGCCCACAAGGTGGTCGGCGTCGGCAGCGTCGGTCTGCGCGCGTATGTGGCGCTGCTGGAGGGATCTTCCCCGGAGGACGTCGTCTTCCTGCAACTCAAGCAGGCCCGCCGTTCGGTGCTCGCGCGTTACGTCCACGGTGAGTCGGCGTGGCACGCACATCAGGGCCAGCGCGTGGTCGAGTACCAGCAGGCCCTGCAGACGGTCAGCGACCCGCTGTTGGGTTGGACCACGGTCAACGGCCTGCAGTTCTACGTGCGTCAGTTCCGCAACATGAAGGGCACCATCCCGCTGGATGCGATGGACCCCAAGGCACTCATCGACTACACCGGTGTCGTCGGGCAGCTTCTCGCCAAAGGTCATGCACGGACCAGTGGCGCCTCGATGATCGCCGGCTACATGGGCCGCTCAGAACGGGTGGACGACGCGCTGTGTGTGTTCGCGCGCCGCTACGCCGACCAGACCGAAGCCGACCACGCGGCGCTGGTGGCGGCCGTCGACAAGGGGAGATTACCGGTCGAACGCGGGGTGTAGCGTGAGCGCATTCCCATCCAAGGCGCGGCCAGTGACCCGATCCGAGTCGCCGTGCTGGCGCCCGTCGCGTGGCGGACTCCGCCGCGGCACTACGGGCCGTGGGAGCAGTTCGCCTCGCTGCTCACCGAAGGGCTGGTGGCGGCAGGCCACCGCGTCACGCTGTTCGCCACCGCCGACTCGATCACCTCGGCCGAACTGCACGCGACCGCGGCGACGGGGTGGTCGGAGGACAACACGATCGACGCCAAGGTCGCCGAGTGCCTGCACATCGCGTCGGTGTTCGAACGGGCCGTCGACTTCGACATCATCCACAACGGATTCGACTTCCTGCCGTTGACCTACAGCGGGCTTGTCGAGACGCCGTTGGTCACCACCATCCACGGGTTCTCCTCGGAGCGGATCGTTCCCGTCTACGAGCGCTACGACCGCACCACCGGCTACGTGTCGATCAGCGACTCCGATCGACACCCGAAGCTGCACTACGCCGCCACCGTCCACCACGGCATCGATGTCGCACAGTTCGGCGTCCATCCGGATCCCGGTGAGCATCTGTTGTTCTTCGGGCGCATCCACCCCGACAAGGGCACTGCGCACGCGATCGAGGTCGCTCGACGATGCGGCCGCCGCCTCGACATCGCCGGCATCATCCAGGACGACGAGTACTTTCGCGACGAGGTCGCACCCCATGTCGACGGAGAGCGGGTGCGCTATCTCGGCCCCGTCGACGCGGCCGCGCGTGCCGAGGTGCTCGGGGGTGCGCACGCGCTGCTGCACCTGATCGACTTCGACGAGCCCTTCGGTTACAGCGTTGTGGAGGCTCTGGCCTGTGGCAGCCCGGTGGTCGCCAATGCGCGAGGGTCGATGGGGGAGTTGATCATCGACGGTGTGACCGGGCATCTGGTCGACGACGTCGACTCCGCGGTGGCGGCGGTCGCCGCCGCAGGCGAACTCGACCGCGACGGCATCGCCAAGTACGCCGCCGACCACTTTGCCGTGGCCACCATGGTCGACAACTACATCAACGTCTATCGCGACATCATCGGCGATCGGTTTGAGGGTGGGCGGCTATGAACGGGCAGCGGAGTCTTCCGCGCTGTGCATGTCCCAGACGGCGAGCGCTACGGTGGAGGTGGTCTTTCCCGCAAGGGTGTGTAAGGACACTCCGAGAAGCTCGCCGATTCGGTTCAGCCTGTACGACAGCGAATTTCGGTGAATGAAGAGCGCCGCGGCAGTTCTGGTGGGACTTGCGTCGGCGGCCAGGTACGACCTGAGTGTGCCCATGAGCTCGGAATCGTTCTCCCGGTCATAGGTGTCCAGTGGGCGCAGAAATTGCAGTGCCTGCTCGATGCCATCGGAGGTCAGTGCCGTGGCGAGCACCGAGGGCAGATCGAATCGGCGCGCGACCGTCGGTCCGGTGACCCGGTCGAGCTGCTGAGGTGAGGCCAGCATCGCAGCTCGAACACTGCCCAGGCCGTGCAGCGGTTCGGTCACGATCGCGGGACGGCGTGGCGCAATCTCGGTCAGAAGGTGAACAACCGCCCTGGGAACGCTGGCCTGATCAAAATCCTGACCTATCACAAAGAGGAACCCGCCGGACTCTGAAATCCCCAGTGCTGGAAAAATATCCGCGAACTGGAGGCGCATTCGCCACGAGTCATGCGCGTCGGTACCGGTACGCACGGTCACCAGTACGGTGGGTTTACGGGGATCGAAGCCGGCGGTACGCATGAGCTTGTTGGTGTAGCGCAGAGTGTCGCCGTGCGGTTGTCGCAACTGCTCGACGAGAGCCCGCATCCGATCGTTCTCCTCACCGTACTGTTCGGCAGTCGAGTTCAGATGCAGACTCACGATCGATCCCACAGGCCCCAGCAGCGCGTCAAGTGCCGCCGCACTGTTCGGTGACCTCACCGCAATCGAGAACTGTCCCCGGCCACGTACCGGGTTCAGGTGACGGAGATGCTCGGTGACATCGTCAAAGGGTTCTGCGGCTCGCGGGTTGGCCACGTGCCACACCATTGACGAGGGTCGGCTGGCCACCATCGTTCCCTGGGAGTCGATCAGCCCGACCTCGCCGCCGACCACGGACCTGATCTGCTCGAGCAGTTCCAGCACCGTCGTACCCCGTGCCTCCAACTCGGCACAGGCGTCGGCCAATTGCAACGACGTCCGCAGAATCGCGTTGTTCTCCGATTGCAGTGTGTCGTTCACCAGACGGTGGACCTGGAGAAGGTTGACCGGCGGGGAAACCTCCATCACCGGCACGTCGAATCTGTTACCCGCATCGATGAGGCCTTCGGGAACCGCGGCGTGCGCTATCCCGGAATTGAAGACGATGCCGGCGACCGGCACCTGGGCAAGCCTCTCGACGTAGGCGTCCCAGGTCCGGCTGTCCTGGAAGTTCATCGCGATACCGGCGAGAGTCACCAACTCGTTGCCCTGCAGGAACGCCGTCGGTTCGATCAACTCGGTGGGAGCGACGGTCGAGACGGGTCTTCGCATCCGAGTGGTCTGGGTCGCAGTTTTCAGTCGCAGCCCCAGATACTCGTTCGCCATCAGAGCGTCCAACTGCATGCCGACCCTCCCTTGTCGACGAACGCGCTGCTGAAAGCGGTGTTTCCGCGAGGTTGCGCGGTTGTGTCGCTTCTTCACGAATTGCAGGCATTCGTGCATATGCACGATACTTTTAATCTTCTTTTAGTGCAGAAGTCCGGTAGTTCTGGAGCACGCATCGCCATAGCGTTTTGGGTATGCAATCTCCTATCACCATCAATTCCGATCTGGGAGAGTCCTTCGGTCTACTGACCTTCGGTCACGACGACGAGTTGTTGGACCTCATCGGAGTCGCCAACATCGCGTGCGGATTCCACTCCGGTGACCCGTCGGTGATGTCGTCCACAGTCGCCAACGCCGCACGTGCCGGGGTGGCCTTGGGCGCTCATCCCGGTCTGCCGGATCTCACCGGATTCGGCCGACGCCAGATGGCCCTGACCGTCGATGAGGTGCGCGACCTGACGCTGTATCAGGTCGGTGCGCTCTCGGCGTTCATTGCGTACACGGGTGCACGCCTGAACCACATCAAACCGCACGGTGCGTTCTATGGGATGCTCTCGCGCGACGAGGAGCTGATGCAGCCGGTGGCGGAGCTTGCAGCGCGACTCGAGGTCCAGATCTTCGGAATGGCGGGAACCGCTCATCAGACCAGCGCCCACACAGCCGGAGCAGAGTTCGTCTCCGAGTTGTATGTCGACTTGGACTATGACGCTGAGGGAAAGCTGGTGATCCAGCGGCGGCCGCAGGCAACCGATCCCGCCAAGGCTGCGGCTCGCGTCGAATCCGCCCTCAGCACGGGCACGATCACCGCCACCGACGGTTCGACGCTTCCGGTCGAATTCTCAAGTGTCTGTGTCCATTCCGACACACCGAACTGTGTCGATGTCGCGAAAGCAGTTGTCGCGGCGCTGGAAAACAGTCAGCCGCAGAACACAGAAAGGCAAGCCTTTGGCCACCCATGAGATCTCCACTCCGCTACCCGGAGTCTTCTACCGCAGTCCCGGGCCGGGAAAGCCGCCCTACGTGTCCGAAGGTGACCACGTAGATGTAGGTCAGGCGATCGGGCTCGTCGAGATCATGAAGCAGTTCAGCGAAGTGAAGAGCACCGCTGCCGGGAAGATCGACCGATTCGAGGTCGACGACCTCGCCGAGGTCACTCCGGGCACGGTGATCGCAGTGCTTACGGAGGACTAGATGAAACGACTACTCGTAGCCAATCGCGGCGAGATCGCTGTCCGGATCATCCGAACAGCTCAGGAGATGGGACTCGAAACCGTCCTGGCTGCCAGCGAGGCAGATCGTGAGAGTTACGCCGCGCAGCTGTCCGATCTCGTCACCGTCATCGGACCCGCGCAGGCCGGTCAGAGTTACCTCAACTCGAGCGCCCTGACAGAGGCGGTCCGCAGTTCCGGAGCCGATGCTGTGCACCCCGGCTACGGATTTCTCTCTGAGGACGCCGAATTCGCCAAGAGCGTCATCGCGACCGGAGCCACCTGGGTGGGACCCAGTCCGGAGTCGATCGCGCTCATGGGAAACAAGGCGAAAGCCCGGCAAGCCGCCAAAGACGCCGGTGTTCCGGTGCTCGCCGGCAGCGACGGCGCGCTGATGCCCGACGGCGATGTGAGAGCCGTGGCGGACAGCATCGGGTATCCACTGCTGATCAAAGCATCCGCGGGCGGCGGCGGCCGGGGCATCCGGCTCGTCGCGAGCGCCGACGAGTTGGAGGGCGAGCTACAGCTTGCGGTGGCCGAGGCCGGTGCGGCGTTCGGTGACTCGGCCGTTTATCTCGAGCGCTTCATCGACAAAGCCCGCCACGTCGAAGTCCAGATCCTCGGTGACGGAAAAGATGTGGTCCATCTCTTCGATCGTGATTGCTCGCTGCAGCGACGCAATCAGAAAGTCCTCGAAGAGACACCCGCCCCGAACCTGCCGGGGGAACTGCGCGAGCAGATGCTCGATGCGGCCGTACGGCTGGCCCGCGAATGCCAGTACCGTGGCGCGGGCACCGTGGAGTTCCTCTACGACGCAGATCGCCGAGAGGTCTGCTTCATCGAGATGAACACCCGACTTCAGGTCGAACATCCTGTGACCGAAATGATCACCGGTATCGATCTGGTCCGTGAACAACTCCGGATCGCTGCCGGCGAGAAACTCGGCTACCAGCAGAGCGATATCACCCGCGACGGGCACGCCATCGAGATCCGGATAAACGCCGAAAGCCCGTCGCAGGGTTTCATGCCGAGTCCCGGGAGCATCACCGACATCCGGTGGCCGGGCGGCCCGGGCGTCCGCATCGACAGCGGCGTCGTCAGTGGATCGACGGTCTCGCCGTACTACGACTCTCTCGTGGCCAAGGTGGTGGTGTGGCACTCCGATCGCGATTCGGCACTCGCCCGTGCTAGACGCGCACTGTCCGAACTGCGGCTCGAGGGTGTCGAGACCACGACGGCCTATCTCGGGTCGGTACTCGCGCATTCCTCGGTGCGGGAAGCCACTCATCACACGAAGTTCCTCGAAAGTGCCGCAGACCAACTTCTGCAAGGAATCTCATGACACACACTGTGCTTCGCGACAAGGCCCGCTACTCCTGGGGTGGTGACGAGTTCCTGTTCGTCGAGATCGACGAGGCCATGAGCCTGGAAGGTTACTTCCTCGTCGGAACCCTGGCTGCAGCAGTGGAGTCAGCCGACATCCCCGGTATCACCGATATCTGCCCCACCAACGCCTCACTGCTGGTGCGTTACGACCCCGACGTCACACCGCCGCAGGCACTCCAGGACAAGATCCGCGATCTCGAGATCGCGGTTCGGAGCACGTCGTCGCAGACCTCGACGGCCCGGGTGTTCGAGATCCCGGTCTGGTACGACGACCCGTTCACCTCCGAGGTCGGGCAGCGGTTCCGTGACAATCATCAGACTCCGGACAAAACCGATCTCGACTTCGCCGCGGAGATCAACGACCTTTCCGGCGCGCAGGAGTTCATCGCCCGCCATCATGGGACCCCCTGGATGGTGACCGCCGTGGGATTTGTTGCAGCACTGCCCTTCATGTACCAGATGACGCCCCGCGCGACTCAGCTCGAAGTACCCAAGTACCTAAGTCCGCGAACGGATACTCCCGCGCTGACCGTGGGGCACGGCGGTTGCTTCAGCGTGATCTATTCGGTTCAGGGGGCAGGTGGTTATCAGATGTTCGGCATCGCTGCCGCACCGGTCTTCGCTCCGAACTCGCCACTGGCTGACTTTCAGGACTCGATGGTGCTCTTCCGGTCCGGCGACATCGTCAAGTTCAAGCCCATCGGCGAGGACGAATACCACAGCATCCGCCGGCAGTGCGAGGACGGCTCATTCCGTTACAAGCGAACGGAAGTCGAGTTCGATCTTGCCGGGTGGACCGCCGATCCTGAGAAGTACAACGCTGCAATGATGGAGGCCCTTGATGGCACTGTTGATTGACGAACCCGGCTTGCAATCGACCGTCCAGGATCTGGGCCGGCCCGGCTACTACAATGTCGGAATCCCGGTCGGCGGTGCGATGGACACCCTGTCGCACGAGATCGCCAATCTCCTGGTCGGCAACGACCCCGCTCTCGCGACCATCGAGTCGGTCTACACGGCACCGAAGTTCACCGTCACGGAAGCGACCACGATGGCGGCGACCGGAGCCACGATGGAGGTCTCCGTCAACGGGGATGTCGTTCCGCAGTGGACTGCTGTCGAGCTGGCCGAGGGCGACACGGTCGCCTGTGGATTCGCAGCGGCAGGGACTCGGTCGTATCTCGCCTTCAGCGGAGGCGTGGACGTTCCTCGGGTCCTCGGGAGTCGAAGTACGTATTCGCTGGGGAAGATCGGTGGCCACGAGGGCAGGGCGCTGGCTGCCGGGGATACGGTGCCGATCGGAGCCCGCACCACCGATTCCGCGGGTCGCGCCCTTGCCGACGAGTTGCGGCCGGACTTCTCGCGCGCGCTGACCGCCCGGGTGGTTCTCGGGCTCTACGATCATCTGCTCACTGCCGAGTCCGTCGAGATGTTGACGACCACCCAGTGGAAGCTCACCCCTGTCGCAGACCGAACCGGCCTACGCTTCAGTGGCGACCACAAGTTCGAATTCGCAGATCGTGCTCAACCGTTCGGCGCGGGATCGAATCCGTCGAACATCGTCGACGCGGGATACGCGATGGGCTCCATCCAGATTCCTGGCGGCAGTCAGCCCATCGTCCTGCACCGGGACGCGGTATCGGCAGGTGGGTACGCGATGGTGGCGACAGTCATCAGTGCCGATATGGATGCTGTCGCCCAGCTTGCGCCTGGATCTACCGCGGTTTTCGAAGCGGTGAGCATCGATGACGCCGTGGCGGCACGCGCTGATCGCGCCCAGCGGCGCAGCAGGATTCACGACGCACTCACCTCCTGATGACCGGTCACGTGCAGCAGTCGGGGTTGAGCACCACACACAGGGCGCCGACCGCTTCGGGGGCTGGCCGATGGTAGACGTGCATGCCCTGCCGATCGGATTCGATGAAGCCGGCGCGGCGCAATTGCGCGATGTGGTGGCTGACCGTCGATTCGCTCAGGCCGAGTAGTGCGGCGAGTTCGCCACTGTTCTGGGCGCCGGCCGACGAGCTGAAGAGCAGCGACATGATCTTCACCCTCGCCGGGTCCGCAAGCGCCTTGAGTCGCAGCGCCACGTGAAGTGCGTCCTCGTCACTCATGGGTCCGGCGGCCACGGGTGCACAGCACACCGGGGCGGAGATGTCGATCGTCGGCAGTGTCTTGGGCACCTTTTGATAGTGCCACGGGATTGACATATATCAAAAAGGTGGCAGGGTATCGGTAGCTCGACAATTCGATATAAGTCTCACAGGTCCGGAGGTTCCATCATGTCCCGTGTCCAACTCGCCCTCAACGTCGACAACCTCGACGAGGCGATCACGTTCTACTCGAAGCTCTTCGACACCGCACCCGCCAAGATCAAGGAGGGGTACGCCAACTTCGCCGTTTCCGAGCCTCCGCTCAAGCTGGTACTCATCGAGAACCCGGGCAAGGGCGGCAGCATCAATCATCTCGGCGTCGAGGTGGCCACCAGCGACGCCGTGCACGCCGAGATCGGTCGGCTTGCCGCCGGGGGTCTGTTCACCGAGGAGGAGATGAACACCACCTGTTGTTTCGCCACCCAGGACAAGGTGTGGGTGACGGGTCCGGCAGGGGAGAAGTGGGAGGTCTACACGGTGCTGTCAGACTCCGAGACCTTCGGGACGAGCCCCGAACACACCGAGGGTGGCAGTGCCGAGAAGGGTGTGTGCTGTGGCGGCACTTCCGTCGACAAGGCCGACGCCTGCTGCTGAATGCCACCGGCCGATCCCGCCGTCTGACCAATGCGGAGATCAGCTGCGGTCTTAGCTGACGCGCCCTACATTGATACCGGGATCGGCCACGCCATGCGCCGATGAGTCGGGGGTGCGGGCAATGATTCCACGGGTCAGGACGGCGATGCGGTTGGCAGGGATGCGCCCGCTGCCGCGATGGCCGGCCCGATCCACGGTGGATCTGCGCGGCAAGCGAATTCTGTTGACCGGTGCGTCCTCGGGAATCGGCGCGGTTGCTGCGCAGAAGCTGGCCGCCGAAGGCGCATCGGTCATCGTGGTCGCCCGGCGAGAGGCCCTGCTGGCGGAGGTCGTCGAGGCGATCGTTTCCGCCGGCGGCAGCGCGTCCGCGGTCCGGGCCAACCTGGCGGACCTCGCCGAGGTCGACGAACTGGTGAGAACAGTTGGCCCTGTTGATGTTCTGATCAACAACGCCGCCAGGTCGATCAGGAGGCCGCTCGAAGAGTCGCTGGAACGCTGGCATGACATCGAGCGCGTCATGCAGTTGAACTACTACGCTCCGCTGCGACTCATCAGGGGCCTGGTACCCGGGATGATCGAGCGCGGTGACGGGCACATCATCAACGTCGCCACCTGGCGGGTACTGCCGGAATCGTCGCCGATGTTCGCCGCCTACAACGCATCCAAGGCGGCATTGAGTGCGGTCAGTCGTGTCATCGACACCGAGTGGGGTGCCCGCGGCGTGCACTCCACCACCGTCTACTACCCGTTGGTGGCGACGGCCATGATCGCTCCGACCCGGGCGTACGACGGGGTGGCTGCGCTCAGTCCCGACGAAGCGGCCGACTGGATGGTGACCGCCGCCCGCACCAGACCGATCCGGATAGCTCCGCGCAAGGCGTTGGCGCTGCGAGCCCTCGACGTTGTTGCGCCCGGCATGCTCAACCACATCCTGGCGCGCGAAACCGCTCGGATGAACGCCAACGCCAACAGGTCTGACGTCACCGCATCCACTGCGGGAACGGTCATCCCGCTCGCACGTCCGTCGTAGATCGCCGTGTCCGGAACCGGAACGGGTCACCGGCCCGAGAACCTGGCACTGGCAGCGATTCTCACCACTGCCGCCTTCTTCTGCGTCGCACTGGTGGGCGCCCTGGCGAAGGCATCGAGTCAGTACACCTCCACCGGGGTCCTGCTGCTGGTCCAGAACGTGATCTGCCTGGTGTTCATCACCCCGGTTGCGCTGCGCGGCGGATTATCATCGCTGCGAACCGGCAAGTTCGGTCTGCACCTCCTGCGGGCTGCGACCGGAACCGCTTGCTGGTACGCGCTGTTCTTCGCGATCACCCTGATACCGCTGGCCAACGCCACGGTGCTCACCTACAGCGCGCCGCTGTGGATGCCCCTGATCGCCTGGTGTGTCACCCGGCAGCGGGTATCGGGATCAACCTGGGCCGGCGCCTGCATCGGCTTTGCCGGGGTGGTTCTGGTGCTGCAGCCCCAGGCGCGCGGCTTCAATGTCGGTGAGCTCTCCGCCCTCGCGGGTGCGCTGTTGCTGGCTGTGGCGATGATGTCGGTGCGTTGGCTGGGCGCTACCGAGCCGATGATCAGAGTTCTCTTCTACTACTTCCTGCTCTCCACCGTGATGGTGCTGCCCCTTGCCGTCGTCGACTGGCAACCGTTTCCCCCGGCGGCCTGGGCGGGCCTGATCGGCCTCGGATTCGCGCAGTTGTTCTCCCAGATCCTCATCGTCGTGGCCTACCGGTATGCGTCAGCGGAGAAGGTCGGTCCGTTCATCTACACCGTCATCGTGTTCACCGCGCTGATCGACTGGATCGTCTGGGAACATCGACCGACGGCGACAACGTATCTCGGGATGGCACTGGTCATCGGCGGTGGACTCATCGCGGTGCGCAGCGCCCGCGCGCCGTCGTTTTCGGGCGGTGCCAGTACTCTTCCAACGTGACCGCCATCGACCCGGACAAGCTCAGCACCTGTCTGCAGGTGCTGGCCGACGTCGAGTCGTTGCCGCCCGAGCACCCCGACGCCGTGGCCGTGCGCAGGGCCACGGCAGCCATCTTCAAGTCGGTGAAGAAGGCCCGCCGCGACGCCAAGCGCGACGCGGTGGCCGAGGCCGACCGTGCCGTCATCGCCGCCACCGCCACCGGTGCGCCGGGTCGCATCGACGACGAGACGGCCGGCCTGCCGCTGGTGTCCTCGGTGGCCGGAGCGACCGCAGGCACGCTGATCCGGTCTCGGGCCTGCTATATCTGCAAGAACCACCACACGGTGGTCGACGCCTTCTATCACCAACTCTGTCCCGAATGCGCGGCCCTCAACCGCGCCAAGCGCGACGCCCGCACCGACCTGAGCGGAAAGCGCGCCCTGCTGACCGGAGGTCGCGCAAAAATCGGGATGTACATCGCGCTGCGACTGCTGCGCGATGGTGCGCACACCACCATCACCACCCGATTCCCCAACGATGCGGTGCGCCGATTCGCCGCGATGGACGACAGCGCCGGATGGCTGCACCGGCTCCGCGTCGTGGGCATCGACCTGCGTGACCCGGCTCAGGTGGTCGCGCTCGCGGACAACGTGGCCGCACAGGGCCCGCTGGACATTCTGATCAACAACGCCGCCCAGACGGTGCGCCGGGCGCCGGGCTCCTACGCGGCGCTGGTCGAGGCGGAGCGCACTGCGCCGGCTGAGCTCGGGGACGTGGACGTGGTCACGTTCGACCGGGTCAGCGACGCCCACCCGGCAGCGCTCGCCGGGAGCCTCGCCGAGCACCCCGATCCGCACGCCGTCACCGAGCTCGCGCTCACCGCGCGCAGCGCGTCCCCTGAGCGGATCGCCGCGGGCACCGCGATCGATGCGGGCGGCCTGCTTCCCGACACCGCGTCGGTGAACAGCTGGACCCAGCGGGTGCACGAGGTGGACGCAATGGAGCTGCTCGAGGTCCAGCTGTGCAACCAGACCGCACCGTTCATCCTCGTCAGCCGCCTGCGCCCGGTGATGGCCGCGTCACCCGCGCGCCGCAAGTACGTCGTGAACGTCTCGGCGATGGAGGGCCAGTTCAGCCGCGCCTACAAGGGCCCGGGGCACCCGCACACCAACATGGCCAAGGCCGCGCTGAACATGCTCACCCGCACCAGCGCCGCGGAGATGCTGGAGCAGGACGGCATCCTGATGACGGCGGTGGACACCGGCTGGATCACCGACGAGCGCCCGCATCCGACCAAGTTGCGGCTCGCCGACGAGGGTTTCCACGCGCCGCTGGACCTCGTCGACGGCGCCGCCAGGGTGTATGACCCCATCGTCCGCGGAGAGTCGGGCGAAGATCTGCACGGTTGCTTCCTGAAGGACTACTCGCCGAGCAACTGGTAGCCGCCCCGACGCACCGAAACCCGTTCTCCGGCCTCGAGGAACCGCGGCCCGCCGGCACCCAACGACGAGCGCGCGGCCAGCCGCACGCCTGCGGCGGCGACGTCGGTCAGATGGGTGAGCCGGGAGAGCTCCCATGCGTGCAGGGCGCGTCGCGGAACGGGGTCGGATCCGTTCCAGCCGTTGAGGGCTTGTGCAAGAGCGGCGGCATCCCCGAGTGCCTTAGACGTCCCCGAAGCGGTGTGTGGTCGAACCGTTCCCGCCGCGTCGCCGATCAGGGCGACGCGGTCGGCGGCCATCCGCGTCGGCGGCAGGTCGAACACCGGTTGCATGAACACCGTCGACAGCCGTACCAACTCGGCGAACGGGCTGGGCAGTGCCTGGTCGGCGAGCGAGAGAAGCGCGTCCTCGGGTTCCGGCCTGAGTTCCCCCGGCGGTAGGAAGTGCGCGTACTTCTGGCCGGACCGGCCGACCATCAATCCGGCAACGGCTGCTTTCGACGTGTTCACGTACCAGACCCAGTTGACCCGTCGGTTGCCCGGGTCGGTCTCGCCGTGCACACCGGGAACGAGGTAACACAGCATCTGCATGCCCGAAACGGCGAACGACGTGAAGCGCCGCGCCAGCAGATCGATCAGCGCTTCCGGAAGTTCCGACTCCTGCTCCAGGCCGCGGAAGGCGACATACCCGGCGTAGTCACCGTCATCACGACCGCTCGTCAGAAGCCTTGTCGCAGAGCCGACTCCGTCAGCTCCGACCAGGAAGTCCGCACTGTGGGAGAAGCCACCCCCGAAGACTGCGGTGACCCTGTCGCCGTCGAGTCGAAGATGGTCCAGTCTGCTGTCGAAACGGACGCAGACCCCTTCGAGGGGCTGGCGGAAAGCGTCGTAGAGGGTGTCCCAGGCGGTCATCCACTGCGGGGCGTGATACCGCGAAGGTGTGCCGTGCCGATGAAGCTGTTGGCGCTCCGACAGCGCCACGCTCACCGACGGGACGGACCTTCCGACACGGGCGAGCAGCGAGGCGACCTCTGGTTGCATCACGATGCCGGCACCACGCGGCTGTGTCCTGTCGACGGAGCGCTCGTGAACGGCGACCTCGGCTCCGACGGAGGCCAGTTCGTGCGCGGTGGCGAGCCCCCCGAGGGATCCTCCGATGACCACCGCGCTGAACGCAGTGGTCGCCTGTGAGGCCGAAAGAACTTTCATAGTCGCCGATTCCGTCCTCGTGCGGTGTGCGGTCACGGGTCAGTCGACAGGGTTGACGCGGCCGACGATCAGCGGGTCGGCGGGGGTGAACGGGAAGTCGGGCAGATCGTCGAGGTGGGTGCCGAAGGCGGCTGCGAGCACTTCGCGGGAGTAGGCGCTCGCCGAGGCGCGGTAGCCGATGTCGGCGGGGAAGGGCTGGTCGAAGAAGATCAGGAAGTGCCAGTCGTCGGTTCCGATGTTCTCGATGTGGTGCGGATAGGCGCGCGGGATGAAGTACATGTCACCGGTGGTCATGGTCCAGGTGTCCAGCGTCCCATCAGGATTCATCACCGTCATTCTGGCGTCGCCGTGTTGGACGTAGCCCATCTCGGCGGTCACGGGATGCCAGTGTGGTTCCCGCATCCCGACCTCGGTGACCCGCAGCGAGTACATCGAGATGTCCTTCAAGACCGGCCAGAACTGATCACGGGCGAATCGGGCGTTGCCGCTGACGTAGTTCAATCCCGGGGCCTGGGCTTCGATGTCGAACTTGTGCGGGTCACGAAAGTACGCTCCCGGCGGGATCTCGGGATCACCGATGCGGGCGGCCAGTTTGTGGTCGGCGGGCGGATTGGGCGGGAAAGTGCCGGTGTCGCGTCGGATCCTGGCCATATCGGCGGCGGGCAGGTCGTAGGTGTTGCCCAGCACGGCGTCGGAGAATGCGCCCAGGGTGGCGCCGAACCCGAAGTCCTCGGGCCGTTCGTTGCGGAACGCGATGATGAACTCGGCGACCTCGTCACCGATGTTCTCGATGTGGTGCAGTGAGCCCGATGCGGCGTGGAACATCTGCCCGGCGGTGACGACAAAAGTCGAGAACTTGCTGCCGTCGTCGAGGATGGACACCAGTGAGGTGCCCGACACGCAATAGGTCAGTTCGTTGGCGTTGGCATGCCAGTGCGGGGTCCGCATGGTTCCGGGGTTCAGCAGCACCCGCTTGATCGACAGCCCCTTGAGGATCGGCAGGTTGTCGGCGGTGACGCGGCGCATCGAGCCCAGGTCGGACTCCTCGACGATCTCGCCGTCGAGCAGTGAGGTGGTGTGGGTGCTTCGCGAGACGGACGTCGTCATTGGTCCTCCTGGGAATCCTGGGCCTTTGCTGGGGATGACTCTCCTCCGGTCGGCGCCCGGTGTCATGGACGCTGGCCGCCGTGCCCGTGGCGGATTCTGCGCCCGGTCGCTTCCTGCTGGCTGCAATGCGCTCAATCCACGAGCAGGCGTAGCGCTTCGAGGCGGGCGCGGGCATCGTCGGGAATCGGTGTCGGGCCGTTGGCGTCGAGGACCACAAGAACGGTGTCGCAGACGCTGATGCACTCCTCGTCGAGGAAGAGGGCGGACGAGGAGACGAACGAGGTCCGTCCGATGTGTCCGATGCCGATCGCGGTCTGGATGACTGCGGGCCACGGCGCCTCGCGCAGATAGTGCACGACGATCGTCGAGGTGACGATGCGCAGTTTCCGCGACGAGAGATCGTAGGCATCCGGCAGCACGCGGCGGTGCAGCATTGCCCGGGTGTTCTCGTGCAGTGTCTCGAGGGCGACATTGTTGAGATGTCCGTTGGCGTCCATGTCGGCGAATCGCGCGTCGATGGAGTCGTGGACCGGGTACGTCGTCGAGGCCCGCCGCGCCGGGTGCGGTCTGGACACGGTGCTCACGATCGGGCTCGGACCGGATTCCATGGGGTCAAGGTAACCCGTCGAGAATTTGGCGGGGCCGGACCAACTCCGCCGGCGCATGACCGGGATGGGGCAGACTTGCGCAGGTGACCAACCCGCCGCAACGCCCCGGGCAGCCTGGTTGGCGCGGCCGGGGCACCCCGCCCTCCGATCCGGCGCCCCACCGGTTTCCCCGCCCCGCCCGCCCGGACCTGCCGACGGAGACGCTTCGCGCGCGACCCGCGGATGCCTCGCCCACCGAGCAGTTCCGGCGGCCGCCGCGACCCGTCCCGCCACCTGCTCCGCCGCCGCCGCGCCCACCGGTGTCCACACCCCGGCCGTCCGGTGACGGCAACGGGCGGACCGCCGGGTTCTTCAGCCGGCAGACGATCGTGCTGATCGCGGTCATCGTCGTGGCTCTGCTGGCCGGTGGACTGGCCGGCGGCGAACTCTACGCACGACACCGCGCCGACGACATCCTGGTCGGGGTGGCCGAGTGCGTCGTGGAGGACGGCGCCACCATCTCCTACGGAGTGAACCCGCCGTTTCTGTGGCAGCACATCACCGGCCACTACACGAACATCTCGGTTCGGACGGCGGGGGACCGGGTGCAGTCCGCCGAGGGAATGACCGCCGTCGTGACCCTCGAAGACGTGCGGTTGCAGGACTCCGGTGACGCCAAGGGCACCATCGGATCATTGGACGCCACGCTGACGTGGACATCGGAGGGCATCAAGGACACCGTCGCCGAAAACCTGCCCGGCGTCGGCAGTCTCGTCACCGGTGTCAGCACCGACCCGGCGGCGGGCACCATCGTCCTGCAGGCAGGCGACAGCGGCGTCACCGCCAGGCCGGTCGTCACCGACGGTGACCTCGAACTCGAAGTGCTCGACGTCAGTGGACCGTTCCCGAAGGACACCGTTCAGGGCGCACTCGACGACCTCACCAAGAAGCTGAACGACAACTATCCGCTCGGCATCGAGGCCGACAGCGTCGCTGTCACCGATGCGGGCGTCGTCGGCGAGTTCTCCAGTCGTGACGCGTCGATTCCCAACGAGGACACCAATCCCTGCTTCGCAGCTCTCTAGGCCCGGCCCACTACTCGCCGGAATTGCATTCCAGCAGCGGAATCTCGAATTCTGGCCTGCTGGAATGCAATTCCGGCGGAGCGTGATTCACTGGCCGCGCGCAAGTGCCTCCAGAAGTGGCCGCGTCCGGTAGGCGATCACCTCGTGCATCGCCACCGACATGGTGGTGCGCTCGACTCCGGGCACCCCGAGCACGAGGCCGGCGACACGATAGAGATCGTCGGCATCGGTCGCCACCACACCGACGAGCAGGTCCGCCGCGCCGGACAGCCCGGTGACCTGCGTGACCTGGGTGACGGTCTCGAGTGCGGCGATGACGTCCTCGAGTCGGTGCTGGTCGACCACCACGGTGATGAACGCCTTGAGCGGGTATCCGAGGTCGCGGGGGGACACACAGCGGTCGATCGGCGCGAGCACCTTGTCCTGATCCCACCGGGCAAGTCGTGCCTGCACGGTGTTCCGTGCCAGGTTCAGCATCGCGGCCAGTTGCACGCCGGTGGCGCGCGGCGCATCACAGAGCGCCAGCAGCAGTCGGGCATCTGTGCGGTCCAGCTTCGTCATGTCGCTCAGTATCCCACGTCACACTCTGGATAATTTGGGCAACATGCTCAGTAGGAGCTGTGCTGCTTGCTCACTATGCATATGAATGCCACCCTGGAAGGAGCACTACGCCCATTGATGACCGAGGTGGTGAGCACAGATGACGGATCTCGACATCCGCCGACCGGACCAGGATTCGCAGCGGAACCAGTACAACCTCGGCGATCGGTATCGCACCGGGTCGGGTCCGGTCATGCTCACCGGCGTCCAGGCCATCGCCCGCGCACTGGTCGAACAACACGAACGCGACGTGCGAGCAGGTCTGCGGGTGGCGACCTTCGTGTCGGGATACCAGGGCAGCCCCCTGGGCGGCGTCGACCGGATGCTGGCCGCGATGCCCGACGTCCTGGGGGCACACGACATCACGTTCGTGCCCGGACTCAACGAGGAACTCGCGGCGACGTCGGTGTGGGGCAGCCAAGCCGTTCTGCCTGCCGGCAATGCGCTCTACGACGGGGTGGTGGGTGTCTGGTACGGCAAGGGGCCCGGCCTGGACCGTGCCACCGACGCGATCCGGCACGCGAACATGTACGGCGCCAACCCACGCGGCGGCATGCTGCTCCTCGTCGGCGACGACCCCGCGTCCAAGTCCTCGACCGTGCCCGCCGTCAGCGAGCGCTCACTCGCCGCGCTCGGTATCCCGGTGCTCTTCCCCAGGAATGCGCGGGAGATCGTCACGATGACCATGCACGCTGTGGCGTTGTCCCGGGCGTCGGGATGCGTGGTGGCGCTCAAGATCGTGGCCGACGTGGCCGACGGCGCCTGGTCGGTGGACTCCGACGACGTCGCCGTCGATATCGTTGTCCCCGAGATAGTTTGGGATGGGACGCCGTTCAGGTACCGTCAGCGGCCGATGGCCGCCCCGGCCGCCAGCCTTGACGCCGAGGCCGACCTCTACGGACCCCGGGCCGAGGTGGTGCGCGCGTACGGCGCCGCCAACGGATTGGATGTCATCGAGATCGATCCACCCGCGGCGACCATCGGGATCGCCGCTACGGGAACAACGTTCGACTCAGTACGGCAGGCGCTGGCCGACCTCGGGGCCGACGAGTTCGCGTTGCACCACGCCGGTGTCAAGCTGCTTCGCATCGGCATGCCGTCTCCGCTGGGCCCCGGCATCGTCACCACCTTCGCCGAGGGCCTCGACGAGATCCTCGTCGTCGAAGACAAGACCGCGTTCATCGAGACCCAGCTGCGCGAAATCCTCTACGGCCTGCCGGATGCGCCGCGGATCCTCGGCAAGAAGGATGCCGTGGGCCGACCGCTGATTCCCGCCGGAGGTGAACTGACGGCAGGGCGGTTGCTGGCCCCGCTGCGCCGCGTGCTCAAGGATCGGCTGGAACTCAAGAAGCCACCGCCGCCGCCGTTGCAGCTGGAAGTGCTTCCTGCGCAACGTACCGCGTACTTCTGCAGCGGCTGCCCGCACAACCGGTCGACAGCTGTGCCCGAAGGGTCGCTGGCAGGTGGCGGGATCGGCTGCCACACCATGGTGACGATGTCGGACCGCAAGGACAGTGCGGTCACCGGACTCACCCAGATGGGAGGGGAGGGCAGTCAGTGGATCGGGCAGGCGCCGTTCACCGACGTGCCCCACCTGTTCCAGAACATCGGCGACGGAACGTTTTTCCACTCCGGTCAGCTCGCTGTCCAGGCCTGCGTCGCGGCCGGGGTCAACATCACCTACAAGCTTCTCTACAACGAGGTGGTGGCGATGACGGGCGCCCAGGACGCCGAGGGTGCACTCACCGTCGCTCAACTGACACACAAACTGACCACCGAGGGTGTCACGCAGATCATCGTCTGTGCCGACGAGCCCGAACGACACCACAAGCGTCAGCTGGCCAAGGGCACGGTCGTGTGGCATCGAGACCGCCTCGACGAGGCGCAGAAGCGACTGCGCGACGTCAAGGGTGTGACTGTGCTGATCTACGACCAGCACTGTGCGGCCGACGCCCGCAGGCAGCGCAAGCGCGGCACCCTGCCCACCCGGACCACCCGGGTGCTCATCAACGAGGCGGTGTGCGAAGGCTGTGGCGACTGCGGCGTGAAGTCCAATTGCCTTTCGGTGCAACCGGTCGACACCGAATTCGGCCGCAAGACCCGTATCGACCAGAGTTCGTGCAACACCGACTACAGCTGCCTGGACGGCGACTGCCCGTCGTTCGTCACTGTCGAGGTGCAGCCGGGGGCGGCTCCGGCCCGCCCGGCGCCGTCGCCTCCACCCGTTCTGCCCGAGCTCGCCGTCGAACCGGTCACCGCCACCCACAACGTCTTCTTCGCCGGGATCGGTGGCACCGGGATCGTCACGGTGAACCAGGTGCTCGCCACCGCCGCGTTGCGCGCGGGTTACGACGTCGAGAGCCTGGACCAGATCGGTCTCAGCCAGAAGGCCGGCCCGGTGGTGTCGCACCTTCGGTTCGCCGCGGGCAAGCTCGATCCCGCCAACCGGCTCACGCCCGGCAGCGCGGACTGCATCGTCGGGTTCGATCTGTTGGTCGCCGCCGACACCAAGAACCTCGGGTACGGCGATCCGGCGTCGACGATCTCGGTCGTGTCGACGAGCAAGACGCCCACCGGGAGCATGGTTTACGACAAGTCGGTCAGCTACCCCGAGACGGCCGATCTGCTGTACCGGATGGGCCGGGCGTCGCACAGCGTGCACGCGTTCGACGCGCTGGCCGCCGCCCAGAGTCTGTTCGGTAGTACGGCCGCCGCCAATTTCCTGTTGGTCGGCGCCTCGTATCAGACTGGTGCACTGCGCATTCCGGCCTCCGCGATCGAAGAGGCCATCGAGATCAACGGCGTCGCCGTGGCTGCCAACATCGCCGCGTTCCGTTGGGGGCGACTCGCCATCGCCGACCCGACCCGGTTCCACGACACCGCGTTGCCCACACGTGAACGCCGGCCGGCGGTGCCACCCGCACACATACTCGAAGGCACCACATTCTTCGGACAGGTCGGTGACCTGATCTCGCGACGAGCCGCGAACCTCATCGACTTCCAGAGCGAGAAGGTGGCCCGCCGATACGTGATGCTGCTCGAATCGATCTGGACCGCGGAGCGTGCTGTCGGGGGCCGCACCGAGTTCAGCGACGCAGTGGCCAGGGGGCTCTACAAGTTCACCGCCTACAAGGACGAGTACGAGGTCGCGCGACTGCTCACCGATCCACAGTTCCTCGCCGACGTGAAGTCCGAGATCCCCGCCGGTGCCAACCTGACGTACAAGCTGCACCCGCCGATGTTGCGAGCGATGGGGCGCACCAAGAAGATCGGCCTGGGCCCGCGAAGCCACATTGCCCTGCGCCTACTCGCCAGGGGAAAGCGGCTGCGCGGAACCACTTTCGATCCGTTCGGTCATGCCCATGTCCGTAGGGTCGAACGCGAACTGCTCGCGGAATACGTGCGCATCGTCAATGGTCTTGCCGCCGAGCTGAACGCGGCCAACTACGACCGTGCAGTGGAAGTGGCGAATCTGGCTGATCTGGTGCGAGGCTATGAGGACATCAAACTCGCCAACGTGGCGACGTATCACGCCCGGCTCGATGAGCTAGGAATCCGCCGTTAGCGGCTGCTGCTGCACGTGTTTGGTGATCCACTGGGCGGCGAGCTTGACCAGGCCTGATTGCGGATAGCGACTGTGGGACTCGAAATCGTCGCCCCGGGAGCAGATCGGATCGTTGGTGTTGCACAGGTCGGCGGTCCGGCCGCCGAAGTCGGGGCTGAGGAGGGTCAGCGGCCGACCGAGCCGCGCGGACGGGTTGCCGAAGACCGCGACGGCCGCGATGTGGGGGATGACGGTGGCGGGCAGGGGCTTGGTGTAGCCGAGCGCTGCGATCGGCGAGGTGGTGACGACGTCGATGACGGCTGCGCCCTGCGAGTAGCCGCCCAGCACGATTTTGCTCTCCGGGCAGTTCGAGACGATGGACTGAATGCGGGCACTCGCGTCGTTGGCCCCGGCGGCCGCCTGCAGGAAATCCCACGACGCCGGATATTTCACCGCGTAGGTGCCGATGGACTGGTCTTCGACCATGGGTCGCAGCGTCTCGACGAGTGCCTTTCCGACCGCGCCGAGCCCGGCGGGTTCGTCGGTTCCCCGGGCGAACACTAGCTCGATGTCGTTGCACTTCGGGGCAGCCATCGCCGGGGGCGCGCTCAGGCCGGCCAGCGTCGCGACCGCGGCCAGCATCAACAGAGCGGCGCGCGTGGTGGTGGTGCGGATGGCCACGGTCTCTCCTCGACCTGGTGCGGTGATGGTTGCGGCAGTGTGTACCCAATTATCACAGTGGCCACTCCTGCAACACGGGCGATGGGGAGCGGGTTATATGCGAAGCTGGCGGACCCGGCGCACCACACTCGCGCGTACAGGCGGTGCGGTGCGCCCGAGCGCGATCAGTCCGCGACGCCGCAGATGCACGATCTCGCCTGCCAGCAGTCCGCAGAGGACACCGGCGAGGAAAACCTTCCTGGTCCGGCGCTTCTTCCTGCGGGCCAGCGTCGCTGCGACGAATCCACCCAGCCCGGCCAGGGCACCGACCACCAGCAGCAGCGACAACAGCTGTGCCGCGCCGAGGGAAAGCATGCAGAAACCTCCAGGCCGACGTCCAGTCCGATCCAATCACCGTCGTGGCCGCTGTGGTCGCCGCGTGCCTCATTTGTGACCAGAACGTGCACTGGTCGTTGTGAACGATGCACTGTTGTGAACCTGCAGGGTTCAGGTCTTTGGTCCTGCATCGACAGTGACCTATGCCCGCAGACGTCCGACCATGGCCCCCTTAGCGTGAAGACCACTGGCCGTAGCGTCGAAGGAGAAGGCGATGTCCTCGAGTTCAGCGCATCCCGGGATCGTCGTCGGCGTCGACGGCTCACCGCAGTCCGACGCAGCAGTCGAGTGGGCGGTCCGCGCTGCGGCGCTGCGTGGCGTTGCGCTCGTTCTGGTTCACGCACTGACGGATCCCAGCGCTACCGCGTGGCTGGATGTGCCACTGCCCGAGGACTATTGGGAAAGCCGGCGGAAGACTGCCGAGGTGCTGCTCGACGACGCGACACGGATCGCGCGCGGGGCGCTGCCGGTCACACAGTCCTTGACGGTGGATCGGGCACTGGTCACCGGCAGCCCGCGGGCAGTGCTGGTGGACATGTCCGAGCACGCCGACATGGTTGTGGTGGGCTGTCGTGGCCTGCGAGCAATTCAACGGGCCGTGCTCGGTTCGGTCAGTGCCGGTCTCGTTCATCACGCCCGCTGCCCCGTCGCGGTTGTTCGCGAGGCGCCGTCGGAAGACCTCCGCGAGGCGCCGATCCTGGTCGGCATCGACGGCTCCCCGGTGTCCGAACGTGCCGTCGCGATCGCGTTCGACGAAGCGTCGCGCAGGGGCGTGGACCTCGTCGCGCTGCACACCTGGCTGGAGAGCACCGACGATTTCATCGGGGTCGGGTGGCCCGACGTCCGTGAACAGGCCGACGAGATCCTCGCCGAACGGCTGGCAGGCTGGCAGCAGCGCTACCCGGACGTATCAGTGCACCGTGTCGTCGCTATGGACAACCCGATCCGCCAGTTGCTCGAGCTCTCCGGTTCCGCCCAGCTGATGGTGGTGGGCAGTCACGGACGAGGCGGTCTCGTCGGGCTTCTCCTGGGTTCGGTCAGCTCAGCGGTGGTGCAATCCGCACGGATTCCGGTGATCGTGGCGAGGTCGCGCCCATGACGCCTCACAGCGCGTTCTGTGGTTGGCAGATCAACACCGAGCAGTTCGCATGGTGCAGAGCCGCGAAACCCGGCGGACCCACCAGTTCTCTGATGCCGTCGGCACGTTCCCTGCCCACAACGAGAAGCTGAATCATGTCGGCGTTCCTGGTCAGGTAGGCCAGGCTGTTGCCGTGCACGGCGACAGCATGCATGTCCACGTCCGGGTACTTACGTCGCCACTTCGCCAGCCGGCGGTCGAGCTGGGCCCTCGCCAGCTTGCTGCGATCTGCCACCGCGTGGTTGTCATGGATATCGGTGTAGCCGGACTGCCACACAGTGACCACGCGTAGCGGAGTTCCGCGAAGCCGCGCCTCGTCGAGCGCGTTGCTCAGCACGGTGTCGGCGGTTGTGGGCCGGTCGATCTCGGCCACGACCCAGCCCTTCGCGGTCGACTGTGGATCATGACCGCGGACCACCGCCACCGGGCAGTGCGCGGAGGCGGCTGTCGCCACGGCGGTCGACCCGATCGGGTCGCGTCGGCTGTGCGTGATCCCCACGGCCCCGAGACAGAGCATCACGGCAGACCGGGACGCTTCGACGAGCACCGTCCTCGGTCGGCCCTGCACGATCTCGGCCTCGAGCTTCACGGGTTTGTCCGTTGCCTCGACGACGGTGAAGGCGTACCGCACTGCCGATTCGGCGTCAGCCAGGCGGCGGGAACGGTCCTCGACGGTCTCGCCGGCGTCGATGGCGTACACCAGACGCAGCGGCAGGTCGCGACCGACTGCCTCGTCGGCTGCCCACAGCGCGGCATCGACTGCCGACCGGGAACCGTCGATGCCCACCACAACGCATGACGGCGGGGGTTGATCTCGCATGATCGCTCCAGTTCCGTGCATTCTCAGGCCGGCCGCTACCGGCGTCACTGCCCCGCGGGCAGGGTCGAAGGTCCCTGATGCCGAACGGATCCGCGGACCTCGAAGATCTCGTCGATCGGTCTGCGGGGGGTGGGGGCAGGCACGTCGGTGATCGCGGGCGCCAGCCCGACACGCACCAGGACCTGCGGCTGATCGGCGCCGCTCAGCGTTGCCACCACCGCCCGGCTCGCGGGGATCTCCATCAGATGAGTGACCGTGCAGGTGGCAAAGCCCGCCATGGTGGCATCGAGGAGTACGGCGGACAATGCTTCGCCGCAGCGCAGCACGCTGTCACGGGTGTCATCAAAAGTCGACAGCACCACGATCTTGGACCGGTCGTCGCCGATCTCGGGGCGGCGTCGTGAATCCGCCACGACAGGGAAACTGCGCCCGACATCGACGCGGTCGCTCTCCGCAGCCGATACCAGCGAGCCCTGCGGAATTCCCTCGGCAGTGGTGAAACCTGCTGTCCACCAGTACAGTTCCTCGTGGTAGGAGGAGTCGTACATCCGCAGCGACTCGGTGAGATCCGAGGCTTCGGCCAGTTCCGGTCGCAACCCATCGTCGATCACATCGAACCGGACGGAATCGGTGTCGAGTGAGACTCGCACCTCTGATTCGAACAGATCCCAGTCCGGTGGTGCAGCGAAGGGCAGCCTGTCGGTGCGACGCAGCAGGATGGCGTCGGCGCGTCGCCGGTGACCGGCAGTAACGAAGGTGCCTGCAGAAAAGTCGATCGATGCGAGGTGTCGGGGGTCGTTCGGGTTGGGAAAGCGGTCGACGTGCGCCGTCCATCCCGCCGCCCCCATGGCCACCCGGAAATGGTCGAGAACCGCACCGCAGCTGATCATCGCCTCCCGGCCGGAGCTGTCGGTGGAGCGGACGACGCGACGCGGGTCGGCGTACAACTGGACGGTGGTGCCCTCGAGCACCCACCGCCAGGGCTGGCTGTTGTGCAGCGACGGCGCACGGCACGCCAGTTCCACTGCATCTCTGATGATCTCGACGTCGACCGCGCAGTCACGCATCGCCTACCTCCTCATCTGTCACCATCGTCGGCTGCGGCGCGAGCCGAGGACAGGGCCAATGGTCCTCAGCCCGATGGCCTAGTGCTCTGGTGTGGCCGAGGGCGGTGTCCGACGCTGGAGTCCATGAGCGACGTGGCCGCAACCTCGGGTGATCTGGCCGCTCAAGTCCGCGAGACACATACCGGCGTCGTCGTCCTTCTCGGCGACCGGGCGTACAAGGTCAAGAAACCGGTGATCACGGACTTTCTCGACTTCAGCACCGCCGCGCATCGGGAGCGTGCGTGTCAGCACGAGGTCAGCCTGAACAGGCGGCTTGCCCCGGACAGTTATCTCGGCGTGGCCCACTTCTCGGACGGGCGAGGAGGGCCGCCGGAACCGGTGATCGTCATGCGTCGCCATGCCGACAGCACCCGCCTGGCATCTCTGGTCCGTAGCGGCCAATCGGTGCACCACCATCTGGCGCGCATCTCCGAGGTTCTGGCGAATTTTCACGTGGGGGCCGACCGGGGTCCGGCAATCGACGCCCAGGGCACTGGCGACGCGGTGTGGGCGCGCTGGCGACAGAACCTCGACGAACTGGACACACATGCCGACGACGTGGTGCCGCGCGACTCGCTCCGAGAGGTGAGACGGTTGGCCGCTCAGTTCGCGGCCGGTCGTCAGGCGATGTTCACCGAGCGCATCACCGGGCGACGCATCCTCGACGGCCACGCGGACCTGCTGGCCGACGACATCTTCTGCCTCCCGGAGGGGCCGGCGCTGCTCGACTGTCTGGAGTTCGACGACCAACTCCGCTACGTCGACGGCATCGACGATGCGGCGTTCCTGGCGATGGATCTGGAGTTTCTGGGTAGACGCGACCTTGCCGACTGGTTCCTCGAGCGCTACATCTCGGCCGCTGATGATTGCGCACCACGCTCACTGATGGACTTCTACATCGCCTACCGGGCGGTCGTTCGCGCCAAGGTCGACTGCGTGCGGGTTGCTCAGGGGCACGCGGACGCCGCAGTCGACGCCCGTCGGCACCTCGATCTGGCGCTGGATCACCTCAAGAGGGCGACGGTGCGGCTCGTCCTCGTCGGAGGCGGCCCGGGCACCGGAAAGAGCACACTGTCAACGGCATTGGCCGCGAAGATCGGGGCGCGGGTCGTTTCCACCGACGACGTGCGCCGGCATCTGCAGGATGCCGGCGTGGTGTCCGGCCCGGTGGGTGATCTCAACGCCGGTCTGTACTCGCCGGCCAATGTCGCCGAAGTGTATGCCGAGGTACTTCGCCAGGCGGAAGCCTTGCTGAGCATCGGACAGTCGGTGATCCTCGATGGCACGTGGCGGGCTGCAGAGCACCGCGATCAAGCGCACGAACTCTCTGCTCGGACATCAGTGCCCATCGTCGAGTTCAACTGTTCGGTACCGATCGCCGAAGCCACCTCGAGGGTCGAGCACCGGACGGGGTCGAAATCCGACGCGACGCCGGAGATCGCTGCGGCACTCGCCGGTGCCGACGGGATTCGGCACAGCGCGCACGACATCGATACGGGCCGGCCGTTGGCCGACTCCGTCCGCGAAGCCCAGCAGATATGTTGCCTGGCAATCTAGTCGGCGCGGTGACCTTCGGCCCTCCTGCGACGGTCCGCCGCGGCGTAGGAAATAGAGCATGAGCAACAGAACCGACTCGCCGAAGGCCGTTGAGGTCGCCGTGACCACTCACGGCCGGATGCCCGGCGCAGCCGACTACGCGCGCAGCAAGATCAGCGGCATTGCCGGGCTCACCCGCCGACCGGTGCTGCACGCTCGGGTCAGACTGACCCGGCACACCGATCCAGCGGTTCGCCACCCCGTGGTCGCCCAGGCAAACCTCGACGTGGACGGTCGGCTGGTACGCGCACAGGTCGACGCGGCCACCGCCCGGGAAGCCATCGACAAGCTGGACGAGCGGTTGCGACGCCGGCTCGAGAGGATCGAAGAGCACTGGGAGGCGAGGCGCGGTCGGCTGCCCGAAGATGCCCCGCACGAATGGCGGCATCAATCAGAGCCCAGCAGCAGGCCCCGCCACTACTCCCGTCCCGTCGATGATCGCCGGATCATCCGGCGCAAGTCCTTCGCCATGGCTGCCTGCAATGTCGACGACGCCGTTGGGGAAATGGAGCTGCTGGACTACGACTTTCACCTGTTCACCGAGCAGGGGACCGGGATCGCCAGCGTGCTGTACCGCGACGGGGCGGCCGGTTACCGATTGGCTCAGGTGGTACCGGTCCCACCGGATCAGCTGGCCCCCTTCGACGTCGCGCTGACCTTCAGTTCACAACCCGCACCGTGTATCACGGTCGAGCAGGCAACGGAGCGCCTCGGGTTACTGGGCCTGCCGTTCCTGTTCTTCATCGATGCCGCACAGGGTCGTGCCGCCGTCCTGTACCACCGCTACGACGGGCATTACGGGCTGATCTCTCCCGCCGGCTAGGCGCGGACAACGATGACAGGCACTTTCGCATCCCTTGCCACCGCGGAGCTGACCGAGCCCAGCATCATCGCGGTGAATCCACCCCGGCCGCGGCTACCCACGATCACCATCTGGGCCTTGTCGGATTCGTCGATCAGCCAGCGCGCCGGTTGGTCGCACACGATCCGGCGTCGCACCTGCACATCGGGGTAGCGCTCGTGCCAACCTGCGAGGCGTTCCGCCAGCGCTTCGTGACCGAGGTCCTCGTACTGGCGCCAGTCCATCCCGAGGGCCGGGAGCACACCCACATCGCTCCACGCGTGCAGCGCAACAAGATCCACGCCTCTGCGAGAGGCTTCGTCAAAGGCCAACGCGGTGGCGGCTTCCGAGGCAGGTGAGCCGTCGATTCCCACGAGTATCGGAGAGTTCGGCTTCGGTGGCTGGGCATCAGCACCGTGCACCACCGTGACCGGACAGTGTGCGTGATGCACCAGGCCGCCGCTGACAGAGCCCAGCACTGCCCGGCCGACTGCGCCGAGACCGCTGTTTCCGACAACGACCATCCAGGAATCCTCGGTCGCGTCGACCAGCGAACCGACCGAACCGGCGTACCGGACCTCGGTGTGCACCTCGGGTAGTTCGGCATCACCGATGCTGGTGTGCACCACCTTCTCGGCGTGCGCGATGGCGCGGCGGGCGTTGTCTTCCTGCCACTCAGTGATGTTCGCCTGGGCCGGTCCGTGCGGCCAGCTGACGAGTATCGGTGTGACGACATGCATCAGAGTGACCGGCATACCGCGCAGAGCAGCTTCCTGTGCTGCCCATCGGACGGCCGAGTCGGACTCCGCCGATCCGTCGACGCCGACCAGAAGTCCGTATTTCTTCGCGTGCTCTGACATGTGGTGCCCCCAGGTGTCCTCTGAGTGGAGGCTAATCGGTGGTCACCGTTGGCAGACAGGGTCTTTGGTCACGTGGCGGGCGCCGGTGGTCACATCATCCGGTGACCGGGGAGATGACGTTGGCCTCTGGACCGCCGGGCGCCTGCATTGTCACGATCGACTGGTCACGGATCACGGGAGGCATCGATGGACACCCTCACGGTCTACCTCCGCCACAGTTGGCTCATCCGCGCGTTCGGACACAATCCGCTGGTGCGAACCAGCGACCGGGTGGAGGCAGCTCTGTTGGTGCTGGCTTGTGTCACGGTCCTTGTCCTGACGCCGGTGGCCGGGGCGATCAGCACCGCAGTTCACGAAGACCGGTCTCATCACTACTCGCAGGAGGCCAGTGCCCGGCACGCGGTCGTCGCCGTCATCACCGGGGAACCGACGTCGACGATTCTGGAGAACCGGGTGCGGGTCACCGCACCGGTGCAATGGTGGGTCGGCGGGCGGGAGCGCAGTGGTGTCACCGAGGTGGATCCGCAGGCCGAAGCCGGTGACCAACTGCAGCTCTGGATAGACGCAGACGGAGATCAGGCCGGGCAGCCGCCGTCGTCGTGGCGGGCGGGGACTGATGCGGCGGTTGCCGGCGCCGGGTTCTGGTTTGCGGCCGTGAGCCTCGTGGCCGGTATGACGCTGTGGTTGCGCGGGCGGTTGGCTCGTCGGCGTGACTCCCGCTGGGAGCGTGAGTGGGAACTGTGGACCAGTGACGGCGGCGGCAGGACCGGCAGCCAGGCCTGACCGCATCCTCTCAGTTGCGGACCACCAGCACCGAGACCTTCGCGTGGTGCAGGATCGAACGACCCGCGGGTCCGACGATCTGTGCGAGCTCGTCGGCTTGGGAGCCGCCGATCACCACGAGTTGCAGCCGTTCGTCACAGTGCCGGAGGAAGGACGTGAGGTCGCTGTGCTCGGCGATCGGGTAGATGTGGACGTCAGGGTAGTGCTGTCGCCATTGTGCGACCCGGGCGTCGAGGTCTTCGGTGCTGCCGGTGTTTCGGCCTCCACGCACGGCGAGCACCGGGGCACCACGTAACCTCGCCTCCCGTAGGGCGTGCGCGACCACGACGTCGTTACCGGGATCGTTGTTGACCGCGACGGCGATCCAACTGATATCGCCACTCGATTCCCCGTCGTCGTGCGGTCGGATGACGGCGACCGGGCAGTGGGCCTTCGCGGCGAGTTCGGTGGCCGTCGATCCCAGAATCGAGCGGGCGTAGCGGTCGATACCCACCGTCCCCACGCAGATCAATCCGGCGTTCTGGGACTCGGCGATGAGCGCCACCGAGGGTGGCCCGGTGACGATTGCGGTTTCGACTTTCACCGGGCGGCCCGTGGCCTCGATCGCATTCTGCGCCAACTGAAGCGAAGATTTGCCCTTGTGCACATCGAGTTCGTAGTCATCCGACGACGAATGGGTGGCTTTGGTCACGTAGACCAGGCGTAGCGGCACATTCAGCTCGACGGCTTCCGCCACGGCCCAGTGTGCCGCCTGAATCGCGGTTTCGGAACCGTCGATGCCTACGACCACCGACGGGGCGCTTTTGTCGTCCTGCATTCTGCTGCCTCGATTCTTTCCTGGATCTGTTCTTCAGTCGGCAACGACAAGATCGGTGTACATGCCGGCCCGGTAGTGGCCTGCGAAGTTGCAGATCAGCTCACCCATCCAGGCCGCGACACTTCTCTCTGCTAAGGATGTGCGCCTCCAGAGTTGATCGATAGGGGACTATGGGCCTTTCTGCGCCGCTCTAAGGCCCATCCGGGTTGTGGCCACCGGGCCCGCTTCGGCGACGGCGGTTCGTCGTCGGCCAGGGTGAAGTAGCTCTCCTCTTCCTGGAGGAAGTGCAGTCTCAGCAGTGCGTAGAGCCCGTACAGGCATGCGAGTAGGTCGTCGACCTGGTCGGGCTGAATTCCGTTGTCCGCTCGGGCGAGAGCGATGTGGGTGCCGATCCGGTCGGACAGTCGCTGGATCTCGGCGTGGGTACGGCTCATCGTGGCGGTGGCCTCGCCGGTGCCGAGGGGCCGAGCCAACGCAGGGTAGAGCTGCGTCTCCTCGGCATGCTCGTGCGGCAGGAGCTGTTCTGTCAGAAACGTGTGAACGCCGGTCAAGGCCTCCAATGCGTCGGCGTCGGAACCGGCGGCCAGCTGATCGCCGGCGTCGCGCAGAAGCCCGACCGTGTCGCGCAGCGTGTCGTGTTCAGCGTCGAATCGCCGCAGCATGTCTTCGGTGTTCGTGGTGAGCGACACGTCCACCGCCGGGTTGCCCCTCAGGGCGCGCAAGGCGTTGAGGATGACGGCGACGTCGATGCCCTCCTGCAGAAGCGCGCCTGCAGCGGGTGGCAACCAGCCGAACGCGGCGACAACCATCGCAATAAGTGACAACGTCATGCCGACGGTGGCGCTCTGCATTGCGATGCGACGCGACCAGCGGGCAATGTCCATGGCATCGGCGAGCCGATCGAGGCGATCGGTGGTCAGCACGATGTCTGCTGCCTCCGATGAGGCTGTCGAACCGCGCGCACCCATGGCGACACCGACCGTGGCCGCGGCCAGTGCCGGAGCGTCGTTGACACCGTCGCCGACCATCACGGTCACCGCACGATCGCGTTCGGCGCGGACAGCGGCGACCTTGTCAGCCGGGCTCTGCTGGGCGTAGACCTCGTCGAGTCCGAGCACCGTCGCGACCTCCCGCGCGGGCTCGGCGCGGTCGCCGGTCAGCATGACCAACCGCTTCAGCCCGGCAGCGCGCAGGCGTCGTACCGTCCGGGGGGCATTGCGGCGCAGTGGGTCCCGCAGAAGGACGGCCCCTACTGGTTCGGCGTCGACGCACACCCATGCGATCGCTGCAGAATCCAGGCATGCCCGGTTCACCGCCGCACGGGCCCACCCGCCTTCGATGACCTCATCGGCCAGTTTCCCGACGTACACCTGCGAGCCACCGATTCTGGCGGTGACGCCGCGCCCGGGTTCTTCCACCACAGTGGTCGGCAGCGACAACTGGGCGGCACGGGTGAGCGCCTCGGAGACGATGGCCTCGGCCAGCACGTGCGGCGACATCTGGTCGACCGATGCCGCCAATCGCAGGACCTCTGCCGCCTCGTATCCCGGGGCGGCCGCAATCTCGACGACGACCGGACGCCCCATCGTGAGAGTGCCGGTCTTGTCCATCACCAGAGTCGTTGCGTTCCCGAGGTTTTCCAGCGCAGCGCCGCTGCGGATCACCACACCGTGGCGTGAGGCGCGGGACAGTCCCGACACGATCGCCACAGGAGCGGCGAGCAGCAGCGGGCAGGGAGTCGCGACCACCAGGACCGCCACGGCACGCACCGCCGATCCACTCGCCACCCAGGCCGCCGCCGCGATCACCAGTGTCAAGGGCAGGAACCAGGCGGCGTAGCGGTCGGCCAGTCGGACTATCGGAGCGCTCTCCGCGCCGGCCAGTTCGGCCAGTCGGACGATTCCGGCGTAGGTGCTGTCCGCTGCCGTGGCGGTGGACCGTAGCTCGAAGGCATTGCCCGCGTTGATGACACCGCTTCGGACGGGTTCGCCGACGGCACGCTCCACCTGCAGGGGTTCCCCGGTCAGCACCGATTCGTCCAGCACGGCGACCACGTCGACAACACGGCCGTCGACCGGCACGACTTCGCCCGGGCCGACAACAAGGAGGTCATCGATCGCCACGTCAGACAGTGGGATCACACTCACCTCGGAGCCCTCTCGCCGGCGGGCGAAGCGGGGCGCGCGTTCGAGCAGGGCCCGCAGATCGTGGGAGGCGCGCCGCTGGGCGGAGGCTTCCAACGCGCGTCCGCCGGCCAGCATCACCGAGATCAGCGAGCCCGCCAGGTACTCACCGACGAGCAGTGTGCCCACCAACGACAGGACTGCGATGAGATCGACGCCGGCGTGGCCGCGGCGCAGGGCTGAAACGACCCATGCCAGCGCCGGTATGAGTGCGAGTAGGGTGCCTGCGATCCAGAAGGTGTCGGCGACGGTGGGCGCGCCCGCGAGCCAGGCGAATCCGCCCGCCAGCAGCACTCCGACCGTGAGTATCACCAGCGCTGGTTCGAGACGAGAACGCCATCGCGAGAACGATCGCTGCGTTGCCGACACCGCGTGGTTCATGCGTTGTTCAACGATGACGCCACCGGGTCCGCGCGCACCCGCGTCCCCGCGGTGCCCTCGACGATCCTGGTGATGTCGGTGAGTGATCCGATGACTGCCTCGTTGCCGGTGTGCAGCGCGAATTGGCATGCGGCTTGCACTTTGGGCCCCATCGAACCGGCAGGTAGGTCGAGGCCGGCCAGGTCCTCGGGTGTGACGCCGCCCAGGCGGGCCTGATCCGGAGTGCCCCAGCCGGTGTAGACACCGTCGACGTCGGTGGCGATCACGAGCAGATCGGCGTCCAGTTGTTCGGCCAGCAGGGCGGAGGCGAGATCTTTGTCGATGACGGCCTCCACGCCGCGCAGGTCGCCGTGTTCGTCGTACATGGTCGGTATGCCGCCGCCGCCGGCGCAGATGACGATCGTGCCCTGCTCCACCAGGCTGCGGATCGGTCGGATCTCGAAGATGCGCTTGGGCTTCGGGCTGGCGACCACCCGGCGGAACGTGTCGCCGTCGGCCGCGATCGTCCAGCCTCCGGCGGCCTTCAGTCGTTCTGCGGTCTCCCGGTCGTACACCGGCCCGATCGGCTTGGTGGGGTGGTCGAAGGCGGGGTCGTCGCGGTCGACCTCGATCATCGTCAACAGCGTGGCCAGCGGTTGGTCGGCAGGCAACAGGTTGCCCAACTCCTGTTCGATGACGTAGCCGATCATCGCCTCGGTCTGGGCGCCGAGCATGTCGAGGGGGTAGGGAGCCACGCCGTCGGCAAGATCGTGATAGGCGGCCGCCTGCAGGGCCAGCAGGCCGACCTGGGGTCCGTTGCCGTGCGCGATGACGATCTCGTTGCCGGTGGTGATCGCGGCGATTCTTTCGGCGGCGACCCGGATGTTCGCGCGCTGGTTGTCCGCGGTCATCGGTTGACCGCGCCGCAACAGCGCGTTGCCTCCCAGCGCGATGACGACCCTCATGGCACGTCAGCTCAGCGCCGAGACGAGAACCGCTTTGATCGTGTGCATCCGGTTCTCCGCCTGCTCGAAGGCGATGTTCGCCGGACTCTCGAAAACGTCCTCGGTGACTTCGATGCCGTTGGACAGGAGCGGGTACTGCGCCGCGATCTTGGCGCCGATCGTGGTCTCGGAGTTGTGATACGCAGGTAGGCAGTGCATGAACTTCACCCGTGGGTTGCCTGCGGCCTTCATCAGGGTGGAATTCACCTGGAAGGGAAGCAGCCGGTCGATCCGCTCGCCCCACGTCTCCACCGGTTCCCCCATCGACACCCAGACATCGGTGTGGATGAAGTCGACGCCACTGACCGCCTCGTCGGGGTCGTCGGTGATGGTGATCCGTGCTCCGGAGGCCGCGGCGAACTCCTCGCACATCCTCACGTGATCGTCACTCGGCCACAGTTCCTTCGGGGCGCCGATACGCACATCCATGCCGAGCTTGGATCCGACGAGAAGCAGGGAGTTGGCGACGTTGTTGCGGCCGTCGCCGACAAACGCATAGGCGATGTCGTGCAGCGGTTTCGGGCAGTGCTCGGTCATGGTCAGCACATCGGCCAGCATCTGAGTCGGATGGAACTCGTCGGTGAGCCCGTTGAACACCGGGACCCCGGCGTACTCCGCGAGTTCGTCGACGGTCTCCTGGGCGGTGCCGCGGTACTCGATCGCGTCGTACATCCGTCCCAGCACCCGGGCGGTGTCCTTCATCGACTCCTTGTGCCCGATCTGAGACGACGCCGGATCGATGTAGGTGACATGAGCACCCTCGTCGTAGGCTGCGACCTCGAAAGCGCAGCGGGTGCGGGTGGACGTCTTCTCGAAGATCAGCGCGATGTTCTTGCCTGCCAGACTGTTACGCGTGCTGCCGGAGTACTTGGCTCGCTTCAGGTCACGCGCCAGGTCGAGCAGGTAGTGAAGATCCCGGTCGGTGTGGTGAACCAGGCTGAGCAGGCTGCGATTTCGATTGTTGAACGCCATGACAGTTGTATTCCGTTCAGGTGTAGAGAGGGTCGCGCAGGATCGGGCAGGTCATGCAGCGGCCACCGCCGCGGCCCCGGCCCAACTCGCTGGCGTCGATGGTGACGACTTCCACGCCCGCTTTGCGTAGCGCGGTGTTGGTCAGGGTGTTGCGGTCGTAGCCGATGACGACGCCCGGTTCGAGTGCGACCACGTTGTTGCCGTCATCCCACTGTTCGCGCTGGATGCCGTACACGTCGCCGGCGGTGGTGACGACCCGCAGGTCCACGCCGACGGCGTCGCCGATCGTGTCGATCAGGCCTTTCGGTTCACGCCGGACGTCCAGACCTGACGCTGTGCTGTCGTCGGGGCGGAGGCTGATCGCGACGATCCCGTCGACCACGGGCGGGAAAGCGGTCACCAGGTCGCGGTCGCAGAAGGTGAACACCGTGTCCAGATGCATCGCCGAGCGGGTCTTGGGCAGGCTGGCGATGATCACCCGGTCAGCGGCACCGGCGGCGAACAGGTTTCGCGCCACCTGGGTGATCGCCTGATGCGACGACCGCTCGCCCATGCCGATCACGACGAGCCCCTTGCCGATCGGCATCACGTCGCCGCCTTCGAGAGAGGCCATGCCGTGATCGGTCGGCGGGCCGTCCGCATCACCCAGCCAGATGTTGTACGTCTCGTCGGCGAATGCGGGATGGAACTTGTACACGGCGGTGGTCAGAAGGGTCTCCTGGCGCCGCGCCGGCCAATACATCGGGTTGAGCGTCACCCCGCCGAAGATCCAGGCGGAGTTGTCCCGCATGAACTGGGTGTTGGGCAGCGGGCGGATGACGAACCCCGCCGGGTCCAGTGCGCTGAACAACGACAGGAACGCACTGTCCACCTCGGCCACCACATCCTGGTAGGCGACTCCGCCGATGAGCAACTCCGCCAACCGGTCTGGTGACAGCTCGGTCAGCCAGCCCCGGATCTCGTGGGTCAGAGCGGGACCCACCAGATCGTCGGTCACCGTCCGGTTCAGAAGCCATTCCCGGGCGTCGGGTTTGGCGACGACGTCGGCGAGCAGATCCTGCAGTTCCAGGACTTCGACGTCGCGGTCGACCATCTTCGCGACGAAATCGAAGTGGTCGCGACGGGCCTGCTGCAGCCAGATGACGTCGTCGAACAGCAACTCGTGGCAGTTCTCCGGAGTGAGGCGCTGGTGCGCCAGGCCCGGTGCGCAGACCATGACCCGGCGCAGGCGCCCCGCCTCGGACCAGACACCGAGCCGGGATTCGCCGGTGCTCACAGGACGGCCAGGTTGCCGGTCGCCATGAGCACGGCGGCCAGGATCGACGTTGCGACGACGACGCCGACAACGACGACTTCGGGTTTGGTGAACACCGGCAGCCGGCTCTCCCGACGCGCCCAGAGGAACATCGCGGTCCCGGCCAGATAGAACATCGCCGCCACCAGCAGGTACTGCCACCCGCCCGCGTACACCAACCACACGGCGTACCCCAGCGCGATGATGCCGATGACCAGATCGCGGGTGCGGCCATGTCCCGATTCGTAGGTCTCACCGCGCACCGCCAGCAGCACCTGATAGGCCGCAGACCACAGGTAGGGCAGCAGGATCAGCGAGGTCGCCAGGTACACCAGGTTGGTGTAGGTGCTCGCGTTGGCGAGGGTCCACAACAGGAGGGCCTGGACGCAGATATTGGTCAACCACAACGCATTTGCGGGTGCACCGTGAGCGTTCTCGCGGGCCAGCGCCTTCGGCATGACATGTTCGTGGGCGGGTAGACGCAGGATCTCCACGCACAGCAGCACCCAGGCGATCAGCGCGCCGAGCAGTGAGATCACCAGGCCGATCGAGATGAAGGCCGCACCCCAGCTGCCGACCTGATTCTCCAGAACTCCCGCCATCGACGGATCCGGCACTCCGGCGAGCTCCGCCTGGGCCATCAAGCCGTAGGACAGCACGTTGACCATCAGCAACAGGATCAACACCCCGACGAAGCCGAGCACGGTCGCCCGCCCGACGTCTCGACGGTTGGCGGCGCGCTGCGAGTAGACCGCAGCCCCCTCGATACCGATGAAGACCCAGACCGTCACCAGCATCATGTTTTTGACCTGGGTCATCGTGTCCCCGAGCGGCGCCCCGTCGATCTGTGTCGCCCGCCCCCAGAAGTCGGCGCTGAACAATCCCGCCTTGAATCCGACGGCGGCGATCGCGATGAACACCAGGATCGGGACCACTTTCGCGATGGTCACCACGACGTTGACCGACGCGGCCGTCTGGACCCCGCGCAGCGTCAGGAAGTGCACGATCCACAGCACGATCGACGCTCCGATGATGGCGGGAACGGTTGCGCCACCTTCGAATCCGGGGAAGAAGTATCCCAGGGTCGAGAACAGCAGAACGAGGTAGGCGACGTTGCCGACCCACGCCGAGACCCAGTAGCCGAAGGCCGAGGTGAATCCGATGTAGTTGCCGAATCCTGCTCGGGCGTAACCGTAGACACCGCCGTCGACATCGGGCTTACGGGTCGCCAGTGTCTGGAAGACGAACGCCAGCGTCAGCATGCCGACGCCGGTGATCGCCCACCCGATCAGGAGCGGGCCGGGGGCGGCACTGCCGGCCATCTGCGAAGGCAACGCGAAGATTCCGCTGCCGATCATCGAACCGACGACGATGGCTGTCAGGGCGGCGAGTCCGAGGCCCTTCTTCGGTCCGGCGTGGCGGGAATCGGGGGGCGGAGAGATCAGCGTCTCGGACATCGTCGTCCTCCAGAAATCGGGTGGTGTGCAGATCACACCGTGTGTTCGACGCTATGTGCCCGATCCCGATGGGTGAGGAGGCTTTAGTCCTCTGTTTCCGACGCGTAGGTCACCGTCAGATCGACGCGGATTTTGCGACGGTGAGCAGTATCGACGAACCTTCGACGGCTTCGAGCGAGTGTCGCGAATCCGGCACGATGATCAGGTCTCCTGCCGAGCCCTCCCAGCTGTCGTCGCCGGCGACCAACCGGATGCGTCCGTGCAGCACGTGGACAGTGGCCTCACCGGGACTCTCGTGTTCGTCGAGCGCCTGACCCGCCTCGAGCGCGATCAGGGTCTGCCGCAACACGTGTTCGTGGCCGCCGTACACGGTATGGGCGCTGCGCCCGCTGGAGGCCCTCTCCGCTGCTGCCGTGTGCTCGCGGGCCAGGGCGGTCAACGAGATCTTGTTCATGTGCGACTCCTCGGTTGGGTCGTGCGGTAGAGCGCGGCACCTGCGGTGATTCCCGCGCCCGTCGCGACCAAGAGTATTCGGCTGCCCGGCGGGAGCTGGTCCGAAACGTCGTACAGCGCCCAGGGCAGCGCAGCGGTGTGCATCCGCTCGTCGTGCGCAACGACGATCCGTTCCACCGGGACTGCGAGGCGCCGGGCCAGTGCCGCGCGGTAACCGGCCCGCGGCGGCGCTGCGACGATGATGTCGATGTCGGACATCGTCAGGTTGGCCTCGTGCAGACAGCGACGGACCACTTCGGCGCCCGCCGAGGCGAAGTGTTCGTCCCGGTCGGTCGAGGCGCTGAACCGGAGCACATTGTGTGAGTCGTGAAGTCCCACCGTCGCGCGGAAGTTCTCGCCGTCGTCAGGCATGTTCATCCAGTGCACCCGACTGAGCCCGAGGTCGTCGTCTCTCCAGTCGCACAGCATCGCCGCCCCGGCGGGGGAGAACGGAAAGCCCTCGCTGCGCCCGTGGCCCGGATCAGCGTCGCTGGCCACGACAAGCGCGCAGTTGATGGTGCGGGAGCGCAGAAATCCGTCGATGATCTGCAGCGCGGTGAGCACCCCGCATGCGCCGTTGGCCACGTCGAACGAGAAAGTGCCGTGACCGTGGCCGTGCGGAACCTCGGTGTTGGCGCCGATGTCCTCCTGGATGAGTGCCGCAAGGGCGGGCTCGGCGAGATTGTGGTCACGGTAGATTCCGGCGTTGATCAGCAGGTCCACCTCGTCGGCGTTCCTCGAATCGTGATGCAGGCATGTCTTCGCCACGGCGACCGCGAGGTGCAGTGCGCTGTGCCGGGTGCGCCAATTGCCGCGGATCACCTCCACCCGTTCAACGACGGTGCCCATATCGGTTCACCAACTCCTCGTCGACGGTGAGCAGAACGACGCCGATCTCGAGGCCTGATGCCAAGGCGATGAGCGCGATGGTCTCCCCGGCGTGGATCCGCCCGGCTTCGAGTTCTTCGACCAGGGCGACGGTATGGGTGGTCGATGCGGTGTTGCCGTAGCGGTCCACGGTGATCACGGCGTCGTGCCGCGGAGCTTCGCCGAACGATGCGGTGACCGCCGCCATTCCCTTCCGTATTGCGCGGGCCGATGTCTGATGGGTGATCACGTGATCGATGTCATGCATGGAAATACCTGCGGCGTCGAGGATTTCGTGCAGCAGATAAGGTGTCGCATTGATGGCCGCTCGCTGGATCCCGCGGGAATCGGTGAACATCCGGGCGCCCGGATCGTTTCCTTTGGGGTATGCCAAACACAGTCTGCTGTAGTCAGCGACGGTGGTGAAACCGGCAAGGCTGATACCCGCGGAGTCGGCCGGGGCGCGTTCGAGCAGGAGCGCTGCTCCCGCATCACCCAGCGTGAGGCACGCCAGTTCCTTGCTCATGATGCTGCGGATGTGCCGGGCGGCATTCTGGCCCAGTTGGGAGATGTACTCGCCGCTGACCACCAGGCCGCGCTCCACCGTGCCCTGCCGGATCCAGTTGTTGAGAACGGTGACACCGGTGAGCATTCCAGCGCACGCATTGGACAGATCGAAGGTCATGGCGTGCCGGGCGCCGATCGCGCGGGCGACGGCGCCGCTCATCGTCGGCTCCACCCACTGCGTCAGGCCGTCCCGGAACTTCGTGATGCTGCAGCTGATCACGACGTCGAGCGCGGCGGCATCCTGCTGTGCCCGGTCCAGACAGTCCGACGCCGCGCAGGTAGCCAGACTGTAGGAGTCCTCGTCGCCGTCGACGACGCGGCGTTCGCGGATCCCGGTCAACCGCTCCAGATCGATGTGCGTGTTGTGACGTGTGGTCGCCATCAGATCGTCGGTGCTCAAATGAGTTGCGGGGAGATGCCTTCCCGCTGCCGCCAGCCGTGCGCGGTAGGGCGCTGGTGGCCCGGCCCCCTCCATGACCAGCCAGTGCCTGCTCATCGACAAACCTCCTGATTTTCAGGATCGTCGCAGACTGCGGCACCCAACAGAGCCTTTCGGCCCTAGGGGACGGGCAACCGGATGGCTACATTCGCGTGATGGCAGGTCCGATGAACGCACAGGTCGAGACCGTCCTGCGACGCTACGGCCGCGACGGAACGCGGTTGATCGACATCCTGTGGGACATCCAGCGTCTGTTCGGGCACATTCCCGACGAGTACCTGCCGCAGATGGCGGCCGCGCTGAATCGTTCTCCGGCGGACATCGCGGAGACTGCCTCCTTTTATCACTTCTTCCACACCAGGCCCTCGGGTCGGCACCGGATCTATCTGAGCAACACGGTCATCGCCAAGATGAACGGATATCAGGCGGTCTACGACACCCTCGAGCGGGAAACCGGAGTCACCTTCGGAGCCGCGGCGGGGATGTTCGGACTCTTCGAGACGCCGTGCATCGGCCTCAGCGACCAGGAACCGGCCATGCTGATCGACAACGTGGTCTTCACCCGGCTGACACCAGAGACGGTCGTCGACGTCATCGCTGCGTTGAAGGCCGGCAGAACCGCCGCGGCGATCGCGAACCCGGGCGGGTTGCCGGACGACCAGGTCGGCTACGTCGACCATCTGGTGGAGTCCAATGTCCACACCGGCGGGCCGGTGTTCTTCAGCGGGCAGGCCGATCACCAGGCGGTGCTCAAGCGGTGCCTCGGGGCGTCACCCGAGGAGACGATCGCCACGATCGCCGAGTCCGGTCTGCGCGGGTACGGCGGCGCAGGGTTCCGCACCGGGCTGAAGTGGCAGCTGTGCCGCGACGCACCGGGTGACGACAAGTACGTCATCTGCAACGCCGATGAGGGTGAGCCCGGCACCTTCAAGGACCGTGCGCTGCTGACCCGCTCACCCAAGGATGTCTTCCTCGGCATGGTCATCGCCGCCTACGCCATCGGCAGCAGGCACGGAATCCTCTACCTCCGTGCCGAATACATCTACCTGAGGAACTACCTGGAACGTCAACTCCAGGAACTCCGCGACAACGGACTGCTGGGCACCACCATCGGCGGGCAGCGGGGATTCGATTTCGAGATCCGTATCCAGATGGGGGCAGGCGCGTATGTCTGCGGCGAAGAATCCGCGCTCATCGAGTCCTGCGAAGGAAAACGGGGCACTCCTCGGCTGAAACCGCCCTACCCGATCCAGCAGGGCTATCTCGGTAGGCCCACCTGCGTGAACAACGTCGAAACCTTCGCTGCGGCAACGCGGGTGACAGAAGAGGGCGCCGAATGGTTCCGCCGCATGGGCACCACCGAATCGCCGGGAGCCCGTCTGCTGAGCATCGCCGGTGACTGCGGTCGGCCCGGCGTCTACGAGATCGAGTGGGGGATCACCCTCGACGAGGTCCTCGCCATGGCCGACGCCCGGGACGCTCGGGCCGTGCAGATCAGCGGACCGTCGGGGGAGTGTCTGTCGGTGCAGGCGGACGGTCGACGCCGGATCGCCTACGAGGACATCGGATGCAATGGCGCCGTCACCGTCTTCGACTCGAGCCGTGACCTGCTGGACTGTGTCAAGGACTACACCCGGTTCTTCGCCGACGAGTCGTGTGGCATCTGCGTGCCCTGCCGGGCAGGCACCGTCGATCTTCACGACAAGGTGGGACTCGTCATGGCCGGCAACGCCGTCCGCAGGGACCTCGACGAGGTGACCCGGTGGGGTGCACTGGTACGGGCGACCAGCCGGTGCGGTCTCGGGGCCACCGCGGCCAACCCGATCCTGACGAGCCTGGAGAAGTTCCCCGACATCTACCGGAGCAGGCTGCGCACCCAGGAATCCACCCTGTTGCCGTCCTTCGATCTGGATGGGGCCCTCGCCGGATACAGTGCGGCACAATCCGAACTGGAGACAGGCGGGACGCCATGAGCATCCGGATCGAGATCGACGGAGCCGCGGTCTCGACCGAGGCGGGTGCGACCCTTGTCGACGTCGCAGCCGACGCCGGCGTGTACATCCCGACGCTGTGTTACCTGCGGGGTGAACCGTGCCTCGGCACCTGCCGGGTGTGCGCGGTCAAGGTCAACGGCACGGTGGCCGCGGCCTGCACCGTCCATGTCACCGACGGGATGACGGTGGAGGTGGACGAACCGGACACCGCCGACATGCGGAAGGCACTGGTAGAGCTGTTGTTCTCCGAAGGTAACCACAACTGTCCGAGTTGTGAGAAGAGTGGACGCTGCACTCTGCAGGCGGTCGGCTACGAGGTGGACATGCTGGTGTCGCGCTTTCCCTACCGGTTCCCGGTCCGGGAGCGTGACCATGTGTCCGAACGGATTTGGCTGGAGCGGGATCGTTGCATCTTCTGCCAACGCTGTGTGGAGTTCGTTCGTGACGAGACCGACGGGCAGAAGATCTTCAGCATCAGTGGGCGCGGCAGCGAGTCACAGATCGAGGTCGACGCCGAGCGGGCCGATGCGATGCCCGTCGAACAGGTTCGGTATGCCGTGGAGATCTGCCCCGTGGGCGCCATCCTCGAGAAGCGGGTCGGTTTCGACGTGCCGATCGGCAGGCGCAAGTACGAGGTGAAGTCCGTTCGCGACCGGGCTCTGGACTCGGGGGACGGGCCGGGAGCCCCGTGACCGACGAGATGAGATCGGACGAATTGCCGACGACGCCAGCAGGTCCGGCGCTAACGGCGGACCGCGACGGCAAGATCGACGTGGCGATGATCAGCCTGTGCGGTTGCTGGGGCTGCACGTTGTCCTTCCTCGACATGGACGAACGGATACTCCCGCTGCTGACAACGGTCACCATTCACCGGTCGTCACTCACCGACATCAAGCGGATCACCCAGCGATGCGCGATCGGCTTCATCGAGGGCGGGGTCGCGAACGAGGACAACATCGAGACGTTGCAACACTTCCGGGAGAACTGCGACATCCTCATCTCGGTGGGCGCCTGCGCGGTGTGGGGTGGCGTGCCGGCGATGCGCAACGTCTTCGAGTTGAAGGACTGTCTGGCCGAGGCGTACCTCGATTCGCCGACCGCGGTACCGGGTGCCGATCGGCTCATCCCCTGTCACCCAGACATTCCCCGCATCACCACCAAGGTCCACCCCTGCCACGAAGTCGTCCATATGGACTACTTCATCCCTGGTTGTCCGCCGGAGGCCGACACGATCTTTGCGGTGCTCGACGACTTGATCCACGGGCGCCCGGTCGCGCTGCCGCGCTCGCTGAACCACTATGACTGATCCCGGAGGCCACGTGTGAGCAGAAAGATCGTCATCGACCCCGTCACCCGCATCGAGGGCCACGGCAAGGTGACCGTGAACCTCGACGACGACGGCAACGTCGTTGATGCCCGACTGCACGTCGTCGAGTTCCGCGGATTCGAGAAATTCGTTCAAGGCCACCCGTTCTGGGAGGCGCCGATGCTGATGCAGCGGATCTGCGGGATCTGTTTTGTCAGCCACCATCTGTGTGGGGCCAAGGTACTCGACGACATGATCGGTGCGGGCGGGCACGGGGGGATGGGCGTGACACGAACCGCCGAGAAGATCCGTCGTCTCGGTCATTACGCGCAGATGCTGCAATCACATGCAACGGCCTACTTCTATCTGGTGGTGCCCGAGATGATGTTCGGGATGGATGCCGCGCCCGAGCAGCGCAACCTGCTCGGTCTGATCGAGGCCGATCCCGCGTTGATGCGGCGGGTGATCATGCTGCGCAAGTGGGGCCAGGAAGTGATCAAGACCGTCTTCGGCAGGAGGATGCACGGCATCAACTCGGTGCCCGGTGGAGTCGACAAGAATGTGAGCCGTGCCGAATGCGACAGGCTGCTCAACGGCGAGGAGGGACTGCCGTCGATCGACGAGGTCATCGACTACGCCCAGGAAGGCCTTCGGCTGTTCTACGAGTTCCACGACACGAACCGAAGTGCGGTGGACGCCTTCGCGCACGTTCCGGCACTGAACATGTCGCTGGTCGGCGCCGACGGGGATGTGGACTACTACCACGGTGTGCTGCGCATCGTCGACGAGGAGAAGCGCGTCGTCAGTGAATTCGACTACCACGATTACCTTGATCATTTCTCCGAAGCGGTGGAGAAGTGGAGCTACATGAAGTTCCCCTTCCTCAAGGATCTCGGCCGGGAGAAGGGCTCCGTGCGGGTGGGTCCACTGGCGAGGATGAACATCACCAAATCGCTGTCGACGCCGCTCGCTGCCGAGGCGCTGGAACGCTTCCACGCCTACACCGGTGGTGCAGCGAACAACATGACTCTGCACACCAATTGGGCACGGACCATCGAGGTGCTCCATGCCGCCGAACTGATCGAAGGATTGCTGCACGATCCCGACCTGCAGCGCGACGATCTGCTCGTCACGCCGGCGGCCAGCGCGTGGGTGGGTGAGGGAGTGGGCGTCGTCGAAGCTCCTCGCGGCACGCTGCTGCATCACTACCGCGCCGGTGAAGAAGGTGACATCACTTTCGCCAACCTCATTGTGGCCACAACCCACAACAATGAGGTGCTCAATCGCACGGTGCGCTCGGTGGCCGACGACTACCTGGTGGGTCATGGCGAGATCACCGAAGGCATGATGAACGCCATCGAGGTCGGAATTCGCGCATTCGACCCCTGCCTGAGTTGCGCGACGCACGCCTTCGGGCAGATGCCGCTGATCGTGACGGTGCGTGATCCTTCTGGGACTGTGATCAACGAGCGGGTCCGGTCGTGAACCTCGACGCATTCGACGACGACGCCTGTCTGATCTATGGGATCGGCAACGTGGGCAGGCAGGACGACGGGCTGGGTTGGGCTTTTGTCGATTGGCTCGAGGCACACCGCCGATGCGGGAGCGCGGAGAGACAGCGCAGCTATCAGATCCTGCTCGAGGACGCCGAGCTGATCAGTACCAAACGCCGGGTGTTGTTCGTCGACGCCACCAAAAGCGATGCGGTGCAGTCATTCACAATGTACCGCGCGGCGCCGATGATGGACTTCACCTTCACCTCACACGCCATTTCCATCCCCGCCATCATGGCGGCCTGCCAGCTGTGCTTCGAGCGCGTGCCCGAGGTGTACGTCCTGGCGATCAAGGGATTCGAGTTCGAACTCGACATCGGGTTGTCACCCGCGGCGCAACGGAATCTGGACGACGCGGCGGCGTATCTGTCGTCTGTCTCGTCGCGGCACAGGGATCCACACGTGGAGCGGCAACACGCGCCGTGAGCTAATTGGTCGGTGGTGGTTTGGGTTGGTAGGGGTGGTACCACTTCCATTGGGCGCGTTCGCCGGTGGGTCCGGGGTAGGGGTTCACTGGTGGTGGTGGTGTGGTGGGGGGTCGGGCCAGGGACCGGTTGGTGAGTGGTTGGCCGGTGTGGTCGGTGACGACCAGTCGGTCGGCGGGGCCGGTGATGGTGATCAGCCCGCGGTGATGGGCGCGGTGATGGTAGGGGCAGACCAGCGCCAGGTTGCACAGCTCGGTGAGGCCGCCGTCTTCCCAGTGCCGCAGGTGGTGGGCGTGCAGGCCGCGGGTCGCGCCGCAGCCGGGGACCACGCAGCAGCGGTCGCGGTGTTCCAGCGCCCGGCGCAGCCGCCGGTTCACCGTGCGGGTGGCCCGCCCGGCGCCGATCACCTGGCCGTGGCGTTCGAACCACACCTCACACGTCGCGTCGCAGAGCAGGTACTGGCGGTCAGCGTCGGAGAGCAGCGGTCCGAGGTGCAGGGCGGCGACGTGGGAGTTGGCGTCGACGTGGATCACCGCGGTGGTGCGCTGTCCGTGTGGGCGGCGGGCCACCTCGGTGTCCCACCCGGCCTCGATGAGACTCATGAACGCATCGATGGTGCTCGGAAACGGCGGTGCCTGATCTGACGCGGGTTCGGCGGTGTCGTGGTGGTGTTTCCAGTCGGCGACCAACCCGTCGAGGTGCGAGGCCAGGGCGGCGTCGACGGTGGCGGCTTCGGCGTGGGGGAGACGGATCCGGTAGGTGGTGTGGGTGTGGTCGCTGATTTTGCTGATCGTGCGTTCGGGTTCGGGCGGGGGCTGCGGTTCGGACTCACCATCGGGATCGGGTTCGGGTGTGGGGTCGGGTTCGGGTCGGGGTTCGGCCCGCAGCGCGATCCGCAGTTGGGAGACCGTGGCGCTCTCGGTCAGCAGCGCGTAGTGGTCATCGGAGCCGTCGGCGGCACGTTCGGCGATCACACCGACCTGATCGAGGGAGAACCGGCCCTCGCGGAGCGCGTCGAGGCAGCGCGGGAACGTCTCGACCCGTTCGGCGACGGTGACCAGGGTCTCGGCGTTGTGCGGGGAGGTGCCCAGTTTCCAGGCCACCAGCGCAGAGACCGTTTTGGCGCCGGTCGTCGCCCACAGCCCGTCGCGGTCGATCTCGGCGACGATATCGACGATGCGCCCGTCGATCGCATTCCGTTGCCCGGCCAGCTCAGAGAGTTCCTCGAACAACACCTCCAGCCGCGCCCCCCGGGGCGGGCTCGGGATGAAACATGGTGCAGCCGAGGACATGACACCATCATCACAGACAGGTCCCTCATTTAGCCTTGGTGTGAGTCCACGGGCAGGTCCGAGGGTCCGACCGGGACACTTGGTGATCCCTGAGATTTGAGCGGCCTCCCGTGGACTTCGGTGTCTGGTCGTGCGGTGTCCTTGTTCGGGAACTTGGAGCCACCCGTGGGTGTGGATTCCTGCTTAGAGAATGTCTGGGCCGTGGCCGCGGCGGTCAGTCACCTGAGGATCTGAAAATGTTAGGGCAGGAGGGTTTTGCAGTGGCATTGACGTTGGGAATCGACGTCGCGGTTCGGGCTGCGCACCAGGCGACCTTGGCCCGTGACGGGAAAACGGTGTGGCGGGGCCGCAAGTTCTTGACCCGCCCTGACGATCTGGAGCGGGTGTGGGCCGATGTGGGTGTCGAGGATCCGGCTGAGCTGACGGTGGTACTCGAGCCGACCAGAAACGCCTGGATCGTGGTTGCCGAGTGGTTTCGCCGGCGCGGCGCGAAGGTGGTGATGGTGCCGACCACGCAATCGGCGGACCTGCGCAAGTACTACTCCAAGCACGCAAAGAACGACCGAATCGACTCCGAGCTTTTGGCCCGGCTGCCGCTACTGCACCCGGAAGGATTGCGTCCCTACACCGGACAAGGCCCAGCTGACCCGTTGCGGCGGCTGACGAAGCAGCGTTCCACGATGGTCAAGCGCCGCACCGCGGTCTATGCCCGCCTCGACGCCCTCATCGAGCTACTGGGACCAGCCTGGTACGCGGTACTGGGCTCGAACTACGGCAACGCCGCGCTGCAGTTTCTGGCGCACTACGCCGATCCGCACGCCGTCATCCGGCTTGGCCAGGCCCGGCTGACCAGGTTCCTCATCGCCCGCTCGCGTGGCAATTGGCGTGAGGACCATGCCGCCGGACTGATCGCCGCGGCCAAGGAAACCCTCGCCCTGTGGAATGTTGACGGCACCGATGGAATGAACTTCGCCGAACTGGCTGCTGACATCGCCCACGAGGCCGAACAAGCGCTGTTCTTGACCGGCCAGATCAAAGAGATCGACGAACGGATCGCCAACCTCTACACCGACGCCGACCCGCAGGGCATCGTCGCGTCCGCACCCGGGGTCGGAGCCACCATCAGCGCGGTCATCGCCGGCCGGATCGGCGACCCACACCGGTTCACCTCCCTCGCGGCGATCCGCGCCTACTCCGGGCTGGTCCCGAAAGTCAGCCAATCTGGAGTGGTCAAGTCCGAGTCGTCGATCACCAAGGCTGGCGACCCGCTGCTACGCGAAATGCTTTACACCGCAGCCGATCAGGCACGCAAAACCGATCCCCAGTTCGCCGCGAAGTACCACCGCCTGATGGCCGGAGACCGCCACCACGACTCAGCGATCTGCCACCTCGCCACCATGCTGATCACCCGCATCGCCACCTGCATGCGCAACGACACGCCTTACCAGCTGCGCGATGTCGACGGCACCGCGATCACCGAATCCGAAGGCCGCGCCATCGTCAAAGAGCGCTACCAACTCGATCCGCGCCGACGCGACCACGTCCGCCACAAACTCATGCGCGACCGACGCAAAAAGGCGGGCCAGGAGTCACAGGAGTCGCCAGGCGCTCCAACATCCCAGCCCGCTACACACAAGCCTACGACGAGTCCTCAAGTAGCTTGACTCCAGTTAGGAACTCAAGTCCGATCCGCCAGCAGCCGACAACCACACGCCGGTCATCAGCCTGGGAACCGGATCGTCGTTCCCGGCATCAGTTCGACGACCTCACCGTGACACTCGACTTCGATTCCGGCCGCGTCGCGGGGATCCACGCTGATGATCACACCCTTTCCGCTGACCCGCAGGTGCAGGTGCAGACCGCGATAGTGGATCGGTATCGCCAACACACCAAGCTGTTTCGGCCAGTAGGGCGAGAGGATGATCCGATTGGAACGGGTCTCCAGCCCGGTGAAGCACCGCTGCATGAGGTCTACGGTTCCCGCCATGGCCGCCAAGTGGATACCCTCGGACGTGGTGCCGCCCTGGATGTCGGACACATCGGACTTCAGAGCCTGGGTGAAGAATTCCAAGGCCCGATCGCGGTTCGCCCGAGCGAGCACCCAGGTGTGCACAACGCCACTGAGCGTCGAGCCGTGGGAGGTGCGGGCAAGGTAGTAGTCCACCATCTGCGGTACCTGTTCCGGCGTGAGCCGATACCCGAGCCGGGCGAGTAGCTCGCGGAGTTCGTCAGCGGACAGCAGGTAGAGCAGCATCAGTGCGTCGGCTTGCTTGGACGCCTTGTAGCGGTTCACGTCGTCGTGTTCCGCTTCAAGGATGCGGTCCAGCCGTTGAATGTTGCCGTACTGGCTGCGCAGACGTTCCCAATCCAATTCCGCCAGATCGCCATAGCCCTCGAACTGGCTGATCACGCCATCGTGGAACGGGACGAACATCCGCCGGCTCACGTCGTCCCAATGTGCGAGTTCTGCACTGTGCAGTCCCAGCGTCTCCATCAGGTCGAGGCGGTTCGGCAACGGCAGTAGATTCAGTGCGTCGAGGGCGCGCATGATGACCCACACCGCCATCACGTTGGTGTAGGCGTTGTTGTCGATCCCGTCGTAGGGGGCGTGGGGATAGCCGGAGTGGAACTCGTCCGGGCCGATGACGCCGCGGATGTCGAAGCGTGCGCGCTCGTCGTCGTAGGTGGCCAGGCTGACGAAGAACCGGGCGATCTCGGCCAGCAGTTCGGCACCGTAGTCGATCAGGTAGGCGAGGTCACCGGTGACCTGGTAGAACTTCCACGAGTTGTAGGCCACGGCGATACCGATGTGGTGTGCACGGGCACTGGCGTCCGGATTCCAGTGACCGCTGCGCGGATTCAGGTGCAGCCGTTGACTTTCCTCGCGGCCGTCGCTGCCGGACTGCCACGGGAACATCGCGCCCGAATGACCTGCGGCACGGGCAGCGTGTCTGGCCTCCGGCAACCGCCGGTAGCGGTAGCCCAGCAGCGATCGGGTGACCATCGGCAGCCTCAGGTTGAGCACCGGGAAGATGAACAGTTCGTCCCAGAAGATGTGCCCGCGGTAGGCCTCGCCGTGGAGTCCCCGGGCGGGAACCCCGGCATCGACGTCGGCGGTGTTCGGCGACGCGGTCTGCAGCAGGTGCAGCATGTGCAGCCGCAGGATCCGCACTTCGTCGGTGAAGTCGTCGAACTCGATCGACAACCGCTCCCACAGATGTGTCCACTCGGTCAGGTGTCCGTCGAGCAACTCGGAGAACCTGCCGAGCCGGGCGATCCAGCGGTGCGCGTCGACACCGGGTCCGGAGGTCGCCACGTCGCGGCCCGTGTAGACGGTCACCACCTTCTCGACCGACACCGACTCACCGGAGGACAATCGCACTGCGATGTCGTGGCCGATCTCGGCGTCTTCGGTGAACAGGCGGTAGGTGGCCGGTACGGGTTCACCGTCGCGCCACAGCGTGTTTCGTGCGGCCATGGCGACCGGAACGCGCGATTGTGTGGTCTGCACGGTCAGCAGGACCGAGTTGGTCGAGAGCTCACGGGCGACTGCCGACCCCAGATGCCCGCCGTCCAGATCCCGGTAGCGCTCGACGAGCGAGTTGGTCACGTTGCCGTCCAGTGTGGAGCGGAACTCGAGTATTCCCGACCAGTCCTCGGCGACGATCGTGGTCTCGAGGGCGCCTACGTGGGGCAGGTGCATCGCCGCGAATCGCCGTTGCGTCAGCGAGCTCGTCCGGCCCACGTCGTCACGAAACCGGACCTCCCGGTGTAGAACTGCGCCGCGAAGATCGAGTGCCTGCCGATAGGACAGCACGGTGACCGCATCGATGTCGAACCACTCGCCGTCGTCGATGCGGAAGGTCAAGGCGAGCCAGTTCGGCAGGTTCACCAGGCTCTCGTTGTCGATCTCGGTCCCTGACACGTCGTCGACGAGCCGGTTGTACACGCCGGCTGCGTAGGTGCCCGGATAGTGCACCTGACCGGCCTTCGACTCGGGCGCGGCACCGCGGGTGGCGAAATAGCCGTTACCCACCGTGCACAACGCCTCGCGGAGCTTCTCGTTGTGCGGATCGTATCCGTCGAAGACGTAGTCCCAAGCCTCGCTCGAGACCTGATGTTTGTACGCCAGCCAACGCGAACCGCGTTCGATGAACTCGCGCACCTGATCCGGGTCCTGGAGTGTGAAGTGGGCGGCCGTCTTGCGGTCACCGTCCTCGTCGTGTCCGACGACGATGCCGACGCCGTCGAAGCGGACGGCGTCGAACGCGTCCTCGTCGGTCAGGTCGTCGCCGATGTAGATCGGCATCAGCGAGCGTGACGCGTCGATGCGGTCGCGTATCCACGCCAGGGTGGTTCCCTTGTCCCAGTCGAGGTCGGGACGCAGCTCCACGAGCATCCGCCCATTGGTCACCCGCAGGCCCGACTGCGCACCCACCTGGTGTGCGGCGGAGACGATCTCACCGACGAGGTCCGGCTGCACCTCACGGAAGTGGACCGCCACCGCAAACCGCTTGTGCTCCACTCGTACGCCCGGAACATGGTCGAGACCGTGGGTGAGTTTCCCGGCCGCCTTCTCCAGGATGGGCACGAACACCGCAGCGGCATCGTTCTGGTGATGGGTGCCGTCCGGCCCCGTCAACTCGAACCCGTGGCTGCCCGCATACCAGATCCCGGGAATGCCGACCCGGGCCTGTATGTCCGCGAGGTCCCGACCGCTGAGGATGGCCACCGGGCACACCGTGGATACGAGTCGCAACGCTTCGGCGGCTCCCTCGACGAGTCTGGCCGCATCGGGGTCCGAGACGATGGGGGACAGCGTTCCGTCGTAGTCCAGGAACAACATCGACTCGCGGGCACTGGTGATGCCGATCAGCTGACCGTAGGACGCCAACGCATTGGGGAGCTCCGAGATCCGTCGGTGACCCGTGAGTACGGCGACGTCGGCCAGGTCGGGCAGCACGACGTCGGCGCCGTGGCGGGTCATTTCCCCGGACGCTGCGGCGCCACCGATTCCGATGACGAGCGCGAACCCGCCGGCACGGCCGGCGGCAACACCCGCGACGGAATTCTCCACGACCACACACCGTTGCGGTCGCAGACCGAGTCGGCGCGTCGCATCCAGAAGTATGGTCGGATCCGGGTTTTCGGGGGTTCCGCGTTCGCCCGCAACCCCCTCGATGCAGACCCCGAACACGTCGTCGACCCCCGCCGCCTTGAGGGCGCGCCGGCACTCAGGGTTCGACGAATAGGCCGCCGCAGCAACGCCTGTAGCACGCAGCTTGGCGGCCAGGTCGATGGTTGCGCCGAAGAGCGGCACGTCGCTGCTCAGAACCCCGTCGAGATCGAAGAGCACCGCGTCGTGATGACGCGGGTCGATGGTGACGGGCAGCTTCATCGGGTCGGCACGGGTTGGCGTTCCAACTCCAGAACCTGACGCGTGGTCTTGACCACGGTGTCGGGGTTCAGGCTCATCGAGTCGATGCCGATCCGGACCAGGTACTCGGCCATGTCCGGGTAGTCCGACGGGGCCTGTCCGCACAACCCGGAGTGAATGCCGTTGCGGCGACAGCCCTCGACAGCCAAACGGATCATCTCTTTGACACCCTCGTCGCGTTCGTCGTAGTCGAAGGCGACGATCTCGCTGTCCCGATCTACCCCCAGGGTCAACTGGGTCAGATCGTTGGAGCCGATGGAGAAACCGTCGAAGCGTTTGGCGAACTCATCGATCAAGATGACGTTGTTCGGGATCTCGCACATCGCGTAGATCTGGAGTCCGTTCTCGCCGCGTTTAAGACCCAGGTCTGCCATCGTCTGCAACACCAGATCGGCTTCGGCGACTCGCCGGACGAACGGGAGCATCAGGATGACATTGGTCAATCCCATCTCGTTGCGAACCCGTCGCATGGCAGCACATTCCAGCGCAAATCCCTCGGCGTAGGCCGGGTGCGCGTAGCGCGAGGCGCCGCGAAATCCGATCATCGGGTTGCTCTCGGACGGTTCGAAGCTGTGCCCGCCGATCAGGCTGGCGTACTCGTTGGACTTGAAGTCCGACATCCGTACCACCACGGGCTTGGGCCAGAACGCGGCGGCGATGGTGCCGATCCCCTCCGAGAGGCGCTCGGTGAAGAACTCGCTGCCGTCGGCATATCCCCGGATGAGGCGGTCGATCGTCCGGCGTGCGTCTTTGTCGCCCACCCTCTCCGGGTGCAGCAGAGCGAGCGGGTGAACGCGGATGTACTCGCTGATGATGAACTCCATCCGGGCCAGTCCCACACCGTCATTGGGTAGGAACGACGTCTTGAAGGCGAGGTCGGGGTTGCCGAGGTTGAGCATGATCTGCGTTCGGGGCCGGGCAAGGTCGCCGACCTCGGTACGGTCCACGTGGAAACCCACCGCGCCCTCGTACACCCGGCCCGTGTCACCCTCGGCGCAGGAAACGGTCACCACCGCGCCGTCGGGCACGCAGGTTGTGGCGTCCCCGGTGCCGACCACGGCGGGGATGCCGAGTTCGCGCGCGATGATCGAGGCGTGGCAGGTGCGGCCGCCGCGGTTGGTGACGATCGCCGCGGCGGTTTTCATGACCGGCTCCCAGTCCGGTGTGGTCGTGTCGGCGACCAGCACCTCGCCAGGCCTGAATTCTTCGAGCTGCGTGAGGTTCTCTATCCGCCGCGCCGCACCGGAGGCGATCCGCTCACCCACCGAGCGTCCCTCGGTGATGACCTCGCTCCTGCCCTCGAGCACATAGGTTTCCAGCGCTGTGACACTGTGCTGGGAGGCCACCGTTTCGGGTCGGGCCTGGACGATGTAGAGCTGGCCGTCGAGACCGTCCTTCGCCCACTCCATGTCCATCGGTCTGCCGTAGTGCGCCTCGATGGAGCAGGCATAGCCCGCCAGTTCCAGTACGTCGGCATCGGTCAGGCAGAACCGGGCGCGGTCGGATTTCGGGGTGGGAATGTTCCTCGTGGTGTTCTTGGTCTCGCCGTCGACGAGGATCATCTTCACGGCCTTGTCGCCGAGGAGGCGACGCAACACGGCGCGGTGACCGGCGAGATAGGTCGGCTTGTGAACGTAGAACTCGTCCGGATCGACCGCGCCTTGGACAACGTTCTCGCCGAGGCCGTATGCGCCGGTGATGAAGACGGTGTCCCGGAAACCCGATTCGGTGTCGAGCGAGAACATCACTCCCGAGGACGCGATGTCGGAGCGCACCATCTTCATCACCCCGATCGACAGCGAGACCTTGAAGTGGTCGAAGCCCTGGTCGATTCGGTAGTGGATGGCCCGGTCGGTGAACAGGCTGGCGAAACACCGCCTGCAGGTGTCGAGAAGACTCTCCTCGCCCTTGATGTTGAGGTACGAGTCCTGCTGGCCGGCAAAGCTTGCGGTCGGCAGATCCTCGGCCGTCGCCGAACTGCGTACCGCAAGGCTCACGTCCTCGCCGTACTCGCGCTGCAGCGCAAGGTAACCGGCCAGGATCGAGGCGGCCAGGTCGTCGGGTAGTCCGGCGCCGTAGACGATCTCTCTCGCACGTTTGGCTTTCCGCGCCAAAGCGGCGACGTCGGCGGGGTCGATGTCGTCGAGTTCGGCATGCAGGCGGTCCCATGCACCGGCCTCGTCCAGCATGTGCCGATAGGCGGCAGCGGTGACGGCGAATCCGTGGGGGACGCGCACGCCCTGATCGGAGAGCTTCTGGAACATCTCACCCAGCGACGCGTTCTTACCGCCGACGAGTGGCACGTCATCGATTCCCATGTCTTCGAAGAAGCGAACGAATCCAGACGTATCCATGACATGTCCTCCTGAGCGCGGCATCGGTGCCGCGCCACGCCCCAAACCTTCCACAACCGCCAGACGGGACACAGGGTCGAAGGTCACTCGCACAGGTGATTCCTCGACAACGAGTTCATCTGCCGCCGAATGCTTTACATCGACGGGCCGCGGGCGGTCAGGTCGATGGGCTCGGCAGTGGTGTCGAACAGCCGCTCGACATCGGCGCGAGTGCAGGCAGCTGTCCCAGGTGTCATCAGCATGGCTGCGCCCGCGGCGATACCGAACCGCAGCGCCTTCGGCAGCGCCCACCCTCGGCTGAGCCCGCAGGTGATCCCGGCGACCATCGCGTCACCGGCACCAACACCGCTGCCGGGTGGCACGGCGACTGCCGGGTAGCGCTGGGCGCCGTGCGCGGTGACCAGCAGGGCGCCCTGTGCGCCGAGCGAGACGACCATGTTGCGGGCGCACCCTCGTTCGATCAGTTCTCGGGCGGCGGCCACCTGCTCGGCCTCGCCGGCCAACGCCCGGCCGACACATTCGCGGAGCTCGCGGATACTCGGTTTGAGCAGAAACACCGTTCCGCCGGTCAGATGCCGCAGGCCGCTTCCGGAGGCGTCGAGGATCAGTGGAGTGTCGATCCGCCGGCACACCTCGGCGACCCGGTTGTAGAAGTCCGGTGACACCGCGGGCGGCAGACTGCCGCTGGCGACCACAAAGTCCGCTGCGGCCGCGACCTCACCCAACTGGTCCAGACACGCCGTCTGCTCGGAAGCACTGAGGACCGGCCCCGGCAGGACGAACCGGAACTGGCGCTCGGTGCGGCGTTCGTTCACCGTGAAGCTCTCCCGGGTCGGCTCGGTGATCCGGATCCGACGCGATGGCAGACCCGCGGCGTCGAGCATGTCGGTCACCGAGTCGCCACTGGCGCCGCCTGCGGGGAACAGTGCCAGCACCGACGCACCGAGCGCATCCGCTACCCGGGCGACGTTGATACCGCCACCGCCTGGGTCGTAACGCGCTGAGCCGCAACGCATCTTCTCTGTCGGCATCACCGTGTCGGTGTCGGTGGTGATGTCGAGTGCCGGGTTCATCGTCAACGTCACGATCCGCGGGCCTACGCCCGGTGTGTCTGCGGTGGTGGTGTCGGCCATCCGTGGCGTCACGACGATCACCCGCCTTCCGTTCGGCTTCGACCCTAGGTGCGGCATCCGGCCCGGTGAATGGCCGGAAGTCCCTCAGGTGGCGCCGTAGGGCCCGAGTGCGTTCCCGGTGACCACGGCGGCCCCAACGACGTTGTCCCCGCGGTTTGAGGACTTGCGGCCCTGCCGTGACGCCGCCGGGTGGCGCAGTGTCGTCGCATGGAGCATCTGAGCACGCTTGATGCGAGCTTTCTGCAGGCCGAGGACTCCGACCCGCACGTGAGCCTCGCCGTGGGTGCGGTGTCGATCATCGAAGGTCCGTCGCCTGACTACGACGACCTCGTGTCGGCGTTCGCCGACCGCGCGCGGCACATTCCCCGCTGCACCCAGGTCGTGCACACTCGGCCCTTCGACCTCGCCGCACCCGAGTGGGTGGAGGATCCGCACTTCGACATCGCGCACCACCTGCATCGTGTCGCGTTGCCGGTGCCGGGCGGCGATGCCGAGCTGTTCACGATGATCGCCGGCATCATGGAGCAGCGACTCGACCGCGACCGGCCGTTGTGGGAATGCTGGATCATCGAGGGTCTCGGCTCGGGCCGGTGGGCGACGCTGATGAAGATCCACCACTGCATCGCCGATGGCATCGCCACTGCTCAGATGCTCTCGAAGTTGAGCGACGACGGCGCCGGTGAGAGTTTCGCCGGCGACATCCGCGCTGCCAGGGAACCCGAACCGTCGATTCTCGGCCTGCTCCGGCCGAGGCTCAACCCGGTGACCTGGATGAGCGACGCGTGGCGGGCGACTGTGGCCGCAACCAGTGCGGCCGAACACGCTGTGGTGGGAGCTGCGGAGTTGACGGCGCACGTGCTCGTCGCCGGTCAGGAGTCGTCGCTGAACGGGCCCGTCACCAGGATGCGGCGCTACAGTGCCGCGCTGGTCGACCTGGCCGTCATGAAGCAGGTGAGCCGCAGCTTCGGGGTGACACTCAACGATGTCGCGCTGGCTGCCATCACCAGCAGTTACCGGACCATGCTGCTCGACCGGGGTGAATCGCCGGGGCCCCATGCATTGAGAACGCTGATCCCGGTGTCGATGCGATCGGCCGATCACTTCGACATCACCGACAACCGGGTGTCGGCGATGCTGCCGTTGCTGCCGGTTGACGAACCCGATCCCGTCAAGCAGTTGGAGATCGTGCACCGGCGGTTGAGCCGCGCCAAGGACAGTGGCCAGCGGGAGGGCGGCCGAGCCGTGTTCGCCGCTGCCGGGAACATCCCATTCGCGCTCTCGGCGTGGACGATCCGACTGCTCACCCGGCTGCCTCAGAATTCCGTGACGGCGCTGGCGACGAACGTCCCGGGCCCCCGCGGCCGGCAGAGGGTATTGGGGCGCGAGGTTCTGGAGATCCTGCCGATACCGCCCATTGCGCTCCATCTGCGCACCGGCATCGCCATGCTCAGCTACGCGGGCCGGTTCTCCTTCGGCATCACCGCCGACTACGACAGTGCACCCGACGTGGACGTGCTCGCCCGGGGGATCGAAGACGCGGTGCAGCGGTTGGCAGCACTCGGCCGAGGCCGAGGCGGCCTCACACCCCCAGACGGTGCAGCCCGAGTGGATGTCGGTGCCAAGTGACCGAGTTCATGCGCCACAGCGATGCGTTCACCTGGGCGATGGAAGCTGATCCCCAGCTCCGTTCGACGGTGGTCACGGTCATCCTGCTCGGCAGGTCGCCGGACTGGAACGAGGTACGCAGTCGCTTCGATGTCATCGCGCGCGCGGTGCCGATGCTGCGACAGCGGGTCGTCCAGTCCCCGCCACCTGCGCCGCCGAGGTGGGAGCAGGCACCGGATTTCGACCTCGACTTCCATATGCGCAGAGTGACCGCGCCCGTGCCAGGCACCATGGCCACGGTGCTGGAGATGGCGCGGATCGCGGCGATGGAGGACTTCGACCGGGCCCGCCCACTCTGGGAGGCCACGCTCGTTGATGGGCTCGAAAACGACGGCGCGGCGCTGGTCCTGAAGTTCCATCATGCTCTGACCGACGGCGTCGGCGGCGTCCAGATAGGCATGATGCTGTTCGACCTGTCGGAAGTCCCGGACAAGCACGGGCCGGTGGCGGCGATGCCGCAGGTGCCCGAGCCGCCGTGGCTGCGCGGCTACCGCGACACCGCGCGCTACGACGCACGATTGGTGGGCGATGCGCTGTGGGGCACCGTGAAGGGCGCTCCGAAGTTGTTGTCCCGCAGCATCGTGAATCCGGTGGACACAGTGTCCTCGGCGGCCGAGTTGGCCGCATCGATATACCGGACCATACGCCCGGTGAACCGCAGGGGCTCGCCGCTGATGAGTGAGCGCAGCATGATCCGCAGGCTCGGCGTGCACGAGGTCCCGTTCGGCCGGCTTCGGGCCGCCGCCCACCACGGTGGGGGTGCGTTGAACGACGCCTTCGTCGCGGGGGTGGCCGGAGGGTTGCGCATTTACCACGAGAAGCACGGCGTCCCGGTGGGCGACCTCCACCTGACGATGCCGATGAGCCTGCGCCGTGAGGGCGACGAGATCGGCGGCAACCGGATCACCATCATGCGGTTCGACGTCCCGGTCGGTGTGGCCGATCCGGTGGAACGAATCCGCCAGATCCACGACATCACAGGCAAAGTACGGCAGGAGAAGTCGGTGCCCTACACCCAGTGGATCGCCGGTGCGCTCAATATGATGCCCCGGTGGTACATCGGCTCGATCCTGCGCAACGTCGACTTTCTGTGCAGCGACGTCCCCGGGATCCCGGTGCCGGTATTCCTCGGTGGCGCAAAGGTTGTGACTCAGTATGGATTCGGTCCGACCATCGGCTCGGCCGTCAACGTGACGTTGTTGACCTATGTCGATGTGTGCACGCTGGGTATCGACGTGGACACCGCGGCGATCCCGGACTACGACGTGTTTCACGCGTGCCTTGTCGCCGGTTTCGACGAAGTGTTGGCGCTGGGTTCAGGCGTATCCTGACGACCACCGGCTGGTGTTGCAGGATCGGCCCTGTGCTTGATCCCCAACAACATCCCTCGGGTGAGCAGCGCGACCATCGGGCCGGCCAGTTCGACGCCCAGCACTTCGCCGGGGTGCCGCAGCCGGGTGCGGGTTCGGATCAGCAATCGACAGCGATCCTCCCAGCGGGGAAGCAGGTGGAACGACCACACGGTGTCCCACGGCATGCCCGGTCGGCTACCGCGCAGCACCAGCAGGCTGCCGTCGACGACCTGATCGACCGTCAGGGTGAGCCCGTGCCGCAGGCCCAGCCAGCCGCTGGGCGTCAGTCGAATGGTGTCCCCGGGGGCGAGGTGCTGCCACTGGTGATGAATTCCGTCGGCCTTGGCGTGGTCCGGGCCGATCAGCACTTCGGCAATGCCGGAGCAGTACAGGCCGCCGCGGTCCAGACCGATCTGCACCAGCCAGGGCCAGACGTCCGACGGTGGCGCGTCGATCCAGATCCCCTCGGTGGACTGGACTGACGGACGCCGGATCAACTCGTCGCCAGGAAGATTCATCCGGCACTCTTCCTTCGTCGTGCCCCAGTTGCGGTAGTAGCTGCGCGCCGCCCAGAGGATCGTGACCGCGCCGACGATCCGCACCATGTTGTTGTTCATGAGCAGACTCTGCGCTCGCGGCCGCCGGCCGACTAGGGCCGGTGGTCCCTGTTCGAAGGACACCGGACGAACGGCTCTTCACAGCGGGACTTCGGTCCCTAGTCCCCGGTGGCACCGCAGCGCATGGTGACAGTGGCGACACAATCGGGACGGAGTACCCAGATGACCCGTACACGAGAATCCCTGCATCGAGCACCCCGGCGGGTGTTTCGTGATCGCCGAGAAGCCGGCCGGGTGCTCGCCGACCTGCTCAGTGCCTAGCGCGATCTGGACGGCGTCGTCGTCCTCGGCCTTGCGCGCGGCGGCATCCCCGTCGCGTGGGAAGTGGCAGTAGCTCTCGGCGCTCCACTCGATGCCTTCATCGTGCGCAAACTCGGGGCGCCCGGCCACGAAGAGTTCGCCATGGGTGCATTGGCCAGCGGTGGACGTGTCGTCGTCAATGACGATGTGCTGCGCGCGTTGCGGGTGACACCCCAGCAACTGCGTGACGTCGCCGAACGCGAAGGGCGAGAGTTGATACGGCGCGAGGCCGCCTACCGCGGGGGCCGCCCGCCGATCGAGGTTGCCGGTAGGACAGTGATCCTCGTCGACGATGGGCTCGCCACCGGCGCCAGCATGCTGGCAGCGGTGCAGGCACTTCGAGAGGCGGAGCCGGCGCAGATCGTGGTAGCCGTGCCTGCCGCCCCGGAGTCGACCTGCCGTGAGTTCGCCGGTCTGGTCGACGACGTCGTGTGCGCCACGATGCCGACGCCTTTTCTCGCGGTGGGGGAGTCGTTCTGGGACTTCAAGCAGGTCAGTGACGAGGAGGTCCGCGAATATCTCGCCACTCCGACGGTGGGCGTCGCGACCTCGCGGATGCGGATGAAGGAGACCCCCGCGCAGGTGATCGATCGCTGCGCGGTGGACGCCCCCGGTGGTGTGCCCCCGGCAGAGGCACTCGAAGAGATCATCGGCGATGCTCGAATCGTCCTGATCGGCGAGAGTTCGCATGGCACAGAGGAGTTCTACGCGGCGCGGGCAGCGATCACGAAGTGGCTCATCGAAGACAAGGGCTTCTGCGCCGTTGCCGCCGAAGCGGACTGGCCCGACGCGTACCGGGCGAACCGCTATGTGCGCGGACTGGGTGACGACACCAACCCGGACCAGGCGCTGAGCGGATTCGAGAGGTTCCCGGCCTGGATGTGGCGCAACGTGGTGGTGCGAGACTTCATCGAATGGCTGCACACTCACAACCGTCGGCAGCGCGAGCGCGGCGAGCGCCAAACGGGCTTCTACGGACTCGACCTCTACAGCCTTCATCGCTCGATGCAGGAAGTGATCGGTTATCTCGCCACGATCGACCCCGTGGCGGCGGCCCGGGCACGTGACCGGTACGCGTGTTTTGACCACGCCTCCGCAGATGATGGGCAGGCGTACGGGTTCGCCGCGGCCTTTGGCGCCGGACTGTCCTGCGAGCGTCAGGCCATCGATCAATTGGTCGAGCTACAACTCAACGCAGTCGAATACGCGCGTCGCGACGGCCTGCTCGCCGAGGACGAGATTTTCTATGCCCAACAGAACGCGCAGACCGTCCGCAACGCGGAGGTCTACTACCGAGCGATGTTCGGTGGTCGCGTCACATCGTGGAACCTCCGGGATCAGCACATGGCCCAGACTCTGCACGCCCTGCTGACCCACCTGGGACGCGGCTCGCAATCGGAGCCGGCCCGGGTCGTGGTGTGGGCCCATAATTCTCATGTCGGAGATGCCCGGGCAACCGAGGTGGGATCCGACGGCCAGCTGACGCTGGGGCAGTTGGTGCGGGAACGGTACGGTGCGGACTGCCGGCTGATCGGCTTCACCACGTACACGGGCACTGTCACTGCGGCCAGTGAATGGGGGGGAATCGCCGAGCGCAAGGTCGTTCGCCCCGCCCTGAACGGCAGCGTCGAAGAGCTGCTCCATGAGACCGGCAGGTCGGAATTCCTTGTTTCGGCAGCGATCAGCCACGCTGCGGCCGATCCACTCGATGTCGTCAGGTTGGGTCGGGCCATCGGGGTGATCTACCTTCCGCAAACCGAACGGCAGAGCCACTACTACCACGTCCGACCGGGCGAGCAGTTCGACGCGATCATCCACATCGACAGGACGCGGGCGCTGGAGCCACTCGAGGTGACGAGTTCATGGTCAGCGGGCGAGACGCCCGAGACGTATCCGACCGGATTGTGATGCCGCAGAGACGAAAAGGCGTAGGTCGCCGATATCGGGGACCTTGGACCCTGCACTCTGCGCCGCTGCACTCCTAGCGTTGACCCATGGGTGAACAGAGACCGGTGCTCGCGGGGCTGATGGCGGCAACCGGTGCGGTCGGGCTGTATCGCTACGTGGTGCGGCCGTGGATGTATCGCTGGGGCGCTCACGACGACGAGCTGACAGCGGTGCTGCCCGGTGACGAGCTGGTGGCGTCGGGCGGGCCCAGGACCACCCGTGCGTTGACGATCGACGCGTCTCCTGGGCAGGTGTGGCCGTGGCTGGCGCAGATCGGCGAGGACCGCGGCGGGTTCTACAGCTACTCGGCTCTGGAACGGCTCGTCGGCGCACAAATTCACAACGCGGCCACCGTTCACCCGGAATGGCAGGACGTGAGGGTCGGCGACACCATATGGCTGGCGCGTCGCTACGGTGGCGCTGCCCGGCAGTTGGTGGCGGCCGTGGAACCTCGGTCGCATCTGGTGTTGATGTCGCCCGACGACTTCGAGCGGATGGGGCAGGGGCTCCTCGCCAGCGGCGCGTGGGGGTTCTACCTGCGCGACACTGCAGGATGTACCCGCTTGCTGGTCCGGGGCAGCGGTGGTGCGGTCGGCAATCCCGTGTTCGACATCCCGCACTTCGTCATGGAACAGAAGATGATGCGTGGGGTCCGCGCCCGGGCCGAGCAGACGCGACGGGACGCGGTGGCGGCACACGGTGTGGTTGCCGCCGACCGTGCACCGAGCGCCGCGGTCGGCGGAACCGCCGCAGCAGCAGAATCGCCAGACTCTCACGCGACACAGAGGTGTGGTGACACACTGTTGTCGTGACCGACAGGTCCGATGCAGACTCGGCTGTGCACCCGGTGCGCGACACCCTCTCTCAGCTCCGACTTCGTGAACTCTTGAGCGAGGTGCAGGACCGTGTCGAGCAGATCGTAGAAGGCCGGGACCGACTCGACGGGCTCGTCGAAGCGATGCTGGTGGTCACCGCAGGTCTCGAACTCGACGAGACGCTGCGCACGATCGTGCACACGGCGATCGATCTGGTCGACGCCCGCTACGGGGCGCTGGGTGTGCGTGGCCATGACCACGAACTCGTCGAATTCATCTACGAGGGAATCGACGGGGCGACGCGTGAGGAGATCGGGCACCTGCCCGAGGGGCACGGCGTGCTGGGTGTGCTGATCGACGACCCGAAACCGATCCGGCTCGACCACATCTCCCACCACGCCGCATCAGTGGGATTTCCGCCGCACCACCCGCCGATGCAGACGTTCCTCGGGGTGCCGGTCCGAATCCGCGACGAGGTGTTCGGGAATCTGTACCTGACCGAGAAGGCGGACGGGCTGCCATTCAGTGAGGACGACGAGGTGCTCGTCCAGGCTCTGGCCGCGGCCGCCGGTATCGCGATCGAGAATGCGCGACTCTACGAACAGTCCAAGATTCGTCAGGCGTGGATCGAGGCCACCCGCGACATCGGGACCGAACTGTTGGCAGGGACCGATCCGGCGACCGTGTTCCGGCTGATCGCCGATGAATCCCTGGCGCTCAGCGGCGCCGTACACACCTTCGTTGCGGTCCCGTCGGACCCCGAGTTGCCGGTCAGCGAAACCATCGATCTCGTCATCTCGGCAACCGCGGGTGACAGCCCGGATCTGGACGTGCGCGCGATACCGGTGGAGGGGACGGTGATCGGAGACGCCTTCGTCGGGCGCACGCCGGGACGATTCGACGGTGTGGACCTCGCCGGCGACGCGACGAAAAGTGGTCCGGCGTTGGTGCTGCCGTTACGCGCAACCGGGACCGTCATCGGGGTACTCGTCGCGCTGCGGCCTCCCGGTGCCCAACCGTTCACCAGTGAGCAACTCGACATCATGGCTGCTTTTGCAGACCAGGCGGCGCTGGCGTGGCAGCTGGCCAGCACCCAGCGTCAGATGCGCGAGTTGAGCATCCTGACCGATCGTGACCGTATCGCCCGCGACCTGCACGACCATGTGATCCAGAGGTTGTTCGCCGTCGGGCTGGCCCTGCAGGGGACGATTCCACGAGCACGCTCGACCGAGGTGCAACAACGGCTCATGGGGTGTGTCGACGATCTGCAGGAAGTCATTCAGGAGATCCGCACCGCGATCTTCGATCTGCACGGCTCGTCGTCGGGCGTCACCCGGCTGCGCCAGCGTCTGGACGAGGCCGTCGCTCAGTTCGCCGGCGCCGACCTCCGTACGAGTGTGCAGTATGTCGGTCCGCTGTCGGTTGTCGATGCCGCGCTGGCCGATCACGCCGAAGCGGTTGTCCGCGAGGCTGTCAGCAACGCGGTCCGGCACGGAAAGGCCAGCACCCTCACCGTCAACGTCGTCGTCGAGGACGAGTTGTCGATCGAGATCAGCGACAACGGCTGCGGTCTACCGGACGAGATCACCGGCAGTGGCCTGACCAATCTGCGTCTGCGTGCCGACGATGTGGGCGGCACCTTCAGCGTCGAGAACTCACCGGGTGGCGGCACGGTGCTGAAATGGTGTGCACCGCTTCCCTAGGCGCTGAATGCGGCCCGCACCGACTGACCAAAGGCCCTATCCCGGGGGCGTGAGCCCTCGTTACCGTGGCGCCATGAGTAGGGCTGCGCTGCCGATCGTCGTCGGCGTCGACGGATCACGCGCTGCGCTCAACGCCCTCGGATGGGCGGTGCCCGAAGCCGTCCACCTCGATGTGCCCCTTCGAATAGTGCACGCGGTCCCCGACGGTGCGCAGCACTCACCGCACACCAACTCGGTCGTGGCGGCGGCCGAAGCCGAGGCGACACGAGCAGGACGCACGATTCGGTTCGAGTCCGTACGCATCGAGGGAGATCCCGGCGACGTCCTTGTCGCGGAATCGGCTCGCGCGCAGATGGTCTGCATCGGAGTCCCGAGCCGAGAGCGGCTGGAAGGACGTCTGTTCGGTCCCGTCTCTGCCGCGCTCGCATCGGGAGCGCAGTGCCCGGTCGCGCTCATTCGGTCCGACTCGGCGGGATCAATCTGCGACACCGGCGTGATTTCAGTTGTCCTGGATGACGATCCGGACAACGACTCCGTAGTCCACCTGGCCATGCAGGAGGGTCGCCTGCGCGACGCGACCGTACGTCAGGTGGATCGACGGCTCGACAGTTGGGTTCGGCGATATCCCGACGTACACGTCGAAACGGTTGCGGCGGGTAGCGGTAGGGCATACTCCGAATTGCATCCGGACCGTCAACACGTCCAGTTGGCCGTGGTGGGCCATACCGACGCGGATCGGATCACCGACCTGGAGGTGCCCAATTGTCACCCGATCCTCGGTTACCCTGACTGCTCTGTGCTGCTGGTTCGCCGTTGACGCCGCGGTGTTCTCATGACCGGCCGGTCGGCGCGGGCCACACCGAACACGTGGCGCCCTGACGCAGATCACCTGCTTCCGGGTTTGACGCAGTTCAGTCAGTACGAGCGCTCCTGGCTGCGTGCTGATCTGACGGCGGGGGTGACCGTCGCGGCATATCTGATCCCGCAGGCGATGGCCTACGCAACCCTGGCCGGACTCCCGCCCGTCACCGGTTTGTGGGCGGCGCTCGTGCCACTTGCGTTGTACGCCGTGCTCGGGTCCTCGCGGCAGTTGTCGGTGGGGCCCGAGGCGAGCACCACGGCGATGACCGCGGCCACCCTCGGGCCGATCGCCGGCGGTGACGCGGGGCGCTACGCCGCGTCGGCGGCAGTCCTTGCGTTGCTCGTCGGCGCGGTCTGCCTCATCGGGGGACTGGTGCGCCTCGGGTTCCTGGCCAACCTGCTGTCGCGACCGATCCTGGTCGGCTACATGGCGGGGATTGCGCTGGTGATGATCGCCGGGCAACTCGGCAAGATCACCGGGACAGAGGTGGCCGGAAGCGAGTTCATCTCTCAGACAGCTTCTTTCATCACCCATCTGGCCGAAGTGCACTGGCTCACGGTGATTTTGGCGGCTGCCGTGATCGCCATTCAACTCCTCTTGGCGACACGAGCGGCACGCCTGCCCGGGCCGCTGATCGCCGTTGTCCTGGCGTCGGTCGTGGTGCTGGTGTGGTCTCTGGAGTCCCGCGGCGTCGCCGTCGTCGGGGCAGTCCCGTCGGGGTTGCCGGGCATCGACATTCCAGTCCTCGGTCTCGACGAGATCGTGGCGTTGATCTTTCCCGCCGTGGGCATCGCGATCGTGGCGTTCTCCGACAACGTGGTCACCGCGCGGGTGTTCGCCGCACGCAGCGGCCAGGAGATCGATGCCAATGCCGAGATGCGCGCACTGGGGATGTGCAATATCGGTGCCGGGCTCACGCACGGTTTCCCGGTCAGCTCCAGTGGTAGCCGCACCGCGATCGGAGATGCGGTGGGTTCGAGAACCCAGCTCGCGTCACTGACCTCGCTCGGCGCGGTCATCATCGTGCTGGCCATCGGTGGGGGCGTGCTGTCAACCGTCCCCCTCGCGGCGTTGGGAGGACTGGTCATCGTCGCCGCGCTACATCTGATCGACGGATCCGAGTTTCGACGGTTGGCACGATTCCGCCGCAGCGAGCTGATTCTCGCCGTCGCCACCACAGCCGCGGTGGTGGTCCTGGGTGTCCTGTACGGCGTACTGGTCGCGGTGGCGTTGTCCATCCTCGATCTGATGCGTCGGGTGGCTCGGGCCCACGACAGCGTCCTCGGTTTTGTCCCCGGGCTGCCCGGTATGCACGACGTCGACGACTATCCGCAGGCGGAGTTGGTGCCGGGCCTGGTGATGTACCGCTATGACGCACCGCTGTGCTTCGCCAACGCCGAAGACTTCCGCCTGCGAGCCCTGGAAGCCGTTGATGCCTACCCTCAGCCGGTGGAGTGGTTCGTCCTCAACGCCGAAGCCAACTCGGAGGTCGATCTCACCGCATTGGATGCGCTGGAGCGGCTACGCGTCGAGTTGGGCAGGCGCGGTGTGCAGTTCGCGATGGCCCGGGTCAAGCAGGACCTACGGGATGCGTTGCAGGCGGCCGGGATGCTGGAGAACATCGGGTCGGATCACATCTACCCCACGCTCCCGACGGCTGTGGCCGCGTTCCGGCAGCGTGGCCACAGCGCCGGCGGCTGACAGCGCGCAGCATCAGCTGGTCAGCGAACCTCCCGATCGGGTTCGGCGCCGAAACTGAACCGGCGACCGGTGATCCGAGTCGGCAGTACCCGGACGTAGTGCTCTTTGGCCGTCGCCGTCCACGGCAGCAGGTGGGCGCGCTCGGCCTCGTCGATCTCTTCGTCGGTGTGCAGAGTGCGGGCCACGCCGTTGACGATCACGCTCCAGCCTTCGGCTGCGGTGTGATCGTCGGCCTCGAAGAGCACCTGCCTGTTGATGGCACTGCTGATGAGTTTCGTTCCCTCTGCGGTGCGGAACAGCACGGTGCGCCGCTGGACGACGAAGTTCACCGGAAAGATCTCCGGTTTGCCGTCGGCGCTGGTCACCAGCCGGCCCAGGGTGACTCCCGAGAGCAGTTGCCAGCACTCACTTTCGGGCAGAATCGTGACCGGACGGTCAGTCGCGGCATAACTCATGGCGGTCCCCGTTCATTCGGCATCGTGTCGGGCAGCGTCGTGTCACATCGTCACCCGTCACACCCATCGATCGGATCAACGTATCGGCGATGGCCGGCGGCTGCGTAGGGCCGTTGGACCACTGCCGGGTGCCGAACGTCCACTGCGGATGTTCCGGGCATTGGTCACCGCGATAGAGGACTTCTGTCTCTGTCCGACCATCGGTGGCCGCGGCCAGACTCCAAGACGTGGCCGCACCCTTTCCCGACGACGAGACCGTTTCCGCGGTCTTGGCATTGGCGACCCGCGCACCGTCGGTCCACAACTCTCAACCGTGGCTGTGGCGGGCCGGGCCGCAGAGCCTGCACCTCTATGCCGACCGCACGCTGCATCTGAAGCACGCTGATCCGGATCGGCGCGAGCTGACCGTCAGCTGCGGCGCTGCGCTCAACCACTGCGTCATTGCGCTGTCTGCCATGGGCTGGCAGGCGACGATCCATCGATTGCCGAACCCTGCCGAGCCCGACCATCTCGCCTCGATCACCGTGCAACCACACCCTGCCCGGGAGACGGATGTAGCGCTCGCCGCCGCGATCACGACCAGGCGTACCGATCGGCGTACCTTCAGCTCGCGAGCGGTGGACCTCGCCGACATCGCGTGGATGGGCGCCCGGGTCGCACGGATGGGTGTGTCACTGCGCCGGGTCGAGACGACGACCGACTTCAAGGCCGTACTGACCCAGGCCTTGTGGCAACACGCGCTGGACTCGGATTACGCACAGGAGCTGAGTACGTGGAGTGGTCGGCACGCGGCGGCCGCCGGGGTGCCGGCGCGCAACACCCCCCGATCCGATCCGACGTCGGCGGTGCCCGCGCGCGTATTCGCGGGAAGCGCGTTGGAGCAGCCTCCTGATGCGCCCCCCGCGTACGACAACGGCGTCCTTCTGGCGCTCGCCACCGCGGCCGATGACGAATCGAGCAGGTTGCGGGCCGGTGAAGCGACCAGTTCGGCGTTGCTCACCGCAACGGTGAGAGGGCTGGCCACCTGCCTGATGTCCGAGGTTCTGGAAGTCGCGGAAACCCGCACGATGTTGCGGTCGGAGATCTTCGACGATCGGTACTTTCCGCAGATGCTCGTGCGCGTCGGATGGGCTCCTCCCGGCGCCGATCCGTTACCGGCCACTCCGCGGCGGCCGGTCGGCGATCGGGTGGCACCCCTGGACGGCGCATAGCGTCACCTCTTGGTTGCCGTCACCACGAGATACTCGGCTTCATAGGCGGTTCGGCCGCCTTCGGTCGAGTGATTCCAGCCCTCCAGCAGGGCCAGGAAATCGCGGTCCAAGGCTGCGGTCTGCTCGGGGTCGTCCTGGTTGAACCGGTAGGTCGTGATGGTGGGGCCGTAGTTGCGCTTCCAGTACTCCCGGAAGTCCAAGGGCGTCGCGCAGTGGTCCATCACGACCGTCTCACGGTGCGTCTCGAGGTCGGTGACCCTGTCGCCGAACAGTTCTCGGACGTGGTCGGCATCTCCCCACAGAGGCGCCGGACTGGCCCCCGGCGGTGGCGGGGGAGCATACGGCTTCATCGTTGCGAAGAGGTTGCCGATGAACCCGCCCGGCGTCCAGTTGATCATCCCGATGGTGCCGCCTGGCCGGACGACCCGGATGATCTCGTCGGCGGTTGCCTCGTGGTGTGGGGCGAACATCGCACCCACGCACGACATCACCACGTCGAAGCTGTTGTCGGCGAACGGCATCGACTCGGCGTCGGCTTCGACCCAGTCGAGCTCGACGCCCCGTTGCCTGGCGATCGTGCGGCCGGCGTCGAACAGCTCCGGCGTCAGGTCCGAGGCGGTCACGACGGCCCCCGCCGCGGCCGCGGGAATCGCCGCGTTGCCGGAGCCGGCAGCCACGTCGAGCACCCGTTGGCCGGATCCGATGCCGCAGGCCTGGACCAGCCTGGGGCCGAGCGCGGGAATCAGCTCGGCGGCCACAGCCGGATAGTCACCGGACGCCCACAAGGCCCGGTGCTTGGCTTTGAGCCGGCTGTCGGCATCTCGGTCAGACTGTGTCTGCGGGTGGGTCGGGGTGGTGCTCATCGGCGTACTCCTCGCGTCGTGGTGTCACCTCGACCCTCAGGCATCGGGAGTTCTCCGACATCGGGAGGAGCTACCCATGTTCGAAACGCGTCAGGCGAGGATGCCCACCTCCCTTGCGCGACGTACGGCGTCGCGCCGCTTCGTCACGTTCAGTTTGGTGAGGATCGCCGATACGTGGTGATCGACGGTCTTGACGGAGAGGTATAGCCGCTCGGCCAGTTCGGCATTGGTCAAGCCGTCTTGCAACAGCCGCAACACCTCGACCTGACGTGTCGTCAGGCCCGCCGGGTTCGTCAAGGTCGTCGCGCGCCGGGGGGCGGGAATCGTGGCGACGCCCGCCGCGCGCAAGCTGAACCGCACCTTGGCGGCTACGGCGTCGGCGCCGAGCCGGTCAAGCGCGTCCAGCCCACGACGCACCAGCCGGGAATCACCGGAATCCACGAGTGCCAGCGCAGCCTCGTACGGCGTCGACTGGCGCTCGAACACCTCGGCGGCCGCTGCGAAACCACCTCCGATCAGCAGGTCGTACGGCTCCGCGACACCTGTGACCGACACAGCGGAATCGATGCGCTGCAACCACATCGCCAGTTCGCCGCGCGCCCATTCCAACCCTTCCCGTGGCGAACTGTCGAGCAGTGTCCGGCACTCGTCCAGACGCGGATCCTCGATGCCGGTGAGCCAGTGTCGTTCGGCGATCGCCGCCGCGACCGGCAGCACCCTCACCAGTTCGCCGAAGCGGCACGCCAACTCCCACGCCCGGTCGATGCCCCCCGCATCGTCACCGCTCCGGCGCAGCGAGACGACCCCGTGAATCAGCAGTGGCCACGTCCGCGCCAACGGTGCGCTGGGACTGTCCAGGACACTGTCGGCGTCGGCGAGCGCGCCGTCCCAGTCGCCGCGCAGAAGGTTCAACCTGCTGCGAGAACCGAGTTGCACCATGCGGCAGATGGGAAGGTCATGCTCGATCATCAGCGGGATGCTGACGTCGAGCAGATGGGCGGCCTCCCCGAGTCGGCGTTGCTCGACGTCGAAGTAGGTGAGGTTGGTGTAGCCGGTCGAGTACACGTCGTCGATGTGGCTGGGCCCACCCGACAGCACAGAGAGAAGGCGATCGCGGGCCGTCCGATCGCCGGCCAGGATCTCTGCGAAACACTCTGTGAGACGGACTCGTACCGTCAGGGCAGGATCCTCGACTTCGGAAGCGAGGTGTGCGGCGTGGCAGAGCGTCTGCGTCGCCACGTCGAGTCGGCTGGACTGGATGGCCAGAAAAGCCTGGGTGACGTAGGTATGTCCCAACTGGAGGGGCCGGGCCGATTCCCCTCGGGCGGCGTCGCCCTCGAGCGTGGCGATGGCGTCGCGGACATGGCCGTCAGCAAGGGCGCGATTGCCGTTGTACCACTCGTAGATTGCGAGCGAATGCTGGTTCGCGCTGACCGTGACGGGCGCCCGCAGCTCTCGGCGGATCCGCAGGGCCCGGTGGCAGGCAGCGATCGCGTCGTCGAGTCGGTCGACGAGGTAGCACTCGGTAGCCAATGACTCCAGCAATTCGGCTTCGGTTGTACGGGTGAGCATTCCGCCTTGCTCGAGGGCGATACGGAAGAACTCGCATGCCTGTGTATGGGCGCCGGAACGGGCGGCAGCCCGCGCCGCATCGGTAGCCGCTGAGGCGATCAGCTTCGCATCGCCCGCCCCGATCGCGTGATGGGTCAACACCGCCGGGTCGGATTGTGACGCCCTGGCGTGTGCGTCGATGAACCGGCGGTGCAGACCGGGTTCGGCGCCCGGCGGTATGACGCTGGACACCGCACGTCGGCACAGGTCGTGGCGGAAGGCCACACCACGGGCGTCCCGCCTGATCAGCCTCGCCTCGTGAAGGGAACGAAGCGCGGGCAGGGTGACGCCGAGATCGGTGAGGAGGTGGTCCGGGATCGAACCGGGCGCGCACGTCAGCAGATTGAGAAGATCCCAGGCGGGGACGTCCAGACCGGCCGTGCGGGCCAGGATGGCGTCGCGCACCGTGGGGGGTAGGTCGGTGCCGTGATGGTCGAGCATCTCCGAGACGAAGAACGCGTTGCCGCCCGTCAGCGTGTGCAGCCGTTGCGGGTCGATGTCGCGGTCGCCGATCAGGGTGGCGACTGCGGCCGCGCTGAGCGCAGGCACGACCACTGACTGCGCATGAGCGGAGCGCGCCACATCTCCGAGCAGCCCACGCAGCGGGTGGGTCACACTGACCTCGTCGTCGCGCACGATCCCGACGATCAGAAGGTGTGACTGCGGGGCACGACGCAGCAGGAACCGCAGCAGGTCGATGGTGCCCTGGTCGGCCCACTGCAGATCGTCGAGGACCAGCACGGACGGCCGACTGCGGAGCTCCTCGAAAACCGCGACGAAGATGTCGTACGGCAGGTTGCTGCTGCGGAGCAGCTCCTGCGTGGCGGGGCTGAACTCATGTGCCAGATCATGAAGTGGGCCAAGCGGCCTCGGGGTGGACAACGGGTCACAGATGCCCCAGAGCACACGCCGGCCGTCGGTCAGCCCGGCGACGAACTCCTCGACGAACGACGTCTTGCCCGCACCCGACTCGCCGCACACCGTCACCGCGCCGCCGCGGCCGGCGTAGGCGTCGGCCGCCCGGGTCGCAAGCAGGTCGAGTTCGTGCCCGCGCTCGGTGAGCGTCACGTCTGAATGCTATCCCTGATGGGCATCCCACCTGCGGAAACGGTCCGATCGGGCGTTGCCGGTCCGGTGTCGGGCGGGGAATGGGGAGTTTCTGCCGATGCCACCGCCCACCGCGTCCTGCAGGCTGGATGAGCCCGGCGCACCCGCGGCGGTCCGATCGAGACCGAGGAGATCACGATGCAACGCTTTCTGATCGAACGCGACATGCCCGGCGCCGCGGAGCTGACCGACGAGCAGCTTGCAGAGGTCGCCCGCAAATCCAATGCCACAGCAGAGTCGCTGGGCGTGGAGTATTCGTGGATCACCAGCTACGTCGCCGGTGACAAGGTGTACTGCATCCACGATGCCGACAGTGAGGACACGGTCCGCGAACACTCTCGCCGCGCCGGGTTCCCGGTGACCGCGGTGACACCCGTCGCCAACGAATTCGGCCCGAACAGTGCCTGAGGCTTGATCGTCGAGTCCTTCCGGGTTTGAGCGCCCTTCGCAGGGGAAGCCCTCCGACGGCAGCCAGTCGCGAAAGGCGCAGAGCAGGAAGAGTGAATCGATGACCGAGGAAGCGCAGAATCCACTGACCGTCACCCGTGACACCACGGCGTCGCTCGACGCGGTGTGGGATGCGCTCGCAGACGGCTGGACCTACTCGCAGTGGGTGGTGGGGAACAGCCGGATGCGGGCCGTGGACAGGAACTGGCCCGAGCCGGGCAGCCAGATCCACCATTCGATCGGGCTGTGGCCCTTGGTCATCAACGACACCACCACGGTGGAGGCGTGCACGCCGCGCGAGGAACTCGTGTTGCTGGCCAAGACCCGCCCCTTTGGGGCCGCGCGGATCACGCTGCGGCTCAGCGCCCTTCCTGCCGGGGGCTGTCGAATCGAAATGGCCGAGGTCCCGGCCAGCGTGCCGCTGAAGTGGCTGCCCGACTCGGTTGGTCTCGCGGCCGCCTGGCCGCGGAACCGCGAATGCACCTGGCGGCTCGCGGCTTTGGTGGAGCGGCGCGACCTCGACGCTGCGGGCTGACGCGGCGGGTCGCTTGTCCGCTCGCGCGGGGCCACTCACTTTTGCCGCGCACGGCGTCAGCCCCCGCGTGGCCGGCCCCTCCAGCAGTTCGCCGTCGGGTGCGAAGCGTGAACTGTGCAGCGGACATTCCCACGCCCGATCCGCGTCGTTCCATCGCACGACGCCGCCGAGGTGCGGGCACACCGGGGATACCGAGTGGGCGACACCGCCGACCACGCTGTCGGCATGCATGTTCCACGGGGGTCCGCTGGCAACGCCGCCCCCGTCGCCGGGCGGCTGAGAACCACCGGCCCACGGGCTCACCCAACCTTTCGCCAGGTTCAGGCCGACCTCGAGGTTGGCCTGTAGTGCCGTGGTCACTCCTGCCAGTTCGCCTGTGCGCCAACTGGCGAACGCAGCGGACCAGTCCATCCGTCCGCCGAGGATCCGACTGGTCAGCGCCAGTGCCGCAGCGACGCCATTGGACATTCCCCACTTGTCGAATCCCGTTGCCACATAGATGGTGTCGAGGCCGGGGAGCAGCGGCCCGACATAGGGAAGCTCGTCGATCGGGGTGTAGTCCTGAGCCGACCAGAAATGGGTCTGCACCGCCCCGGGGTAGTGCAGTCGCGCCCAGCGGGTCAACTCCTCGATGCCGCGCGACGGCGCGGCGGACCGCCCGACGGTATGGCCGGCACCACCGACGATGAGCTTGTCGCCGTCGGCCGTCGGCGCGTAGCGCACCGATCGGGTCGGCGAGTCCACCGACAGGAACATCGGCCTGGTCACGTCGCCGGGCACATCGAAGGCCAGGCAGTAGGACCGCTGGGGCTTCACCCGGGCGAAGAACGCGCCGCGGTCGAGAATGGGAACTCCGGTGGCGAGGATGCACCGCGGCGCGGAGATCCGGGTCCCGAAAGACTGCCGTTCGTCGTCGGTCGACAGGCGCACCTCGATCCGCAACGGACTGCGTCCCGACACGGCGTGCACCCGCGCTCCGGCGATGACCAGGCCACCGTGCGCCTCGAGTTCCTCCGCGAGCCGCTGCAGCAGCGGCATCGGATCGATCTGTGCCTGCGCAGCCAACCTGACGCCGCCGTGGAACGGGAACGGAACGTCGGCCTCGTCGCACCAAAACCGATCCACGGATACGGGTGTGATCGGTGAGGCGATGACAGAATGGGCGCACCGTGGCGCGCGCCGCAGACAGGTGGGTGTGTGTGCGAGCCACGGATCGGGTAACCGGCGCCGGTAGGACGTTCCAGAAGGTTGTCCATGTAGACGGGATGTTCGTGATGTGGCGGTGCAGTGGCACGGTCGTCGATGGCTGAGGTGAGTCCCGAGAGCTCGTCCACAGCGGAGGTTTTTGCAGCCGGGGGTGCCGTCGGACGCGATCACGCGCAGGTGAATTGGGCGGCGACCCCGCTCGGCACGCCTGAGCTGTGGCCGCAGAGCCTGCAGACGGCAGTGAGCATCCTGCTGTCCACACGGTTTCCGATGTGGATGGCCTGGGGCCCGGAGTTGACGTTCTTCTGCAACGACGCGTATCGCCGCGACACCCTGGGGCGCAAGTACCCGTGGGCACTGGGACGACCGGCCAGCGAGGTGTGGGCCGAAGTCTGGAGCGATGTCAGCCCACGCGTGGAACGGGTCCTGTCGACAGGAGAGGCCACGTGGGACACCTCCCTGCTGCTGCTTCTCCAGCGCTCGGGCTATCCGGAGGAGACCTACCACACCTTCTCCTACAGCCCGCTGCGCGACGACGATGCCCGGGTCGTCGGCATGCTCTGTGTTGTCAGCGAAGACACGCTGCAGGTGATCGGCGAGCGGCGCATGGCCACCCTGAGAGACCTGGGCTCCGACCCGAGCGTGGTGCGCAACGAAAGCGAGATCCTGAGCTTCGCCGGCCGGCAGCTCCGTCAGAATCTACGTGACCTGCCCTTCACGCTGACCTATCTGTTCGACGACGCCGGCGACGCGCGCCTGGTCGGTACCAGTGGGATCCCGGCGGGCCATCCGGTAGCGCCGGAGGTCCAGACGGCGGGCGGCGGCGGCCGCTGGCCGATGGACGCACCGGCGAACGGGGAGTCGGTGCTCGTCGACCTCGGCGCAGCGGCCTACCCCGATCTGCCGACCGGAGACTGGAGTGAGCCGCCGTCGCAGGCGCTCGTCGTTCCCCTTCTGCAGCAAGGCGGTTCCCCCAGTGGGTTCCTGGTGGCGGCACTGAATCGGTATCGCCCGCTGGATGAGGGGTACCGCGGGTTCGTGACCCTCGTCGCCGGGCACATCGCCGCCGGCATCGGGCTGGCCCGCAGTTACCGCGTTCAGCAGCGGCGAGCAGAGGAACTCGCCGAGCTCGACAGAGCCAAGACGACCTTCTTCTCCAACGTCAGTCACGAGTTCCGCACCCCGCTCACACTGATTCTCGATCCCGTCGCCGAGCTGCGCCAGGCCGAGGATGTCGGGGAACGAACACGCCAGGAGCTCGACGTGGTGTGGCGCAACGGGTTACGCCTGACGAAGTTGGTCAACACGCTTCTGGAGTTCTCACGCATCGAAGCCGGTCGAACGCAGGCACGCTACGAGCCTGTCGACCTCGCCACCACCACCGCCGAGCTCGCGGGCGTCTTCCGGTCAGCGGTCGAGCGCGCGGGTCTCAGGCTCGCGGTGGACTGCCCCTCGTTGGGCGAACCGGTCTACATCGACCGCGACATGTGGGAGAAGGTGGTGTTCAACCTGCTGTCCAACGCGCTGAAATTCACCTTCGAGGGCGCCATCTCGATCGACGCGCGACGTGAAGCGCACCATGCGGTGATCGTGTTCTCCGACAGCGGGATCGGTGTGTCCGCCGACGAGATTCCCCGGCTCTTCGAGCGGTTCCACCGTATCGAGAACGCCCGGGCGCGCTCGCATGAGGGAAGCGGGATCGGGCTCGCGCTCGTCAAGGAACTGGTCGGGTTGCACGGGGGAACCATCGAGGCCGAGAGCACCGAGGGGGTGGGGACCAGCTTCACCGTGCGGTTGCCCTTCGGGACCGCGCATCTACCGGACGATGCCGTCGTCGCGCCGAGCACACAGACCGGGCCGGGCAGCAACACCGCTGAAACCTACGTGCAGGAAGCGCTGCGGTGGAGCACCACCGACGAGGCATCCGAACAGGTCGACGGCGCGCCAGGCTTGCCGGGCAACGCCCGCACAACCGGGCGGCCGGTGCGGGTGCTGATCGCCGATGACAATGCCGACATGCGCGACTATCTGACCCGACTGCTGCGAGCCGACGGATACGCGGTGCACGCCGTCGCCGATGGACAGCAGGCGTTGGACAGCGTCCGTGTCACTCCGCCCGACATCGTGATCAGCGACGTGATGATGCCGCGACTGGACGGCCTGGAGTTGGTGGCGGCATTGCGCGCCGACCGTCGCACCTCCGCGGTGCCGGTGCTGCTGCTGTCCGCCCGCGCCGGCCAGGAGGCATCCATCGGCGGTCTACAGGCCGGTGCCGACGACTACCTGGTCAAGCCGTTCGCCGCGGCCGAACTGCTCGCCCGGGTGCGCGGCAACGTCGAACTCGCACGGTTGCGCGAGCACCACTCGCAGTGGCGCTCCGCCCTTGTCGATTCGCTGCAGGAAGCCTTCTTCGTCTGCGACGAGGACGGCGCCGTCATCGAGATCAACGCCGCGTTCACCGACATCCTCGGCTTCGGCGTCGACGGTCTGCCCTATCCGCCACTGCATCCGTGGTGGCCGTCGGCGCACGGCGACTCCGAAGCCCACCGGCAGTTCACCGACGCTTTCGGTCAGCTGATGGAACAGGCGAGCGGCAGCCTGGCTGCGGTCCCGGTCACGCATCGCGACGGCCATCGGCTCTGGGTCAACGCCACCTTCAGCCACACCGCCGATCCCGTCACCGGTCGCCAGGTCACGGTCGGGACCCTGCGGGACGTCACCGCCGAACGGTACGTCGTACAGCGCCAGACGGCGCTGGCGTCGCTCAACGAGCGGCTCGTCCAGGCCGACACCCTCGACGACGCGGTCCAGGGTGCGGCGGACGTGCTGTGCCGGGTGTGGGATGCGCGGCGGGTGCGGGCGGTGACATTTCCTTCGCCGCACTCCGGAAGCGGGCCCGTCCCGCAGTTGCTCTTCGCCGGAGAGGGATCCGCAGATTGGCAGGGTCTACCACCGCGCACGCGGGAGGCGGTCACGTCGCTTCGTGACGGCGAACTGCTGGTCCCCGTCACAGGGGTGCCCGGTGAAGCCGCGATCGCTCTGCAACACCCCCAAGGCGTGCTGGTGGTGCTCATCGAACTCGACGACCAACGGCCCTTCACGTCGGAGGAACACACCCTGCTCACCGTGCTCGCCGGGCGCCTCGGTCAGGGCCTGCAGCGCGTACACCAGGTCGACCAGCAGCGGGAGACGGCCCTGGCGCTGCAGCACGCGATCCTCGGGCCCGCGGTGTCCGCCGGTTTTGCGGTGCGCTACCAGCCCGCAGCCAGTCCGCTGCAGGTGGGCGGCGACTGGTACGACGTGGTGGATCTCGACGACGGTCGGATCGGGCTGATCGTCGGCGACTGCGTCGGTCACGGCCTGGCGGCCGCGGCGGTCATGGGCCAACTCCGCAGCGCTGCCCGTGCACTGTTGCTGGAGCGTCCCAGCCCCGCCGCCGCACTGTCGGCTGTTGACCGGTTCGCAGCGCGGATCCCGGCCGCACGATGCACGACGGCGTTCTGCGCGGTGCTCGATCCGGAAACAGGTGACCTTGCGTATTCGTGTGCGGGGCATCCACCGCCGATCCTGGTGCGGCCCGATCGCACCCGCGTCCTGCTCGAGGATGCGCAGTCGGTGCCACTCGGGCTGGCCACGGACCGACCCCGACCCGAAGCACACACCACCATGGGGCCGCGGTCCACGTTGCTGCTCTACACCGATGGTCTGGTGGAGCGCCGCAGTGAAGCGATCGACGACGGTATCGCCCGCGCCGCCGAAGTTATGGAGGGTCACGGCGAGGGGACCTTGGAGGACCTGGCCGCGTTGATCATGACGCGGTTGGCGCCCGACGACGGATACCAGGACGACGTCGCGCTGCTGCTGTATCGCCAGCCCGCACCGCTGGAGATGCAATTGGCACCCGACGTCGGCGAGCTCGCCCCCAGCCGGGCGGCGCTGCGGGGCTGGCTGACCCGGGCCGGTCTCAATTCCGAGCAGACCCTCGACGTGCTGATCGCCACCGGGGAGGCGCTGGCCAACGCCATCGAGCACGGCCACCGGCACTCGTCGACAGACACCGCGAGCAGGGTGACCCTGCGGGCGACCGCGGTGGCGGACCAGTTGGATGTCACCATCGTCGACACCGGCACCTGGAAAACTCCGGTCGAGGCCGCCCACCGCGGTCGGGGCATCGCCCTCATGCGGGGCCTGATGCATGATGTGTCGATCGAACCGCAGGCCGGCGGCACGACGGTACACATGCGCTCAAGGATTGTTTGATGGTCACACCGCTGGGCTTGACGACCGACAGCCGAGATGACGGATCGCTTGTCGTCCGCGCGACGGGCGAGCTCGACCTGAGCAACATCGACATGTTCTCCGAAGCCTTGACCGACGCAAGGAAGGCAAGTGCTGATCATCACCAGCTCACTATTGATCTCAGCGGCGTCGACTACCTGGACAGCCGCGCGATCAGCGTGCTGTTCGACCACGCCGAGAACGTCGAGATCACAGTGAATCCGATCCTGATGCCCGTCCTGAAGATCAGTGGCCTCACCGAGGTGGCCACAGTGAGGCCCGCCCCATGACTGTTGTCCTTGCCGTGCTGTGCGCCAACGGAATCGTGGTGGCATCCGATTCGCAGATCACCGATCCGGGCAGGGGGCTGTCCTATCCGGCGCAGAAGCTGCACGCGTTGGGCGAGCACGCCGCCTGGGGCGGCAGCGGATCCCGTGCGGTGCTCTACGACATCGAGCAGATCTTCAACGATGAAGCCGACGCTGTCGTCGAGGCCAAGAACCTCGGGCACGCACTGCAGTCCAGGGTGCTGCCGGTGCTCAAGCATCACTACGAGAACTTCATCTCCGAGGTGCCCGGCCAGGAAGCGGCCGGCACTCCGGCCACCTACGTCCTCGCCGCCGGCTACTCCGGGGACGAACCGTTCATCATCGACCTCGATCCGAACGGACTGATCGGGCACCACGAGGAAACCGGATTCCAGGCGATCGGCAGTGGAGCCCCGATGGCTCAGCAGGCCCACGCCCTGCTCGCGCACTTCCAGATGGCGGAACGTGATGTCGACTACGGCGTGGTGGCCGCGCTTCGGGTGCTCGACGCGCTGGACGCCTCGTCACCCAGCGTCGGAGGTCCGATGGACATCTGCCGGATCACGCCGGAGGGCGCGACGCATCTCAGTCCCGATGAGGTCGAGGACGTTCGACGGCAGGTGCAGCGATGGGTCGAACTCGAACACCGGGCGCTCGACGAACTGTTCGGTTAGATGATCAGGCCCCAGGCCGCGAAGTAGTGGCACAGCGCCGCCGCTGCGGTGAAAGCGTGGAAGAACTCGTGGTGGCCGAAAGTCTGTGGCCACGGATTCGGCCAGCGTAGGCCGTAACAGATGGCGCCGATGTTGTAGAGCACGCCGCCGAGGATCAGCAGTGCGACCACCGGCCACCCTGCGCCGTCGACCAGCGTTCCGGCGAACCAGATCGCGGAGTAGCCCAGCAGCAGGTACAGCGGTAGCCCGACCCAGCGCGGGGCCGACGGCCAGAACATCTTGAGGACGACGCCGGCGGCCGCGCCCGACCACACCATGGTCAGGGCCTGCGCGCCGGTGTGCGGCGGCATCGCCAACATCGCGAAGGGCGTGTAACTGGCGGCGATGAACACGAAGATCACCGAGTGGTCGATGCGCATCATCCACTTCTCCGTCGCCGGAGACTTCCAGTCGACGCGGTGGTACGCAGCGCTGATGCCGAACATCGCCACGATGCCGACGGCGTAGATCAGGGTGGCGAGCCCGGCCTTGGGTGACACCGTGAGCCAGGCGACCGGCACCAGTGCCGCCCCGGCCACGATCGCGGTGGCGGCCGAGTAGAGGTGAATCCAGCCCCTGGCGCGCGGGGTGTGGAGGAAATCGGTGATGGTGTCGGCGACGACCTGGGGCAGATCGTCGTCGATGAGATCGGTGTCGTCGTGAGCATGGCCGGCGGCGAACACCGGAGCCGTGAAATCGGCTGGCCGGGACGTCACGGGAGGCTTCTCGGCGATGAACGGTGGGTCAGGACGCCTCCATTGTCGATGGCGGGACCAAGCATAGAGGTGTTGTGACGGCTGCAGGGCCGCCGCCACGCCTGTCGCCACATGCGTCACAGGGTGTTCATCGGCAGTCCACCCCGGGATCGATCAGCCGATCATCCAGCCGGCGGCGGGGTCGAGGGCCAGGCTTGCGGCGTCGACGGCTTCGAACAGGTTGATCGGGATGGTGTTCAGTTCGCTCTTGGCGGTGACGTAGTCGGTGTCCTCCCAGCCGTTGCTCATGGCGAGGAGGCTGGCCCCGTCGGTGCCGGGCCCTTTCGAGTCGAAGACCACCGCACCGTGCACCTGCAGTGCCCGCAGGATGACCTGGGTGGACTGCGCGTACCGGGTGATGTCGACGTCGCCACGCAGGCGCAGCACCGTGCCCATCGGGATGCCGTCGGCGGCGCTGCCGTCGCCGGAGCGTGCCGGCCAGACATAACCCGCGCCGACGTCTTTGGCGATGGTGATGCCGAGCATGTGGTCGATGTAGCCGCGCTCGAGGTCATCGGGTCGCAGAATCATCGGCAGATAGGGGAGCCTGGAGGCGTTCGAGTGCCCGATCGTCGGGTAGAGGGGCGAGCTCATGTCGTACTGCGCGCCCGCCTCGGCGATCCACTGGGACCCCCAGATGGCCGCGTAGGCGGCGTTTCCGAGGGCGTCGAGAATGCCGGCGGACGGCAGTTCGACACCGTTGGCGACGTTGTACAGCTCCTGGGAGATGCACGTTCCCTCCTGGAACACCAGCAGATGGCGGTCCCACGCCGGGACCGACGGCATGCCCTCGACGAGCGGACGGTGGGGGATCGCATAGGGCCGGTCATCGATGCCGGGTCCGGTGGTCGAGTAGCCACGGTTGAACACCACGTCTTCCTTGGGGTGTTCCGCGCCGACGACGTTCACCGGAATGCCGCCGGTGCTGCCCATCCATTCGTTGCCCGCCCACGCCGCGCGCAGGGTGGCACCCCGGTCTCCGCCGAGAAGGCCGATCCACGTGTCGGACTCGGGCATCGCGGGAAGGCTGCGCAGATCAGCGTGGAAGATCGTGTCCTTCGGCATCAGGATGCATCCGCAGAACGTCGAAAGCTCTGGTGCCAAAAGGGTTTCGTCACCGGGACTGATCACGACGCTGACCGGGACAGTGGTGACACCGCCGTGGCCGTCCTCGATGGTCACGTCGAAGGAGTCCGACCTGTCGTAGGGCAGCGCGTAGGCGTGCGCGGCGTGGTATCGCGCGGTCGCCGACGGCGTGTAGGTGAAGGTGCCGTCGGCGTGCACCACGATGGCGCCTTTGAGCGTGGCGGTGGGCCCCCGGTAGGCCAGCACGTCGCCGTCGGGATCGGCGCCGATCACCATGCCGCTGACGACCGCGGTGACCGGATCGGGATCGTCGACCTCGGAGGTGGCTGTTGGTGTGGAGTTGTTCGGGCTGACGGCCACGGTGACCCTGATGCCGGTGACCGCGCCGAACCTGTCCGAGACCGTCACGGTGAACGTGTCCGTCTTGTCCGCGGCAGTGGCGCCGACGGCTGCGGCGCGGTGTCGCGCAAGGGCGTTCGGTGTGTAGACGAACGTGCCGTTGCTGTTCACCGTCACGGCGCCCTTGGCGGTCGTGGTCGTCGAAGCGAGGTAGCTCAGGCGATCCCGATTGGGGTCGGTGGACTTGGCGTTTCCGGTGACCACGCCGGTCGCGCCGGCCGGCAGGCTGACCGTCACCGCACCCGCCCTGGGGGCGGAGTTGATGGGCACGATGCTGGCGGTCACGGCAACCGAGGTCGCCGCTCCGTGGCTGTCGGTTGCGGTGACCGAGAACCGATCGGAGTTGATCGAAGGGAGGAAACGGGCCAGGAACCGCACGAATGTTGTTGGCGTGTAGGTGAAGTTGCCCGCCCCGTCGCCGATCACCCTGCCGAAGGACGGCCTGGTCGCGGTGAACGTCACCGGGTCCGTGTCGGTGGCGGTGACGGTCACCTGCGTGACGCCGGAGAGCGGATCTGGTGCGGCGACCGTTGCGCTCACCGCGGGCGGGGAGTTCGGCGCGCCGGCCGCGGTGAAGGCCTGGCTGGTCTGCGTCACCGACACCCGCTCGGCTGTCGGTGACTCCGACGCGGTGGGTTCGAAGGCGGGATCCTGGGACTGGCGGCGCGCGGAGGCCACCATCGTCGACACCGCCTGAGCCTGCATGGGTGCGGGGCTCGGTTCGTCGCGTGCCGGGTCGTCGTCCTCGGCCCGCTGCGGCGCCTGACCAGCCGGTTCGTCCGGCGAGGACAACGTCACGGTGCTACGCCGCGACGACCGCTTCGACTCCGACGATTCGCCACCCGACTCCGCCGTCGACGCGGTGCGGTTCGACCGCTCGGACGCGGTGCCGTCATCGTCGGCCGAGTTGATGGAGCGTTTGGGCGGATCACTGGACGGCGAGTCCGCGCTGCCCACAGACGCCGATGAGTCGGTGGGCTCTGCGGTGGCTTCACTCAGCCCCCCGGTGACGATCGCCAGCCCGACACCCAGTGAAACGGCAAGGCCGGCAACCCGACCGGCCTCTCTTCCAGTGACCATGGACGCCCCCCTCGAGCGAACTCTGACGCTGGTCCTCGCGCAGGGGAAACGGCGGAAGAATCAGAAAATCTGAGCGCGACCGGGGCGTGCTCGAAACCGCCTATGAACGGCGAGCCAGCTCATCGATCATGGTCGAATCCAGCTTTCCCAAGAGGTCGCCCGCGTCCTCGAACACTGCCGAAGCGCCGGCCTCCAGCAACTCCGCTCGCGACGTCCCGCCGCTGAGCAGTCCGATCGATGTGACCTTCGCACGGGCGGCCGCTTCACAATCCCAGACGGCGTCGCCGACGAATACGGCGTTCTCAGCAGTCACCGACGCGCGTTCCAGCGCGACCTCGACGATGTCGGGCTTCGGCTTGGCGGTCTCGACATCCTGCGATGACGTCACCGCGGCGATGACGCCTTCGCAGTCGAGGACCTTTCTCAGCATTGACAATTCGTCCTCAGGCGCCGACGTCGCCAGCACCACCTGCAGACCCCGGTCGGCCACCGCGCGTACCAGGTCTCTGGCGCCGGGCAGCGTGGCGAGCAGGCTCGCGCTCTGCTCGTAGAACTCGCTGTGTCCCTTTTTCAGGCGTTCCATCACGTCCTGGCCGGCATCGCCGGAGAGCGTGCGTACCAGCCTGGTGCCGTCCATGCCGATGCAGCGATGAATCCGCCAACCGTCGACCGGCAGACCTTCAGCGTGGAACGCGCGCAGCCACGCCGCAACGTGCAGATAGTTGGAGTCGACCAGGGTGCCGTCCACGTCGAACAGAACAGCGGGTGCCGAGGGCGACATCAGGTGCCCCGGTCACCGGTCGACGACCGGCGGTGCGTCACGGTACGGGGACCTCGACGCAGCCCACGCCGGGTATGCAACCGCCGCCGCCGTCGGGTCCGCCGCTTCCGGTGGGTCCGCCGGGGATGGCTCCGCCGCCGCCCGCGGGTCCGCCGCTTCCGGTGGGTCCGCCGGGGATGGCTCCGCCGCCGCCGTCAGGTCCGCCGCTTCCGGTGGGTCCGCCGGGGATGGCTCCGCCGCCGCCCTCGGGTCCGCCGCCTCCGGTGGGCCCGCCCGGGATGGCAGCGCCGCCGCCGGGCGCCTCGCCGGGGGCAGTGCTCGTCGGCGCCACCGGTGTCGTGGACGGCGGCGTCGTCGTGGTCGTGGTGGTGGTCTCGCTGGTAGTGGGCGTCGTCGTGGTGGTCGACTCGCCGCTGTCACTGCTGCCGCAGCCGACGGCGAAGGTGAGCAGCGTGGCACCGCCGAACAGGGCGACCGTGGTTCTCACATGCGATTTCATTCAATACCTGACTCTCGGGTGTCCCCGGCAGGTACCCGAGCGGTGCCGACCCAAAACGCGTCACGCAGACAGCAGCAGCGCACCCGCGGTGATCAGCGCGACGACCTTGACCACTTCCAGAGCGACATACCAGAGGTGCGCCCGGGACCGCGGCCCCTCCGCCCCGGCGAGCACCGCATCGGAGCGCCGGCCCAGAGCGGGCCGAACAGCCAGGACCTGGACAAGCAGCGCTGTGGCGGCGGTGGCCGCCGCGGCCACCGCGCCGGGAGAGGGCGGCGACACCACGAACGCGAGGGCGACGACGATCGCCAGCACCCCTTCGCAGAGGTTCAGAGCGCGAAAGACCAACCGGCCGATACCCAGGCCGATCGCCACGGTGACGCCCGGGGCGCGGAACTTCAACGGCGCTTCGACGAACGAGATGGCAAGGACCATTCCCAGCCAGAGGAACAGTGCTGCGGCGGCGACAGCGGAGCCGGGATGCACAGCTGGAGCCTACGGTGGCATCGTTGAGCAGTGGACGTTGATCGTGTCGCCGAACTGCAACGTTGGGAAGACTCCGGAGCGCTGTGGCAGGTGATCGGACGTACCGCCGACACAGTGACGGTGGCGCTGGTCCGCTGTGACGGTGGCGAGGAGATGGGGCGATTCACCAGTGGTGATGCCAAGCTGCTGGCATTCGTCCGCGACCGCGACGGCAGCGGCGACCAGCACCTCTGACCCGGTCAGGCGTCGGCGGTGTGCTTGTCCTTGCGGCCGAACGGGAGCACGTGCACGACCGCGACGACCACGAGCCCGACAACAAGCCCGATGACTGCCGAGGCTGCCGTGTTGATCAGCCAGGCCAACACGCCACCGACCCCGGCGACGTGGTCGACGAAACCCTCGACGTGATGGACGAGCCCGTACGGTGCGTGCCATCCGAGTTCGTCGGTACCGACCAGCAGGATGTGTCCACCGACCCACAGCATCGCCACCGTGCCGACGACCGACAGCGCGGCCAGCAGCTTGGGCATGCCGGCGACCAGACCGCGGCCGACCTTCTGGGCGAACTTCGATGACCGCTGGGTGAGGCTCAGGCCGATGTCGTCCATCTTCACGATGCCGCCGACGACGCCGTACACCACCAGCGTGATCACCACGGCGACCACGAGGAGGATGATCAGGCGCGGCACAAACGACTGATCGGCCACCTCGTTGAGCGCGATCACCATGATCTCGGCCGACAGGATGAAGTCGGTGCGGATGGCGCCGGTGACCATCAGGCGCTCTGCGTCGGGCCCGACGGTGGCGACAGGTGCGCCGTGTCCCTCGTGCCCGCGGAGCTTGCCCCAGACCTTCTCGGCGCCCTCGAAGCAGAGGTAGGTGGCGCCGAGCATGAGGATCGGGGTGAGCAGCCACGGCACGAACTGACTGAGCAGCAACGCGGCGGGCAGGATGAACAGGATCTTGTTGCGCAGCGATCCGATCGCGATGCGCTTGACGATCGGCAGTTCACGTTCAGCGGCAAGGCCGTGGACGTACTGCGGCGTGACGGCGGTGTCGTCGATGACCACCCCGGCCGCTTTCGCGGTCGCCCGCCCGGCCGCTGCGCCGATGTCGTCGACGGAGGCCGCCGCAAGGCGCGCCAGCACCGCGACATCGTCGAGAAGCGCGAACAAGCCTGCGCTCATGGCGTCACCGTGATCGCAGCTGCGGTCATGGACGGAAGGCTACCCTCACGGGGCCCGGGTGGCGCGTGGCGGCAGGTTCCACAGGATCCTGACCGGGACGGCGAACAGCAGTAGGTAACCCTGCCCTTACCTCCTCGGGTAGGCTCGTCGGACAAATGACCGACATCGACGAGGCCCCGACTGTCCTCCCGCGCGAGCTCACTTCGGTACCTGACGACGTTGCGGCGGTGCCGGGGCCGCCCACCCCGCGGATCGGCGAACCGTACGCGCTCCGCCTCGTCGACCCGGCCGCCGACGCGGAGATGGTGTCGGAGTGGATGAATCGCCCGCACCTGGTGGAGGCGTGGGAATACCCCTGGCCGGCGAAGCGGTGGCAGCGCTACCTGCAAGCCCAGATCGACGGTGAGTACTCCCGGCCGTTGATCGGCAGCTTCCGCGGCCAGGATGTGGCTTACATCGAGATCTACCGGGCCGCAAAGGATTCCATTGCCCCGCGCTACCAGGCGGACCCCTACGACCTCGGTCTGCATGCTGCGGTGGCCGACCTCAAGCTGCTCAATCGCGGTCTGATGCCGCTGTTGCTGCCGAAGGTGGTGGCCAGTCTCTTCGAGGTCGAACCCCGTTGTCGCCGAATCATGTTCGACCCCGACCACCGCAACACCGGCGCCCGCAGGGTGTGTGAGTTCGCCGGTTGTACATTCCTCGGCGAGCACGAGATGGCCAACCGCAGGATGGCGCTCTACGCCCTGCCCCGCACCGCGGCCGACGCCCCCGCGGCCCGCTGACCGGGTCGCCGGACGACGGCGCGCGGGCCGGATGCGATCACGCGCGCGCCGCAACCAGGTTCTGTTTGACCTCGAGGCGGCGGAGCTTGCCCGACGACGTGCGGGGCAGCGATCCGGGAGTCAGGAACACCACCTCGGCAGGCACCACGCCGCACTGTGACGCCACCCGCTGGACCACATCGCTTCGCGCTCCGGCCTCGTCGGGGCCACGGAACTCCGCGGCAATGACGAGGCCCTGGCGGGCCGAGTCCCCGTCGGTGCTCACCGCGACCACCGCGCCTTCCCGCACGCCACGCACCTGCGCGGCGACCCGCTCGACCTCACTGGGGAAAAGGTTGCGCCCCGCGACCGTGATGAGCTCCTTGATCCGGCCGCACACCACCAGTCCGGCGTCGGTCAGATAGCCCAGATCACCGGTGGGAAACCAGTCGCCGGGAACCAGCGGATCCTGGCCGAGGTAGCCCGTCGTCATCGACGTACCGCGGATCTCGACCTCGCCGATCTCGGTGCTCCCTGCGCGGGAGGGCTCGGCGTGTCCGGTCGGGGTGATCCGCAATTCCATGCCGGGGATCGGCGTACCGAGCAGGGCGTGTCGTGTGACCGAATCAGTTGCCGGGTCGACGATCTCGTCGAACAGCAAGCCGGTGTGCGGGGTGGGGGCGGTGACGGCGCAGGTCGATTCGGCCAGGCCGTAGGACGGGGCGGCAGCTCGCGGATCGAGCCCGAAGCGGGCCATCTCGGTCAGGAACAGATCGAAGCCCGCACAGTCGATCGGCTCGCCACCGTTGATCGCGTAGCGCAGGTTGCCGAGGTCGACATCGGGTACCCGGCGGGCGTACTTGCCGAGAACCGAGTACGCGAAATTGGGTGCGGCGGTGATGCTTGCGCGACTCTCCGAGAGCCAGCTGAGCCAGCGGAACGGTGAGGCGGCGAAGGCCGCGGTAGGGGCCAGCCACATCTCACCGCCGGCAAGCAGGCCGGTCAGCAGGAATGTCAGGCCCATGTCGTGGTAGAGCGGCAGCCACGTGCACCCCACGTCGTGGCCGGTGCGGACGTCGGCGTGCGCCACCAACCCCCTCACGTTGTTCATCACGGCCTCGGGTGACAGCAGGGCGGTGCGCGGGGTTCCGGTGGATCCTGCGGTGCCCTGGAGGACCGCCGCGGTGCCGTCGGGCGTGGTCTGCTGTTCGAATGTCGACGACCGTCGAGGGTGGCCGGCATCGATGACGTCGTGGATCGTGAGACCTGTTGCGTTGTCACGCAACAGGTTCAGATAATTGTCGAGGCTGAAGACCTGAGTGACGCCGATGTCCGCGAACCGCTCGGCGGTGGCGCGGGCCCACTGCCCGTCGTCCGCGCCACGGACGGGGCCCGGAAGGATCGACAGCGAGCGACCCGCCAGCCACGTCCCCTGAATCGCCGCGATCAACTCCACCGTGGGTTCACCCACCAGGCCGACGGCACCGGCAGGGCCGTCGACGATGCGCTGAGCGATGTTCTCCGCCCGGGCATGGACCTCTTGCCACGGATGGCGGGTCCACTGGGTGCCGGCGCGGTCGAGCAGCACGAGGTCTGTCGTGGCCGTCGTCATGGTCTGCGACATCGCGCTCGCGAGTGCGTTCATCGGCCGGCCGGCGTCTTGGCCAGGATGGCGTCCTCCAGATCGCCCACCGTGTCGCAGGTCAGGAGATCCTCTTCGGAGAGTTTGACGCCGATCTTGTCCTCGATGGCCACCATTCCGATCGCGAACGCCACCGAGTCCAGGCCCACATCGTCGATGAGGCGCGATTCGCGCGTCACCCGGCTGATATCGACTTTGAGGTCATCGCGCAGGATCTCCTCGAGGGCCGCGCTGACGGCTTCCGGGCTAGACGTCTCCATGCGGTGGGAGATTACACCGGGAGGTAAAGGTAGGCTACGCTTACCTCGCTTTGCCGCTCAGTATGCCCAGTCCGCCAATTCGACGCGCGGCCGCGGTGTCCCGGTATCGATCGACACCAACGCCGGCACCATCTCGCTGGTCACCAGGCCGTGCCGGATGGTGACCTCGTCCACGACGTCGAAACTGCGCGCGATGCTGTCCGGGGTGTCGACGATGATGGTCGTGACCGGCACCCGCCGGGTGAGTTGCAGAAGCCGATCGCCGTGCGGTGGCCGACTCCCGTGAAAGCCCCACATTCCCCGCAATGCTGTTGCCCCGCTGGCGTTTTTCGTCTCGCGCAACCGCCGGATCAGCGCGCGGTGCACGGGCACCCCGTCGACGAGGGAGTCCTCGGAGGTGTAGACCATCAGCTTCTGGTGAAGGGGGCGGCCGCGGTCGTCGGCGCCGGGAAGCGTGTCAGGGCGAGCGAGGACGACGCCGTCGCGTTTGCACACCCGGACACGTTCGATCGTCATGAGCGGGCGGCGCAGCAGGCCGTTGAGTTCAGACACCGCATTCCCGACGGGATCGGCGTGGCCGACCGCGATGATCATCATCGGCACATCGACGTTGCGCCCGAAGAAGCGGGCGCGGTAGCGGGTTCCATGGGCGGTGCCGTCCACGCCCAGGAACGCCGAGGCTCCGTCGAGTCCGTGACGGAACAGCAGATCGCAGACGGCGAGGTAGGCCGGTGCGCGCTGCACACGTTCCTGGCGGCCGACGTAGACCGTGAGTTTGACCGCGTCGCTGCCGACGCGGGGCGTGGCGACGCCGTCGATGAGGTGCGCTCGTTCCACCGTGACGAGGCCACGAGGCGTCAGATCCACCACCGCGTCGACCAGTCCCTCGATCTTGGCGCGGGTATCAACAGCCGCAACCGCCACGGGGGGATCCTCGGACAGGCTCAGGGAGCTGTCGGTGCGCAGTTGATGACGCGGACCGAAGCCGGCGGAGCCGCGCAGCATGATGCTGGTGGCCACCTGCTCCCGGCCGTAGAGGGATAGCAGTTGCTCGGCGAGGAAGTGCCCGTCGGTGCGCTGCCGCTCGCCGAAGTAGGCGGTCAACTTCAGGCAGTTGTCGGTCACAGCGCCATCCCGAGCCACATGCCGGTGGCCGCCGCCACCAGACCGAGCGCGACGCTGACAAAGATGTTGGCCGCTGCGAATCTGGCCTGACGTTCCTCGCCGAGTCGCTGGGTCTCCAGCATCCAGGTGGAGAACGTCGTGTACGAGCCGATCAATGCCGTGCCGGCCAGCAGGGCCACATCCGGCGGGAGCGCGAGGCCGGTGAGGAAACCGAGCACGAATGCGCCGCTGAGATTGACCACCAGGGTGCCGAACGGGAACGAGCCCGCGGTGCGACGGGCCACCGTCCGGTCGACGAGAAAGCGCGCCACCGCGCCCACCCCGCCGAGGACCAGGACCCCGCTCCAAACCAGGACGCTCATCGCTTCCCTCTGCTCTTCGCGCAAGCGCTCATCGCTTCCCCACCCGGACCCGTCGCACCAGCATCGTGGCGGTGTACACGGCGATGAGGCCCGCGGTGATGCTGACCGTCGTATAAGCCACCGCCAACCCGTAGTGCCCGTGCTCGATCATCGAGATGGTCTCGACCTGCATCGTCGAGAACGTCGTCAGGCCGCCGCACAACCCCGTGCCGAGCAGCGGCCGGCGGTAGCTGGAGAGAGGCAGTCGCTCCAGCAGTCGGGTGGTGAAGTACCCGAGCAGGAACGCGCCGGCGATATTCACCACGAACGTGGGCCACGGCCACCGCCCGGGATCCGGGGCGGCCAGCGTCTCGAAAGCAGCGCGGGACACCGCTCCCAGCGCCCCGCCGACGAATACCGCGGCGAGTTCCCGCCGGTCGAAGGCCATGCCGGAAAGTATGCACACCCGGGTGGGTTCTTTGCGCGCCGCCGACGTAGCAGAATCAACCCCATGGCTAATCCCCGTGCCGGTCAGTTGGCGCAACCCGAGGACCTCATCGACGTGGCCGCGGTGGTGACGGCGTACTACACCGTTGCTCCCGATCCCGACAACGTCGATCAACAGGTGGTGTTCGGCACCTCGGGGCATCGCGGATCGAGCCTGGACGCAGCCTTCAACGAGGCCCACATCCTGGCCACCACGCAGGCGATCGTCGAGTACCGCCGCGCACAGGGCACCACCGGACCGCTGTTCATCGGCCGCGACACCCATGCGCTCTCCGAGCCGGCGTGGGTCTCGGCGCTGGAGGTGCTGGCGGCCAACGACGTTGTGGCGATGATCGATTCGGCGGACCGATTCACCCCGACGCCGGCGGTCAGCCACGCCATCCTGTCGTTCAACCGGGGCCGCGACACCGACCTCGCCGACGGGATCGTCGTCACGCCGTCGCACAACCCGCCCCGCGACGGCGGCTTCAAGTACAACCCGCCCAACGGTGGGCCGGCCGACAGTGACGCGACCGGCGTCATCGCCGCCCGGGCCAACGAGATCCTGCGCGACGGGCTCAAGGCGGTCAAACGAGTACCGCTGGCCAAGGCGCTGAGCACCGCGCAGCACCACGACTACCTCGACGCCTACGTCGCCGACCTGCCCAACATCATCGACATGCACGCGATCAGCGCGCAGGGCATCCGGATCGGCGCGGACCCACTCGGCGGTGCCAGCGTCGACTACTGGGGTGCCATCGCCGAACGCCACAACCTGGAGTTGACCGTCGTCAACCCACTCGTGGACGCGACGTGGCGCTTCATGACGCTCGACACCGACGGCAAGATCCGGATGGACTGCAGTTCCCCGAACGCCATGGCCAGCCTGATCGGCGGCATCGGGAACTACCAGATCGCCACCGGCAACGACCCCGACTCCGACCGGCACGGGATCGTCACCCCCGACGGCGGTCTGATGAACCCGAACCACTACCTCGCCGTGGCGATCGACTACCTGTACTCCAACCGTCCGGACTGGCCCGCCTCGATCGCGGTCGGCAAGACGGCGGTGAGTTCGTCGATCATCGACCGGGTGGTGGCCGGTCTGGGCCGCAAGCTCGTCGAGGTTCCGGTGGGCTTCAAGTGGTTCGTCGACGGATTGATCGGCGGGACCATCGGTTTCGGCGGCGAGGAGAGCGCCGGGGCATCCTTCCTGCGTCGCGACGGATCGGTGTGGACCACCGACAAGGACGGCATCATTCTTGCGCTGTTGGCCTCGGAGATCCTTGCGGTCACGGGATCGACCCCGTCGCAACGGTATGCGACGCTGGCCGACAAGTACGGTGCGCCGACCTATGCGCGCATCGACGCGCCCGCCAACCGTGAGCAGAAGGCACGTCTGGGCAAGCTGTCGCCCGAGGAGGTCACCGCAACCGAATTGGCCGGTGAGCCGATCACCGCGAAGCTGACGACCGCACCGGGCAACGGTGCCCCGCTGGGTGGACTGAAGGTGACGACGGAGAACGCGTGGTTCGCTGCGCGTCCGTCGGGTACCGAGGACGTGTACAAGATCTACGCCGAATCATTCCGCGGCGCCGAGCATCTCGCGGAGGTGCAGGACGCTGCGCGTGAAGTGGTGAACAAGGTCATTTCGTGAGACTGGTCATCGCTTGAGTGCGCGCCCGGAGGGCGAGTGTCAGGACAAGACCAAACGCCGGCTTCCCCGTGAAGTCTGGGTCCTGGTAGTCGCCAACGTTGTCGTGGCGCTGGGCTACGGAGTGGTGGCGCCGGTGCTGCCGCAGTACGCGCGCCACTTCGGAGTCAGCATCAGCGCCGCGACATTTGTCATCACCGCCTTCGCCGTGATGCGACTGGTGGGGGCGCCGCCGGCGGGCTGGATGGTCCAGCGCCTGGGTGAGCGGAAGGTCTACATCAGCGGACTCGTCATCGTCGCGCTGTCGACCGCGGCGTGCGCGTTCGCCGAAACCTATTGGCAGCTGTTGTTTTTCCGCTCCCTGGGCGGAGTCGGGTCGGCGATGTTCACGGTGTCGTCACTGGGGTTGATGATCCGGATCTCCCCGCCTGATGCCCGTGGACGCGTCGCCGGGCTGTTCTCGTCGGGTTTCATGTTCGGTTCGGTGGGAGGGCCGATCCTGGGGAGCCTGACCGTCGGGTTCGGCCTGTCGGCACCGTTCCTGATCTACGGCGCGGCGTTGTTGGTCGCCGCGACCGTCGTTTTTGTCAGCCTGCGCAATTCCGCGGTCGTCGCCCAGGCCGACGAGGAGGTGACGCCGCCGGTGCCCTTCCGGACGGTGTTCCGGCACCGGGCGTATCGGGCGGCGCTGTTCTCCAACTTCGCGACAGGGTGGGCGTCGTTCGGTCTGCGAATAGCGTTGGTACCGCTGTTCGTCGTGGAGGTGCTCGGCGGCGGACCGGGCGCGGCCGGTCTCGCGTTGACCGCCTTCGCGGTCGGAAACATCTCGGTCGTCATCCCCAGTGGATATCTGTCGGACCGCCTGGGGCGCCGCAAGCTGCTGATCTTCGGCCTGGCGCTGGCCTCGGTGTCGACCGCGCTGGTGGGCTTCACCACCTCGCTGCCGGTGTTCCTGGCCGCGGCCGTCATCGCCGGTGCGGCGACCGGCATCTTCATCTCACCGCAGCAGGCCGCCGTCGCCGACGTGCTGGGCAACAAGTCGCGGGGCGGGTCGGCGGTCGCCACCTTCCAGATGATGGCGGACTTCGGCTCGATCGGCGGATCGCTGCTCGTGGGCCTCATTGCCCAGTACACGTCGTTCGGGTGGGCGTTCCTGATCAGCGGACTGATCCTCGGCATCGCGGCGGTGGGGTGGATCTTCGCCCCCGAAACCAGGCCACGGACCGACACCGAGCACACGCAGGCCCGTCCGCTGGGACCGGAAGCCGGCGGGGAAGTGCCGTGACCTGCGATTTTGAACGGCCCCCGCGGGTGGTGTAACTTCGATGAGCACAACATCTAGGGGCTATGGCGCAGTTGGTAGCGCACCACACTGGCAGTGTGGGGGTCAGGGGTTCGAATCCCCTTAGCTCCACCACGAAACGCACGCCGCATTCGACGAAAGCCATCATGTCTGAGGATCAGGTCACCGACGTTCCACCGAACCACCTCTCCATCGATCCGAGCAGCCCTTTCTACAGCGAAGAGGTGCTCCGCCGCGATGTGGGTATCCGCTTCAACGGCGCCGAGAAGACCAATGTTCTCGAATACGACGTGGCCGAAGGCTGGGTGCGTGTTGAGGTTCCCACCGCCAAGGATCGTCGCGGAAACCCGATGGTCGTCAAGCTCAGCGGCACGGTTGAACCTTATTTCCGTCCAGCGAAATAGCGCGTGACGACCGAACGTCGGCGCAGGGGTTATGCCCGTCGGTAGCTCCACTCTCGACAATCCGCTTCGGCCATAGGTCGGAGCGGCTTTTTGTTCGCTGTGGTGGGCGCTAGAGGGGCGATTTGTGCTGATGATTTGTCCTGATTCTGTCCGACCCACACGCAACTAGAGGTCAGGCCCCCACCGCGACGATCTTGCATTCAGCGCAGCACGCCGTCGGCCTTACCTGGCGGATAGGAAACCCTGGCTTTTTGGCGTCGTGTTCTGGCTTCCCGGCGATTCCGCAGCCGCTTGCGGCGCACGACTATTGCTGCAGCGGGAAAAACCGGAGACGGCCGAAAGCTCGGCAGACCACATACAGACCCGCAGTGAACGGCCGAACGACCAACACGCGCCCGACCCAGGGCAGCGACAACCTCACAGGAGCAATCATGAACACCACTTCGAAGAACAGTGTGGGCTGGCAAGGCCGCACCGCGGCCGCCATCTTGGTGGCTGCGGGTACGGCCGCCGTCGGCCTACTCACGCCCGCATCGGCGCAGGCTGCCGATCAGTACATCGCGTTGGCGCTCGGATATGTCAACGAGAATCCGCCCGTCACGATGGCAGGCGGTTCGTCGATCGGGGGCAACCAGGACCAGGCTGCCCAGGGGGCGCTGACGAACTGTTCCAACAACGGTGCCGGTCACTGCGTCACCGTGGTCATCGCCACAAACCAGTGCGCGGCGGCCGCCTCCAATGACTACGGCGAAAGGGAAGGGGCAACAGGCTCGACGATTGCCGCCGCCTCGAGTAGCGCCTTGGCCAAGCTGCAGAACCAGACGGGTGCGAAGGTGATCGTGTCGGGGTGCTCGAATGGCAACACTCCACCGCCTCCGAACGATCCGCCGCCGCCCCCGCCGGCGCCGAAGCTGGGTCCGACGGTGTCGTTCGACACGGTTCTGGGTGGCCTGGTCGCTCACATCACAGATCGCAGTGGGGTGTCGTCGCAGTGCACGTACACGGCTGACAACTTCAACCGTGCATTCGCCTTACCCGCGAACTCCCAGTACGCCCTGCGGATCGTCCCGGCGGTGCCGCGGTTCAAGAACTGGAATGTCACCATCGCCTGCGACAACGGAACCAGCACGGCGACAACGACATACTTCTGAGCCCGACGATTCTGATAGCCGAAACCGCTCGGACCGTGACCCTACGGTCCGGGCGGTTTCCGGCTCGTCGCGGTGGCGGATCAGGCTGCGCTGGGATCGGGTTGACCATGATCGAACCCGGGTTGCTGAGCAGATGCACAGCATTCCGCTGACGTAGCCGCCGACCTCCGGTAGCTTGCGCTGCATGCCCTTGGAGCTGGCCTCGTTCTTCCGGACGACTCTGCCGCTCGATCTCAGCGGGCTGGACGCCCTCGATCAGGGCCGCTACCACTCCCTGTGGATGCCCGATCACCTCGTCAGCTTCTGGCCGGACTCGATCTGGACGCCGGAGTTCACCGACCTCGCGGAGGTGTCGCCGTCGCCGCACCGCTACTTGGACGCTCTCACCCTCGCCGGCGCGGTCGCGGCTCGCACCACGCGCACGCGGCTCGCCACGAGCGTTCTCGACACCGTCCGTCGCCACCCGGTGATGCTGGCGCAGTCGGCACTGACCCTGAGCCATCTCTCCGACGGCCGCTTCATCCTCGGACTCGGTGCCGGCGAGCGCGAGAATCTGGCTCCGTACGGCTTCGACCACGAGGGCACGGTGAGTCGGTTCGGTGAGGCGCTGCGACTGATCCGGTTGTTCTGGACCACCGATGGGCCGATCGACTTCGCCGGGCGGTTCTTCACGCTGGAGCACGCCCGGCTGGACGCCGAGCTTCACACCACCGGCCCGCCACCGATCTGGATCGGGGCCAACGGCCCCCGCATGCTGCGGCTGGTCGGTGAACTCGGAGACGGCTGGTGGCCGACGGGTAGTGCCGGGCCAGAGACTTACGCCACTCAGCTGGCGGCTATCCGGGAGTCGGCCGAACAGTCCGGCCGCGACCCGCAGGCGATCACACCGGCGAAGATGGTGGTCTGCCTCATCGGCGAGCCCGACGAACTGCGCGAGATCATGCATGCTCCGCTGGTGAAATCGCTGGTGTTGCAACTGACGGCCGACGCTCTGGCAGCCACCGGTCACCGTCATCCGATGGGGGAGCAGTGGCGCGGCATCCAGGACATCGACCCGCGGGTGCTGAGCCGGGACAGACTGCTCCGGCTCTTCGAGCAGGTCGACCCGGCCGCGATCCTGTCTGTGGTTACGCACGGCACACCGAAACAGGTCGCCGCGCAGATCGCCGAATTCGGCGAGGCGGGTGCCCGGATCGTGTCGGTGCTCGACTACGGCGGAATGGCCGGGCAGGCCTACGCCGCCGACTCGGCACACAAAGTTCGTGAGGTCGAGGACGCACTGCTGCAGTTCACAGGAAGCACGCCATGACAATCCTGGACGGGAACGTCCTCATCGCGGACGCGCAGGAGTCGACGGGGCTCACTGACTTCGGTGATGACACCCTGCCCGCGCGCGTGGCACTGGTCGTCGACCGCCTCAACGGCGCCGAACTGGACGAAACAGGTTCGCGGGCAGCCGCACACACGATCTCCGGACTGCTGACGAGTCGCCTGCGCTTCATGACCGATCACGCACGCCTGCCGCTGGCATCAGAACGGATCACGGCACCGCTGTTCGCCACCGGTGAGCCGCGGTCGGGAACGACGCTGCTGCATGCTCTGCTCGCCGAGGACGAGGAATCGCGAGCGCTGCGCTTTTGGGAGGTCATGTATCCCTCGCCGCCACCCGGCCCGGCCGCGGGGGACGACCCGCGCCGGGGACGGGCCGATGCCGACTGGCGGGAGATCCTCGACCGCATCCCACCGTGGATCGTCAGCCACCCCTACAACGATCTGCTCGGTGCTGGGCTGCCCGAGTGTGAACGCACGTGGGCCTTCGACTTCCGCGCGACGAATCCGAGCGCCTGGTGGCGGGTTCCGATGACCATCCAGAACTTTCCGCAGAACCCTCACGCGCAGTACGCCCTGCACCGCATGATGCTGCAGCACATCCAATACGCTCGCCCGCCGAAGCGGTGGGTGCTCAAAGGGTTTCACGGCCGACGCCTGCGGGCGCTCTTCGACACCTATCCCGACGCCCGGATCGTCTGGGTACACCGCGACCCCGTGCAGGTGCTCGCCTCGCAGATCGTGGCGTTCGGGCAGATCAACGAGAGCCTTGCCGGAACGCTGGATTGGACTCGGTACGCCGAAGACACGATCGCGGGGTCGCGGGCCAACTTCCACGCCTACCTGACCGACCCACTCGTGGACGACCCGCGCATCCATCACGTCCGCTACCGTGACTTCGTCGCGGACCCGGTCGCCACGATCGGCGGGTTCTACGACTTCGCCGGACTTCCGTTCATGGCCGAAGCCGAGAAGGCGATGCGCGATTACCTCGTCACCAACCGTAGCGATAGGTACGGCAAGTTCACCTACTCCACCGACATACTGCCGGTTCCAGTGCAGCAGCTGCACAACGAATTCGCCGCCTATCGCGAGCGATTCGGCATCGACATCGAAACGAGGCGCTGATGGCGTTCGGTGACAGCGCAGACGACGAGGCGCTGCGCGGGGCATGGCACCAGTTCTGCGAAAGACTCAAGGCAGCGGGCGATCTCGCCTTCAAGGACACCTCGCCGGCGGATGCCCTGCAGCGCGCCGACGCGTTCCGCTACCTGACGCAGAATCTCGGGCAGGCCTACGACCTGGCTCTGGAGACCAAGGACACCCGCTATCCGGTGATCCACCCGTTCTGCGGGCCGAGCCGTAAGCTCGGCGGTGACAACGCCGACTTCGTTTATCTGCAGGCGTGGATCGACGGCGCCTCGACGTACCGGATCGCGGGCGACCGCGGCACAGCGCGGTTCCTCAACTTCACCGTCCAAGGTCCGCGACCCGAGAAGGACGTGTACTACGGCGCCGATCACCCCAACCTGCACGAACCCTTCGGCGATACCCCCGAGGCGAACATCACCGGCGACGACCTGGTTACCGAGCCCGACGGCAGCTTCGTCCTCTACGTCGGTGGCGCACGGCGGGGACCGAATTGGCTGCCCACCACTGCGGGCTCACGAAAACTGTTCATGCGGCAGGGTTTCGACTCCTGGGGCGAGCGCTCGGCGCAGTTCAGCATCGAGCGCATCGACATGGACGAGCCGCGTCCCGTGCCGACACCGCAGGATCTGATCGCCTCGATGCAGTGGGCCGGCGACTTCCTCACCGGGGTGATGACGGACTGGCCGGATCGCGAACTGCAGATCGGCTCGTTGTACGGCGAACCCGAGCCCAACGTGTTTCCGGGTGCGCGCTTCACCGGCACGGCGGAACAACGCGATGCCCGCCGCGGCCGGCTCATCGTCACGATGCCGTGGCGTCTCGGTCCCGATGACGCGCTGATCTTCGAGTTCGCCGACGGCGGGGAGTTCTGGATGCTGACCAATATGGGCGCGTTCTGGAACAGCATGGATTACCTGTACCGCCCGGTGAGCTACACACCGAGCAGATCGGCGATCGACTCCGATGGCCGTGTGCGAATGGTGATGGCGCACAACGACCCCGGTGTGTACAACTGGATCGACACGCAACGCTTCAGCGAGGGCTACCTGACGATGCGCGTCATCGGCAGTCGACAGCTGCCCGAGGTCAGCACCACCGTCGTCAGCGCAGCCGAGCTGGACACCGTCCTGCCTGCCGCCACCCGGCACGTCACCCCCGAGGAGCGAGCCGCGCAACTGCACACACGCTTCGACGCCATCCGCCGCAGGTACAGGATCTGACATGGACCCGAAACGCGAGACGCTTGCCTTGTCGGCGTTCGACAACGTCTACCACGTGGGCCATGTCGTCCCCGATCTGTTGCCGGCCATGCGGACTCTTGGCGGCGCCATGCAGATCACGTGGGCGCCACCGTTCGAGATGCGTAGTGGCTTCGCCCGTCCGGACGGATCCGCGGACGACCAGACCGTGCGCATCGCGTTCTCCGCTTCCGGCCCGCCGTACCTGGAGCTCATCGAGGTGGTCGCTGCCGCTGACTCGATCTTCGCTGAACCGAAGCTCGGCGGCATGCACCACGTCGGTTATTACGCGCAGCGCTGGCGCGACGACGTGACGCGACTGCAGGACGACGGTTGGGAGTTGGAGCGCACGGGTGCCGGTGTGGCGTTCCTGCGCGACCCGCACAGCGGCCTTCGCGTGGAGGTGGTGAGCTTCAAGGGCCGCGACTTCCTGACCCGAGTGCTCGACGGTGAGATGGCGCAGCTCTACCCTCTGACCGAGCGCCCGTGACCGCAGTCGCGCACACCGCCTACGGAGCACTGCGCGGCGACGCAACCGGCGACGTCGTCGTCTTTCGCGGCGTGCCATACGCAGCGCCGCCGACAGGCGAGCGACGTTGGCGCCCAGCGCAACCCGTGACCAGCTGGGCAGGCGTGCGCGAGGCGACAGCGTTCGGGGCGATTGCACCGCAGGAGATCTCGCCCGAGCGGCTGGCCAAGCGCGGCCTAACGATGAGCGAGGACTGTCTCACGCTCAACATCTGGACGCCTGCGGCCGACGACAACCGCCGACCCGTGCTGGTCTTCCTGCACGGCGGCGGACAGACGCAAGGGCACGGGTCCGCTCCGCTCCTCGACGGTTCGCGGCTGGCCCGGCGCGGCGACATCGTGGTGGTGACGATGAACTTCCGGCTCGGCGCGCTGGGTGCGCTCTATGCGCCCGACTGGCACGGGGCCGACTCCACCAACCTGACACTGCGCGACCAGAGGCACGCGCTGCAGTGGGTGCGCGCGCAGATCGGCGCTTTCGGCGGCGACCCCAGCGCCGTCACGGTGGCGGGCCAGTCCTCCGGTGCGATCGCGATATCGGCCTTGCTCGCCGGAGGGTGTGAACTCTTCGACCGTGCGATCCTGCAGAGTGGCGGCTTGGAGCGCGTCCGGTCGACGGCGGCTGCCTCGGCCGCGGCCGAGCAAGTCATGTCTGCCGTCACACGAGAACCGTCTGTCGCGGAAATCATTGCTGCACAAGGTGCTATCGACACGGGATTCGTGCCGCCGAAGGGCCCGTTTCATCCCTGCATCGACGGTGGCGTCATCGAACGGCATCCGTTGTTGCTCGCGCGGACCCGGGACATGCCGGCGATCCCAGTCCTCGCCGGGACGACGCGCGACGAGTGGCGGATCTTCGACGCGGCGCTGGATGAGGGCGTCTTCACCGAGAAGTACGTGCGGGACAGGGCGCAGGCACTGGCCGGGGATGGTCACGACGCCGACGCGGTGGTGGCGACGTACGGCGCCGACCACCAGACGCTTCGTGATGTCGCCAGCGCGATGGTCACCGACTACCACTTCACCGCGCCGACAGAGCAGTTCGTCCGGGCACACGCCGAGCGCGGCAACACGGTGTTCCGCTACGAACTGCAATGGACCTCTCCGCGTGCCGGATTGGGCGCATGTCACGATTCGTGCCTGCCCTTGCTTTTCGGCAACCTGGACGCTGCGCCTGCGCTGGCCGGTGACGACGCAGAGGCGCGCCATATGTCAGACGCAGTTCAGGATCTGTGGCTGGAATTCGTGCGTGGGGGAGAGCCCTGGGAACCCTACGACGGCGTCGGCGGGTCCACGATGCTGCTCGGTCCAGAGACCGGAGTCGTACGTGAGCACCGCGCAAAGCAACTCGCCATTTGGGAGAATCGCTATCCCGCCTACGGTTAGGCGGTGCAGTGAAATGCGCGGCTGCGAAAGTTCGCGCGGTGCTCAGGCTGCTTGGTTGTCGGGGGGTGCGGGTCCGCCGGGTTCGCTGGGGTGGTCGATCGGGGGTGGGGCGCACGATTCTGTGTCGCCGACCTCATCACGATCGGCGGACTCGGCTGACGGAGCGATACCGTTGGGGCCCTGAGGTTCCGGTTCTTCTGGTGGGCGGAGAAGGGCTTCGGGGCGGTGGTAGTAGTTGATTCGTGTTTGGCCGGTGTCCAGTCCCGGTGGTGGGATCCATTCGACTTCGTGGCGGTCGTTCATCCGGGTGGTCCAGCCGCCGTGGGTGTTGACGAGGCGGTTGTCGGGTCCACAGGCGAGGCCGAGGTCGTCGATGTTGGTGTTGCCGCCGGCCGCCCAGTCGGCGGTGACGTGATGCACTTGGGTGCCGTAGGCGCCGACGGTGCAGCACGGTTTGGTGCAGCCGTTGTCGCGGGCGATGAGCATGAGTCGTTGGGCGGGGGAGGCGATGCGTTTGGTGCGGAACAGGTCCAGGGCTGATCCGGTGGTGCGGTCGAACACCGCGAGGCTGTGGTGGGCGTGGGCGCCGAGGCGGATCACGTCTTTGATCGGGATGACGGTGCCGCCGCCGGTGACACCGACCCCGGCCCTGCTCTCGAGGTCTTGGAGGGTGGTGCGGATGATGATCGATACCGGGAGCCCGTTGAGGTCGCCCAGGCCGCTCATCAACGCGATCCGCCCGACCACCACCAGCGCGTCGTGTTGGCGTTGGGCCAGGCTGCGGTGGTCGTTGTCGATCTGGGCTTGGCTCGGTGTGCCCGACGTGCACGGTTCGGGGTCATCAGGGTTGCACATCCCGGGGGCGGCGTATTTGGCGAAGATCGCCTCCAGGGTCGCCCACGCTTCGGGGGTCAACTCCCCTCGGACGGGGATGTTGCCGTTGCGTTGTTGTTTACCTGCCGATAGGCCGCGGGTGCGGGCGCGTTCGGTGTCGTCGGGTTCGGGGCCGTCCTGGTCGAGCAGGAACAACCGCAGCGCGGCGGTCTCTTTGAGTTCCTTCGGCCCGACTCCGACCGCGACGCGGACCAGGTCGACTTCGAACTGGGCGGCGGTGGCCGCGTCGACGAAACCCGGCAACTTTGTGACCGCGGCGCGGATCACCGCGACGTGCTCGCTGGTGATCAGCCCGAGAGCTTGGGCGGCCGCGGTCGCCGGCAGCGCTGCGGGCAGGGGCTCTCCGGTGATGGTGCGTCGCGGCGCCAACACCGCGGCCTCGTTCAGGCGGCGATTCGCTTCGGCCCCGGATATGCGCCAGCGGACGGTCAGGACGTCTTTCCAGGATTTGGCGCCCAGCTGCTGCGGAGTGGCCTCGGTCTGTAGCCGGGCCAGCAGCCGCTGACTCACGCTGGGGAGCTGGCAGGTCAGGGTTTGCAGATCGTCGAGGGGCCCGATCAGCTCTGCGCGGGTCAGCAGGTCGATATCGCAGGCGGCGACGGCGTCGAAGGCGGCCCGCAACGCGGTCACCGCCTCCTGCAAACCCGTCCCCGACATGATTCGAACATACATTCGACCACTGACAAATCCGGGCAACGGTGTGACTGCTGAAACTGAAGTGACACAACACATCCAAGTGACAAACGATGCCTCAAAACATCGGTGACTGTTCGGGTGGTCTTGGTGGTGATACTTCTGCCTCGAGGCTGCGGGGTCCTCGCCCAGCGACGAATTCGGTCGTCGAGCCTGTACTCGAGCACCACCGTCCCGGCCGGCACCCATGTCACCAATGGGTGCTCACCGTCGATTGGCGCCGAAGTGTCAGTCGTCGGCAACCCCGGCGCCGGCAAGGGCGGGGACGCTGTCCTCAGGGTGAATCACCGAGTGCACACCGGTCCTGAACCGATCGAGGGTGTCGATGATCGTCTGTCCCTCCGGGGTGTGTCCCCAGATACTGATGCCTTGATGCGTGGTTGGTTCCCAGGTGCTTTCGTCGACGACGATCGGATTCCAGCCCACCTCCCATTCGAACCCGGACGGGGTCTGCGCGTAGAAGGACAGTTCCTTGTCATTGGTGTGCTGGCCGATCGACAGCGCGATGTCGAAGCCAAGATGCTTGACCCGCTGGTAGGCCGACGTCATGTCGTCGAGATCGGCGACCTGGACGTTGCAGTGCTGGATTCGGGTGCGGATCGGATTGATCGGCAGACGGTTCACCGAGGCGATGGCCACGGTGTGGTGACGCTCGTTGACTCGCAGGAAGCGGATCTTGAACTTCAGTCCGCTGATGGTCTCGTCGATGTAGTCGCTCAGCCGGGCGTCGAACACTGTGCTGTAGTAGCCGCGCATCTGGTGCGGTCGCTTGGTCGCGATGGCAACGTGTCCCATCCCGTCCACACCGGTGACGAAACCACTGCGCGCAGCCAACTGCGCTGGCGCTGAGGCTTTCCGGGCATCGATATAGATCTCCTGGTTCAGACCGTTCGGCCCGGGGAACCTGATGAAGCGCTCGACACCGCGCAGCATGGCTTCCTCTGCGGGGCCCTCCGTCACCGGCACCCCGTGACTCCGAATGCGCGTCTCGATCGCCTCGAAGGTGGCATGGTCGTCGAGTTCCCATCCCAGTGCCGTCGTGTCCTCTGCCCGACCGCGTTGCACCAGGAACCGGCACTCGTTGTCGTCGAGGCGGAACCGCATGACGTCGGGGAGCGTCTCGTCGAGGTGCATGCCGATTCCGTCGCGGCCGAACCGTTTCCAGTCGCCGAACTTCTCGGACTCGATCACGAGGTAGCCGAGACGGACCTTGCCGAAAACGTCCGTGCCCGCGGTCATGAGGTCGCCAATCGTGATTCGGCGGAGAGGAACTCGGTCACGAGCTGGTTGAACAGCTCGGCGCGCTCCCACTGCATCCAGTGGCCGGTATGCGAGGTCATGACGAGCTCGGCGTTGGGCATGAGGTTGAGCAGTAGCGGTCCGCCGGATGGTCGATTGACCTTGTCGTCCCGTCCCCACAGCACCAGAGTCGGATTGGGCAGGCAGCGGAGCCGCTTGTCCCGGGTCAGGTCCATCCGCCACAGGGTGCGCAGCCCTTTCGGTCGCTGCAGCGGGGGATCGGCCACCACTTCAGGGTCGATCGAGGCCCGGTAGCGCAGGTCGATCAGATCGTCGGGTACAGCGGCGCCGTCGTACACCAGGTATGTCCGAATGAACGATGACAGCTTGTCGCGGGTGGGACCTCCACCTCCGTAGTACGACAGCAGGTTCTTCAGTCCGTCGGTGGGCAGGCCCCTGGTGGTGCCGATGCCGCCCGGCCCCATCAGCACGAGCTTGCCGACCCGGCGCGGCGTGTCCAGGGCCAGTCGGAGGGCAGCCGCCCCTCCGTACGAATTGCCGATCAGATGTGCTGTGGGAAGACGTAATTCGTCCAGTAGGCCGCGGATCGAGTCGGCGAGGTGGCCAAACGGATCATCGTGGTTGACATGTTTGGTCGAACGGCCGTACCCGGGCATGTCGGGGATGATGACGCGGAAAGAGCGCGCCAGCGAGGCGATGTTGCGTGAGTAGTTCGACACCCCGGAGGCGCCGGGGCCGCCGCCATGGAGCATCACAACGGCCGGACCGACTCCGCCGGTGTCGGTGACGAAGATCTCTGCATCCTTGACGCGCACCGTGTATTCGGAGCCCATACGTGTCGGGTCGGTATCGGGGAGGGCGGGTTCGGTCATGCGAGTTCCTTCGATCGTTCGGCCACTACGCCGGTGAACCCGGCCGGGGGTTGCGGAAGGGGTTTGTCGCCGCCGGCGGCGTAGATGAATCCGTCGGGTCGAACGGCCACTACCGAGGCCTTCTTCTGCCTGAGCCAGCGGATGAGCGTTCCGTCCGCATCGACGACGGAGTCGGCGCGGGGCGCGCTCCCGGGCGGGGCGATCCTGACGATGGGAACACCGGCCGATCGCCAGGCCTGCCATGGACGTTCGGGACCCGTGTGCAGGATCGTCCAACAGCCGCCGATGATGTCGTCGAGCCGGACCCGGTCCCCGTGGCTGTCGATGACCCATGGTTGGGGGATGAGCCAGCCCTCCGCCGGATTGCCGTTGAGCGCCAACAGGCCGGTCCGGTAGTGGGCGTCGGGGAGCCACCGATGGTCGCGAAGCCATGTGGTGAAGTACGGCACCTTGCTGGCGGCGCGGAGAACGTGATTGCGCACTTTCGCGCGCAAGCGATTTCGCTCGACGATGAGTCTGCCTGTCTTGACCGCGCGGTTGGTGACTTCCTTGAGGTGGGGCAGTCTCTCGTCCTGGTAGGTGTCGAGAACCGCGTCGGGCAGTGAACCGTTGAGGACTGCACCGAGTTTCCAACAGAGGTTGGCCACGTCCCGCACTCCGGCGCACATGCCCTGACCGATCCACGGCGGCATCGCGTGTGCTGCATCGCCCGCCAGGAACACCCGGCCTATCCGCCACCGGTCGGCGAACCGCACATGGTGGCTGTAGCAGGCGAAGCCGATGATCTCGACGTGGTCCTTGGTGATCCCCTGGTCCCCGAGCACGTTCCAGATGACCTCCTCGGTGAGGAGGTCCTTCTCGTCTTCTTCATCGCGCACCGGAAACTCCCACCTGTGGTGCCCCAGCGGAGTGGGGCAGTCCACTGTGGGGCGGGCGGGGTTGCAGTGGAAACGCAACCGGTCATGGCCGGGCCACTCCTCGAGCATCTTGGTGTCGATGACGATCCACCGCTCCGAGAATGTGCGTCCCCTGAAACCGATACCCAGTTGTCCGCGGATCGAACTCGACCCCCCGTCGGCGGCGATCACGTATGACGCGCGGATCCTCGTGAACTTGTCCTCGGTCAGGTCGGCGAGCATCAACTCGACGTCGCCGGCATGCTGGATGACCCGAAGGCACTCGTGTTCGAGCAGAAGCGAGACGTTGGGGAAGCGCTCGACCCCTTCCCGCAGGATTTTGTCCACAGCGGGCTGATAGATGAACTGCTGCGGAGGGTGCCCGCATCCCCGCTCGGTGGGGAGAAGTCTGACGAAGGGCACACCTTCGGCGTCGACGAAGTTCGCGCCCGCACCGGGTTGCATGTCGGCTGTGAGCCGTTCCGACAACCCGACCTGTTGCCAGATCCGAACAACCTCCTCATCGGTGGAGATCGCCCTGGCGCGGAAATAGATGTCGGGGTCACGTTCGATGACGACGACCTCGAGTCCGCTCTGTCCCAGCAGATTGGCTGCGGTGGCACCCACGGGGCCGTAGCCGACGATCGCCACGTCGTAGGTCGAAGAATCGTTCATGGCTGTCTCTCACCTGTCTGCCGGGTCAACGCTGACCGACGACTTGTTCTGTAGTGATCGCTACGCTAATGTAGTGATCACTACAGAGTCAAGGGTGAGGGAGAAAATGGCCGCGCCAGACAAACCCCAGCGCCGTCGTCGGCGAGCGGACGGCGAGATGTCCCGCAACCGGATCTTGGACGCTGCCACCGAGATTGCGACCGAGCGTGGCTACGAGGGCACCAGCATCGGCGCGGTCAGCGCGAAATGTGAACTGCCGGCCAGTTCCATCTACTGGCATTTCAAGGACAAGGACGACCTGATTGCCGCCGTCATCGAGCGCAGCTTCGGCAACTGGCTGAAGGTATGGCAGATGCCCGCGGACGTCGTGGCCAGGGATCGTCTGATGGAGGTGGCGGTCGGTACGGCGAAAGCGGTGATGGACTCGCCCGACTTCCTCCGCTTGGGTCTGATGCTCGCGCTGGAACGGCGGCCGGTCGAACCGAAGGCGAGGGCGATGTTCGTGCAGGTTCGTGAACAAGCCTTCGCGGCCTTGTCGGCGAGTATCCGCGATCTGGCGCTGGGATTGTCCGAGGCTCAGGTCGGCCAGTTGGCGACGTATGCGATCGCCGGTGCGGACGGGCTGTTCATCGCCAAGGAGGTCGGAGGCGACAGTGTCGATGTGGTCGCCTTGTTCACCCTTCACGGCCAGGCCATCTACGACACCGCGCTGCGCATGATCGAGGAGAACAACCTCTGACGCGCCGCCGGCGAACGGTGACCGAACCAAACTGACGTCTGTGCCGAATGCTGGGCATGGACCAGCCCGTGCTGAACCGGATCACCGTGCTGGCCTTGACTGCACCCCGTCGCGTGCTGGCTGTCACCGCGTTGTTGATGGTCCTCGCCGGGGTGTTCGCCGTGCCGGTCACCAAGAGCCTGTCGGCCGGCGGGTTCCAGGATCCCGCCGCCGAGTCGACCCGGGCGACCCAACTGCTCACCGACGAGTTCGGTCAGCCGAACACGCAGCTGATCCTGATGGTCAGCGCGCCCGACGGCGTCCAGAGCCCGGCGGCGCGCGCCGCCGCGGCCGACATCGCCGAGCGCCTCGGCGGTGCGTCGGCGGTGACGGGCGTGGTATCGGCATGGACGGCGCCACCGCCGGCCGCAGGCGGACTCATCAGCGTCGACGGCACGTCCGGACTGATCGTCGCCGGGATCGCCGGGGAAGAGAAGGAGGCGCCACAGCGGGCGCAGGCCCTTGCCGACGAGGTGGTCGCGGATGTCCAGAGCCGGCATCGCGATGTCACCGTGCAGGCGGGCGGTGCGGCGATGGTGTTCGCACAGATCAACTCGCAGACCGGGCGCGACGTGCTGGTGATGGAGGCGATCGCGATCCCACTCAGCTTCGCCGTGCTGGTCTGGGTCTTCGGTGGTCTGCTCGCCGCGGCACTGCCGGTGGCGGTGGGTGCTGTGGCGATCGTCGGCTCTCTGGCGATCCTGCGGCTGATCTCGCTGAGCACCGATGTCTCGATCTTTGCGCTGAACCTGTCTACTGCACTGGGCCTGGCCCTGGCCATCGACTACACGCTGCTGATCATCAGCCGCTACCGCGAGGAGATCTCCTCCGGCGCCGAACCCGACGAGGCGTTGACCACCACGATGCGCACCGCCGGGCGCACCGTGATCTTCTCGGCGACGACGGTGGCGTTGTCGTTGGCCGCGATGGTCCTTTTCCCGATGTATTTCCTCAAGTCGTTCGCCTACGCCGGCATCGCCACCGTTGCGCTGTGCGCGGTGGCCGCGCTGGTGGTCACCCCGGCCGCGATCGTGCTGCTCGGCACCCGCCTCGACGCCTACGACGTGCGCCGCAGCATCCGTCGTCGACGTGGCCGCGGTGAGCCGACGCCCACCCCGGTGCGGCAACTGTTCTGGTACCGGTGGGCGACCGCGGTGATGCGGCGGGCGGTGCCCGTCGGTCTTGCCGGTTCGGCAGTGCTGCTTGTCGCCGGCCTGCCGTTCCTGGGCATCGAGTGGGGTTTCCCCGACGATCGGGTGCTCCCGGCGACCGCTTCGTCGCACCAGGTCGGTGACCGGATGCGCGAGGGCTTCGCCGACGACTCCGCGACCGCGGTGACCGTGGTGATACCCGACTCCCGGGGCCTGACCGAACCCGACGTCGAGCAGTACGCCGCTCGGCTGTCCATGGTGGCTGATGTGGGGCCGGTCAGCGCGCCCACCGGCACCTTCGCCGGCGGCACGAAGGTCGGCCCACCGGCGGCCCCCGCGGGGATATCCGACGGTAGCGCCTTTCTGACCGTCAGCAGCAGCGCTCCGCTGTTCTCGCCGGCATCCGACGAGCAACTCGACCGGCTGCACGAGGTGCCCACGCCGGGGGACCGTGCCGTGGAGTTCACCGGGATGGCCCAGGTCAACCGCGACAGCGTCGCGGCGATCACCTCACGGGTACCGCTGGTGCTCGGCGTGATCGCGGTGGTCACTTTCGTGCTGCTGTTCCTGCTGACCGGTAGCGTCGTCATGCCGATCAAAGCGCTTGTCCTGAACGTTCTTTCGTTGACCGCCGCGTTCGGTGCGCTGGTGTGGATCTTCCAGGACGGTCACCTGGGGGCCTTCGGGACCACGCCCACGGGCACGCTGGTCGCGACGATGCCCATCCTGTTGTTCTGTATCGCGTTCGGATTGTCGATGGACTACGAGGTCTTCCTGCTCGCCCGCATCCGTGAGTACTGGCTGGCCAGCGAGCGCACCCGCGCCGATATCGACGACAGCGTGGCCCTCGGACTGGCCCGCACCGGACGGGTCATCACGGCCGCCGCCCTGATCATGTCGATCTCGTTCGCAGCGTTGATCGCCGCGCAGGTCTCGTTCATGCGGATGTTCGGCGTCGGTCTGACGCTGGCGATTCTGGTCGACGCCACCCTGGTCCGGCTGATCCTGGTGCCGGCCTTCATGCGCATCCTCGGCCGGTGGAACTGGTGGTCCCCGACGCCGCTGGTGACTCTGCACTACCGTATCGGCATCCAGGAGGTCGCCCCCTCCCGGGGAAAGCACTGGTCAAAGCGATGACGCAATTTTCTTTGTCGTCAACCCAACCAAACGGGGTACGGCTCCGAATGATGGACATACGCCAGGCCCGCATCGGAGCGGGCCCGGCGTTGCTTTCCAGCGCCGGGCCGATTGTGTGAATGGGGAACGCCGAGTTGCCGAACATGCCAGATCGACCACTTCTGAATGTCAGCGCAGCGCTGTGCGCGAGGTCACGTTGTTGAGCGGGGGCGAGGGCGGCACGCGCGCGCTGGTCCCGCCGCGCCGACATCTCCACAGGCACCGCGGCCACGCCGTCACCGGTGGTCCGGTGCACTGGCGCGACGAGATCCGGGTCGCGGTGCGGTCCCATCTCACCGACTTCGTGGCGGGCGAGTGTCGCACCGACCTGGGCGCCGCCCGCGTCGGCGTCGCGAACGAGGTGTTGTCGGGCTTTGTCGACGGCGGCAAATGTGTGCGGTCGACGTTCATGTACCTGGGCTGGCTGTGTGGTGCGGGACAAGACGATTCGGCGCTGCGCGCATCGGCGAGCCTGGAGCTGTTCCACGCCTTCGCTCTTATGCAGGATGACGTCATGGACGAATCGGCGTTACGCCGGGGTCGCCCCGCCGCGCACGTGATGTTCAGCACCTGGCACCGCGACCGCGCGCTGACGGGTGCTTCAGCCCGTTTCGGCGAGTCGGCGGCGGTGCTGCTCGGCGATCTCTGCCTGGTGTGGGCCGGAAAGATGCTCCGCGAGAGCGGGATCGGCGCCGAAGCTCTCGCGCGAGTCTGGCCCCGGTATGACGACATGCGCATCGAGCTGGCCGTCGGCCAGTTCGCCGACCTGGTGAACGACGCGCACACCTTCCCGACACTCGACGAGGTGCTCGATGTGCTGAGGCGGAAGTCCGGCAATTACACCGTGCGCCGGCCGCTGGAGATCGGTGCAGCGATGTCGGGCTGTCCGGACGAGGTGATCGACGCCCTCGGCGGGTACGGCGCGGCCATCGGCGAGGCCTTTCAGTTGCGCGACGACCTGCTGGGTGTGTTCGGGTCGACCACCTTGACAGGCAAGTCGGTCGGCACCGACCTGGCAGCCCAGAAGGCGACCAGCGTCATCGTCGCCGCGCACCAGCTCGCCGACGCCGGGCTGCGTCGCCAGCTCTCCGAACTGATGAGCACGCCCGACCTCAACAGCGCCGACGCCGAGCGGTGGCGGACGCTGATCTCGGCCAGCGGCGCGGTCCAGTGGATCGAGCAGCTCATCGACCAGCGCCTGAACCGAGCGCTGGCACATCTCGACTCGGTCGAGCTTCCCGAAGCGGCCCGTTCAGCACTCGAGGACATGGCCGTCATCTGTACCGAAAGGGCCGCGTGATGCGCACCATCGAAGGAAAGACCGACCGGGTCGTCGTCGTCGGGGCGGGTTTGTCCGGTCTGTCCGCGGCGCTGTATCTGGCCGGGCGCGGACGCCAGGTCACCGTCGTCGAACGCGGCTCGGTGCCCGGCGGCCGGGTCGGACGCGCGGACATCTCCGGCTATCGCATCGACACCGGCCCCACGGTGCTGACCATGCCCGGCATCATCGACGAGGCGATGGCCGCGGTCGGCGAGAAGCTGACCGACCACCTCGAACTGCTACCGGTGCACCCGGCTTACCAGGCGATGTTCGCCGACGGTAGCTCCCTGGCGGTGCACACCGAACCCGACGCGATGTTCGCCGAGGTGGAACGGTTCTCCGGCCGTGGGGAGGCCGAGGAGTACCTGCGCATGCGCTCGTGGCTGACCAAGCTCTACGAGACCGAGTTCGACGGGTTCATCGGCGCCAACTTCGACTCACCGCTGTCGCTGCTGACGCCGCAACTGGCCCGACTGCTCGCCCTCGGCGGCTTCAGGCGCTGGGAGAAGGTGATCCGCAAGTTCCTGTCCGACGAGCGACTGCTGCGGGTGTTCACCTTCCAGGCGCTCTACGCCGGGGTGCCGCCGCAGAGCGCGCTGGCCGTGTACGCGGTCATCGCCTACATGGACACCATCGCCGGGGTGTACTTCCCGCGCGGCGGGATGCGGGCGCTTCCCGATGCGATGGCCGCCGCCGCTGCCGCCGCAGGAGTCGAATTCGTCTACGACTCCCAGGTTTCCGATCTCGAGTGGAGCGGCTCGCGGGTCACCGCGGTGCGCACCCAGACCGGCATGCGGATTCCCGCCGACTCAGTCGTGCTGACCACCGAGCTTCCCGACACCTACCGCCTGCTGGGTCGCACACCCCGCCGACTGCTGAAGCTCCGGCCGGCGCCGTCGGCAGTGGTGGCCCATGTCGGATGTCCGGCCATGGGTGACGACATCGGGCACCACACCATCGTTTTCGGCGACGCCTGGAAGCAGACCTTCGACGACATCATCAACCGCGGACGGGTCATGGGGGATCCGTCTCTGCTGGTGACCAGGCCCACGGCGAGCGACCCGACTCTGGCGCCACCCGGCCGCGATCTGCTCTACGTATTGGCCCCCGCGCCCAATACCGATGTGGGACAGGTTGATTGGGATGTCACCGGGTCGGCTTACGTCGAGGACATGCTCGGCGCCGTCTCCTCGCGACTCCCTCAACTCGGCGACGATCTCGAGGTGCTGCATGTGGTGACCCCCGCCGACTGGGGGCGCCAGGGCATGGCCGCGGGCACGCCATTCGCGTTGGCGCACACCTTCGCTCAGACCGGGCCGTTCCGGCCGGCCAACACCGTGCGCGGCGTGGACAACGTGGTTCTGGCCGGGTCCTCGACGGTGCCCGGAGTGGGTGTGCCCACCGCGGTGTTGTCCGGCAAGCTGGCCGCTGACCGCATCACCGGAGTATCTGTTCGCCATCCTGAACGTGAGGTTCACCGATGATTGGATCCGAGCTCGATGCAGCCGGTCTTCAGGACCCGAAACTGCGTGCGGCATTCCGCGAGTGCAAGAAGATCAACGCGCGCTACGGGAAGACCTTCTTTCTGGCCACCCGTCTGCTGGCACCCAAGCAGCGTCCTGCGGTGCACGCCCTCTACGGGTTCGCCCGGCGTGCCGACGACATCCTCGACGATTTCGACGGCAGGGGCAGCGAGCTGCGTGCCGACCAACTGCAGGCACTGTCCACCAGGCTGTTCAACGCCCTGGTCGAGAACCAGCCGTGCGACGACGACCCCACGCTGACCGCGGTGGTGCACACGGCGCGCAAGTACGACATCGGCTGGAATCTGTTCGATGACTTCCTGACGTCGATGCGCATGGACCTGACGGTCACCGACTACCCGGATCGTGCGGCGCTGGACCGGTACATGTACGGATCGGCAGAGGTCATCGGGCTTCAGCTGCTGCCGATACTGGGCACCGTCGGACCGCGGGAAGACGCCGCACCGCACGCGGCAGCGCTCGGAAAGGCTTTCCAGCTCACCAACTTCATCAGGGACGTCGACGAGGATCTCACCCGCGGCAGGGTGTATCTGCCGGCCGACGAACTCGCCGCCCACGGTGTCGACCGCGAGCTTCTGAAGTGGTGTCAGGACAACAGGCGCGTGGAACCGCGGGTGCGTCGCGCCCTGATGGATCAGCACGCTGCGGCGCGTCAGATCTACGCCGACGCACAGCCGGGTATCGCCGAACTGGCGCCGGCGTCTCGCCCGTGCGTCGCTGCGGCGTCGACCCTGTACTCAGAGATCCTGGCGCGCATCGAGGAGATCGACTTCGAGATCTTCGGTCGGCGCGCCACGGTAGGCAAGGGCCGTCGACTCGCCGTCGCCGGCAGCGGTCTCGTGCGGTCGTGGAACGCCCGGCTACGACACGGGAGTAACTGAAGCGTGGATCGAACAGATCCACTGCGCCAGACACTGCCGGCCCACCCCGGACTCCCTGACGCCGCGGCACTCGACCGAGTTCCGCGCGTTGTCATCGTCGGCGCAGGCATCGCCGGACTCGCCGCGGCCACCGGGCTCAGCGAGCGCGGCGTCAGCGTCGACGTCGTCGAAGCGGGGGACCACCTCGGCGGACGGGTCAGCGGATGGACCGAGAACCTCGCCGACGGGACGTCGACGGCGATGAATCGTGGCTTCCACGCATTCTTCCGGCAGTACTACAACCTGAGATCGTTACTGCGCCGCGCAGATCCGCACCTGAGCGCCCTGACCCCGGTCGACGATTACCCGTTGGTCGACGCGACAGGACGCCTGGACACGTTCCGCGGATTGCCGCGAACGCCACTGCTCAATGCACTGGTGTTCGCGTTGCGAAGTCCGACGTTCCGACTGCGCGACATGGTGCGCCTCGACGCCAGGGCCGCAGCGCCGTTGGCGACGGTGTCGGTGCCGGAGACGTACCACGAACTCGATGACGTCGACGCCGGGACATTCCTGCGCGACATCAACTTCCCGGATGCGGCACAGCATCTCGCGTTCGAGGTGTTCGCCCGTAGTTTCTTCGCGCTGCCGGAGAATCTGTCGGCAGCCGAACTGGTCACGATGTTCCACATCTACTTCCTCGGCTCGAGCGAAGGTCTGCTCTTCGACGTCGCGAACTCCAACTTCGATGTGGCACTGTGGAATCCGTTGCAACAGTATCTGGAGTCCCGCGGGGTGCGATTCCACACCGGGCAACCCGTCGAGAGCCTCTCGCTGGGCTCGGACGTTCACGTGACGTGCAAGGACGGCGCCACATTCGCCGCAGACGCGGTGGTGCTTGCCACCGACGTCGCCGGACTGCGCCAGATCGTCGCCGCCTCGCCGGGCGTCGGCGACGACGACTGGCGGGCCCGGGTGGCCGAGCTCGACAATGCGCCGCCCTTTGTCGTGTTGCGGTTGTGGCTCGATCGCCCGGTGCGGTCCGATCGTGCACCGTTCATGGGCACCGGCGGCCGTCCGCCGCTCGACAACGTCAGCGTGCTGGAGCGCTACGAACGTGAAGCCGCTCTGTGGGCGGCACGGACCGGCGGTTCGGTCGTGGAACTCCATGCGTACTCCGTCACCGAATCCGACGACCGGGTGCGGGATGCGTTGGTGGCGCGCATGCACGAGCTCTACCCCGAAACCGCGGCCGCGTCCATCGTCGGCGAGAAGTTGATACGTCGGCAGGACTGTCCCAGCCTCGCACCGGGCGATTTCGCCCGGCGGCCCGACGTGCAGACACCGGAATCACGAGTGATGTTGGCAGGGGACGGTATTCGTATCGATGTCCCGGTGGCCCTGATGGAGCGTGCGGCGACCACGGGATGGGTTGCCGCCAACCGCCTCCTCGAGAGCTTCGGGCTGGCAGGCCATGTCCTGCACACGGTTCCCAATCACGGTCGATCGGCGCTGCTGCGCAAACTGGCGGCGCGGGGAGGAGGCCGGCCTCGATGAGCAGGTCGATGAGCAAGTTCGCGGATCTGCGTGAGCGCGCGGCCAAGGCGTGGCCGTTCCAGACGCTCGCACCGTCGGACTGGTCCGCGCAGGCACCCACCTACGCCGACGCCAATCCAGCGGTGATCGGGGCGGCGCTCTCCCGCGCGCAGCGCCGGCCGAGCGGTAACTGGTTCCCGTTCGCGGCCAGCTCGCAGATCGCCGCCAAGGCCTGGGGCACCACCGTCGGCGGGGTCCAACTCGTGGCCTGGCGCGCGGCCGACGGAGGGTTGCGGGTGGCGCCGCGGGCGTGTCCGCATCTGGGCGCGGACCTGGCGACCGCGCCGGTGGAATGCGGAACCCTGGTGTGCCCGTGGCACGGTCTGCGCCTTTCCGACCAGCGTCACGGCAGGTGGCGCCCCTTCCCGTCCTACGACGACGGCGTGTTGTGCTGGGTGCGACTCGACGCCGTCGGCAACGAGACGCCCACCGAGGCGCCGATCATCCCCGTCCGGCCGCCGGCACCCCGACTGGCAGCCGTCACACGGGTCGAAGGTGTCTGTGAACCTCGTGATGTCGTCGCCAACCGGCTGGATCCATGGCACGGCGCCTGGTTCCATCCGTACTCGTTCACCCGACTCGAGGTGCTCAGTGCGCCGGCAATCGATGCAGACCTTCCCGACGAATCCGATCGCTTCGTCGTCGCCGTGACCTTCCGCATCGGCAGGCTGGGAGTACCGGTCATCGCCGAGTTCACCACGCCCGGCCCACGCACAGTCGTCATGCGCATCATCGACGGCGAGGGCCAGGGCAGCGTGGTGGAGACACACGCCACCCCGCTGAGCCCGGGGCGGGACGGCTTGCCCAGGACCGCCGTCGTGGAGGCCACCATCGCGCACTCGGATCGACGCCATTTCGACAAGGCGATGTTGGTCGCCCCGGCGATCAGATCACTGATGGGGATCGCGGCGACCCGACTGTGGCGTGACGATCTGGTCTATGCCGAGCGTCTCTACGAGCTGAGGTCCTGATTCCGTCGCCCGATGCCCGCACCGTCGAGCAGCGGGACCTGCGCGATGGCCCAGGGGCTGATCGCCCATGGCAACTGCACAGCGGTACACAGCTGCTCCCACTCCACCCACGCGGTGTCCATGATCTCGTCGGGGTCGACGGCCACCGGGCCGACTGCCCGGGCACAGAAAACCGGGCAGATCTCGTTCTCCACGACGCCGCCGGCATCAACCGCGCGGTACCGGAAATCGGGAAGCACACAGCGCAGTTCCGTGACGTCCACCCCGAGCTCCTCGTGAGCCCGGCGGGTGACCGCGCCCGGCATCGATTCGTCGGGACCCGGATGGCCGCAGAAGGAGTTGGTCCAGATGCCGGGGAAGGCACGCTTGGCCAGCGCGCGCCGCGTGAGCAGCACCCGGCCGGTGTCGTCGAACAGGTAGCAGGAGAACGCCAGGTGCAGCGGCGTCGCGCCGTGATGCACCTCCGACTTGGGCGCCGCACCGATGCTGCGGCCCGCGTCGTCGAGGAGAACCACCAGCTCCTGGGTCTGAACGGAGTTCATGAACACCTCCGGATAGCACTGGGACGGACAGATCGGCATCGTCAGCACGTGCCGATGATCGATTCGTTACCGACACCGGGCCGGATTGGTCGCTTCACCGATCTCGGCCGAGGTGGCCGACGGCGGAGGACTTTCGTCCCTTCGCCGAGGTGACTGTGGCCCCCTGACGTGGGTCCCCGGCGACGATAGCGTTGAGATACCGGACGGCACAGTTGCTGTCCAGGAGGAGGCGCACCGATGTCCACCCCACCAGCACCCCTCGGCATCCTCGTCGGAGTCGACGGCTCACCTGCGTCGCGAGTAGCCATCGACTGGGCAGCCCGCGATGCAGCGATGCGTCACGTTCCGCTGACACTCGTGCACGTGCTGCCGGGGGCTGCCGTGCAGGCCTGGATCCAGGTCCCGCTGCCGGCAGGCTTCATCGAGGACGAGCAGGCGGCCGCCCGCGAAATCCTTTCTGAAGCACAGGCTGTCGTGCACGCCGCAGTCGGGGAAGCCGGCGAGGTCCGCGTGGAGGAGAAGGTGATCTCCGGGCAGCCGATTCCGGCGCTGGCGGATCTGACGAAGGACGCCGACATGATCGTCGTCGGCAGTCGCGGACTGGGAAAGTGGGAACGGCGACTGCTCGGGTCGGTCAGCATCGGCCTGGTCCAGCATTCTCACTGCCCTGTGGCTGTCATCCACGACGAGGATCCGCTGATCCCACACCCGGCGCAGGCTCCCGTGGTCGTGGGCGTCGACGGTTCTCCTGCCTCCGAGCACGCCACCGCGGTCGCCTTCGACGAGGCCTCTCGCCGCGGGGTCGACCTGGTAGCCGTGCACACCTGGAGCGACGCCGGCTACGCACTGCCCGGCTCGGGGTGGAACGAGATCGAACCCGAGGAGGAACTGTTGCTGGCCGAGCGGCTGGCAGGCTGGCGGGAGCGTTATCCCGAGGTGGCCGTGCGCCGCTCGGTGCATCGTGACCAGCCGGGCCGCAGGCTCCTCGAGGAGGCCGAACAGGCACAGCTGCTGGTCGTGGGCAGTCACGGTCGCGGCGGTTTCGCCGGAATGCTGCTCGGCTCGGTGGGCTCGCAGGTCGTGCAATCTGTCCGGATACCGGTGATCGTCGCCAGGCGGTCGTGACCGCAGGCCGCAGCCGTGCCTCGTGCTGACCGCCTCACCTTCGGGCGGGCATCCGTTCATTGGCGGCGACTGCCCGCTCGAACAGCGCCGGTTCGGCCAGGATCGACGGATGGTCGAGCATGAACGAGACGGCGCTGAAGGCGTCGGCGACCGTCTGGTCGCTCAAGGTGGCTTGGACCACTTGATCCATGGCCCATCGCTGCTGTTCGAGTTCCACGGACACCTCCACGCCCTGAAGCGCATCCAGCCTGGCGGCGTCGGCCCCGGCCGAGAGAGCCCACGCAGCGTCGGTCACCACGGCCTGCATGTCGAAGAACTCCGTCGCCATGCCCTGCGGCAGCGGGTTGGCGATCAGATACTCGGACAGGCAGCTCGCATGCAGCACCGCTGACGACATGCCCTGTCCGTAAATGGGATTGAAGGACGCCACCGCGTCTCCGACGCAGACCAGGCGCGCCGGGAACGGGTCCAGTCCGGTGAAGTCGCGGCGGCGGCTGTCGGCTTGTCGGTATGTCTGTATCTCGCGGGTCAACTGCCCCCCGGCCGCGTGACCGAAGACGGGCGGCAGTTTGGCGCACGTCGCACGGAAGTCCTCGAGCGTCCGCGGAGGCCGAGCAGGTTCGTAGGCCGCGAGCATCACCATCCATTGGTCCTCCTCAGCCACGAGGGTCGTGCCGAGAGCCAACCCATCCGGCGCGGACGGCCCGTCGAAATGCGCGAGCGCAGTCAGTGGCAGCTCACCGGGATCCCCCGAACGCTCGAACAGTGCTGTCGCGTAATTGATGTCGGTGCGTACCCGGTGTAGCCGAGGACGTGGGAAGCCGGCCTGCTCGAGCCACTCCGATGTCTTGCTGGATCGCCCCGTGGCGTCCACCACGAAATCGGCACCGACGACGTGTTCGCCATCTCGTCTCGCGTACCGCACGGCGTGCACCGCGCCGTCGCGAAAGTCGAGACCCGTCGCCCGGGCCGACAGGATCGACACGTTGGGCAACGCCAGAACCATGGCCCGGATCCGGGATTCGAGAAGCGGGCGGGTACCCGCGAGGATCGACATGTCGCGATTCGGCAGCCGCTGTGCATCGCCGAGGTACACGGCCTGCTGCTTGTAATCGACGAGCAGGGCACCGTGATCCAGTGCCTCACTGGTGAACCCGGGCAGCCAGCGTTCGAGCTGCGCGAAACCACCCGGTAGCAGGACGTGCCCTTGTCGATCGTGCGGGACGCCCACTCGTGGACGGCCGTCGGCCTCGACATCGTCGCGTTCGACGATCAGCACGGTGTGGGCGTGATCGGCGAGTACCCGCGCGGCCATCAGGCCGGCGATGCTGCCACCCAGTACGCATGCGGTGCCGAGCATCTTCGGGGTTCGCGCCGGCGAATGGGTTCGGGTCAGGCGGTCGAACACGGCACGGTCGGTATCAGCCACGCCTAGGACTTCAGCTTGACGGTGAAACTGATCTCCACGAGCTGTCCGGGCCGCGCGAGCCGTGGCGTGACCAGGATGGTGGTCGCCACCTGCGGCAGCTCCATGCCGAAGGCGGCCTTTCGCACCGGGCCGGCAGCGGCGAACGCGCTGTCCATGTCCAACACGTAGACCACCTCCTCGACGACGTCGTCGAGCGTGGCGCCGAACCGGGCAAGCAGCTCGGTCGCGTTCGCGTAGGTCGTGCGCATCTGCTCGGCCATCGTGCTGTAGTCGGTGACCCGGCCGTGTTCGTCCACGGGGGCCGGGGCGACGAGCCCGGTGCCGTCGTGGGAGAACTGACCGGCCAGATGGATTGTGTCGCCGTGCTTGACGGCCTGGACGTAGCCGAACGCCTGCTCCCACGGGACGCCCCAGCTCTCGACCTGTTCCGTTGCCATGACGTGCTCCTATATCGCGTTGAGATGTGTTTCTCACGCTAAGAGCCGGTGTGCTCGGGCGGCCAGATCGGGCGGTGCCGTTTTTGGCAAGCATCGTGCCAGGGTGTGCCGCCTGCGTCGCTCAGCCCGTCACGTCGGACGCCCGGCGGTGCCGGCGGCGGTAGTCGCTGGGCAGCAGGCCGGTCTCCCGGCGAAAGCTGATGCGGAGGTTGGCAGCGGTGCCCAGGCCGGAGGCCGCGGCGATCCGTTCGACGGACCAGTCCGAGGTCTCGAGGAGCCGCCGGGCGACCAGCACCCGCTGCAGGGTGAGCCAGCGCACGGGCGGCATGCCGGTCTCCTCGCCGAACCGGCGGATGAAGGTGCGCCGCGACATCGTCGCGTGGCGGGCCAGTTGATCCACGGTGAGCGGCTGCTCCAGGCGCTGCAGCGCCCAGTTCCGCGTCTCGGCCAGATCGGCGCTGGGCGGGCTGAGCACGTCGACGTATTGCGGCTGCTGTCCGGGACGAGTCGGCGGCGCAATCAGCTCCCTGCTCACCGCGAGCTCGGACCCGACACCGAAGGTGTTGCGGATCAGGTGCAGGCCCACATCGATCCCCGCGCCGGCCCCCGCGGACGTCAGCAGGTTGCCGTCCTCGAGGTACAGCACATCCTCGACGACCGTCGTACTCGGATACAGCTCTCTGAGCTGCTCGGTGAACTGCCAATGCGTCGTCACCTTGCGGCCGTCCGTGATACCGCTGGCGGCCAGCGCGAACGACCCGGTGCAGATACCGACCACGGTGGCGCCCCGCCGCGCGGCGTTGGCGATCGCGTCCAGGTAGACATCCGGCGGCGGTACGTGCGGATCGCCGAATCCCGGGACCACCACCACGTCCGCGTCACCCACCACGGCCAGCGGTTGCGACGGCACGATCGTGACGCCATCCTCCGGACCCGCATGCCCGGCATGCCCGGTCACCAGCAGCTCGAAGCCCGGATGCCCGCCCAGCACGTGCGCGGCGATGCTGAAATCCATGGCGATCACCCGCGGCAACACCAGCAGCGCCACCTTCTGTGTGGCTCGGGCCACTCCGACCACCTCCTGGCACGATCCTTGCCGAGAACGGCACAACCCGATCTGGTAACCGGACCGCGCGACTCCCAAACTTGATAACACATCTCGTCGTGCAGCAAAGAAGCTGTTCATGGCTGCACCGTGGGCGGAAGCGGGTCAGCTGCAACGGCCACGGCCTTCCGGGTCGACAGATTCCAAGGAGAGAGACGCGCATGGCCACCAATCCCGTCAGCGGGATCACTCCGAGCGACCCCGCCAAGGCGTCTACGGACGACGTCGATATCGGACCCGATGTACCTCTGCAGATCAGTGGCCGCCCCGCCCCGATCCCGGAGGACACCGGCGCCGACCTGGCGGCGCGTTTCGCGCGCGACGTGATCCCACTCATGGACACGCTGTTCGGAGGGGCCATGAGGATGACCCTGCAGCGCGCTGACGCCGAAGACCTGGTGCAGGAGACCATGGTGCGGGCGTACAAGGGTTTTCGGACCTTTCAGCAAGGGACCAATCTCAAAGGGTGGCTCTTCCGCATCCAGGCCAATGCCCACATCAATGGTTACCGCAAGCAGATGCGCCGGCCCACCGAGCTGCCGATCGAGACGATCTCCGACCGGCGGCTGGCAGCCGACGCAGAGCGTTCACCGCGAGCGCTGCGCTCCGCGGAGGTAGAGGTGTTGGAGTCGTTGCCCGACGACGACATCAGGAACGCACTGGATGCCTTGCCCCTCAAGTTCCGGATGGCGGTGTATTACGCCGACGTCGAGGGCCTTGCCTACAAGGAGATCAGCGACATCATGTCCACGCCGCTGGGCACCGTCATGTCACGAATCCACCGGGGCCGATCCCAGCTGCGCGTCCTGTTGGCTGCCCTCGCCGCTGACCGCGGGTACTTCCGGGTTCAGCAGAAAACGGGGTAGCGACAACACGTCGCACCGGCGTTACAAACCAGCCCGAAGACCGAACTACGAGCAAGGCAGAAGATGGCGAATCCCATAGCGACAGTGCACGTGCCGATTGCCCAGATCGATGACCTGGTGGACAACGTCCCCGCTTCCGCCGAGGTCGATGGCGTCGATCTCGTCATCGTCCGTCGGGCCGGGGAGGTGCATGTCTTCGAGGGCCGCTGCCCGCACCGCGGTGCGCTGCTGGCCGATGGTCGCGTGGAGGGCGAGGACCTGATCTGCGGACTACACGGGTGGAGCTTCCGCCTCGACACCGGCATTTCGGGCTACAACCCGGCAAAGTGGCTTCACGCCTTCCCCAGCACCGTGGTCGATGGACAGGTGTGCATCACCAAAGACGACTTGGTCGAGTATCAGTCGACCCGTCCGGGTCCGGCGGCGGCCACCGTCTACGACAGGTTGTTCGACGATCCGCATCAGGACACCGTCGAGGAGCCCTACGTCACCGAGATCCACACCATGGCCGCGGTGGGGTTGTCCGGACCGGATGGAGCGGTCGCGGCGATGGGAGTGCCGCGCGATCAGCTCCCGCAGTGGGACGATCTCCAGGTACTCACCGCCCAGCTGCGCCGCTTTCCGAAGCTGGACGATGAGCCGGTCGACACCGCGGTGACCATCGGCCCGGCCGCCGCCCGGCCGCTGCGCTTGGCAATCCCAGTGTTCGTGTCCGACATGAGCTTCGGTGCGCTGTCGGCGCAAGCCAAGATCGCTCTGAGCCGCGGCGCGGAAGCGGCGGGTACGGCGATCTGCTCGGGGGAAGGTGGGATGCTGCCGGAGGAGAAGGCCGAGAGCTCGCGCTATCTGTACGAACTCGCGTCGGGCCTGTTCGGCTGGGACGAGGCGGTCCTGGATACGGTGCAGGCCCTGCACCTGAAGTTGGGGCAGGGCGCGAAGACCGGCACGGGCGGACACCTCCCCGGGAGCAAGGTCACCGGGAGAATCGCCGCGGTTCGGGGCCTACCCGAGGGCACCGCCGCCGTCTCACCGGCGCGGTTCGTCGACTGGATGACGCTGCTCGACGCGAAGGCCCTCGTCGATCGGATCCGGGAACGTTCGGGGGGAATCCCGGTCGGGGTGAAGATGTCGGCGCAGCACATCGAGGCAGATCTCGACGCGGCGTTGGAACTCGGCGTCGACTACGTCATCCTCGATGGCCGCGGCGGCGGCACCGGCGCGGCTCCGACCATCTTGCGCGACACGATCAGTGTCCCCACCCTGGCCGCGCTGCCCCGCGCTCGACGACACCTCGACACGTCCGGTGCTCGCGACGTCACGCTGATCGCGACCGGCGGGCTCCGCCGAGCGAGCGACATGGTCAAGGCGCTCGCGCTCGGCGCCGACGCGGTCGCGGTCTCCAACGTCGCCCTGCAGGCCATCGGCTGTGTGGGGATGCGGGCGTGCCACACCGACAACTGTCCGGTCGGCATCGCGACTCAGAAACCGCATCTGGGTGCCCGGTTACCCGTGCAACGCGCCGCCGAACAACTCACCCGGTACCTGGGCGCAGTCACCGAGTTGATGGTGGTCCTCGCCCGCGCCTGCGGACACGATTCGCTGTCGGACTTCACCGCCGCCGACCTGACCAGCTGGAAACGCGACGTCGCGGAGCTTGCCGGCGTGCGGTGGGCGGGGAGCACCCGATGACCGGCATCACCTGGCACCGGCTCGACGACCTGCCCGCCGAGGGCAGGGTGCACAGCGCTGTGGTCGACGGTCGGGCGCTCGCGCTCACCCGCTGCAACGGACGGGTCGGCGCGCTGAGCAACCAGTGTCCCCATCAGGGCGGACCTCTCGGCGACGGGTCGATCGAGAACGGCCTGCTGCGCTGCCCCTGGCACGGGTATGACTACGACCCGATCACCGGAGCACCGCCGGAAGGCTTCAGTGACGCCGTGACTGCCTACGACGTGGAGGAACGGGCCGACGGCACCTACGTCGCATTGACCGACGTCGTCGCGCGGCCCCGCAGCGTGTCCGACGTGCTGGTCGAGACCCTGGTGGCGTGGGGCGTCGACACGGTGTTCGGCATGGTCGGACACTCCAACCTCGGATTCGCCGACGCGTTGCGCGCAGCCGAGCAGCGCGGTGAGCTGCGGTACATCGGCATCCGCCATGAGGGGGCTGCGGCGTTCGCCGCCTCGGCGTACGGAAAGCTGACCGGCCGCCCGGCAGTGTGCTTCGCCATCGCCGGTCCGGGCTCGACCAACCTGCTGACCGGCCTCTACGACGCCAAACTCGACGGGTCCCCGGTGATAGCGATCTCCGGTCAGGTGCCGTCGAAGGTGTTGGGGCGGGGCGCTTTTCAGGACCTAGACCTGTCGGCTGTATTCCGCGACGTCACGCTGTCGACGGTCACCGTGCACGCCGGCTCCGACCATGCTGAGCTCGCCGCGACTGCGGTCAAACACGCGATCGACGGACGGGGGGTGGCACACCTGGTGCTGCCCGACGAAGTGCAGGATCTCGCCTCTGATCAGGGTGCCACCACCCCGTCGGGGCGGCGCGCTGACCTGGCTTTCGCCCCGTCGCCGACGTCGATGCGCGGAGCCGTCGCTGCACTCGAGGCAGCGCGCCGGCCGGTGATCATCGCCGGGCACGGCGCGAAGGACGCCGCCCTCGAACTCCGCGAGTTGGCGGAGCATCTCGGCGCCCCCGTGCTGACGACATTCCGCGCGAAGGGCTTGCTGCCCGACACGCACCCGCTGGGCGCCGGCGTGCTCGGCCGCTCAGGTACTCCGGTGGCGTCCTGGTTGATGAACGAATCCGACGTGTTGCTCGTGGTGGGCGCATCGTTCTCCAACCACACCGGCATCGCCCCGTACAAGACGATCGTCCAGGTCGACGATGTCCCTTCGGCGATCGGTCGTTTTCACCCCGTCGCTCATGAGGTGCTCGGAGATGCGGCCGTCACGTTGCGCACGATGCGGGACGCACTCGGTGAGGTGACGTCGCGAGATCAGCGGGCGGACGTCGCCGCACGCTGGGCGATCTGGCGCGCCGAAAAAGCGCGCCGCGCCGCCGACGACCGAGGGCGCGGGGTGTCCAGTGCCGCGGTATTTGCCGCACTCACGACGCATTGCCCCGCTGATGCCGTGATCGCCGTCGACGTCGGGAACAACGCCTACTCCTTCGGCCGGTACTTCGAGAGCAGCGGGCAGGCGGTGCTGATGTCGGGCTACCTCGGCTCGATCGGATTCGGATTTCCGGCAGCCATGGGTGCGTGGACCGCAGATCCCGGCCGCCCCGTCGTCGCGGTGACCGGGGACGGCGGCTTCGGGCAATACCTCGCCGAGCTCACCACCGCGGTCAAGTACGGCATCGGCGTCAAGCACGTGCTGCTCGACAACGGCGTTCTCGGCAAGATCAGCAAGGAACAGCTCGCCGGGCAATTCCCGGTCTGGCAGACCTCGCTGGTGAACCCGGACTTCGCCGCCTACGCCCGGCTGTGCGGGGCGGCCGGCATCTCCGTGAGTCGCGCCGACGAACTCGACGACGCGATGCGGAATCTCTTCGCCATCGACGGACCCGCACTCTTGCACGTCAAGGCGGACGCCGAATTGCTCTGAGCAGCAGTCGGTTGCGGGACGCCAGTTCATCGCGCGGTGAGTTCCGCGTACCGCGTGACGTGGTGGTCGGTCGATCCGAACTCGAACTGCAGCGCCGTCAGCCGTTTGAAATAGTGCCCGATCGCGAGTTCCTCGGTCATCCCCATGCCGCCGTGAAGCTGCACCGCCTGCTGGCCGACGAACTGCGCGGCGCGCCCGACCGTCGCCTTGGCCGCCGACACGGCGCGCGCCCGGGTGATGTCGTCGGCCTCGAGGTGCAGAGTCGCCAGAAGTGCTGCCGCGGCTGCCTGTTCGACCTCCATGTACATGTCCACCATGCGGTGCTGGAGCACCTGGAAGCTGCCGATGGGCTGTCCGAACTGTTGGCGTTGCTTGCAGTACTCGACGGTGTCGGAGAGGACCTTGCGCATGCACCCCACCGCTTCGGCGCAGATCGCCGCGGCGCCTTCGTCGCGCGCCTGCGCGATGGACGGCCACGCGTCGCCCTCGTCGCCGAGCAGGGCCGCCGCCGGTAACTGAAGCCCGTCGAGGACGATGTCGGAAGCCCGCCGGTCGTCGATGGTTCGGTAGTGGTGCAGTTCGATACCCGCAGTCGCCGAGCCGAGTTCGACCACAAACAGCGAGATGCCGTCGACGTCGGCCTGTTGGCCGGACGTCCTTGCGGTGACGAGCACATGACTGGCCAGCGGCGTGCTGGCCGAGACGATCTTCGTGCCGGTCAGCACCCAATGCTCCCCGTCGCGCTCGGCGCGGGTGGTGACGTTGCGCCAGTGCTCACCCGACGTCGGTTCGGTGGCGGCCAGTGTGACGATGGTGTGCCCGGCCACCACTGCCTCCAGCAGGTCGGTGGCTCCGGCGCGGCGCAGCAGACCCGCCGCGACGACCGCGGTGTCGACGTAGGGTTCGACCACCAGAGCATGCCCCAGGGCCTCGGCGATCACCATCAACTCGACCGGTCCGCCGCCGATTCCGCCGTGTTCTTCGGGCAGCGTCGCACCGAGAATGCCGAGTTCGTCGGCGAACGCGCGCCAGATGTCGGGCTGCCAGCCCGCGCCGGTCTTGGCCGCGGACCGACTCTGCTCCAGGTCATAGCGCGTCGCGAGGAATCTGCTGAGACCGTTGCGCAGCAGTTCCTGTTCGTCGTTGAGTGTGAAGTCCATCTACAGCCCCAATGCAGCCTTGGCCAGAATGTTGCGTTGAATTTCGTTGCTACCGGCGTAGATCGAGCCGGCGCGATCATTGAAGTACCGCAGCGGAGCCACTGCCTGCCAGGCCTCACCGCTGACGTAGCCACCGGCGGGCGTCTCGAAATCGGCGATGGGGCCACCGGGACACGTCGCATGCGGTTGGTACACCCGCCCCCGCGGCCCTGCGGCCTCCATCGCGAGCTCGGTGATCGACTGGCTCAGCTCGGTGCTGAGCACCTTGAGCATCGATGACTTGGCCCCCGGGTTCCCGCCCGCAGCCACCACGGCCAGTACCTGGTATTCGAGGATCTCGAGAACCTCGGTGCGGATCCGGGCATCGGCGAGCTTGCGGGCGAAGGCGGGGTCGTCGAGAAGTCGCCCCCCGCCGGGACCGGGTTGTCCGCCGGCGACGGCGGCGATCTCCTCTGCCATCACCTGCAGAGCCGGTGCGGCCGCACCCCCTCCGCGTTCGAACTCCAGAAGGTACTTGGCCACCGTCCAGCCGTCGTCGATCTCGCCGATGACGTTGGTCTTGGGCACCCGCACCTCGTCGAAGAACACCTGGTTCTGCACTTCTTCGCCCGATGTCATCACCAGCGGACGGATTTCGACTCCCGGTGTGGACATGTCGAACAGGACGAACGTGATGCCCCGTTGCTTCTTGTCGCCGCGGGTGGTGCGCACCAGGGCGAACATCCAGTTCGCTTCCCGCGCGTGGGTGGTCCAGATCTTGCTGCCCGTGCAGACCAGGTGATCGCCGTCGTCGCGGGCGGCCATCGACAGAGCCGCCAGGTCCGAACCCGCCTCCGGCTCGGAGTAGCCCTGGCAGAAGAACACCTCGCCGGTCAGGATGCGCGGCAGGAAGTAGTTCTTCTGCTCGTCGGTGCCGAACTTGATGATCGCGTGCGCGACCATCCTGATGCCCATCGGTGACAACGACGGCGCGCCTGCCAGCGTCGACTCTCTGCTGAAGATGTAGTGCTGGGTCAGGCTCCAATTGCATCCACCGTGGGCGACGGGCCACGCCGGCGCTGCCCAACCCCGCTCGTGGAGGATCTGCTGCCACTCCATGCTGGCGTCGTGGTCGGCGTACACACTTGTCATCAGCCGACCCGCTCGACGCAACTCAGGCGTGAGCTTCTCGTCGAGAAAAGCGCGAACGTCATCGCGGAACGCGAGGTCGGTCGACGACCAGTCCAGGTCCATCGAGATTCCCCTCTCTGTGGCGTGCAGGGAACAGAGTAAACCTAGTTAGTTAGGTGGCCACATCCCGGGCAGGTGCGGCCTCTCGGCGGGGACACAATCGGGGCTTCCGGCGCGCACATTCGTTCGCTCGTCGTGAGCAGTCCGGATATCGCGCAGAATGGACACATGAGCGCACCGGGCTGGAACTCGACGACCGGTCTTTCAGAAGTGCGCCGCACAGTCGCTCGCCCTTTAGCCATAGCGCATTGTGGCAAATTTCCGGAACCACATGTATCGGCGGCGCCAAGGCATTCTTCTGGGATCATTGTGCGAGATCCATGGCCGACAAGGGGCAATATGGGACCTGGTCGTAAATCTTGCCAATGGCAAATACGGGATACATAACTATGGAGTGGGATCTGCAGTGGCACGACGAGGTGGATGTCGTATGCGCCGACGCCGGTATGGCGGGGTTGGCATGCGCGATCTCCGCGGTTGACGGTGGCGCCGAGGTGCTCGTCGCCGGTTCGCCGGACCCGCGGGCTTCCGGCGCCGCGGGTGACCGCCCGAAATGGTTCAGCCTCGACAGCGACGACCGCGACACCCTGGCCTACCTCGCCGACCTGACGGAAGGCCTGGACCCCGCGAGGATCCCGGAGTCGGCGAACGCTCTACCGATCCGGCTCACCGCGGCGCCGCCCGCGCTCACGGGACGCCGAATTCCTGCGTTTGTCGGTTCGCGGTTGCGGGATTGGACCGCTCGCTGCATCGCCTCACCATCGGGTTACCTGTACACCCGCGTGTCCGAATGGACCACGACAGCGATGGAATCCGAAGACGGTGACGTCGTCGAGGTGGCCGAGATCGGTTCGATGACCCCCGACCCGGGTGACGTTGTGGGCTCGGTCCACGACTGGCTCGACGAAGAAGCGCACGTCCGCGGTGTGAGGGTGCATCCGGTGACCCGATTGGACCGCCTGGTCTTCGAGCAGGGTGCGGTGATCGGCGCGGTCTTCGCAACGCCCGATGGGCACCTGGCCGTTCGGGCACGCCACGGCATCCTGCTCAGCAGGGCCGGATCACCCACCGGCCGCGCCCCGTTACTGCCCGCGGGCGGTGGGACCGAAGTGCAGGTCGCGCTGGTGAGCAAGGCGGCCAGTCGGTTCGGTCGCGTCGAGTTGTTGACCTCGGACCCCGTCGTCGCCCGCGCTGCCGCAGCGTCTACGGGGGAGTCGTCGGAGGCGCTCGAACCTGCCTGACGCCCCGGCTATGTGCGCGGCGAGGACGCCGAGAAGTGCAGCGGGATCCGCCCCTTGGCCAACAGTGATTCCATCGCCGCCGCGGCAATGGGTCGGGACAGCAGGAAGCCCTGCGCCCGGTGACAGCCGTGGCGGAGCAACGTCAGCGCGGCCGCTTCGGTTTCCACACCCTCGGCGACCAGTTCCAGACCGAATGCTTCGGCGAGCGCGATGATGGCCCGCACGATCGCGAGGTCACCCGGATCCGAGCCGAGGTCCTGCACGAATCCCTTGTCGATCTTGAGGGTGTCGACAGGCAGTGACTTCAGATGGGACAGCGCACTGTAGCCGGTCCCGAAGTCGTCGACGGCTACCAGAACGCCGGCATCCTTCAACCCCGCCAGGGTGATTCGGGTGGTCTCGATGTCCTGCACGACGACGCTCTCGGTGATCTCCAGGCAGACCGACCACCGGTCGAGTTCGAACTCGGTGAGGATGCCTGCGACCGATTCCACGAACCCGTCGGTGACCAACTGGACCGGGGAGACGTTGATCCGCAGCACGGTGTTCGTGCCGACTCCGCGTGCCCGCCAACCGGCGAATTCGGCGCACGCCGTCCGCATCACCCAGCGCCCCAATTCACCGGCGAGATTTATCGATTCGGCGACGCCGATGAACGCATCGGGGGAGAGCAGGCCCCGGGTCGGGTGTTGCCAGCGGACCAGGGCTTCGGCGGCCAGGATCTCGCCGGTCCGCATGTCGACTTCGGGGAGGTAGTGCAGGAGCAGTGCGCCGTTCTCGATGACACTCTGCAGGTGCAGTTCGATGTCGTTGCGGAACTCGCTCTCCATCGACATGTCGTCGGTGAACACCGCGACCTTGTTGCCGCCCGAACCTTTTGCGGTCAGCACCGCCTGGTCGGCTCGGCGGAGGAGATCGGAGGTGGTGTCCCTACCCGGAACTCCCAGTGCGACACCGATACTCACCGTCCGGGTGAGCATCTCACCGTCGATGGAGACGCGTTCGCGCAGCGACGACTGAAGTCGATACGCGAGTGCCTCGGCGGTGTCGGCATCCATCGGGTTCGAGGGCACCACGACAAATTCGTCGCCGCCGAGGCGGGCGATCAGGTTCGGGCCCTCGGCGCCTCTGCGAAGGCGTTCGGCGAGTACCCGGATGAACCAGTCGCCGGCGGTGTGGCCGAGGTAGTCGTTGATCGCCTTGAGTCGGTCGAGGTCGAAGAACAGCGCCGAGACCGGGCCGGGTTGGCCTTCGGTCAACCGGTCATCGAGGTGCGCCAACAAGGCCCGGCGGTTGTTCAGTCCGGTGAGGTCGTCATGGTCTGCCAGGAAACGCAGTTGCGCCTCGGCCTGGACCCGCGCCTGCACCTGGGCGAACAGCGACGCGATGGCCTCGAGAGCGTTGAGTTCTTCCGGACTCCACTCCCGGTCTCCGAACTTGACGAAACCGAGAACGCCGGTGGTGTCCTGGCCGGATACCAGCGGCGCGGCTGCCATCGACGTGGCGGGCACGGCGCGGCCTTCCTCGATGCGGCGCTGATAGTCGTCGGTGGCGGGTTCGGGACGGAACACCATCGGTTTCTTGCCGTACTCGGACTCGGCGAACACGGGGTCGGCATCGGCGAAATAGACCAGCCCGAGAGGATCGGGATCGGGAACGTCCGTCCGGACCGGCCATTCGGCGACCAGTCGGGACGCCCGAATCGAATGGTCGTTGTACCGCAGGAAGCTGACGTCGACGCCGAGGTAGGACGTGAGGTCGGCCATCACCTGCTGGCTGACCTCGACCGACGTGGCCGCATTCGCTGCCATCAAGCGGGTGGCCACCGAAGTGACCACCAGGTCGAGGCTGCGGCGCGGGGCGTTGTCAGGCATCGTGCAGTCAGAATACGGCGGGTGCGGCGTGGTTGAGGTCCCGCTGTGCAGTCTGGTCGGATACGGCGACCCTGAAGTCGCCGTGCGCGGTCACGGCATCGCGACGACGTCGGCCGTGCCGACCGAGATCTGGTCCATGCCGAGGATCTCGTTGAAGATCTTGGAGACCTGGGTAGGTTCGGCGTGCTGGATGAATGTTCTGCGGTCCCACCACATCATCTTGGTCCGGTACCGCGGGTCGGGGTACGGCGTCGCCGGGATCGACGCGACCACGCCACCCGAGGAACGCCACTTGTCGAGGACATGCGGTGCCGACGTGGCCATGCAGAATTGCAGATCCATCGCCGCCATCCCGTGGAATCCGCTACGCGCCAGCGCTCGCGTGACCCCCTTGTTACGGGCTGGATCATCGGTCACGAAGGCGGACTTCATCTCGAGAATGCCGAAAGGCGCACGATCGTCGATCATTTTGCGCACCGCCGACAGGCCCGGCTGGCCTTCCCATTCGACGACTGCATGTGAATCGTCGGCACCGGTCAGGGGTCCCTTGGCCCGGACCCCGCCGATCACCCGATCAGCCGAGTCGAGAGCCACCCAGAAAAGGGCGGTGTCGTGCCCATCACAGATCTCGGCGATGTCGAGCGCGCTCTCCACACCGTGTTTGCGGTAGCTGCGCTCCGCCCCGCCCAGGTACTCCCGCCACAGGTCGGGGTCGAGCCCCGGTTGCGACATGACCAAGGTGCATTCTGCGTCGTCATCCCACCAACTGTGGCGCCGGGCAAGCCGGAAATCGATCTCATGGATTGATTCGAGTGTGGAGATTGTCATTGTCATTCCCATCGTTGGGCAGCGTGCGAGACAACGTCGTACCGCTCGGCTGCCGACTATCCCTAACCGGCTTAGGTGTAAAAGCGACGAGATCAGTATGTCGCCGCAGGTGGTATGAATTCCAGCTAGCCACCCGACCTTTTCTGATTTTCGGATTCCTGGTCAGAATCATCGGACACATGGCAAACAAGGGCCCTACTTTTGGCGTCCGGAATTGCTCGGACCGATCGGCGTGGAGGCAGAAGAATTTGTTACTCGTGAAACCCGGCGGCATGGTGATTAGTTATTTGACGCCGTGCTCTGGATATTACGACCGGCATTGCCCCACTGCGCGCCGTTGTCGCCGGCATTCACGCCCCGGACGTTCGCTGCCCAGGTGTCTGCGCCGCCGCCCGGCCGCGAGCCGGAGATGGTTCGTTGAGCTGACGGGTTCGCTGACTCCGGCCGTCGCAACGTTCGAAACACGACGAATTCGGCAGCGCGTGCCACATTTCGGCCTCGGGACGAGGGACCGGCTGAGTTCGATTCATCACGATCCGAAGGGGCATGGTGCCGCGAATTCCGCCGTGGTGCTGTGGCACTGTGAGGAACGCGCATCATTCTCGGTGTATCGAGAGGCTGTTCTGCGGGCGGCCCGGGTCAAAGGAGACATCAATGAAGAAGTTCAATGGCTTGGCGGAATTCATTGCCGCAGAGGGTGCCGAACTCGGCCCTACCGAGTGGCTTCAGATCACTCAGGATCGGGTCGATTTGTTCGCTGAGGCCACCGATGACCATCAGTGGATCCACGTCGATCCGGAACGGGCCGCCGGCGGACCTTTCGGCGGGACGATCGCCCACGGACTGCTGACACTGTCGCTGCTGCCGCACTTCACGCATCAGCTCTACAGCGTCGACAACGTGGCCATGGCAATCAACTACGGCTACAACAAGGTCCGCTTCATCACGCCGGTCCGCGTGGGCGCGAAGCTGCGGGCACGCGCTCAGATCGCCTCGGTGACCCAACTCGACGGCGCGGTCCAGGCCACCCTGAGTACGACCGTGGAGATCGAGGGATCGGACAAGCCCGCCGCCGTGGCCGAGTCGATCGTGCGCTTCATCGGCTGAGCCGCGACTGCCCGGGACACGAATTCACGAGCGTCAGTGACTGTTGACGTACGTCAAAAACCCTCGTAAATTGCGTTTCGGCGTGAGGAGTGACGGTGAATCGTGGAGACCCGCATGTCGCGGTGATCGGGGCCGGCATCAGCGGTCTGACTGCAGGCAAGATGCTCAGGGATTACGGCGTCCGCTACACGACGTTCGAGACGTCCGACCGCATTGGCGGCAATTGGGCGTTCGGCAATCCGAACGGGCACAGCAGCGCCTATCGCTCGCTGCACATCGACACGTCCAAGCATCGGCTGTCCTTCAAGGACTTCCCGATGCCCCAGCACTATCCGTCGTTTCCGCACCACTCCGAGATCAAGGCGTACCTCGACGACTATGCCGAGACGTTCGGGCTGCTCGAGCACATCGAGTTCGGCAACGGCGTGGTGCACGCATCCCGGGAGGGGCTCGATGGCTGGCGGATCCGCGATCAGGCCGGCGCGGAGCGTCGATTCGATCTGCTGGTGGTCGCCAACGGGCACCATTGGGACCCCCGCCTGCCCGAGTTCCCGGGATCGTTCGCGGGCGAATCGATCCATTCCCATCACTACGTCGATCCGGCGACGCCCCTGGAACTGAGCGGAAAGCGCATCCTCGTGGTCGGCATCGGCAACAGCGCCGCCGACATCACCGTGGAGTTGTCTTCGCGGGCACTGGGTAACCGCGTCACCCTGTCGACGCGATCCAGCGCGTGGATCGTGCCCAAGTACATCGCCGGCCGTCCCGGGGACATGTTCTGGCGGACCTCGCCCCACCTTCCGCTGTCGTGGCAGCGCAAGGCGGTCCAGATGATTGCACCGATGCTGGGAACCGACCCGACGATGTACGGTCTGCCGCCGGCGAATCACAAACTTTTCGAGGCCCATCCGACCCAGTCCGTCGAACTGCCACTGCGGCTGGGGTCCGGAGACGTGGTGCCCAAGCCGAACGTGGCACGTCTGGACGGGGACACCGTCCACTTCGACGACGGCACCAGTGACGACTTCGACGTCATCATCTACGCCACCGGATACAACATCACGTTCCCCTTCTTCGACCCCGAGTTCATGAGCGCCCCGGACAACCAGATCCGGCTCTACAAGCGGATGTTCAAGCCCGGTATCGACGACCTGGCCTTCATCGGCTTCGCCCAGTCGGTGCCCACGCTGTTCCCGTTCGTGGAGTGTCAGTCGCGGCTTCTGGCGGCCTATGCCGTCGGTCGCTACGCACTGCCGCCGGTCGCCGAGATGGAGCGGGTGATCGACGCCGATCAGCAGCTGCACGCCGGGCACTGCACCGACCGTCCCCGCCACACCCAGCAGGTGGACTTTTTTGTGTACGAACACGACCTGCGCACCCGCGAGATGCCCGCAGGGATCACACGTGCCCGGCGCGCCCCTCAGGCGGTGCGATGACGCCGCACGACGTCTCCTTCGTCAGCGGTGGTTTCACCTGCAGCGGATGGCATTTCGCCGCCGCGTCCGGATCCTCGAGCAGGCCACTGGTCGTGATGGCACACGGCTTCGGCGGCACCAAGGACTCCGGGCTGGAACCGTTCGCACAACGGTTCGGGGCGGCCGGAATCGACGTGCTGGCCTTCGACTATCGGGGCTTCGGTGCATCAGAAGGCCAACCGCGGCAATCGCTTTCGGTACGTCGTCAGATCCACGACTACCACGCCGCTGTCGAGGCGGCCAAGCGCCTGGAGGGGGTGGATGCCTCCCGGATCGCGCTGTGGGGGGCGTCGTTCTCGGGCGGCCACGTGCTCAGGGTGGCCGCCGAGCGCAGTGACATCGGAGCAGTGATCGCGCTGACCCCGCTGACGAGCGGGGCCGCCGTGAGCCGCGCGGCGATGAGATCGCGCAACATCGTCTCGTCACTGCGCTGGACGCTCTCCGGTGTCAGGAGCCGGGTCGCCGTGGGCAGGGGAGGCGCCCCCACGCTGATGCCACTGGTGTCTCCGGTCGGCCAAGCGGGTGCACTGGCGCTCGACGGCGCCTACGAAAGCTATCTGTCGCTGGCGGGGCCGACGTGGCGCAACGAGATCGACTGTTCGATCGGCCTGGAAGTGGTCGGGGTGCGCACCACCGCGGCGGCCAAGAGGTTGCGCTGCCCACTGTTGGTGCAGATCGCCGACTTCGACCAGTACGTGCCCGCAGGAGCAGTGGCCGCCACCGCGGCGCACGGCAGGGCGCAGGTGCATCACTACCCGTGCGACCACTTCGATGTCTGGCCCGGGCACGACTGGTTCGACAAGGCGGCCGAGGACCAGACTGCGTTCCTGGGTCGGACCTTCGCACTCAGTAGTGCGTAGACCCCTGATCGATCGAGATCGCGCTGGCCGTGATGTATTTCGAGTCGTCACACGCCAACCAACTCACGGTGTCGGCGACATCCTCGGGTTCGACCGCCCAGGTCGGCAGGAACGGCGTCATCATGTGGGACAGCTGCGGGTTGGTCTCCATCGCCTTCGACAGCGCCGTGCCCATCTCGCCGGTGCCCATGTCCGTCATGACGGGCCCCGGGTGGACGCTGTTCACCCGGATGGAGTGTCTGCCGAGTTCGGCGGCGAAGGCACGGGCCATTCCGGTCACCGCGTGCTTGCTTGCCGTGTAGTGGATCATGAAGGGCTGCAACTTGATTCCAGCCGCCGAGCTGATCAGGATGATGGAGCCACCCCGGCCGCCCTCGATGATCTTGTGCGCACCCGCCATGACGGTGTTCCAGGTGCCGGTCACGTTGATGTCCATGACGTCGCGGAAGTCCTCGGGACGGATGTCGTCCCATGCCTGCGGTGCGGACACCCCGGCGTTGGCGACGATGACGTCCAGCCGGCCGAGTTCGGCGACACCCTGCTCGACCGCGGCGTTGAGCGCCTCGCTGTCGCGGGTATCGACCACCGAAGCAACGATGCGCCGTCCGGTCTTCTCGACGAGTTCGACCGTCTCGGTGAGGTTCTCCGGAGTCGCCGGATCGTAGGGCACGCACTGCGGAAGTGGGCCCGCGATGTCGACGGCGATGATGTCCGCGCCTTCGCCGGCCATCCGTACGGCGTGGGCGCGGCCCTGACCGCGGGCCGCCCCGGTGATGAAGGCGACTCGGCCTTCGAGCCGACCGGTCATCGGGACGCGCCTTTGACCAGTCCGCCGCCGATGATCAACCGCTGGATCTCACTGGTGCCCTCGTAGAGTCGGAGCAATCGCACATCGCGGTAGATCCGCTCCACCGGCACGTCGCGCATGTAGCCGCTGCCGCCGTGGATCTGCACCGCGAGATCGGCGACCTTGCCGGCCATTTCGGTACAGAACAGTTTGGCCGCTGACGGCGCGATCCGCCTGTCCTCCTCGGTGAGCCACTTCTGCGCGGTGTCGCGGACCAGTGCGCGGCCGGCGAGCACCCCGGTCTGCTGATCGGCGAGCATCGCCTGCACCAACTGGAACTCGCCGATCGGGGTGCCGCCCTGTGTCGCCGAGGCGGCGTAGCGCACCGACTCGTCGAGTGCTCGCTGAGCCGTGCCCACCGCCAGCGCGGCGATGTGCACCCGGCCACGGGCCAGCGATGTCAGCGCCGCGCGGTAGCCGATGTCCTCGCTGCCCCCGACCAGTGCGCTGGCGGGAACGCGGACATCGGTGAACGTGACATCCGCCGTCCACGCACCTTCCTGGCCCATCTTGCTGTCCTTGGGGCCCACCGTCACACCAGGAGCATCGGCGGGCACGAGGAACACGGCGATGCCGGCGCCCTTGTCATCGGCCGGCCTGCTCCTGGCGAACGTCACGAACAGGTCGGCGGTGGGTGCGTTAGTGATGTATTGCTTCTGACCGTTGATGATCCAGGTGTCGCCATCGGCGACCGCCTTGGTGCGCAAACCCGAGGGGTTCGAGCCGGCGCCGGGTTCGGTCAGTGCGAACGATGCGACCACGTCGCCGGAGGCGATGCCCTCCAGCCATCTCGACTTCTGCTCGTCGGTGCCGTATCCGACCAGCACCTGACCGGCGATCCCGTTGTTGGTGCCGAACATCGACCGCAGCGCCAACGACGTGTAGCCCAGTTCCAGCGCGAGTTCGACGTCCTGCGCGAGGTTCAGGCCGAGACCACCCCACTGCTGCGGGATCGCGTAGCCGAACAGCCCCATCTTCTTGGCCTGCTCGCGCAGATCGTCGGGAACCTGGTCGTCGGCGAGGATCTCCTGCTCGCGGGGGACGACGGCGGTGCGGACGAAGTGGCGGGTCTGAGCCAGAATCTCCCGGAAATCGTCGTCGCTGACTTCGGATGTGGTCATCGGCTGAGCTCCTCGGGGCGCTATGCTTTTCGAATATCGTATATCAGATATGAGTGCTGTCGGCCTTCCGGGCCGACGTGAGGATTGGTGGACAGGTGTTGTTGCTGACGGGTCGAACGGCTGTGGTCACCGGAGGAGCGCAAGGTCTGGGCTATGCGATCGCGCAGCGGTTCATCGCCGAGGGCGCGCGTGTGGTCCTGGGTGATGTGAACCTGGACGCGACCCGGGCCGCCGCCGAGAAGCTCGGAGGTGACGACGTCGCCCGTGCCGTCCGCTGTGACGTGACCCGCTCGGACGAGGTCGACGCCCTGGTGGCCACTGCGGTCGACGGTTTCGGCGCCCTGGACGTCATGGTCAACAACGCGGGCATCACCCGCGACGCGACGATGCGCAAGATGACCGAGGAGCAGTTCGATCAGGTGATCGCCGTGCACCTGAAGGGCACCTGGAACGGCCTGCGGGCCGCCGCCGCGGTGATGCGGGAGGCGAAGAGCGGCGCGATCATCAACATGTCGTCGATCTCCGGCAAGGTCGGCATGCTCGGACAGACCAACTACTCGGCCGCCAAGGCCGGCATCGTCGGGATGACCAAAGCGGCCTCCAAGGAGCTGGCCTACCTCGGTGTGAGGGTCAACGCGATCCAGCCTGGTCTCATCCGTTCGGCCATGACAGAGGCCATGCCACAACACATCTGGGATTCCAAGGTGGCGGAGGTCCCCATGGGTCGCGCCGGTGAGCCCGACGAGGTTGCCAACGTAGCGCTGTTCCTGGGCTCAGACCTGTCGTCGTACATGACCGGCACGGTCCTCGAAGTCACCGGTGGGCGGCACCTCTGATGGGCGAAGCCGTCATCTGTGAACCCGTCCGCACGCCGATCGGCCGCTACAACGGAATGTTCAAGGCGTTGACGGCCGTCGATCTCGGAGTTGCCGCGCTGCGGGGACTCCTCGAGCGGACCGGCATCGCAGGTGATTCGGTCGAGGATGTGATCGTCGGACACTGCTATCCGAGCATGGAGGCGCCGGCGATCGGGCGGGTGATCGCACTGGACGCCGGACTGCCGGTGACCGTGCCCGGGATGCAGATCGACCGTCGCTGCGGATCGGGTCTGCAGGCGGTGCTCCAGGCCTGCATGCAAGTGGCAAGTGGCAACAACGATGTCGTCGTCGCCGGTGGTGCCGAATCGATGAGCAACGTGGTGTTCCATTCGACCGACATGCGCTGGGGAGGTGCCCGCGGCGGGGTGAAGGTGCACGATGCTCTGGCGCGCGGCAGGACCACCGCGGGTGGCCGCAACCATCCGGTCCCCGGCGGCATGCTCGAGACCGCCGAGAATCTGCGCAGGCAGTACTCGATAACCCGGGAAGAGCAGGACGAGTTGGCGGTGCTGTCACACCGCCGGGCAGTCGGCGCGCAGACCGACGGGCTGTTGGCCGAAGTGATCATCCCGGTGACGGTGTCCGCCCGCGGAGGCGACACGGTGATCGACACCGACGAACACCCCCGGGCCGGCACCTCGCTGGATTCCCTGGCCAAACTCAAACCGGTTCTGGGCAAGGATGATCCAGGCGCGACAGTGACGGCCGGCAACTCCAGCGGACAGAACGATGCCGCATCGATGTGTGTGGTGACCACACCGCAGAAGGCGGCTGCGCTCGGTCTCACCCCACTGGTCCGGCTGGTGTCGTGGGGCGTGGCAGGCGTGGCACCGGAGGTGATGGGCATCGGCCCGGTGCCGGCGACCGAAGTCGCACTGGCCAAGTCGGGCCTCACCCTCGCGGATATGGACTTGATCGAGCTCAACGAGGCATTCGCTGCCCAGGCGCTGGCCTGCATGCGGGAGTGGAACTTCGGCCCAACCGATTTGGAGCGCACCAATGTCCACGGATCGGGCATCTCACTCGGTCACCCGGTCGGCGCGACCGGCGGACGGATGCTGGCGACGCTGGCTCGCGAACTGCATCGTCGCGGCGGGCGCTACGGCTTGGAGACGATGTGCATCGGCGGCGGGCAAGGCCTGGCCGCAGTTTTCGAAAGGGTAGCCGTATGACGACCAGCGAGAAGCGAAGCGGGATCGCGCATGACTAAACTCGCGCAGACGCTGGGGCTCAGCGAGTTCCAGACCGAGATCGTCTCGACGGTGAGGCGGTTCGTCGACAAGGAAGTGATCCCCAACGCCCAGGAGCTCGAACACGCCGACACCTATCCACAGGCGATCGTCGACGCGATGCGGGAGATGGGCCTGTTCGGGTTGATGATCCCCGAGGAATACGGCGGGCTGGGGGAGTCGCTGCTCACCTACGCGCTGTGCGTCGAGGAACTCGCGCGCGGCTGGATGAGCGTGTCGGGGGTGATCAACACCCACTTCATCGTGGCCTACATGATCCGCCAGCACGGCACGGATGCGCAGAAGAGCTACTACCTGCCGAAGATGGCGACCGGCGAGACCCGCGGCGCCTTCTCGATGTCCGAACCCGAGCTCGGCTCCGACGTCGCGGCGATCCGCACCAGGGCCAGGAACAACGGTGACGGCACCTACACCATCGACGGTCAGAAGATGTGGTTGACCAACGGCGGCAGCTCGACCCTGGTGGCAGCACTCGTCCGCACCGACGAGGGTGCCGACAAGCCGCATCGCAACCTGACCGCGTTCCTGATCGAAAAGCCCTCCGGTTTCGGTGAAGTGACGCCGGGGCTGACCATTCCCGGCAAGCTGGACAAACTGGGCTACAAGGGCATCGACACCACCGAGCTGATCTTCGACGGCTACCCGGCCAAAGCCACCGACATCCTCGGGGAGGCGCCCGGGCAGGGCTTCTTCCAGATGATGGACGGCGTGGAGGTCGGGCGGGTCAACGTCTCGGCCCGGGCGTGTGGTGTCGGCGTGCGGGCGTTCGAGCTGGCGGTCCGTTACGCCCAGCAGCGCATCACCTTCGGAAAGCCGATCGCCGAGCACCAGGCCATCGCATTCCAATTGGCCGAGATGGCGACCAAAGTCGAAGCCGCACACCTGATGATGGTCAACGCCGCCCGGCTCAAGGACTCCGGAGAACGCAACGATGTGTCCGCCGGTATGGCGAAGTACTTCGCCAGCGAAGTGTGCGCCGAGGTGACCCAGCAGAGCTTCCGCATCCACGGCGGATACGGGTACTCCAAGGAATACGAGATCGAGCGGCTGATGCGCGATGCCCCGTTCCTGCTGATCGGCGAGGGCACCAGCGAGATCCAGAAGAACATCATCAGCAAGCGCCTGTTGGCCGACTACCGGGTCTGATCCGGTGACCACCCCCGACTTCGCCGCAAGGCCCCAGCTCGCCGAGGACGTGGCGCGCATCGTCCGCGGTCGGATATTCGACGGAACCTACGCTGCCGGAACGTATGTGCGTCTCGACCAGCTGGCCGCCGGATTGGGGATCAGCGTGACCCCGGTCCGTGAAGCGCTGTTCGAGCTCAAGGCCGAGGGGCTGCTCGAGCAGCAGCCTCGTCGGGGTTTTGTGGTGCGGCCGGTCACCGTGCGCGACATCACCGACGTGTCGGATGTTCAGGCGCACATCGGGGGCGAACTCGCCGCCCGAGCGGCCGCCGGGATCAGTGATTCTCAACTGCAGGAGCTGACGAGGATCCAGGACGACCTCGAGGTCGCGTACGCCACCGACGACGGCGAGCGGGCCAGTCGCCTCAACCACGATTTCCACCGTGCCATCAACGTCGCCGCGGACTCGCCGAAACTCGCGCAGCTGATGTCGCAGATCACCCGTTATGCCCCCGAGTCGGTGTTTCCCACCATCGATGGCTGGCCGGACCAGTCCAACGCACATCATCGGCGCCTGCTGGACGCGTTGGCGAGCCGGGACGAGTCCCTTGCGCGCTCGGCGATGTCGGAGCACCTTGCCGCCGGGGCGGCCCCGTTGATCGAGCATCTGACCCGCCGGGGTGTGATCGGCTAACGTACCGTAAGACTTACAGTCACCTCTTCTGCAAAGGTGGGCCATGGGCGTCCTCGACGGTGTGCGGGTGCTCGACTTCGGTCGCTTCATCGCCGCACCATGGTGTTCGGCGCTGCTGGCCGACATGGGTGCCGACGTCGTGCGGATCGAGAAGCGCGAGGGCGGTGAGGATCGCTGGGTGCAATCGGTCACCGAGGGTGGCGAAGGCGGGACCTATCTGCAGTGCAACCGCAACAAGCGCTCGCTGACCCTGGACACGACCACCGACGACGGCAAGGCGATCACCCGGAAGTTGGTGGCACGGTCGGACATCGTCGTCGCCAACATGCCGGCGGCGGGGATGCGTGCCAACGGACTGGACTACGAGACACTGCGTGCAGTCAGGCAGGACATCATCCTCGCCAGCGCGACCGCGTACGGCGAAGGTGGTCCCTACAGCGACCGGATAGGTTTCGACGGCGCCGGGCAGGTGATGTCGGGAGCGGTGTACCGGCAGGGACTGCCTGAGCAGCCGATCCGAACGGTGGTGCCCTACGCGGACTTCGGTACCGCGCTGACATTGACCATCGGGGTGATGATGGCCCTCTACCACCGTGACCGCACGGGGGAGGGCCAGCATGTCGAGGGGGCGCTGCTTCCCACCGCGATGATGCTGTCGAACGCGTTCCTGATCGAACGTGACCTGCTCGGCACGGACAAGCCGCGGATGGGCAACCAGGGAACGTCGGTGGCGCCATGTGACCTGTACAAGACCGCCGACGGTGGGTGGGTGCTGCTGCAGATCGCCGGCCGGCCGATGTTCATGCGCTGGTGCCGCCTCGTGGGGCGGGCCGAGTGGGTCGACGATCCGCGGTTCGCGGACGACGATCTGCGTTGGGAGAACGGGGACGTCCTCAACGACGCCATGGCGCAGTGGTGTGCCGACAAGACCAAAGCCGAAGTGCTCGAGATGCTCGAGGCGGCGAAGCTGCCTGCGGCACCGATGAACTCGACACAAGATGTGCTCGACGACCCGCACGTCGCGGCGATGGGTTATCTGCAGCGTGTCCCGTTTCCCGGCGCGCCGCATGACGTGCCGATCATCGAGACCCCGTTCCGGCTGTCGGCCACCCCCGGCGTGATCCGTCGGCGGGCACCGCTGCTCGGCGAGCACACCGATGAGATCCTCGGTGAGATCGGTTACACGACAGCGGACATCACAGGGTTGAGGGATCGCCAGGTGGTGTGAGCCGGACGTCGGCTGCAGCGACGGTCATGTCCGTGTGAAGTACGACCGGACCGCCGCCAGATCGGGTTTGCCCGACGGGGTCCGTGGGATCGCGTCGACGACGATGATGGTGCTGGGGATCTCGTAGCGTGCCAATCGAGTTCGCAGATATTCGGCAATGTCCTCGTCGCCGACGGAGGTATCGGCGCGCAGTTCGACCAGAGCGACGGGTGTTTCTCCGAGACGCGGATCGGGTTGACCGATCACCGCTGCACCCTGCACCGCGGGATGGCTCTCCAGTGCGCTGCGGACGTCATCGGGCAGCACCTTGAAGCCACCGCGGATGATCGCCTGGTCGGCCCGTCCGAGGATCCACAGGAACCCGTCGGCGTCGAGGCGCGCGATATCGGTGGTGCGTACCCAGTCCTGGGCCGAATCGAATTGTGCGGGTTTCACTTCCAGCAGGCCGACGGTGTCCGGTCCCAGCGGGATGCCGTCGTCGTCGACGACCCGCAGCTTCGCGCCCGGGTTCGCCCGGCCGACACTGCCGCGCTTGTCCCGCCAGTACTTCTGATGGTCGGGAAGTGTCCACCCGGCCACCCCGCCACCGAATTCGGTTGCTGCATAGGAGGTCAGCACCGGAACGCCGAACTTCTCGGTGAACGCGTCCGCATCGTCGGCCGACAACGGCGCGGTGCCCGAGGTGACAACACGGACACCGGCCAGGTCGTCGCGGGTGAGGTCGGAATGCAGCACCATCCGCAACGCCGCGGGCACCAGTGACACCGCGCGCGGGCGGTGTTCGCGCACGGCATCGGCCCAGCGCTGCAGGTCGAACTTCGGCAGCAGGACAAACGGGCGGGCTTCGGCGATACAGAGCAGTATGCGGAACACGCCGCCCACATGCACCAGAGGCGAGTTGACGATCGCGACGCCTCGGCGCAGCGCGGTCGGGGCCGGGGAGTCGGCCGGTTCGCGCCCGATGACGCTGCGGGCCAGCATGTCGTAGGTGAGATCGACCCGTTTGGGCGGGCCGGTGGTGCCGCTGGTCAGCATCCACACCGCCACACCGGGACGGTGCGATTCTCCGATTTCGGCGCCCTGGGTGACCACCGGTGCGGTCGCCAGATCGCTGATGGCCACGGTGGTCGCCGAGGTGGACGGGGCGAGCGCGGCGAGGTCCGCGGCCAGGCCGATGATCATCGGTAACTGCAGCGCGTCCAGATCGGCTCTGGTGCGCGCGTCGCCGCGAGCGGGGTTGATGACCACGACGGTGCCGCCGCCGGCCAGCACGCCGAGCAGTGCCGCGACGTGGGCGGGTTGATTGCGGAGCATGATCCCGACCTTGGCGGTCCCGACCAGCGCAGTGATGCAATGCGCCAGCCTGCCGACCTGCGCCCAGGTGACCCAGGACCCCTCGAACTCGATGGCCGCGGCGGCTGGGTTCAGGTTCAGGACGTCGGTGATGCGTTGGGAGAGCGGATGGGGCATCAGCGAATCCGCGGTGGTGTCTTCTGGATGTCGAGTGCCGCCAACTCCGCCGTGGCGATCGGGTTGCCCAACCGGGTGTAGATGAGGCCCTGGTCCATCGCCGCCCGGTACGGTTTGTCCAGCGATTCCCAGATCGCCTTGACGGTGCCCTGCGTGGCGGTGGGCGGTTTGGCGGCGATGGTGGCGGCGATCTCGTGTGCGCGGGCCCAAAGGGTTTCTTCGGCAACGACTTCGGTGACCAGCCCGATTCGCAGCGCGGTCTCGGCGCACACTCGCTCGTCGTTTCCCATCAGCGCCATCCGCAGCGTGTCACCGAGTCCGACACGGCGCATCAGTCCGATCGGCTCCAGCGCTGACACCAGCCCTGCACTGACATGAGAGTCGAAGAACGTGGCGTTCTGGGAGCAGATCACCACGTCGGACTCGTTGACAAAATACAGGGCACCCGCGGTGCACATGCCCTGCACGGCGCAGACCACCGGTTTCCACATCTTCTGCCACTTGGGGCTGAGCAGCTCGCCCGGATCTTCGTGGTTCCAGACGATGCCGGGTTGCCCATAGGGCGATTTGACGTCCAGACCGGCGCTGAACGCCCGGTCGCCGGCCGCGCGGAGCACCACCGCGTTGATGGCCTCGTCGCCTTTGACGATGTGCCAGATGTGCTTCATCTCGTGACACATCGTGCGGTTGAAGGAGTTCAGGGACTCCGGCCGGTTCAGCGTGATCGTCGCGACACGGGTGTGGTGGTCGAGATCGAGAAGGATGGTGTCGAAGTCGTCCATCGGAGTACTCAACGACACTGCCAGTTGGGGGTGCGCTTCTCCACGAATGCCAGCGGTCCCTCCTGCGCATCCTCGGTGCGGACCACGCGTTCCCGAAACGTCTCGGCGAGGATCTCGCCTTCCAGGAGCGGCAGGTCGAGCGTCTTGTGGATCGCCAGCCGCGTTCCCCGCACCGCCAGCGGGGCATTGGAATTCACGATGTCGGCGATCTCGTGGGCCCGCTCCAGGAGCCTGTCGTGTTCGACGACCTCGGTGATCATGCCGAGTTCGTAGGCGCGCTCGGCGCTCATCCGCTCGTGCTTACCCATCAGCGCCATCCGCAGAGCCACCGACCGCGGCAGGGCGCGCGCCAGGCGCACCATCTCGCGCGCGGCGACCAGACCGATGCTGACATGCGGATCGAAGAAGGTGGCTTTGTCCGAGGCGATCACGATGTCGCCCGTGGTGACCCAGTCCAGCCCTGCGCCACAACAGATACCGTTGATCGCGGCGAGGACCGGTTTGGCCATCCGGCGGAACGGAGGTGTGCCCTCCTGGGGCGCTTCCCACTGGTCGTAGGTCGACAGGTAGGGGCGCTCGTAGACGACCCTTCCGTCTTCGGGGATCTCCTTGACGTCTGCGCCGGTGCAGAACGCCCGCCCGGTACCGGTGACGATCATCAGCCAGATGTCGTCGTCGCCCTCGGCTTCGTCGTACGCCGCGCGCAGCTCGGTCACCATGTGCGGTGACAGCGCATTGAGTGCCTCGGGGCGGTTCAGCGTGATGGTGGCTTTGTGACCGTCCACCTCGTAGCCGATGGTGTCGAATCGTCCTGAGTGAGAGCTCACCTGCGTCCCTTCGTCTATCTGCCCTGGAAGTCCGGGTCACGGCGGTCCCGGAACGCAGCCAGTCCTTCTTTGAAATCCATTGTCCGGCAGGACAGTTCCAGGCTCGCCAGTTCGTGGCTCATCGACTGCGGGAGGGTGGCATGCAGACCGTAGTTGATCGCCTGTTTGGTCAGTCCGATCGCGACCGTCGGGCCCGAGGCCAGGCGCTCCAGCAAGTCGTCGGTCGCCGCGCCGACATCCCCGGGCGGCACCGCCTGGTGGATCAGACCCCACTCGGCGGCATCGGAACCGGACACCTTCTCGCCGAGAAGGAGCAAGCGTTTGGCCCGGGTGACCCCGGCGAGCCGCGGCAGCAGCCAGGTCGCGCCCGAGTCGGGGCTGAAGCCGCGATCGACGAAGGGTTCCCAGAGCGTGGCGTTGGTGCCGGCCACGGCGAAGTCGGCCGCCAGTGCGAGGTTGCAGCCGAGGCCGACCGCCCAGCCCTCGACACGGCACACCACCGGCAGTTGGATCGTGGCGATGAGTTCCACCAGGCGGTTCGCGGTGAGCGGGATTCGCCGCGTCAGGTCTCCGGTCCGCGGGCGTTGGGCGTCGCTGTTGGTCGCGACCCAGTCCGCGCCCGCACAGAAGTCGTCGCCCGCACCTGCCAGGCAGACAGCCCGCAGCGAGTCGTCGGTGGCTGCGGCGCTCAGGAGATCGACGAGGTCGTCGATCATGCTGTGGCTCAACGAATTACGCCGGGTCAGTCGATCCAGGGTGATACGCAGGACGGAGTCGTTTCTACCGTCCCGCACCTGCCGGACAGTGCCGGCGTCCGCGTCGTCACCCACCCGGACATCTCCTCCCGGAGGCTATACAGATAGCCATACAGTTGGTAATACGATTACTATCCTGTACAACTTAGCAAGGAAAGGCCGTCGACGGAACAGTGTCAGCACCGCGCATTCGTCAGCCACGGGTCGCAGAGCTCGTGGCATCCAGGCTGCGTGACGACATCCTTACCGGTCGGCTCAAGGAGGGCGACGTACTACCGTCGCAGGAGAGCCTGTTCGCCGAGTTCGGGGTCAGCCCACCCGCGGTCCGCGAAGCAATCCACATCCTGGAATCCGACGGCCTGATCTCCGTGCGGCGGGGCAATGTCGGCGGGGCGGTGGTGCACCTACCCTCGGCCGAGCGGACCGCGCAGATGATCAGCATGGTGCTGCAGACGCGCGCTGCCACACCCGGTGACGTCAGCGAAGCGCTGCTGCACCTGGAGCCGATCTGCGCCGGGATGTGCGCCGCGCGCGCAGACCGGATGGCCGAAGTGGTGCCTCATCTGCAGGCGGCGATCGACACACAGGCCGAGCAGTTCGACAACCCGGCACGATATGTACCCAACGCCCGCAGGTTTCACGAGGCGATCGTCTCCCGGTGCGGCAACGAGCCGATGATTCTGCTCATCGGATCGCTCGAAGTCATCTGGTCGGCGCACGAATCGTCGGTGTGGAGCGACGAACGACATCCCGGCGATCCGATGGAACCCAGGACGATGCGGGCAGCGCTGCGCGATCACCACCGACTGCTCGACGCCATCGCCGACGGGAATGCCGCACGCGCAGTGCGGTTGGCTCAGGATCACCTTGCCGTCGCCCGTCGCAACACTCTTGCTGCCGGACGTGGGAAAACCATTGAGGCAAAGCTGATCTCGAACAGCGACCGATGAGAACCGCAACCGACAGGAACCAGCCATGACCACCTCCGCTGATGACCGTGTGCTGTTCGACGTGGACCGGGACAAGCGCATCGCGACCATCACGCTGAACAATCCCGCGCAGCGCAACTCCTACGACGCGTCGATGCGTGAACTGCTCGCGCGCTACCTCGACGACGTCGCCGAGGACGACGACATCACCGTGGTGCTGCTGCGCGGGGCCGAGGGGGTGTTCAGCACCGGGGCCGACATGAACAATGCCTACGGTTGGTACGGCTCTCAAGACGCTCCCGAGCAGAAACGCCGCCCGAGCCAACGGCGCAGGCTCACGGTGGATCGTAGGGCGTTCGGCTTCTACCACAATTTGATGGGCTTTCCGAAGGTCACGGTGGGCGAGATCAACGGCTACGCACTGGGCGGCGGCTTCGAGATGGCGCTGATGACCGACATCTCGGTGATCGGGCGCTCCACGAAGATCGGGATGCCCGCAACCCGATTCCTGGGCCCCGCACTCGGCAGCCTGCACATGTTCTTCCATCGCCTCGGACCTGTACTGGCCCGGCGCATGCTGCTCACCGGCGACATCATCGAGGCCGCCGACGTCGAACACCTCGGGATCTTCACCGACACCTGCGACGCCGATTCGGTGGTCGCGCGGGCGCGGTACTGGGCCGAGAAGGCCGCGAAAATGCCCGCCGACGGGGTCGTGATCGCCAAGGAGGCCTTCCGCCTGGTCGAGCAGAGCCAGGCGTATCAGGGCGAGGAGGTGGCGAGCTACCTCTTCCACGCCTACGGCACGAACCTGCAGTTCGCACCCGGTGAATTCAACTTCGTCAAGACCCGCGCGCAGCACGGCACCAGGGAGGCGTTCCGGTTGCGCGACGAACATTTCCACGTCGCCGAACCGGAGTGACCCGGCTCACCTGTAACCAGCGCTACAGTATCTGCTACTTTTGTAAAGTTCACTCACGTGGAAGCCGAGGTCGAGAACATGCCAACACCCGTCATCGTCGGTGCTGCCAGGACGGCCATCGGCCGCTCATTCAAGGGCACGCTGGTCAACACGCCGCCCGAGACACTGATCACCACCGTCCTGCCCGAGGTGGTCCGGCGCTCCGGTGTCGACCCCGCTGACATCGACGACATCATCTTCGCCGAATCACATTACGGCGGAGGCGATCTGGCACGCTACGCTGCCGACGCCACAGGTCTCCAACATGTTCCGGGCCAGTCGGTCAACCGGCACTGCGCCGGCAGCCTGACCGCGATCGGCAACGCGTCGGCGCAGATCGGCTCCGGGATGGAGCGGGTGTTGATCGCCGGCGGGGTGCAGTCGCTGTCGATGACCCCGCTGACGAACTGGCGCATTCCCGGCCCCGAGCTGAAGTTCGAGGAACGCTGGATGCCGCCCACCCACGTCGAGACAGCAGACGCGCCGTCGAAGGACATGTCCATCACCGTGGGCTGGAACACCGCCCAGTCCGCGGGCATCACCCGTGAGGAAATGGACGTCTGGGCGGTGCGGTCACACAAGCGTGCCGTCGACGCCATCGACGCCGGCAGGTTCGTCGACGAGATCGTCCCCCTCAAGGTGACCCAGTTCGACGGATCGGTCGTCGACTTCAGCGTCGACGAGTCTCCCCGTCGCGACACCACGCTGGAGAAGCTGGCCGGGCTCAAGGTGCTGCACCCCGAGATCGAAGGCTTCTCGATCACGGCGGGCAACGCCAGCGGCACCAACGACGCCGCCGCCGGGGTCGCACTCGTCGAGCGTGACTACGCCGCCGCGAACGGACTCGACGTGATGGCGACCGTGCGCGCCTGGGGCGCCATCGGCGTGGCACCGCGCGACACCGGCCTCGGTGGGGTCAGGGTGATCGCCAAGGTGCTCGACCGGGCCGGACTCAAGCCGTCGGACATCACCCTGTGGGAGATCAACGAGGCGTTCGCCTCCGTGCCGATCGCCGCGTGCAAGGAGTACGGACTCGACGAGGACCTGGTCAACTTCTCCGGAAGCGGATGCAGCCTCGGACATCCGATCGCCGCATCCGGCGCCCGCATGGTCACCACGCTCATCTACGAATTGCAGCGTCGCGGCGGTGGCATCGGCATGGCGGCGATGTGCGCCGGCGGCGGCCAGGGCGGCGCCGTCATCGTCGAGGTCTGACACGAACACCGCCGAAACTGTATTCCGCGCGCGCAAATTCGATGCACGGCCGCGTGGAATACAGTTTCGGCGCTGGGGTGTGGCGGCGCTGGTCAGCGTTTGCGCGCGGCGGCCTTCGCCGGCTTGCGCGCAGGCTTTCTGTTCGCCTCGATGAGCTTGCCGGCGTGGTCGAGGATGCATTCGAGCCCGAACTCGAAGTTGCGGTCGTCGGCCGCGCTGAGGTGATGGCCCTGCTGAGTGACGGCCGCAAGAAGCGGGGCGCTCTCCGGGTCGATCGTCATCGTGTCGTCGATGTCGCCGTGGCCATCTTCGGAGCTCAGGTTCTTCTCGCGGAGTCGCTGCAGCACCACCGATCCGCGGACGTGGACCGACATCGCCGAGTAGGTGTCGAAGGCGTCCTCGGGCGACAGACCCGCCTCGACCAGGCTGCTGATCGCCTTCTCCACCTCCTGCACACCCATCTTGGCTGCGCGGGGGCTCAACGCCGACCGGATGAGGATCAGGTCGGCAAGAATCGGGTTGCCCATAAACGTCTTCCGCATCCCCCGGGCGTGATTGCGCAGCGTCTCCCGCCAGTCCTTCGCCTCGACGTAGGGCGTGGCAAAGACGTACTGGCGCAGCGCGCGATCCGTCATCGCGTTGAGGAGGTCGTCCTTCTTGCGGAAGTACCAGTAGATGCTGGTGACTCCGACGCCCAGGTGCTTGCCGAGAAGCGGCATGCTCAGATTGTCGATCGACACCTGTTCGGCGAGTTCGAATGCACCGCTGATGATGTCGTCGGGGTTGATGGAACCGCGTTCACGTCGCTGACGCTTCTCCGCGGTCGCCTGCTTGGCCACTCAGAGCACCTCCATCATTCGATCCTGCGACGTGCAGCTCCTGCAGCGGGGTCGGTCGTCGTTCAGTTACCGCGAGTCAAGTTACCCGCAGCCACTAGTCTGAACTGCGCCTTTGCAGTCGTGTCGCGGGGCCGCCGTGACCGTGACCTTACCGTCCGGCGTCCGCTCGGCAGTCCCCACGATCGTTCCACTCATTTACTGTAAGTCCTATAGTAAGGTTTTCCAGCAATATCCGGCGACATCGCGCGAACGGTGAAGTGCGGCAGGCGAAAGGGGCACAGTGGCAGACGAGGTTCTCACCGAGCGTCAGGGACGGGTCCTGGTCATCACCATCAATCGACCGGAGGCGCGCAACGCGTTCAACCTCGCCGTGGCCCAGGGTCTGGCCGACGCCATGGACGAGCTCGACGACACCAACGAGCTCTCGGTGGCGATCGTGACCGGGGCCGGCGGCACCTTCTGTGCGGGCATGGACCTCAAGGCGTTCATGGCCGGTGAGGTTCCCGCCATCCCGGGCCGGGGTATCGGGTTCACCGAGCGCCCGCCACGCAAGCCGGTCATCGCCGCGGTCGAGGGATACGCGCTGGCCGGCGGCACCGAGATCGTGTTGGCCACCGACCTCGTCGTCGCGGCCCGAAACGCCAAGTTCGGCATTCCCGAAGTCAAGCGCGGGCTGGTGGCTGCCGGTGGCGGACTCCTGCGACTGCCCCACCGCATCCCGTACCAGAAGGCCCTCGAGTTGGCCCTGACCGGGGACAACTTCACCGCCGAGGAGGCCTCGCAATGGGGCTTCGTCAACGTCGTCACCGAACCGGGTGAGGCGCTGGCCGGTGCGTTGGCTCTCGCTGAGCGCATCACCGCGAACGGCCCGCTGGCGGTGGCGGTCACCAAGCAGATCATCGCGCAGTCGGCAGGCTGGAGCGAGGACGAGATGTGGGACAAACAGAACGAACTGATCATGCCGGTGTTCTCGTCCAAGGACGCCATGGAGGGCGCGACGGCGTTCGCGGAGAAGCGTGCGCCGAACTGGACGGGAACCTGACTGAGCCGAACGGACTCGGATGGACCTGGGCTTACGGGACGCCACCGCCGTCGTCGTGGGCGGGGGCCGCGGTATGGGCTTGGCGACCGCACGGTGTCTCGCCGACGACGGTGCGAGGGTGGCGGTGGTCGGGCGCACCCGGGAGGCGGTGGACCGTGCCGCAACGGACCTGCGGGACAGGGGAAGTCCGGAGGCCCTGGGTTGTGTCGCCGACATCTCCGACGAGGCTCAGGTCCGGCAACTCTTCGCTGATCTCGGCGACCGGTGGGATGGTGAGCTGAACATACTGGTCAACGCTGTCGGCCCGTCGGTCCGCGGCACCTTCGACGACCTCAGCGACGACGATTGGCGCCGCGCGGTCGACGAGGGCGTGATGGGCATGGTGCACTGCGTTCGAGCCGCGCTGCCGATGCTGCGCAAGGCGCAGTGGGGCCGCATCGTGAATTTCTCTGCCCACTCGACGCAGCGCCAGAGTGTGATCCTGCCGGCCTACACCGCGGCCAAATCCATGGTGACGAGCATCTCGAAGAACCTGTCGCTGCTGCTGGCCCGCGACGAGATCCTCGTCAACGTGGTCTCTCCGGGCAGCATCGCTTCGGATTCGCTGCTCGGCTGGGCCGAGTCGGTCGGTGTCGACGGCAGCGACCCGTACGCATTGATGTCCGCGATCGACGAACACTTCGGCCACCCCGCCCACCTCCCGCGAGCCGGCTTTCCCGACGAGATCGGCTCCGTCGTCGCGTTTCTGGTGTCGCGGCGCAACTCCTACATGACCGGTGCCGACATCAACGTCGACGGTGGAAGCGACTTCACCTGACCGGATTCCATCGACCGGGACAAGCGGTTCCGCGCGAGGCCGCCTCGGTCCGGATCTGGCGGCCGTACGAACGTCTCGGCCTGCTCGAAACCTGATCTCCGACAGCTCCAACAGCGTTGCGGAAGGCAATACCGATAGGTGTACAGTATGTGCAAACATCGAGTTGGAACCGCTTTTGAGGAGCCGATGGGGCGATGAGGTCGCAGTGACCGTTTCCGAAGCCGAGTCCGATCCGAAGAGCCCGGTGCTCTTCGAACTCCGCGACAGCGGCGTTGCCGTGGTGACGCTCAACAGGCCCGAACGCATGAACGCTTGGGGCGGTGGTCTGGCCGCCGCCTTCTACCGGTGCATCGACCGCGCCGAGGCCGATCCCGACGTCCGGGTCATCGTGCTCACGGGCAGTGGACGCGCATTCTGCGCGGGGGCCGACATGGGTGATCTCGACACGATCGGGGGCGCCGACGCAGGCGGTGACACCGACGTGACCAAGCTCGTGGGCGAACGCCACCCGTACTTCGTCACCCAGTTACGCAAGCCGGTGATCGCCGCGATCAACGGCGCCTGCGCCGGCATCGGACTCACGCAGGCCCTGATGTGTGACATCCGGTTCGCCGCGGCAGGCGCCAAGTTCACCACCGCGTTCGCTCGCCGGGGCCTCATCGCCGAGTACGGGATCTCGTGGATCCTGCCGCGCATCGCCGGCTGGAGCGCTGCGCAGGATCTACTGCTGAGCGGGCGCACCTTCTTCGCCGACGAAGCCAAGGAACTCGGCCTCGTCAAGGAAGTGGTCCCGCCCGAGGAACTTCTGCCGCGGGCACTGGCCTACGCGGAAGACATGGCCCGCAACTGCGCGCCGAGTTCGCTCGCGGTGATCAAACGCCAGCTCTACGACGACGCTTTGCGAAACGTCCACGACACCAGTGCCGCAGCAGAGAAACTGATGCACGAGTCCATGCAGCGGCCCGACTTCATCGAAGGCATCACCGCGTTCTTCGAAAAGCGACAGCCCAGCTTCCCAGCGCTCGAGGAGGAGACGCCGTGACAGAGAACGTGCAGCCACTGGACTACCGGGCGATCGACGTCGACAACCACTACTACGAGACGATCGACTCGTGCACCCGCCACCTGCCCAAGGAGTTCAAGCGCCGCGGCGTGCAGATGCTCACCGAGGGCAAGCGGACCTTCGCCGTCATGGGGGGCGTGGTCAACCACTTCATCCCGAACCCGACGTTCGATCCGATCATCGAGCCGGGTTGCCTGGACCTGCTGTTCCGCGGTGAGATTCCCGAGGGGGTCGATCCGGCATCGCTGATGAAGGTCGACCGGTTGCCGGACCATCCCGAGTACCAGAACCGTGACGCCCGGCTGAAGGTCCTGGACAAGCAGAACCTCGAGACGGTGTTCATGCTGCCGACCTTCGCGTGTGGTGTGGAGGAGGCCCTCAAGCACGACGTCGAAGCGACGATGGCCACGGTTCACGCGTTCAACCTGTGGTTGGACGAGGACTGGGGTTTCGACCGTCCCGACCACCGGTTCCTGTCGGCACCGATCATCTCGCTGGCTGATCCGGACAAGGCGGTCGAGGAAGTCGAGTTCGTCCTGAGCCGGGGCGCCAAGATCGTGTGTGTGCGGCCCGCGCCGGTACCCGGGGTGGTCAAACCCCGCTCGCTCGGAGACCCGCTGCACGATCCGGTGTGGGCCCGGCTGGCCGAAGCCGGAGTGCCTGTGGTCTTCCATCTGTCCGACAGTGGCTACCTCGCGATCGCGGCACTGTGGGGAGGAAAGGCGACGTTCGAGGGCTTCGGCAAAAAAGATCCACTCGACCAGGTGCTGCTCGATGACCGTGCCATTCACGACGCGATGGCCTCGATGATCGTCCACCAGGTGTTCACCCGGCATCCCAAGCTCAAGGTCGCCAGCATCGAGAACGGGTCGTACTTCGTGTACCGCCTGATCAAGCGGCTGAAGAAATCGGCCAACACCGCGCCGTACCACTACAGGGAAGATCCGGTCGAGCAGCTGCGCAACAACGTGTGGATCGCGCCGTACTACGAGGACGACGTGCAGGTGCTCGCCGACACGATCGGCGTCGACAAGATCCTGTTCGGTTCGGACTGGCCGCACGGGGAGGGCCTCGCCGACCCGATGACGTTCACCGCGGACATCCCGCAGTTTCCCCAGTTCAGCTACGAGGACACCCGAAAGGTGATGCGCGACAACGCACTCACGCTCATCGGCGCTGATGTGACGGCGTCCGTCTGACATGGGGGAGTGGACCATCGGCGACGTCGTCGACGCCATCGCCGACGTCGTCGGCGATCGGACGATGACGGTGTGCGGCGAGCGTCGGACCACCTACGGGGAGATGGCGCTGCGCACCCGGCGGCTCGCGAATTTCTTGGCCGCCAACGGCTTCGGGACCCACCGGCAACGTGGCGAGCTGGCGAACTGGGAGTGCGGGCAGGATCGGATCGCGCTGATCATGTACAACGACCGCTACCCGGAAGTCGTCGTGGGTGCACTGAAGGCCCGCACCGTCCCGGTGAACGTCAACCATCACTACTCGCCGCGCGAGGTCGCCGACCTTCTGGCCTACGTCAAACCCCGCGCGGTCGTGTACCACCGGGCGCTGGGTGAGAAGTTCGCCGACGTTCTTCCCCCAGAGGGCTGCGAGCTGATGATCGCCGTCGACGACGGCAGCGAGGCGGTAGCGCTGCCAGGGTCGGTGTCGCTGGATGCCGCAGTGGTCATGGGTGATCCGGACAACCGCATCGTGACGAGCCCCGACGACCTCATCATGTATTGCACCGGAGGCACCACCGGCCGCCCCAAGGGGGTGCTCTGGCGCCAGAGCGACACCTACGTCTCGTCGATGGTGGGCGCGGACCACGAATCCGCGACCGAGATCCACGACAAGGTGGTCGGCAACACCGGCGCACCGTGGTTCGCGGTGTCGCCACTGATGCACGCCGCGGGGTTGTGGACGGTGTTCTCGGGCACCCTCGCCGGCCTTCCGGTGGTGCTGTACGACGATCGGGCGAAGTTCGATCCGCAGGCGGTGTGGCAGACCGCCGAGCGAGAGAAGGTCGGGCTGATGACGATGGTCGGTGATGCCTACGCGTCCCCGCTGATCGAGGAACTCGAATCCAACAGCTACGAGTTGTCGTCGATCTATGCAATCGGAACCGGCGGTGCGGCAACCAATCCCAAGCACGTGAGTGCGCTGTTGGAGAAGCTGCCCCAGGTGACCATCATCAACGGATACGGATCGTCGGAGACCGGGAACATGGGCTTCGGTCACAACCAGCGCGGTTCGCATCGTGAAACCTTCGACCTTCGCGAAGGCGGCGCCGTGGCGTCGGCGGACATGACGCGGTTCGCCGAACCCGGCGACCCCGAGGTCGGTTGGGTGGTGCGGAAGGGTCGGATTCCGCTGGGCTACCTCGATGATGCCGAGGCCACCCGCGCGACGTTCCCGGTGATCGAAGGACAGCGGGTGGTGGTGTCCGGTGACCGCGCCTCCCTGGAGTCCGACGGGACGCTGCGGTTGTTCGGACGGGACTCGCTGGTGGTGAACACCGGGGGCGAGAAGGTTTTTGTCGAGGAGGTGGAGGGCGTGCTGCGGGCACACCCCGCGGTAGCCGACGCGCTGGTGGTCGGGCGCGACAGCGACCGGTGGGGGCAGGAACTGGTGGCCCTGGTGCAGACACACGCCGAGGTCAGCGTGGCGCCCGAGTCGCTGCACACGGCTTGCACCGAGGCGCTGGCGCGGTTCAAGGCGCCCAAGGAGTTCATCTTCGTCGAGAAGGTCCGCCGTCTCGGCAACGGCAAAGCCGACTACCGGTGGGCGAAAAGCCAAGTGGCACCTAGTGATGCGCTGGCAGGTCAGCCATGACAGCGCGTGTCGACCGGGTCATCGATTGCCTGGTCAACGTCCACTTCGGGGAGACCGCCAAGCAGCCCGAGTTCATGCTCAAGGTGCGCGACGACTACTTCAAGGGTCCGCAGTCGCTCTACGAGCAGGTGGAGATGTCGGCGCTGCTCGACGAGATGGACGAACACGGTGTCGCCAAGGCGATCCTGATGGACAACCTGGTCAAGCCGTCGGTCACCGCGCGCACGTTTGCCCAGGAGCGCCCCGATCGGTTCTCCCTCGCGATCGGTGGCATCAACCTGCTCCGCCCGGTGCCTGCGCTGCGTGAACTCGCCGCCGTCCGCGCCGATCTGCCCATCACGTATGCGGCCGTCGGCCCGAGCTTCTGGGGGGACGGCATGTATCCGCCCAGTGACGCGGTGTACTACCCGCTGTACGCCAAGTGCGCCGAACTCGACCTGCCGCTGTGTGTCAACACCGGCCTTCCGGGCCCGCCGATCCCCGGTGAAGTGCAGAACCCGATCCACCTCGACCGGGTGTGTGTGCGCTTTCCGGAATTGAAGCTGTGCATGATCCACGGTGCCGACCCGTGGTGGGACGTGGCGATCCGGCTGTTGATCAAGTACGCCAACCTGCGCATCATGACCTCGGCATGGTCGCCCAAGCGACTGCCGGAGAGCCTGCTGCACTACATGCGCACCCGTGGGAAGACCAAGGTGATCTTCGCCTCCGACTGGCCGGTGCTGCGGCAGAGCCGTGTCGTCCCGGAGGCGCTTGCGCTGGATCTGCCGACCGATGTCCTCGACAACTACCTCTACAACAACGCGAACAGCTTCTTCTTCGGGCAGGAAGGCGATTGACGATGGACCGCTACGAATTACGCAGGCTGGACTACAGCCTGTCCGAAGATCATCAAGCCTTACAGGCGGCCTACAGAGACTTCTTCGGCACCCGCTGCACGATCGAAACCGTCCGCGCCGCAGAGGAGTCCGGATTCGACAAGAACCTGTGGGAACGTCTGTGCGCCATGGGCGCCACGACGATGGCACTTCCCGAGTCGGTCGGCGGCGACGGAGCGACGCTGGTCGATCTGACGCTGGTCGCCGAGGAGATCGGCCGCTCGCTGGCCCCGGTGCCGTGGATAGATCATGTCTGCGCCGCCCGGCTGCTGGCCCGGCTGGGCACCGTCGATCCCGATGTGGTCAACGGCACGCAACTGGTGGGCCTGGACGCCCAGCAGGACAGCGTGTCCGGGGTCAGGTTGATCCCGACCGGATCGATCGCCGATCACATCGTGGTCCGCGACGGCGACGAGATCGTGCAGTTGACCTTTGCGTCGCGGCCGGCGCGAGTCGACAACATCGGCAAGCTGCCGATGGCGTGGGTGGACCCCGCCGCCGCCGACACTCGGACAGTTGTGGCCAGTGGCGCCGAGGCGCTCACCGAATACCAACGCGCATTGGATGAATGGCGGCTGCTGACCGGTGCGGCGCTGGTCGGCCTCGTCGAGGAGACGATGACGATCGCCGCGGAGTTCGCGAAGTCGCGCTACACGCTCGGCGTCCCGATCTCCACCCTGCAGGGCATCTCCCATCCGCTGGCGAACATCGCCATCACCGTGCAGGGGGGCCGCAACCTCGCCCGACGCGCGGCCTGGTTCCTCGACAACGAACCCGACGAGCGGCCCGAGTTGGCGCCGTCGGTCTTCGTGTTCATGGCCGAGGAAGCGGCAAAGGCCGCGACGATGGCCGTCCATGTGCAGGGCGGGCTCGGAGTCTCGGCCGAGGCGGCGGCGACCGCCTACCTCGTCCGTGCCAGAGGTTGGGCGATCGCCGGCGGTGACCCCGGCAAAACTGCACAACACATCGCCGCGATCGTCGCCGAGCGCGAAGGACGGAGCTGAGCCATGGACTTCGCACGAGTGCAACTCGACGACGACGACCAGAAGTTCCTCGACGCGACCAGGGAATTCCTGCACGAGATCGTCACCGAGGACGTGTTGCGGCGCGATCGCGAAACTGGCGACAACTTCGACGAGGGCGTGCATCTGGCCATCGGCGCCGCCGGATACTGGGAGCGAGAGTGGAAGTCCGACTCCGGGCGGGCCTTCACCAGAGTGCAGCGGCGGATCTGGGAGCTCGAGAAGCGTCGCGCGCACGTGCCCTGGGTGACCGCAGGCACCACCGCGATGATCGCGCGGTCGGTGGAGAAGTTCGGTTCGCAGGAGCTCAGGGACGAGGTGATGCCGCGGGTGTACACCGGACACGTGCGGATGTGCCTCGGATACACCGAACCCGAGGGCGGATCCGACGTGGCGACCTGCAAGACCCGGGCGGTCCGCGAGGCGGATGGGTCGAGCTGGATCATCAACGGGTCGAAGATGTTCACCACCGGGGCTCACAACTGCCAGTACGTCTTCCTCATCACCAACACCGACCCGACGGCCCCGAAACACAAGAGCCTCACCATGTTCCTGGTGCCGCTGAACACTCCCGGCATCGAGATCCAGGGGATCCGCACCGTCGACGGCGACCGCACCAACATCGTCTACTACAGCGACGTCCGGGTGGACGACAGGTACCGACTCGGTGAGGTCAACGGTGGGTGGACGGTGGTCCGGGAACCGCTCAATGTCGAGCACGGTGCGGTGGACACATCCGTCGACGGTCTGCAGGACGTGTCGATCATGATGCACCAGGCCAATTTCATGGCTGCCGCGGTCGACAAGGCCGCGGCGAAGTCGACAGCCGCAGACCCCAACGGCCGCAGGCTGATCGACGACGGCTCCGTGGCCTACCGGCTGGGGCGCAGCGTGGCCAGAATGGAGGCGTCGCTGTCGGCGCCCAGCATCTTCGGTCGGGTGGCGCTCGCGCAGACGATGCGCGACATCTCACCGGACCTGATGGACATCCTGGGTGCCGCGTCGGCGCTGCCGATCGGCACCGACGGGGCCGCCGACGACGGCGCAGCCGAGTACGTGTACCGGTTCGCGCCGCTGGTCGGCATCTACGGCGGCACCCTCGAGGTGTTCCGCAACATGATCGCGCAGTACGCACTCGGCCTCGGCAAGCCGAACTACTCGGCGCCGGGGGCCAAGCCCTAGGTCGTCACGATGGTGGCGCCCGCCGTCCCCGGTGCGCCGTAGAGCTGTGCGAACCCCACTTTCGGCTCACCCGGGATCTGCCGGTCGCCGGCTTCGCCGCGCAGTTGACGGACGATCTCGTGGAGCTGCCGCAGCCCCGACGCGCCGATCGGCTCGCCATTGGCCAGCAGGCCGCCGTCGGTGTTGATCGGCATCGACCCACCGATCTCGGTGGCGCCCTCGGCGATCAGCTTCTCCTGATCACCATCGGTGCAGAAGCCGGCCTCGGCCATGTGGATGATCTCGGCACCGGCGTCGGTGTCCTGCAACTGGATCACATCGACGTCCGATGGTTCGATGCCCGCCTTCTCGAAGGCCGCCCTTGCGGCATACACGGTGGGTGCAACGTCTTCCTCCACCGGCGCGAAGGTGGTATTGACCTCGTACGCGCCATACTTGCGGGTGCGCACTTCGACCGCACGGACGAACACCGGCTTGTTCGTCGTGTAGCGGTGGGCGAGGTCGGCGCGGCACATCACCACCGCGGCCGCACCCTCGTCGGGGGAGCAGAACATGTACTGCGTCAGAGGGTAATTCAGCATGGGGGAGTCCAGGATGGCGTCCTCGTCCATCGGCTTTCGCCGGAACGCGTTGGGGTTCAGGGCACCGTTTCGGAGATTCTTGTTGACCACCTTGGCCAGGGTCCGGTGGCTGATCCCGTGCTCGTGCAGGTAGCGGTTGGCCTTCATGCCGAAGAACTGCGTGGTGAGATACTGGCCGTTCTCGGCGTACCAGCTCGGCATGCCGACCAGCCCGGGATCCTCGGTGAAGGCTCCGCGGGGGTGCTTGTCGAGGCCGACTGCGATGCCGATGTCGTAGTCACCCAAGCGGATTCCGTCTGCGCACGCCTTGGTGGCGCTCGCGGCGGTAGCGCACGCATTGAACACGTTGGTGAAGGGAATTCCAGACAGGCCGACCATGCCCACGATGGCATCCGGATTGGCCACGGTCCAGCTGCCGCCGACGCCGAACTGGATGTCGTTCCAGGCCACGCCTGCGTCGTCGATCGCGGCGGTGATGGCGTCCACACCCATCTCCATCGCCGACTTACCCTCGAATCTGCCGAACGGGTGCAAGCCCACACCGATGATGGCGACATCGTGCATCTCAGGTACCTCCGAACAATCCGGCCTGCGGAAATGAACCAACGGTAAATCTTACGGTAAAGCCTCTCAGTTGGGAATGTCCGGGGTGCTCCGGCGGCGCACCAGTTGCGCCTGCTGGATGGCTGCGACGGGACCGATCTCGTCGAAGAGCGTTCCGCGAGAGACGCCGACTCCGTCTCGGCCGTAATGGTTCTCGGAGCGCACGCCGATCCACTCTCCCTCGGGCAGCGGGTGGATGTGTACCGCGAGGTCGGTGTTGAGAAACGTCCACTCGGCCGGATCCAACCGGCTCCCCATCCCGTTGGCGATATCGGCGACCGCGAATATCTGCTGGCAGGCCGTCATCGTCTCGCCGGCGTCGGCCCTCGGCCACCGGTGGCATCGGGTCGTACGGGGTGACGGGCAAGCCGTCCACCTCACTGCGCTGGAACCGCCAGGCGCTGGCTCTGGCGACAGGCCGTGGGGTCCCACCCGGCCCCGGCGCGATCATCTCGGCGCCGACCAACTCGATCAACGTCCCCTGGCGCTCCACACTGGATCGGACCCACAGCCGGTCGGTGACCGGCACCGGCCCCAGGAGGTCCACGACAACCCTGCTGATGCGGGAATCATCACGCGGCGAGCACCGTTCGAGGGCGCGGACCAGCAGCGCCGATACCGGCGCCGCGTTCTGCATCGTGGCACCCCAGGTGCTGACCACATGGCCGGACGCCGCGAACTTCTCCCCGAGAGGATCGTCGGGATCGATGAGTTCGTAGTAGGCGTCGGTCACGTCCCGCTCCTGTCGTGTGCGCGGTCGCGGGCCGCAGGATGTGGTCGCACTTATCGAAGGTACAACCGGATGCCTTACAGGACTTCACCGGGGATCGATCATCCCCCGTAGCCGTTCGGCCGGATACACCGACGCATGCGCCGACCGAACCCGATCGGACAGAACGCGGTCCGACGTCGCCACCCGGATCTCTTCGGGGTGCGGATCACAGGAGACCATTCTGACGATCTCGTCGTCGGCGGAGTTGGGGGCCGCAGTCGGTGCGTGCGCCACCGTGATGACCGACGACTCGATCGGCGGCGATGGGGGCCGCTCGAATACCACGGTCACCTCGACGCCGTCGCGCAGTGCCCACCGTTCCAGACAGTCGACCAGGGTCGTCATCGCGCGGTGCCTGTTGCGCCACCAGCCATCGGGGCGGGAGCCGATCACGTTCATTCCATCGACAATCCAGCGCACCCGGATCAGACTATCCGGATAGCGCCTCTGGAAAGGGGATCCGATATGGCTGGAAGCGTCGAACAGAACACCGGTGTCGAACACAAGATCACGTTCTGCCGGATCTGCGAGCCGCTCTGCGGCATGATCGCCACCGTCGAAGACGGCACGCTCGTCGCACTGCGTCCCGACAAGGACCATCCGCTGTCGTCCGGGTTCGCCTGTCAGAAGGGCATCGCGTTCACCGAGGTCGTCAACGACCCCGATCGCGTCACGGTCCCGCTGCGCCGGACGGGCGACGGGTTCGAGCCGGTGTCCTGGGACGAGGCGCTCGCAGACATCACGACCCGACTGTCGACGATCCTGCGGGACCACGGATCGGGCTCTGTCGGTTGGTATTTCGGAAATCCCGGAGCCTTCAGTTATGCGCATGTGCTGTCGGCGCTCGGGTTCATCAAGGGGCTGGGCCGGCGCACCCACTTCTTCACGGCGTCGTCTCAGGACACCAACAGCAGGCTGATGGCGAGCCAACTTCTCTACGGGACCCCGATCTCGGTTCCGATACCGGACCTGACCCGTACCGAACTCCTCGTCGTGATGGGCGCCAACCCCGTCGTCTCGCACGGCAGTTTCCTGACAGCGCCGCGGATCAAGGACCGGATGCACGACATCGTCAAGGGTGGCGGCCGGGTGGTGGTGATCGACCCGCGCCGATCCGAGACGGCGGCCCAGTTCGAGTGGTGCGGGATCGTCCCGGACACCGATTCGCATCTGCTGCTGTCACTTCTGCAGGTGATGTTCGCCGAGGGTCTGGTCGATGTCGGGCAGATCGCTGCTCACGCCGACGGACTCGATTGGCTTCGAACACAGGCAGCACCGTTCACACCCGAGGTCACGCAGGCCTTCACCGGGATCGATGCGGACGTGGTGCGCGCGTTGGCCCGTGACCTCGCGGCAACGCCACGCGCGGCGATCTACGGACGGCTGGGAACCTGCGCGGGACGGTACGGGACGCTGACCTCCTACCTGATCGACGTCGTCAACCTGGTCGCGGGAAATCTCGACAAACCGGGCGGATCGGTCTTCGGCAGCCTGGGCCTACCGGGGCAGCGGTTGGTCAACGTCATGATGGGGGCGTTCCTGCGCCGCGCCTACCGCCGGAAGAGATCTCGGATCGGCGGGTTCCGCGCGCTGATCGGCTCAGAGCCGGCCGCAGTGATGGCCAAAGAGATACTCACGCCGGGTCAGCGGCAGATCAGAGCGCTGTTCGTCAGCGCAGGCAATCCGGTGCTGTCGGTGCCCAACGGCAGTGAATTGGAGAACGCACTCGAATCCTTGGATCTTGCTGTGGCACTGGACTTCTACCTGACCGAGACGACGTCGCGCTGTGACTACATCCTGCCGGTGACGACGATGTACGAACGCGACGACTTTCCGTTGACGTTCCAGGCGTTCCAGGCCACGCCGTTTCGCCAGGCCACCGAGGCTGTGGCCAAGCCCGTCGGCCAGTCGCGCCAGGAGTGGGAGATCGTCGGGGAGTTGATGCGAGGTCTGCGCGGCCACTCGCCGGTGTTCCGCGCGGTCGCCGCGACGGGCAAGGCCCTCAACCTGTTGGGGATCGAGGCCGGCCCGCGAGTGGTGGCCGACGGGATCATCAGGTTCACCGGCGGCGGCAACCGGTTCGGTCTGCGCCCGGGGGGCCTGACGTTCGGCCGACTCACCGACCGCCATCCGCACGGGAAGGTGCTCGCACCCCATCTGAAGACCGGCGTCCTCAAGCAGGCCATCAGTTATCCGCGCGGCCGAATCCAATTGATGCACAACGACATCACCGCCGAGATCGCCATGCTGTCGCAAGGTGCGCATCCCGGCGAGTTCCCACTGCGGATGATCGGTATGCGCGAAGCCCGTTCGGAGAACTCGTGGATGCACAACTCGCCGCTGCTGATGCGGGGCGATCGTCGCCAGTACGGGCTGATCAACTTCGACGACGCCGCCGCACTGCACATCGACGACGGCCAGGAGGTGCAGGTCAGCTCGCCGTACGGCCAGATCAGTGTGCCGGTCACGGTGACCAAGGACATCGTGCCCGGCGTGATCGCGGTGCCGCACGGGTGGGGACACAAGGGCACTGGCGGTTGGCGTCTGGCGAATGAAGCCGGCGGCGCCAACGTGAACCAGTTGACCTCGAGTGACCCCGACGACGTCGAATCGATGTCGGGCATGGCGTGGTTGACCGGAGTCCCCGTCCGCATCGACGCCCCCTGACATACCGCCGAAACTGTATTCCACGCGGCGCGAACGCGGCTTTGCCCGCGTGGAATACAGTTTCGGCGAGAGGCTAGGCGATCGCGCCGCTGTCCTTGAGGGCCTCGATGCGGTCCCAGTCCAGCCCGAGTTCCATGAGCACGGTCTCGGTGTGCTCGGACGCCTGCGGTGCGCGGGTGGTCTCGAGCGGTTCGTGATTGAACTGCACCGGCCCGCGGACCACCTTGAAGGGCCGCCCGCCGTCGCTCGCCTCCACCTCGGCGATCATGTCGTTGGCGATGGCCTGTTCGTCGGTTCCGAGATCGACCAGGCTCTGGAACGGCGCCCACTGTCCCTTCATGGTCTTGAGGTGCTCCCGCCAGTAGTCGAAGGGCTTGCTGCGGAACGAGTCGGCGATGAGTTCGGCTGCCTCGGAGGCATTCTCGATGAGGGGGAGCACCTCGGAGAACTTGGGGTCGTCGGCCATCTCGGGTAGGCCGAGATGCTCGAACGCGTCGCGGATGTACCCGGTCGGGCTGACGATGCACAGATTGATGGTGCCGCCGTCGGAGGTCAGGTAGTTGCCCAGGAATGGGTTGACCGTGGGACCCGCCGAATTCGGCATCAACGACCGCATCGTCTCACCGGATTCCATTCCCTGCGTCACGCTGGCGCCTGCGGCCCACCACGCCGTGCTCAACAGCGACACGTCGATCTCCGCCGTCTCGCCGGTGCGTTCGCGGTGGAACAGCGCCGCGGCGATCCCGCCGGCGATGTTCATTCCGCCGATCGAGTCGCCGAACGCCGGAATGCCCTGCGACAGAGCGCCTCCGATCCCTTCCGGGGTGAGCGCGTGACCCACCCCGCTGCGGGTCCAGAACGCGGTCCCGTCGAAGCCGCCGACGGTGCGTTCGGGGCCCTTGTCGCCGTAGGCGCTGCCGCGCGCATAGATGATGTCGGGGTTCACCGCGCGGATGTGTTCGACGTCGAACTTGTTCTTCTGCCGTGCCTGCGGCATGTAGTTGGTGAGGTAGACGTCGGCGGTCTCGGCGATTTCGTAGAGGACCTGCTGGCCGTCGGGGGTCGACACGTCGATACCGACACTGCGCTTGCCGCGGTTCGGGTGCTCGATGAGGGGATGCCGGTTGGGGTCCATCTGGAACCCGCCCATGTTGATGAAGCCTCGCTGGGTGTCGCCTCGCACCGGATGCTCTATCTTGATCACATCGGCGCCCCAGTCGGCGAGGATCGCACCCGCTGCCGGCACGAAGGTGAACTGAGCTACCTCGAGGACGCGGACGCCCTCCATGACCTTGATCAAGTGGATCCCCTTCTGACGACGATGTCGAACCGCTCGTGGGGATCGAGTTTAGCCGAGTCGAGATACTGTAACGTTTACCGTTGATCGTCCAACAATTTTCCCGCCCACGGAGGTGCTGGTGAGCGACGTCGCAGCGGGTTCAGTCGAGACCAGCGTCGAGTTGGGAGAGCGCGTCGGGCTGCGCGCCGAGCGCAGGATGCTGATCGGCGGCGAACTCGTCGAGGCGGACTCCGGCGCGGAGTTCGACAATGTCAGTCCGGCCACCGGCGCAGTGCTGGGTGGCACCGCCGCGGCCGGTGCCCGCGACATGGACTGCGCGATCGGAGCGGCCCGCCTCGCGTTCGACGCGGGGGACTGGTCCACCGACAGCTCGCTACGCAAGCGATGCCTGCAGCAACTGCAGGCCGCGATCGAGGCCGAGCGCGAGGAGTTGCGCGACGAACTCGTCGCCGAGGTGGGCTGCCCGGTGATGACGACGCAGTCGGCGCAACTGGATTGGCCGCTGGCTGAGTCGCTGAGCTATCCGGCGCACCTGATCGATGCGTTCGAGTGGGAACGGCTGCTCGACGGCGGCGGACTGTTCGGGGACCGCAACATCCGCACCGTCGTCAAGGAACCGGTGGGCGTCGTCGCCGCCGTGACACCGTCGAACTTCCCGATCGAGGTCATCCTCAACAAGCTCGGCCCTGCTCTGGCGGCCGGAAACACCGTTGTCCTCAAACCCGACCCCCACACGCCCTGGAACGCGACCAGGCTCGGCAGGCTCATCAAGGAGCGGACCGACATCCCGCGCGGGGTCGTCAATGTGGTCACCACCCCTTCCAACGAGGTGGCAGGTATGTTGGGCACCGATCCGCGCGTCGACCTGGTGTCGTTCACCGGATCAACCGCGGTCGGCCGGCTGCTGATGCGCCAGGGCGCCGACACGATGAAGCGGATGTTCCTCGAACTCGGCGGCAAGTCCGCGGCGATCGTGCTCGACGACGCCAACCCGGCGGTGATCGTGCCGACCGCGGTGGGTGTCTGTGTACACGCCGGGCAGGCGTGTGCGGCCACCAGCAGGATGCTGATCCATCGCTCCCTCTACGACCAGGCGGTCGCTGACATCACCGACGCGTATCGGGCTGTGCCGGTGGGCGATCCGGTCGATCCCGGCACCTTCGTCGGTCCGGTGATCAGCGCCGCGCAGAAGGACCGGGTGCTGGCAGCGATCGACGAAGCGCGGGCCGCCGGTGCGGAGATCACCGTGGGCGGCGGTCCGGTCGAAGGGCTGCCCGGACACCTGGCAGGCGGACACTTCGTCGCCCCGACGGTGATCGTCGGCGTCGACAACAGCGCACCGATCGCCCAGCGGGAAGTCTTCGGACCGGTGCTGGTGTTGATCCCGTTCGACGACGACGACGAGGCAGTGCGCATCGCCAACGACAGTGTGTTCGGGCTCGCGGGTGCGGTGATGTCCCGATCCGCGGAACGCGGGATGTCGATCGCGCGGCGCGTTCGCACCGGCTCCTTCGGTGTCAACGGCGGGATGTTCTACGGCGCCGACGCGCCGTTCGGCGGCTACAAGAGCAGCGGTGTGGGCAGGCAGTGCGGCATCGAGGGGTTCGGACAGTATCTCGAGACCAAGACCATCGCCCGCCGCGAGCGTCGACAGAGCTGACCCCCGCCGGGGTGAAGCCACGGCTGTGGTCTGCCCCGATACTGCAGCCAGGAAGGCTATTCCGCGGCGGCAGGGGTGAAGGTCACCGGGATCGATGTCGGGGACCGGAACGGCTGGCCGTGGATGTGCGGATCCGAATCGGTGATCAGCTCGATGTTCGAGAGCCGGGAGAGTAGACATTCGAGCGCCACCCGGGTCTCCATCCGCGCCAGGTGCAGGCCCATGCACGTGTGTTCACCGGCCGCAAAAGACAGATGCGGCACCCTCTTCCGGAAGATGTCGAACTCCTCGGAACGCTCCCACCGCTTCGCGTCGCGGTTGGCCGAACCGATGCACACGTCGATGACCGAACCTGCGGGTATCTCCACGCCATCAACCTCGGCGTCCTCGGTCGCATAACGCTGCACGGTGGTCAGCGGCGTCTCGTAGCGCAGTCCCTCCTCGATCGCCGCTCCGATCAGCTCATGATCGGCCACCACCGCATCGAACTGCTCGCGGTGGGACAGCAGTAGAAAGAGCAGATTGCCCGACGATCGGTAGGTGGTTTCGAGCCCGGCAGGCAGCAGCAGGCGCAGAAACGAGAAGATCGCTTCATCGGTCAGGCGCTCGCCGTCGATCTCGGCCGACACCAGATCACCGATGATGTCCTCGGTCGGCGCCGACCGGCGTTTGTCGATCTGCTCGAGGAAGTACTCTTTCAGCGCCGCGGAGGCTTCGAATGCGCGCTTGTACTTGACCGTGTAGCTGATCAGTTCCACCGCACGCTTGCGAAACCAGGGCAGGTCTTCCTCGGGCAGTCCGAGCAGCTTGGAGATGACCCGCGTGGGGAATTCGAAGGTGAAGTCGCGCACCAGATCCGCTTCGCCGGTATAGACGAACTCGTCGATCAGACCGTTGACGACCGGCCGCACGATCTCGGGTTCCCACCGTGACAGTGACCGGGTCTTGAACGCCGCCGAGACCAGGTTGCGGTGTTCCCAGTGCGGCTTGCCCTCCATCGCGAGGATCGTCGGGCCGATGAACAGGCCGATGGTGGAATCGTAGATCTTCGAGTTGAACACCTTGCCGTCGCGGAACACCCGGTTCACCGCGTCGAAGGACACCGCGGCGTAAAGATTCTCGGGTCTCAGCGAGTCGGGTGTCTTCGACCAGTCCATGACGGAGCCACGGAACACGCCACCCGCGTCGCGGCGACGCGCGAACATGGGATAGGGGTCGCGCAGATCGATGGGCTCATCCATCGCCACGTCCTGTACCGGGGTTTCCACGGTTGGTCTCCAGTCGGTTGTCTGCAACGACAGTTACTGTAATACTTACAGTAACTGCCTGTACAGTCGGCGGCCGTCAATCGGAGGAATCGCCCATGGTCGTGTCCCTCGGCGAAGCCCTCGAACGTCAGCGGCAAGCGTTCATCGCCGACGGCCCCCCCGACGTCGTGTTGCGGCGCAACCGGATCGACCGCCTGCTCGCACTGGTTCTCGACAACGCCGACGACTTCGCCGAGGCGATGGCAGCCGATTTCGGCACCCGTCCGAGCGCCGCAACGCTGTTCACCGAGATACTGGGCATGATCTCGGTCATCGAGCACACCAGATCCCATGTGCCGCAGTGGATGCGATCGGCCCGACTGATGCGGACGGCGCGGATGTTCGGGATGAGGGCGGAAGTCGAGCCCTCCCCGCTCGGCGTCGTCGGCATCATCGGGCCGTGGAACTTTCCTCTCAACCTCGTGGTGTTGCCGGCGTCGGCGGCATTCGCGGCAGGCAATCGCGTCATGATCAAGATGTCGGAGGTCACCCCGCGTACCGCCGAGTTGATGCGGGCCCGTGCCGGGGACTACTTCGACTCGGCCGAACTGCACGTCGTCACCGGCGACACATCCGTATCGGCCGATTTTGCTGCGCTGCCCTTCGACCACCTCTTCTTCACCGGGTCGCCCGCGGTCGGTGCGCTGGTCCAGGGGGCCGCGGCGGCGAACCTGGTGCCTGTCACGCTTGAACTCGGCGGCAAGAACCCGGTGGTGGTCTCACCCGGTGCCGATATCACCCGCTCGGCTGGCCGGATTACGCAGGGCCGCATGATCAACGGTGGTCAAGTCTGTGTGTGTCCTGATTATGTGTTCGTACCGGCCGAGCGGATGGAGGAGTTCGTCGGCGTCGCGCGCGACACGCTGCAGGCGATGTTCCCGTCCATCGTCGCCAACGCGGACTACTGCTCGTCGGTGAACGACGCGAACTTCGACAGAGTTGTCGGTCTGATCGAGGACGCCAGGGCCAAGGGCGCCCTGGTCGATTCCGTGGCACCGCCGGGGGAGATGCTGCCGGATCGCCAGACCCGCAAGATCGCTCCGACGATCGTCCGCGACGTCGACGACAGCATGCTCATCGCGACCGAGGAAACGTTCGGCCCGGTGCTGACCGTGCGTCCGTATCGGCATCTCGCCGAGGTGGTCGACTACGTCAACGCCCGCCCGGCGCCGCTGGTCTCGTACTGGTTCGGCCCGGACGACGACGACTTCAGATCATTTGTGCAGCGCACCCGCAGCGGCGGGGTGGCGCGGAATGACTTTGCCGCACAGATGATCCCCTCCGCGGCACCCTTCGGCGGGGTGGGTCGCAGCGGGATGGGCGCCTACCACGGCAAGGCGGGCTTTGATGCGTTCAGCCACTACCGCACCGTCGTGGGCAGCGATCTGCCGTTCACCATCACCGGCCGCGCTGCTCCGCCGTTCTCACGGACGATGCGCGCGACCACGGCCATGGCACTGCGAATGGCGCGCAACCGCACGCGTCGCCGGCTCAGGGCCCGTTGAATCGCCTCCGGCTCAGGCGCCGCCGGTGGCCTGCTCGCGGGCCCACCGGTAGTCGGCCTTGCCGGCCGGGCTGCGCTCGATGGTGGGCCGGAACACCACCGCTTTGGGCAGTTTGTAGCGGGCGATGACCTCGGAGGCGTGCTCGATGAGCTCTTCGGCGGTCGCCTCGGCGCCGGCGACGAGCGCGACCACGGCCACCACCTCCTGACCCCACCGCTCGCTCGGTCGGCCCGCGACCACCACGTCGGCGACCGCAGGATGGGACGCGACCGCGGACTCCACCTCCTCGGCGAAGATCTTCTCGCCGCCGGAGTTGATCGTCACCGAATCGCGACCGAGCAGTTCCACCGAACCGTCGGACAGATGCCGGGCGCGGTCACCGGGCACCGAGTACCGCACACCGTCGATGACGGGGAACGTCGCGGCCGTCTTGACAGCGTCCCCCTTGTAGCCGAGTGGGACGTACCCGCGCTGCGCCAACCACCCCATGTCGTCGTGGCCGGGTTCGAGGATCGTGCTGAGATCCTCGGAGGCGACGGAGGTGTCCGGTCCTGCGGTGAACTTGCCGGTGGATACCGCGCCGGAGGCCGACATGTGGGTCATCTGCGCACCAGTCTCCGAGGACCCCACACCGTCGACGATCATCAGGTTGGGCTTGCTGTCGATGAGCCGTTGCTTGGCGGTCGGGGTGAGCTGTGCGCCGCCGTTGGCCACCACTGCCAGTGACGACAGATCAGCGCTCGTCCGCTCGAACGCGTCGGCCAGCGGGCGGGCCATCGCGTCGCCGACCACCGTCACCGCCAGGATCTTCTCCCGTTCGACGGTGGCCACCACGTCGTCGACGTCGAGATGGTCGGTGACGGCAGAGAACACCACCGTCTGGCCGGTGTTCATCGCGGTCAGCACGGCCCACTGAGCGGCGCCGTGCATGAGCGGCGGCAGCACCATCAGCCTGGTGTCGGGGGCAGCGACGCAGCGGGCGGTGATGTCGTCGTAGCTGGTGGCCAGTTCCCCGGTGTAGAGGCTGCGGCCACCGAAGGAGGTCATGAAGATGTCGTGCTGGCGCCACAGCACACCCTTGGGCATGCCGGTGGTCCCACCGGTGTAGAGCACGTAGAGGTCGTCGGGTGACGGTTGCACCGGCGGCGGGCCGGCAGGTCCGGTCGCCACGATCGCCTCGTAGTCGACGGCACCGGGCAGGAGGTCGTTGCCGGACTCGTCGGCGATCTGGATGAGCACCTTCAGCTGCGGCAGATCGGCCAGCACCTCGGCCAGGCGCGGGGCGAAGGCGGCGTGGTAGAGCAGCGCGGACGCGCCGGAATCGGAGAGCAGGTACTGCAGCTCGCTCTTGACGTACCGGTAGTTGACGTTGAACGGCGCGACCCGCGACCGCCACGCCCCCAGCATGCCCTCGACGTATTCGGGCCCGTTGTGGGCGTAGATGCCCAGTAGATCCTGCCCGACCTCGTGACCGCCCAACTCGGAGCGCTCGGTGTGACACCCCAGGCCCCGGGAGTGCAGGTAGGCCGCGAGCCGATTCGAACGCTCGACGATCTGCGCGTACGTGAAGCGGCGATCACCCTGGACGATGAAGTCACGATCGCCGATGACGGCCGCGACGGCATCGGCGGCGGCCGGGACGGTGAACTGAGTCGACTCGGTCATGCGATGGACTCTAGACGCCCGCGCTCAGCGGGTAGACAGTTGGCCCGAAGTTGTATGGCCATCGGCCGCGGTCCGTCATCGCCTACTCCATGCCTCGATGAGATCGTCGGTGGTGGTGATCGATGCGAGCAGCGACAACGTGTTGTCGATGACGGCGTCGCAGTAGTCGTGCGGAATCCCGGCGACGGCGTCCCGTGGCAGGACCACACGATAGGCCGCGTTCACGGCATCCATGACCAGGTTGGTGATCGCGACGTTCACCGAAACGCCGACCGCCACGATGGTGCTCACCCCCAGGTTGCGCAGGATCGAATCCAGGTCCGTGCCGCCCATCGGTCCGATGCCGTGCCACCGGTGCAGCACCAGATCGGTTGGCTGAGCGTCGAGTTCGGGCACCAGTCGGGTGCCAGGGCTGTCGGGGCTGATGTCGACTCCTGCGGCGCCGAAGGCGAAGATTCTGGCGTTGTGGTTGGAACCCCGGCCGTCGGACCTGCGCTGGACCACGCAGTGCACGATGGATACGCCCGCCGCACGCGCGACGGGCAGCAGTCGGGCGATATTGGGCAGGGCTTGTCGACGGGCCGCCTCGGACAGTGTCCGCAGCCCCGCGTCCGGTCCGACGACGGCCCCCTGGCACTCCTGGGTGACGATCGCGGTGTGAGCGGGTGTCACCAGTTCGTCGAGGTCGGGCTTCATGCGGAGGTGACCGGTTGTCCCACCGGTGGCACGTCGTAGAACTGGGTCGCCCACTTCCGCATGGCCATATAGGGTTTCGCGTCGATCTTGGCCAGCGGCGGGTTCTCGACGTACTTCTGGTAGCGCCAGATGTCGCAGTCCTCCCACACGGTCTTGAGGAACTGTCGTTCGACCTTGGCGCGCACGCCGGCGGGCGGAATGTCGGAGGTCTCGCCGGGCAGCTTCGGCCACCAGATCGAATAGAACATGTCCGATACCTCGTCATCAACCGGTGTGCACGCGAAGATCAGCCGGTGGTTGGAGGAGCCCTCGAACGCACTCATCGCGAACCCCAGTCCGGAGAAATGGCTGTGGATACGCAACGCCATCTTGTCGGGGTCGTCGCTGCGGACGTCCGGCCAGCCGGTGAGGAAGCGCCATTCTTCATCGACGTGCTCCCAGTGCAGACACACCGGTGTGACGGAGGCGCCGTGCACATACCGGAAATGTGAACTGTCGGGACCGTTCTCGGCGACGATCTGCGGGTGCACCGGAACGGCGTCGGCGCGGCTGGAGAACTCCGGATACGGACGGTAGTAGGCGCCGGCGTCGGTCTCGAACTGGGGGAACTTGAGAAAGATGTCCGGCAGTTCCCACTGCGGTTCCTTGCCCTGGGGCTGGTACCACATGAAGATGCAGCCGTACTGTTCCCTGACCGGATAGGTCCGCAACCTCAAGCCCCGATTGGGGCGATCCGGCTGATAGGGGATGTAGCGGTTGGAACCGTCGGGGCCCCAGCGCCAGCCGTGGAACGGGCACTCCACACAATCGCCCACGACCTTGCCGCCGTGCCCGATGTGGGCGCCGAGATGCTTGCAGTGTGCTTCGAGGACGTGCAGTTCGCCCGACTCGTCACGGTAGGCCGCCAGGTCCTCACCGAAGTAGTGCAGCGCCTTGACATCGCCGACTTCGAACTCCGCCGACCATCCGATCATGAACCATCCGGTGACCTTCCAGGTGAATGGGACCTTCACAGATGCCTCCCTCGTGGTCGCCGAAATCGGCGCGCATTCGGAGGCAATACTGTAATAGTTACAGTAGCTTGGCAAGCGGCCCGAACAGCCGATCCCGGCGAGGAAGGTGACAGCACACGTGGACGTGATCGTCATCGGCGCCGGTTTCTCCGGGCTGTACGCGTTGCATCGACTGCGTGAACTGGGGTTCCGGGCGCACGTGCTGGAGAAAGCCCACAACGTCGGCGGCACTTGGTTGTTCAACCGCTATCCGGGCGCACGCTGCGACATCGAGAGCATCGAATATTCCTACAGCTTCTCCGAGGAGATCGAGCAGGAGTGGGTGTGGACCGAGACGATGCCGGCCCAGCCCGAGATCGAGGCCTACCTGAACTTCGTCGCGGACCGATTGGATCTGCGTCGCGACATCTCGTTCGGCACCGAGGTCGTCTCGATGAGGTACGACGAGGACGCCGCGGTGTGGACGGTCGAGACCGCAACGGGTCAGTCGTTCGTCGCGCCGTTCGTGGTGGCCGCATCGGGCATCCTGTCGGTGCCTCTGGAGCCCGCCGTCGACGGAATGGACACCTTCGCCGGGACATCGCTGTTCACCAGTCGCTGGCCTGCGGACGACATCGACCTCAGCGGCAAGCGGGTCGGTGTGATCGGTACCGGATCCACCGGCGTGCAACTGATCCCGGTCGTGGCGCGCCGGGCCGAACACCTCTCGGTGTTCCAGCGCTCACCGGCCTACACGCTGCCCTGGCGGGTCCGTGCCTTCGAGCCCGGTGAACTCGACGAGTTGAAGCGCAACTACGGGCAGATCCGCGAGGTGCAGCGTCAGCATCCCGTCGGCGCGGCCCGGCTCAGTGCCTTCTCGGTGCTGCTGGACATGCTCGTCAAGCCGCCGATCAAGGGTGCCTCCCGCGAAGAACAGGTGCGCGCGGTCGAAGAGCACGGCGTCATGGGTGCGCTCAGCTGGGGTGACATCTTCTTCGACATCGAGGCCAACCAGATGGCGGGGAGGCTCTACGGGGAGGCGGTGGCCCGCATCGTCGAGGACCCTGACACCGCCGCGGCCCTGACTCCGACGCATCCGTTCGGCTGCAAACGTCCGATCATCGACCAGGGTTACTACGAAACGTTCAACCGGGACAACGTGACCCTGGTCGATCTGCGAAAAAACCCCATCATCAGCGTCACGCCCGAGGGCATCCGAACCGAGCGGGAACTCCACGAACTCGACGTGATCATCTACGCAACCGGTTTCGACGCGATGACCGGTGCGCTGACCCGTATAGACGTCCGCGGTCGAGGGGCGATGTCACTGGCCGAATTCTGGGGCACGGAGGGGCCGTACTCGTATCTCGGCATCGCGGTCTCCGGATTTCCGAACCTGTTCATCATCCAGGCTCCGGGAAGCCCATCGGCGGCCACCAATTTCGTCGCCGCGCTCGAGCAGCACGTGGAGTGGATCGGCGAGTGCCTGTCGCATCTGCGTGCGCACGGTCACCGCACCATCGAGGCGCTGCCGAACGCGCAACGCGAATGGATCGAGCACACGACGGCGTTGGTGGCGCCGACGGTCTTGGTCCACCCGACGTGCAACTCCTGGTACAACGGCGGCAACGTCCCGGGCAAGAAGCGGATGTACATGGGCTACACCGCGGGCATTCCGGAGTACCGCAGACGCTGCGACGAGATCGCAGCGGCGGGTTACACCGGGTTCGAGCTCGGATGAGAATCACAGAACGCGCCTGGCGCATCGGGCGGGACTTCGGCGGCGTGCTGCCGCGGGCGCATGCGGCGGTGTCGGCCACCGGAGAGTGGAACCCCTTGTCGGTGAACGGTGCTCGTCAACTCGGCGAAGTAGTGCTCGACGAACTCGCGCTGTCGGGGATGACGTTGACCGCTCCGCCGCCGAAGCTGGAGCGGTCCGTCGACTCCTGCAGATCCGCTGCTGACGAGTTGTCCGGCGCCGGGTTGGCGGGTGCGAATTCCGAACCGAGTCCGTTGCACGTCGCATCCGTGCATCGCCGTCGATGGGCCCGGCACACCTACGAACAGCTGACGTTCGAGCACGATCCTGCGCTCCCGTACTCGCTGAGTGCCGAGGGTTTCGGCGGTCCCGCGACAGCCGTCGTGCACCTCTGTCGAACAGGTGAGGGCCGGCGGCCGTGGCTGGTATGGGTGCACGGGGCGGGTCAGGGCCAGCCGACCGATCTGCTGTTCTCTCGGGCGCGCCGCCTCCAGGAGGAATTCGGGTTCAACATCGCACTCCCCGTCCAGCCGGGATGCGGGGTGCGACGCAGTGCGTGGCCCGCGTACCCGAACATGGACCCGCTGGCCAATGTCGCCGGCATGATGCGCGCGGTCTCCGAGGTGCGCGCGGTGCTGCGATGGCTGCGCCCGCAGGCGAGCGCGATCGCGGTGTCGGGGGTGTCGATGGGAAGCCCGGTGGCAGGTCTGGTGTCCCACCTCGAACCCGTCGACGCCGTGGCGGTGTACACCCCGATATCCGGCCTGAACGCGATGATCGGGGCACACCTCGGCCGGTGGGGTCCATCGGTGCGGGACACCGTCGAGTTGTTGCAGTCCGACGTGGTGGAACAGCTGATGTCGGCCGTCGACTACCGGTCCGTCGAGCCGACCGCGCCGCCGGATCGGCGGCTCATCGTCGGGGCGCGGCACGACCGGATGGCCACACCGGAAGCCGCGCTTGCGCTTCACCGGCAGTGGGGCGGCCAGTTGCACTGGCATCCGGGCAGTCACGTCGGCCATCTGTTCGCCGGGGGCGTTCAGGCCGCGTCGGAACGTTGGCTGCGGAAGGTCAGCGAGTTGAGCCGTAGTCGCGAATGAGCCGCCGCCGAAGATATTTCAGCTCGGTCTGGAGATCGTAGCCCGCCGTGAGCACGAGCCAGAGGTAGGCGATGCCGTACACCGCTGAGCTGATGTCGTTGACGGCGCGTGTGACGTCGACGTCGGGTCGCACCGAACCATCGGCGACCCCCTTCTCGAGTCCGGCTCTGACCCGTCGCATGCCGACGTCGAGCTGGCCCAACGAGCGGGGGCGCAGTGCCGAGGTGCTCTTGACGGCCTCGAACGCTGCGACGAACATCGCGCGGAGAAGCTCGGGATCGTCAGCGGCGAGCTGCCCGATCCGGTCCAGGTGTGCGAGCGCGTGCTCGAGGCCGGTGGCGTCGGGGTCGAGGTCGGGGCTGAGCGCTGCCATGTACTCGCGCATGAAGATTGCATCGAGGACGGCGTCCTTGCTGCCGTATCGAGCGTGCACCATCGCCCGGCTGTATCCGGCCCGGCGGCCGATTTCCGCGGCAGTTGTTGCTTCCCAACCTTTTTCGATGATCAGCTCGGCCGCCGCGCGGGCCAGTTTACGGCTGGAGATCTCGACCCGTTCCGGCTGTGTCAGGCCGCGACTGGGGGTGGGCACCCTTGCATATTAGACGACCGACAATTATGTTACTTGCGATGCGTCAAATATGTGGCGGGGCAACTCGATGGTGACTACGGGTTCGACGAGGCATGGCGGCAGTACCGATGCGCGGCCGTCTACCTGATGGTGCTCCCCGTCATCACCCTCAACGGCTGGGATGTGTTGCCCGAGCGGTCCCGTCGGCTCTGCCTGGCTCTCACCGACCGCGCGATCGCCGCGATCGACGACATCGACGCCCTGGAGGTGTTCGGATGACCCGCTCGGCGCGGGAGGTGGTGGAACTGTACAACCTCGTGGTGTGGAACGAACGCGACTTCGCGCTCGCCGAAGAACTGCTGGGCGACTCGGTGATCCGACACGACGCGGGGGAGGAGGCGACGACGCTGACCCACGACGAGGCGGTGGCGCGCGTCGTCGACCACTGGGAGATGTTCGAGACGATCCGGTTCGACCTCAACCTCGTTGTCGCCGGTGACGACGACGAGCACGTGGCTATCGTCTACCAGTCGCCGATGACGCTGAAGGACGGCACCGAGACCACCGTCGCCAGCATGGAGATCTTCCGGGTCGTCGACGGCAGGATCACCGAGGTCTGGAATTGCGGCTACAAGCAAGGAGTTTGGGCGTGAACGAACGTGTGCTCGATGAACTCGGCTACTACCTGCTGGCCGGTGCCGGGGGTGAGGGCCCGGCCGCCCTGATGGACGAGGCGCGGCGCGGTGAGGAGTTGGGCTTCGGCACCGGATTCATCTCGGAACGCTGGAACGTCAAAGAGGCGTCGTCGCTGACCGGGGCCGCACTTGCGGTGACCAGTCGGATGCAGATCGCCACCGCTGCAACCAATCACAACACCCGCCATCCGTTGATCACCGGATCGTGGGCGACCACGATGCACCGGCTGTCCGGCGGCCGCTTCACCCTGGGCCTCGGGCGCGGCATCGCGGCGATGTACAACGCGTTCGGTGTGCCCGCGGTGACCACGGCGCAGATGGAGGACTTCGCCCAGGTTATGCGCAAGCTCTGGCACGGCGAGCTGATCTTCGGCCACGACGGGCCGATCGGCAAATATCAGGTGCTGTTCCTCGACCCCGACTTCGACGAGGACATCAGGTTGGCCCTCGTCGCGTTCGGTCCGCAGACGCTGGCGCTGGGGGGACGGGAGTTCGACGACGTCATCCTGCACACCTACTTCACTCCCGAGACCCTGCAGCGCGCGGTGAAGACGGTCAAGGACGCTGCGGAGCAGGCCGGACGCGACCCCGCCAGCGTGAAGGTCTGGTCGTGCTTCGCGACCGTCGGCGACCATCTCCCCGAGGAACTGCGGCTGAAGAAGACCGTCGCGCGACTGGCCACCTACCTGCAGGGCTACGGTGACCTGCTGGTGAACACCAATGGCTGGGATACCGCTGTGCTGAAGCGCTTCCGCGACGACCCGGTGGTCCAGTCGATCCCCGGTGGCATCGACCACAAGGCCACCTCCGAGCAGATCGAACACATCGCCACGCTGATCCCCGAGGAATGGCTGGAGCCGTCGGCCACCGGGTCGGCGCAGCGGTGCGTCGACCGCGTGCGCAAGGAGTTCGACTACGGCGCCGACGCGGTGATCATGCATGGGGCGACCCCCGACGAACTCGAGCCGATCGTCGCCGCGTACCGCGCCACCGACGGCTGACGCCGCACACGGGGTCAGGGCGTGATGGTCGAGCGGGTGACCGGTTGGGCGGCGGCCTGGCGGCTGTGGAGGCCGCGACTCAGCGCGTCCAGCAGCGCGTCCCTCGTCTCCTCCGGATGGATGAGGTCGTCGAAGCCGAGGTGGCCTGCTGAGCGGAACGATGCGTCCACCTCGGCCTGGCGCAGCTTCTCCTCGACGTCCTCGGCGGCGTGTGAGGCACGGCTGAGGGCCGCGGCGCTCATCGCTCCCATCGTCGCGCCGGGATAGGCGAAGGTGGCGCTCTGGTTGTCGAACCCGAGCAGTGACATCACCATCGAGCCGAAACCGTAGGCCTTCCTCAGTGTCACATGCAGTTTCACCGTGGTCGCCACGGTCTGCGCCGCGAACATCCGGGCGCCGCTGCGGAGCACGCCCTGGCGTTCGGAGCGACTGCCCGGCATCATTCCCGGGTTGTCGGCGAGGAAGACCAGCGGCAGGTGGAACGCGTCGGCCACCGAGATGAAATGTGCTGCCTTGTCGGCGGCGTCGGCGTCGATGGAACCGGCCATCACCCGCGGCTGGTTCGCCACCACCGCGACCGGATGACCACCGAGGTGGGCCAACGCACAGATGATGGCGGATCCGAATTTCGGCTGCACCTCGAACCAGTCCGAGCGGTCGAAGACGACATCGAGCACCGCGCGCATGTCGTACACCTGGCGGTTGCCGCGCGGCACGATCTCGAGAAGCTCAGGGGTGGGGCGCGGGCCGGTGCAGTCGTCGGCCGGCAGCGACGCCGGATAGGACCAGGCGCTCGACGGGAAGTAGGACAGGTAGCGGCGGATGTCCTCGAGCACCGCTGCGTCGTCCTGGCCGAGGTTGTGGATCACACCGCTGGCCAACGCCACGCTCGGGCCGCCGAGATCCTCTTTCGAAATCTCTTCGCCGGTGGACTCTTTGACCACGGGTGGTCCCGCGGTGAAGATCGCCCCCTGCGTGGTCATGATGGTCCAATCGCACACCGGGGCGACCAGCGCGCCGTGGCCGGCGGACGGACCGAACAACCCCGCGACCGTGGGCACCCTTCCCGAGCACTGCGCCTGCGCCAGCAGGTCGGTGGGGGTGCGCCCGTAGTGCTCTCCGCTGGGACGGAAACCGGCGCCCTCGAGCAACATCACCATCGGAATCCGTTCCCGCAGTGCCAGTTCGGCGAGGCGGTAGCGCTTCGAATTGCCTCCGGGGCCGATGCTGCCGGCCAGGGTGGTGAAGTCCTCGGCGCCCACCATCACCGGTGAGCCGTTGATCAGTCCGGAACCGGTGACGATGCCGTCGGCCGCGATCTCGCCGCCGACGAGGGTGCCGAACTCGCGGAACGATCCCTTGTCGAGGAGATGGCCGATACGTCCGCGGGCATCGAGTTTGCCCTTGTCGTGGTGCTTGGCGACGCGCTCGTCACCGCCCATCGCGCGCGAGTGATCCCGTCGGCGGGCGAGTTCGCCGAGCGTGTCCTGCCAGTCCTCGGCACCGGCCATCGGTCACTCCCGTCCTCGGTGGCGAACCGTGCGCGGGCTCGCAACGTTGACCATACTGAATTGCTTACTGTAGCTTCGTTTGGCATGCGTCCTGAAGGCGGCCTCAAGGTCGACGCCGCCGTGGTCAGCCGGCTTTCCCAGGTGCCGACCGGTGCCCGCACGCTGGAACGCCGCGGCTTCGACGGCTGCTGGACGGCCGAAGTCAGCCACGACCCCTTTCTGCCGCTGACGCTGGCCGCCGAACACACCACCAGGATCGAACTGGGCACCAGCATCGCGGTGGCGTTTGCCCGCAACCCGATGACGGTGGCACAGATCGGCTGGGATCTGCAGGACTACTCGCAGGGGCGGTTCATCCTGGGGTTGGGCTCACAGATCAAGCCGCACATCGAGAAGCGTTTCAGCATGCCGTGGAGCAAGCCGGTGGCGCGAATGCACGAGTTCGTGCTTGCGCTGCGGGAGATCTGGTCCTGTTGGCGCGAGGACACCCGGTTGCAGTTCGAGGGCGAGTTCTACACCCACACGCTGATGACGCCGATGTTCGTCCCGCCGGCGCATCCGCACGGCGACCCGAAAGTCTTTGTCGCCGCCGTCGGCGACCGCATGACCGAGATGTGCGGGGAGGTCGCTGACGGCATTCTCGCGCATGCCTTTTCGACGCAGCGGTACTTCCGTGAGGTGACGTTGCCGACGTTGTCCCGGGGTCTGGAGCGGTCGGGCCGTGTGCGGGACGACATCGAGGTGGCGAGCCCGCTGTTCGTGGTGACCGGACGCGACGACGCCGAGATGAAGGCGGCGGCGTCGGGGGCGCGCAAGCAGATCGCCTTCTACGCCTCCACTCCCGCATATCGCAGGGTGTTGGAGTTGCACGGCTGGGGCGACCTCCATACCGAGCTTCACCGACTCTCGCGTGAGGGTGATTGGGACGGCATGGGTTCGTTGATCGACGACACCATCCTCGGCGAGTTCGCCGTGGTGGCGCCGGTCGACGAATTGGCGGCGAAGATCCGGGCTCGATGTGACGGTCTGATCGACCGGGTGCTGGTGGGTTTTCCGCCGTCGGTCGATGAGGCCACAGTGGTCGATCTGGTAGCTGATCTGCGCGGCAGCGCATGACGAGGGAGTGCTGATGAGTGTTCGTGTCGCCGATGGGGCCGCGAGGGTGCTGGCCGATCCGTCGGCCTACGCCGACGAGCGGAACCTGCACGCGGCGTTGACTCATCTGCGGGCGAATGCGCCCGTGTCGTGGGTCGAGGTGCCCGACTACCGGCCGTTCTGGGCGATCACCAAGCACGCCGACATCATGGCGATCGAGCGTGCCAACGACCTCTTCACCAACTCGCCGCGACCGGTGCTCATGACGGCGGAGTCCGACGCACTGCAGGCCGGCGTCGGCATCAGCACGCTCATCCACATGGACGACCCGCAGCACCGGGTGGTGCGGGCCATCGGCGGCGACTGGTTCCGGCCGAAAGCCATGCGCGCCATGAAACTCAGGGTCGACGAACTCGCCACCCGCTATGTGGACCACATGGCGGCCGTGGGACCCGAATGTGACTTCGTGCAGGAAGTCGCGGTGAACTTCCCGCTGTTCGTGATCATGTCGCTGCTCGGCGTGCCCGAGCAGGACTTCCCGCGGATGCTGCAATACACCCAGGAACTGTTCGGCAACGACGACGCCGAGTTCAGTGCCGGCGCCTCGAAAGAGGATCAGCTCGCGGTGCTGCTCGACATGTTCGGCTACTTCAACGCCCTCACCGCGGCACGGCGCGAACAACCGACCGAGGACCTGGCCTCCGCGATCGCCAATGCCCGCATCGACGGTGAGCCGCTGTCCGACGTCGACACCGTGTCCTACTACGTCATCATCGCCACGGCCGGCCACGACACCACCAGTGCGACGATCTCCGGCGGCCTGCAGGCTCTGATCGAACATCCCGACCAATTGCGACGACTGCAGGCCGATCCGGGCTTGATGGGGCTGGCCACCGAGGAGATGGTCCGCTGGGTCACCCCGGTGAAGGAGTTCATGCGAACCGCGCAGCAGGACAACGAGGTTCGGGGGGTGCCGATCGCGGCGGGGGACTCGGTGCTGCTGTCCTACCCGTCGGGCAACCGCGACGAGGAGGTGTTCGCCGACCCGTTCCGCTTCGACGTCGGCCGTGATCCCAACAGGCACGTGGCATTCGGCTACGGCGTGCACTTCTGTCTCGGTGCGGCGTTGGCCCGCATGGAGGTGAACAGTTTCTTCTCCGCGCTGCTGCCGCGGCTGAAGTCCATCGAGCTGACCGGCACGCCTGAGCACACCGCCACGATCTTCGTCGGCGGCCTCAAGCACCTGCCGATCCGCTACCGCCTGTCGGACTAGGAGTTGCCGCGCGCGGCTGCCTTGAGGGCGTCGAAATGTCCTGCGCCGCCGCCACGTTCGCCTTCCTTGTGATGAGAGAGGGCTTGGATGGTGACGTCGTGGCCTTCGGAGGCTTTGCGTAGGGCGCCGACGGTGGCTTGGTCTTTGGGGACGTGGGTGAAGGGGTCCCAGTGATACCAGCGCATCGCGTTTTCGTAGGTCATCTTGTTGATCTCGTCATCGGGCACGTTGTTGGCGGTCAACACCTCCTCGAGCTGCTCGGGGGCACCGGGCCACATCGAATCCGAATGCGGGTAGTCGGCTTCCCAGCAGATGTTGTCGATCCCGATCTCGTGGCGCAGCGCCACCCCGACCGGATCGGAGATGAAACAGGTCAGGAAGTGATCCCGGAACACCTCCGAAGGCTTCTGCTTGCCGAAATCCTGACCGGTCCACGTCGAATGCATCTCATAGGTCCGATCCGCACGCTCCAGGAAATACGGAATCCACCCCGTCCCACCCTCCGACAGCGCGATCTTGAGCGTCGGATACTTCTTCACCGGCGCCGACCACAACAGATCCGCCGCCGCCTGCACGATGTTCATCGGCTGCAACGTGATCATCACATCCATCGGCGCATCAGCGGCGGTGATCGCCAACCGCCCCGAGGACCCGATATGAACGTTCATCACCGTCTCGGTGTCGACCAACGCCTCCCACACCGGGGTCCAGTACTCGTCATGAAAGCTCGGATACCCCATCGCCGCCGGATTCTCCGAAAACGTCAACGAGTGCACCCCCCGGGCAGCGTTGCGCCGAATCTCTTTCCCGCACGCCTGCGCATCCCAGATCACCGGCAACGTCATCGGAATGAACCGCCCCGGATACGCCCCACACCACTCCTCGACATGCCAGTCGTTGTAAGCCTGAAGAAGCGCCAACGAGAACTCCGGATCCTCAGTGGCGAACAACCGGCCCGCGAACCCCGGGAACGACGGAAAACACATCGACCCCAAAATCCCGCCGGCATTCATGTCCTTGACCCGCTCATCGACCTTCCAACACCCCGGCCGGATCTCATCGAGACCCTGCGGCTCGAGCCCGTACTCCTCCTTGGGCCGACCCGCCACCGCATTCAAAGCCACATTCGGAATCACCACATCCCGGAACTGCCACGTATCACTGCCATCGGCGTTATGCACCAACCGCGGCGCCTCATCCAAATACTTCTTCGACAAATGGTTCTTGAACATATCCGGCGGCTCGACCACATGATCATCAACACTGATCAAAATCATCTCGTCCTTGTGCATGGGACCGTCCCGTTCTGTAGCTACTTACCGTATGGATTACAGTTTAGCGCGGCGGCCTGATGTGGAGGCCGGATCGGACGTTGGTCAGTTGCCGCGCTCGTAGTGCGCCCGCACCACGTCGACGGTGTCGGCCTCGGAGGCGGGTTTGTCGTCGCGGTAGCGAAGCACCCTGGCGAACCGCAACGCCATGCCGCCGGGATAACGTGACGACGTCTGCACACCGTCGAACGCGATCTCGACCACCTGCTCGGGCCGCACGCGGACCACATAGTCGTCGGTGGGGCCGGTGGACAGTTCGAGGAAGCGCCGGGTCTGCCAGGCCAGCATCTCGTCGGTCATGCCCTTGAACGTCTTACCGAGCATGACGAAACCGCCGGTCTGCGGATCGCGCGCACCGAGGTGGATATTCGACAGCTTGCCGGTCCGCCGGCCCGATCCCCACTCGACGGCGAGCACGACGAGGTCGAGCGTGTGAACGGGTTTGACCTTCAACCACCCCGCGCCGCGGCGGCCCGCTTCGTAGGGCGCGGTCGGCGACTTGGCCATCACACCTTCGTGCCCGGCGGCGAGCGTCGCGTCGAGAAACTGTTGTGCGGCAGCGGCATCGGAGGTCGCCAGTCGATCGACGCGCTGGTGTTCGGGCACGATCGTGTCCAGGGTGGCGAGGCGTTCGTCGGTCGGTCGATCGAGCAGGTCCACTCCATCGGCGTGGAGGACGTCGAAGAAGAACACCGACAGCTTCTGCGAGTGCGGGCCGGTGGCGGTGCCGCCACGTCGGCCGAACCGCGACGCGGTGACCTGGAAGCGGTGCGGGCGGCCATCGGGTCTGAGCGCGATCGCCTCGGCGTCGGCGATCAGATCGGTCACCGGCAGCGCCAGGGTGGCGTCGACGACCTCGGGCAGCCTCGCGGTGACGTCGTCGAGGCTACGGGTGAAGATCGCGACGGTGTCCCCGGTGCGGTGGATCTGTACGCGCGCGCCGTCGAGCTTGGCCTCGAACACGGCGGTGCCGCCGAGGCGGCCCAGAGCGTCGGCGACGTCCGAGGCCGTCTGGGCCAGCATCGGCCCGACGGGTCGTCCCGCCTGCAGGGTGAACTGGGCGAGAGCTGCGCCGCCGCCGGTCATGGCTGCTGCGGCGACGGCCGGCAGCTCGCCGCCGAGCATCGCCGCGCGACGCACCACCGCGGCGGGAACGTCGGAGGCGCGTCCCACTGCGTCGGCCATCACTCCGATCAGCGCTCCCTGACGAAGCTCGCCACCGAGCAGGCGCCGCAGGAAGGTCTGCTCGATCGCGGTCGCCGACGCGAAGAGCGTCGTCAGGAGGTCAGCGCGGCGCGCCTGTGATCCCTTGCCTGCCACCGCGCCGATCTCGCTGAACGTGGCATCAACGTCACGCACCTCCAAGTGGGGCTCGTCGGCAGGCTCGGGCAGCGAGCGCAACGCGGCCCACCCGACACCGATCTGGCGTTGCGGGAGCTCACCGGACAGCCACGCCACCACGACGGTGATCAGTCGGGCGTCCCCGCCGGCGCCGGCCGACTTCAGTAGGTCGGCAATGCGGGCGATCTTGGCCGACCGCGCCGAGGACGCACCGACGTCGGCGGACGCGCGGGCGACCTCTACCAGGAGCACCTGACCACCCTGACACAGGCCGCCGACACGTCACATAAGCCGGAACTGCATTCCAGCCGCAGAAGTTCGAGTGCGTTCCTGCTGGAACGCAATTCCGGCGCAGGGGAGGTGGTCACCTCACGGCGAAGGTGATCGAGTGCCACCCCGTCGCGCCGTCGGGAATCGGGTCGACCCGCTCGGAGGTCTGCGTGTAGCCGTCGTTGTCGGTGGCGCGCACGGTGATCTTGTGGAAACCGGTCTCCTGCGCGTCCCAGTCGAAGCTCCACAGCCGCCAGGTGTCGTCGGAGTAGCTCTCGCCCAATTCGGCTCGCTGCCAGTCGCCTTGCCCACTCGGAGTGTCGATCTGGACTTCGACATCACGTACCCCGCGGTCCTGCGCCCACGCCACACCGCCTAACCGCACCGGACCCATGGCCACGTCCTGCCCGGCCCGGGGGACGTCGATGCGCGACTCGGTCTTGATCGGGCCCCGGGCCGACCAACCGAGCCGCGTCCAGTACGCCTCCGCGCGGTCGAAGCGGGTGAGTTCGATGTCGACGAGCCACTTGGTGGCCGAGACGTAGCCGTACAACCCGGGCACGACCAGTCGCGCGGGATAGCCGTGTTCGACGGGCAGGGGTTCGCCGTTCATCCCGACCGCCAGCAACGAGTCCTCGCTGAGCAGTGCCTCGACCGGGGTGCCCGCAGTCCATCCGTCGGTCGACATCGACAGCACCATGTCCGCGTCGGGCTGCACACCGGCTTCGGCCAGGATGTCGCTGATCCGATAGCCGGTCCAGGTCGCTGTCGAAATAAGGTCGCCACCAACGGGATTGGAGACACATGTCAGTGTCACCACTTTCTCGACGGCCTCGAACCGGTCGAGGTCGGCAAAGCGCAGGATGACCTCACGGTCCACCATGCCGTGAATGCGCAGCTGCCAGTCGGCCCGGCTGAGCTGAGGCACGGTCAGTGCGGTGTCGATGCGGTAGAAGTCGGCGTTGTCGGTGATGAACGACGGCAGGGCAACACCTTCGGGCTGCACCGCTGCAGGCACCGGCGCGGCGGCGACGTCGACGCGGGGCAGCGCGAACGCCTGGCGGTCGCTCGACACCGACGACGTCAGGCGGCTGATGACCGCGCCCGCGACACCGGAGGCCACACCGACACCGAGGAAACCGAGCGTCACCAGGGACAGCCGCCGGCCACGGTCCGGTGCTCCGGCGTCGTCGGATACCGCCGGCGCGTCCCGGGTATCACTGAACCTTCCCGAGACGAGCAGTCGCAGGACAGCCACCCCGCACGCCGCACCCACCACCGTCGGGACGATGTGGATGAATGTCGCGCCTTCGCGGGACAGCACCGCAGCGCACCCGGCGACACCGGCGGCCACGATCAAGGCACTGCCGATCGGTCTGCGGGGCCCCTCGAGCATTCCGGCGATGGCCGCCACGGCCGCGATCACCACCAGGACGAGCACCCCGAGAACCAGCTTGTCCGCGGTGCCGAACGTCTCGATGGCCCATTCCTTGACGGGCGCGGGGGTCAACTCGATCACCGAGGATCCGACCGCGTTGCGGACATCGGCCTGCGGCCCGAATGCGGCCGCGACGAGTTGGGCCACGCCGACCGACACCGCAGCCGCTGCGACGCCACCCATAGCCTTCGCGCCCAGCATGGTCATTCCGCCAAACTACCGCCGTAGCGAACCCGAAACCCTTACCGAAGGATGTCGTCCGCTAGGTTGCTTTACAGATCTACCTCTACTTGCAACGTTCACGAAAGGAAGTACATGGAGATCGAGGGCAAGAAGGCCGTCGTCGTCGGTGGTGCCTCGGGATTCGGGCGGGCCACCGCGGAGGCTCTCGCCAAGCGCGGCGCGAGTGTGGCGGTGCTGGACCGTCCCCAGTCGAACGGCAAGGAAGTGGCCGACGGGATCGGCGGCACCTTCCATGAGGTCGACATCACCGACTTCGACGGCACCGAGGCGGTGCTGGGCAGTGCGGTCGAGGGACTGGGCGGCCTGCACATCGCCGTCACCACGGCCGGCGGCGGGATCGCCGAGCGCACCGTGAAGAAGGACGGCCCGCACGGCCTGGACAGCTTCCGCAAGAGCATCGACCTCAACCTCATCGGGACGTTCAACATCAGCCGGCTGGCCGCCTGGCACATGAGCAAGAACGACCCCGTCGACGAGGACGCCGAGGAGCGCGGGGTCATCATCAACACCGCCTCGATCGCGGCGTTCGAAGGGCAGATCGGACAGTTGGCGTACACGGCGTCCAAGGCGGCGATCGCCGGCATGTGCCTGACGATGGCACGTGATCTGGGCAGCCTGGGCATCCGCGCGCTCGCGATCGCCCCCAGCCTGTTCGCGACCGGCCTGACCGAGGGCATCCCCGACGAGTTCGCCGCGGTGCTGACCAAGGACGCCGCGTTCCCGAAGCGGCTCGGCAAGCCCGAGGAGTACGCCAAACTCGCGGTGGCGATCGTCGAGAACCCGATGCTCAACGGTCAGTGCCTGCGATTGGACGCCGGGCAGCGGTTCGCGCCGAAGTAGCGGTGTTTCGGCGTGATCGTCGTCGGTCAGCGGCGGCGATCACGCCGGCTTCACTAGGCTGGCCGGGTGGCTACCGTTGCCGATCACGTCATCGACACCCTGCGAACCAGCGGCATCCGGCGGGTGTACGGCTTACCGGGCGACAGCCTCAACGGCTTCACCGATGCGCTGCGCCGCTCCGACGGCATGTCGTGGGAACACGTGCGGCACGAGGAGACCGCGGCGTTCGCGGCCGCTGCGGAGGCCGCGCTGACCGGACAGTTGACGGTGTGTGCGGGCAGTTGCGGACCGGGCAACCTGCACCTGATCAACGGACTGTTCGACGCGCAGCGCAGTCGGGTGCCGGTGCTGGCCTTCGCGGCACACATCCCGCGCAGTGAGATCGGCTCCGGCTACTTCCAGGAGACACACCCGCAGGAGCTGTTCCGCGAGTGCAGTGTCTACTGCGAGATGGTCAGCACCCCCGAGATGTTGCCGCGCATCCTGCACATGGCCATGCGGGCCGCGGTCGAGGAACGCGGGGTGGCCGTCGTCGTGATCCCGGGAGAGATCTTTCTGCAGAAGGCGGACGCCAGCGCGTGGCAGCGGCCTGTGACCGCGACCCGTTCGGTGATCCGCCCCGACGACGCATCGCTGCGGCACGCCGCGGAGATGCTCAACGACGCACGGGCCGTCACCATTCTCGGCGGTGCCGGCGTCGAGGGCGCCCACGATGCGCTCGTGCAGGCGGCCGCGACGCTGCAGGCCCCGGTGGTACACGCGTTGCGGGGCAAGGAGTTCATCGAGTACGACAACCCCTACGACGTCGGGATGACAGGTCTGCTCGGTTTCGCCTCCGGCTACAAGGCCATCAAGGAAGCCGACACGCTGCTGATGTTGGGTACCGACTTCCCTTATCAGCAGTTCTATCCCGACCACGCGAAGGTCATCCAGGTCGATATCCGCGGCGCGCACCTCGGCCGCCGCACACCGGTCGACCTCGGCCTGGTCGGCACGGTCGGCGACACGCTGGCTGCACTGCAGCCGATGCTGCGGCAGAAGACCGACACCGCGCACCTGGACCGCTCGCGCAAGCACTACCGCAAGACGCGAAAGACGCTCGACGACCTCGCGGTCAACGACCGCGACAAGACACCGATACGTCCGGAATACGTTGCCGGACTGGTGAACACGCTGTCCTCCGATGACGCGGTGTTCACCGCCGATGTGGGTTCGCCGGTGGTGTGGGCGGCTCGGTATCTGGCGATGAACGGCAGACGCCGGCTCATCGGATCGTTCAACCACGGCACCATGGCCTGCGCACTGCCGCTCGCGATCGGAGCCCAGACGGCGTTTCCGGACCGGCAGGTGGTGGCGCTGGCCGGCGACGGTGGTCTGACCATGGGCTTCGGCGAGTTGCTGACGCTGATCCAGAACCGGCTGCCGGTCAAGGTCGTGGTGTTCAACAACTCGTCGCTGAACTTCGTCGAACTCGAGATGAAGGCCGCCGGGATCGTCAACTTCGGTACCGAGCTGACCAACCCGGACTTTGCCGCGGTCGCCCAGTCGATGGGAGTCTTCGGTCGCCGGGTCGAGCGGCCCGCCGACCTGGAGCAGGCGCTGGTCGATGCATTCGCTGTCAGCGGGCCGGCTGTCATCGATGTCGTCACCGCCCGCCAGGAACTGTCGATCCCGCCCGCGATCACCGCCGAGCAGGCGAAGGGATTCTCGCTGTACGCGATCCGGACCATCCTGGCGGGCCGGTCCGACGAGTTGCTCGACCTCGTCACCACCAACGTCGCCCGGCGTCTGCTGGACTGATCTGCCCAGTCTGCACACTTTTCGAGCCGATCGCGGTCCGCGGGACTAAAGTTTGCCCATGCGAACCAGTCTGTGCTCGGCGTCGGCCACCGTCGCGGTCTTGCTCGCTGGATGCGGATCCAGCCCGCAGGTGCCCGCCGATTCCGGCTCACCGTCGGAGCGCAATGCCACGTCGCCGGATACCAGCAGGGTCCAGATCAACGGCGACGCGTCCGATCCGGTCAACCAGATTGCGATGCAGGCCATCGCTGACCTCGAATCCTATTGGGGTGAAAACTATCCCGAGCTCTACGGGGACGAGTTCGCCCCGATCGAGGGGGGTTACTACGCCGCCTACCCGTCATCGGGGGAGGTGCCGCCGTGCGCGACGGATCCCGGCGACGTCGCGGGAAACGCGTACTACTGCTACACCAAAGACGTGATCGCCTGGGACGCAGAGGGATTGCTTCCCGAACTGGCAGACAAGTTCGGCGATTTCGTCATCCCTGTCGTGATGGCTCATGAGTTCGGACACGCGATCCAGGGCCGTTCGGACTTCACCGCCCGCACCGTCACCAAGGAGCTGCAAGCCGACTGTTTTGCCGGTGCCTGGTCCCGACATGCCCAGGACAACAACATCTTCGAAGTCAACGCCGCGCAACTCGACAGCGCGCTGGCCGGAATCCTGGAGCTGCGCGACTCGCCGGGCACCAGCAAGATGGACCCCAACGCCCACGGCAGCGGTTTCGACCGCGTCAGCGCATTCCAGGACGGCTACGACAACGGGACCGAAGCGTGCAAGGGATATCGCGACGACAACCCGATGGTCCTGGCGTTGCCCTTCAACGACGAGGAGGATGCGGCCAACCGGGGCAACGCACCGTACGACTACGTGGTGAACACCGTGCCCTACGACCTGGAGGATTACTGGACCCAGGCGTACCCCGCGGTCACCGACGGGCAGAGTTGGGTGCCGGTGCGCGGTCTGGAACCGTTCGACCCCGACTACCCGCCGCGTTGTGGCAGACAGAGCGCCGAGGGCTACGCGTTGTTCTACTGCGTCCCGGAAGATTACATCGGTTGGGACAACAAGTTCGCGATGCGCCAGGTGTACCGGCAGGGTGGTGACTACGCTGTGGCGACGCTGCTGGCCACACAGTACGGTCTGGCCGCCCTCGAGCGGCTGGGCGATCAATCGGACGAGCAGACCTCCACGCTTCGAAGTGACTGTCTCGCAGGCGCTTACACCGCCAGTGTGATTCTCTACAACCGACCCGACACCAGCACCTTCAGGATCTCGCCCGGTGACCTCGACGAGGCCATCACGGCGCTGCTGGTGTTCCGCGGCGACGGCGACGTCGATCGCCAAGGTGCCGGCTTCACGCGGGTGCGCGCGTTCCGGGCCGGCGTGATGGACGGTGTGGAGCCCTGTCTTTCTCTACGGCCCTGATGTGCTCCGCTTCCATGCCAGCACCTGACACCATGGCGGCATGCCTGTCGACGTGACACTGACCGAGGCCGAGCAGGCCGCGCTGCAATCGTGGGTCCGCCGCACCGGGCTCGGTTCGACGGTCAGCGACGTCGAACCCCTCACCGGCGGCTCGCAGAACATCGTCGTCCGGCTGTGTGTCGACGGGCGACCGATGGTGTTGCGGAGGCCACCGGCACACCCGCGGCCGACGAGTGACAACACGATGCGCCGGGAGATCGCCGTGCTGGGGACACTGGCCGGCACCACCGTGCCGCACCCGGGCCTGATCGCCGGCTGCGAGGACCTCGACGTGCTGGGTGTGGTCTTCTATCTGATGGAGGCCGTTGACGGCTTCAACCCGGGCAACGAGACCGACGAGACCTATGTCCGCGATGCCGGGATGCGGCACCGGGTCGGACTGTCCTATGCGGCCGGACTCGGACGATTGGGGACCGTGTCCTGGGAGAACAGTCCGCTGGCCGACATCAAACGCCCGGGATCCTTTCTGGCACGGCAGGTTCCGCAGTTCATGCGGTTGCTCGAGAGCTACCGCCACGAGCACTACGCACCCGAATCGTTCCCGTCGGTCGGTGCGCTCGCCCAGTGGCTGGAATCGCAGCGTCCGCCGGACACCGAGCCCGGCGTCATGCACGGTGATGCCCATCTGAACAACGTGTTGCTGCGGCGCGATGCGCCGGAACTGGCCGCGTTCATCGATTGGGAGATGTGCACCGTCGGGGACCCGCTGCTCGATCTCGGCTGGATGCTGGTGTGCTGGCCCGACGGTCCCAACCCGATCAACGCCGGCGCGCAACTCGCCGCGCTGGGCGGGTTGGCGACGCGTGGCGAGCTGATCGAGGCATACGTGGCGGCGGGCGGGCGCCGCACCGCACGGTTGGACTGGTATGTCGCGATGGCATGTTTCAAGCTCGCCATCGTCATCGAGGGAACCTGGTCGCGTTTCCTGGCCGGGCAGGCCAGTTCGGAAGCCGGCGAGCGACTGCACGCCTCGGCGCAGAACCTCATCGAGCTCGGCACCCGGGTGGCCAGAGGGGACAACCCGTTCGTGTGACCGAACCGCCCGGGCTCGCATGGCCACGTTGCAAATCTCGCGGATCCGGTTGATCCTTCAGGTGTGGCAGGCGACGACAACACTGCGCGGCGGGTGGACCGGCTCGGACTCGGCCTGGCCGCACTGGGGCGCCCGGCGTACCTGACGAGCGGGCGCGACCAGGATGTCGGTGAGCACCGATCGGTCGACGAGATGCGTTCCCGGACAGCCGAAGTCCTGGATGCGGCCTACGCCGGCGGGATCCGCTACGTCGACGCCGCACGCTCGTACGGCCGGTCCGAGGAGTTCCTGTCGGATTGGCTGAACTCCAGGCCCGATGTCACCGACGTCCATGTGGCGTCGAAGTGGGGGTACCGCTACGTCGGTCGGTGGCGGCTGGACTCGCCGGTGCACGAGGTCAAAGAACACACCCTTGATGCGTTCACGACACAGTGGCGCGAGAGCCGGGGACTACTGGGCGACCGACTCCGGATCTACCAGGTCCATTCGGTGACCGAGGAGAGCCCGGTGCTCAGCGACCCCGACCTGCAGAATGCGCTCGCGGGCCTGCGTGACAGCGGGATCTCCGTCGGCTTGTCCACCTCGGGCCCCCACCAGGCGGCGGTCGTGCGCGCTGCGCTGGCGATGAACATCAACGGGACACCGCTGTTCTCCGTGGTTCAGTCGACGTGGAACCTGCTGGAGACCTCTGTCGCGTCGGCGCTCGCCGAGGCGCACGCCGCGGGTGTCGCCGTCGTGGTCAAGGAGGTCTTCGCGAACGGCCGGCTTGCGCCCGGCGGCACCGACCCGGCGGCCGGGGTGCAGAAGGCGGCCCGGATGGCCACCGACCTGGGGGTCGGCATCGACCAGCTCGCTGTTGCCGCTGCGGTGTCGCAACCCTGGTCGCCACGGGTGCTCTCGGGCGCGGTCACGGTGTCGCAGGTGCAGTCACACATCGCCGGTGCCGACCTCGTTGTCCCTGCGGAGATCCTCGACGCGCTGAGCGGATTGTCCGAGGATCCGGTCCAATACTGGGCCGCCCGCTCCCGACGCCCGTGGGCCTAGGCCTAGATGTACTGACCTGAGAGGTTAGGTAAGCGGCTGGCGGGTGCTTGACCCTTGAGTGAGGTGTGGCCGCGGTGGTGATTGTAGTGATGCACCCAGAGCGGGAACTCGGCGCAACGTTCGGCGTCGCTGGTGTAGAGCCGCACGTAGGCCCATTCATCGGCAAGGGTGCGGTGAAATCGCTCCACCTTGCCGTTGGTCTGCGGTCGATAGGGTCGGGTCCTGCGATGCTTGATGTCGCCGAGCGCATCACGGAACGCGTGCGATCTGTAGCAGGAGCCATTGTCGGTCAACACATTTCGCACAGCGATGCCGTTCTCTAGGAACCAGGCGTTGGCCCGGGTCCAGAACTCTGCGGCGGTTTCTTTGCGTTCATCTGTCAGCATTTCCGAGTAGGCCAGCCGGGAGTGGGCATCAAGGGCGGTGTGCAGAAAGTGATAGCCGCGCACCGGGTTGCGGTACTTGCTGAAGACCCCGCTGCTCTTGTCGGCGTTGGAGTTGCGGTTGCCCGCCGTGCGGCCCAGTTTGCGCCAGCCGCCGCCGGCGGGGATCTTGCCGAGTTTCTTGACATCGACATGCACCAGATCGCCGGGAGCAGCGGACTCCATTCGGCGGATGACACGCCCCGTCGGGCGGTCCAGCCATCGCAATCGCGCGACTCGGTAGCGGCGTAAGACCCGATGCACCGTGGACACGTTGAGGCCCAGCAGATAGGCGATTCGGGCCGGGCCCCACCGGCGCAGCACCCGGACTTTGATGATGCGGCGTTCGGTGCGCGTCGGGGTCTGATTGGGGCTGCGATGGGGCCGTGAGCTGCGGTCAGCCATCCCAGCCGGCCCCTCCTGGCGGTAGCGCTGCGCCCACCGCTGGGCGGTGGTGACCGCGACCTGGAACCGTTCGGCGGCTCGGCGCAGCGACCAGCCGTCCTCAACAATGCAACGAGCCAGGCGCAGGCGACCGGTTTCTGACAGCGGGGCGTTACGGTGGACCACGAAGACCTCCAGAGTGAGTGGTGTGTTCCTAGACAGCTCGCACTTCACTCGGAGGTCTTCTTCATGTCACCACGCCACGCCGTCCCTAACGTCCGTGGTCGGTACACCTAGACCAGCGGTGAGGTTTTCGCCGATGACGTTTGGCCGGCACCCGGGCTGCCTACTCTCGGTGAGAGGGCACGCGATCGCATCGGAGATCCTGCTGCGGACAACGCGAGTCCGGCGGGAGAATCATGAGTGGCAACCGGATCGTTGTCTACAAGGGCCCAGGCGAAGTGGCGGTCGAATCGATCGACTATCCCAAACTCGAGGTCCCGGCCGAAGTGGCCAGTGCGATGGGTATGAGTCGCAAAGCAGACCACGGCGTCATCCTCAAGTGTGTGTCGACCAACATCTGCGGATCTGATCAACACATGGTGCGCGGCCGCACCACCGCGCCTGTCGGGCAGACTCTCGGACACGAGATCACCGGCGAGATCATCGAAAAAGGCTCTGACGTCCAGTTTCTCGAGGTCGGTGACATCTGCTCGGTGCCGTTCAACATCGCCTGCGGCCGGTGCCGGAACTGCCGTGAGCGGCAGACCGGGATCTGTCTGAACGTCAACCCGGCGCGCGCCGGATCCGCCTACGGCTACGTCGACATGGGCGGCTGGCTCGGCGGTCAGGCCGACTACGTGTTCGTTCCCTTCGCGGACTTCAACCTCCTGAAGTTCCCCGACCGGGACGCGGCGCTGGCAAAGATCCGCGACCTCACGATGCTGTCGGATATCTTTCCGACCGGATACCACGGCGCCAAAACCTCCGGTGTGACAACGGGATCCACGGTGTACGTCGCCGGTGCCGGACCTGTCGGGTTGGCCGCCGCGTACTCGGCCCAACTGTTGGGCGCCGCGGTCGTCATCGTCGGCGATCTGAACGCCGACCGACTCAAGCAGGCGGAATCGTTCGGCTGCGCGACGGTCGACATCAGCGCTGATGCGACGCTGGAGGACCAGATCGCCGACATCCTGAACACCAACGAGGTGGATTGTGCGGTCGACGCGGTGGGATTCGAGGCCAGCGGGCACGGCCACAACGCGGGGGAGCAGCCGGCCGCGGTGCTCAACTCGATCATGAGTGTCACCCGTGCCGGCGGCAGTCTCGGTATTCCCGGTCTTTACGTCACCGGTGATCCCGGCGCCGCCGACCCCGACGCCAAGGACGGCACGCTGAAGGTCCGGTTGGGGCTGGGGTGGGCCAAGAGCCACAGCTTCTACACCGGTCAGTGTCCGGTGCTGTCGTACAACAGGGGCTTGATGATGAGCATCCTGCACGACAAGGCGCACATCGCCGACGCCGTCAACGCCACCGTCATCTCGCTGGACGACGCTCCTCGCGGGTACGCCGAGTTCGACTCCGGGGTGGCGGAGAAGTTCGTCCTCGATCCGCATGGGATGGTGCCCGCAGCCTGAGCCGCGATCGGCCGACAGTTCAGCGGTAGGCGTCCCAGCCGAGCTTGACGGCCAGAGCGAGGCCGGCGACGCCGATCGCTACCCGCAGTGGACCCGCGGGTGCATGACGGACGACGACGGGGCCGAGTCGCGACCCGAGCAGGCACCCCATTCCGAGCGCCACCACGGCGGGCCACTGGACCGGCGCCGCCACCGTGAAGATCACCGCGGCGACGCTGTTCGCGACCCCGAGGACGACGTTCTTGCCGGCGTTGGCCCGCGCGAGGGTGGCGCCGCCGGCGCGCAACAGCAGCGCCAGCAGCAGCACTCCCGCGGCAGCACCGAAGTATCCGCCGTAGATGCAGATCGCGAAGATCGCGGCACCCTCGAGGATCAGCAACGTGGTGTGACGTTGGTGGCTGGCTACCCGCGCTTCACGCTTGGGTCTCACCGGTATCAGGATTGCGAGCGCGGCGAAGCCGAGCAGGAACGGCACGATGCGCTCGAAACCCTCTGACGGGGTCGACAGGAGGAGCACTGCGCCGGCGATGCCGCCCAGGGCGGCGAAAGGCATGATCCGTTTGAGCCATTCCCCCTGACCGTGAAGTTCGGGCCGCGAACCCCAGATCGAGCCGATCCCGTTGAACACCAACGCCACTGTGTTGGTGACGTTCGCCGTCACCGGCGGCAGGCCGACGAGCAGCAGTGCAGGATAGGTCGCCACCGATGCCAGACCGGCGATGCTGCCGGTCAGTCCACCGAGGATTCCGGCCGCGAAGAGCAGCACTGCATGCGACCAGGACACCGGCACATTGTGTACGACGTCCAATTTGTGTCCGATGCCCAACTCGGTTGCGCGCCGCGAACCAACAGGTCTAACATCGCCGACGTGCCGAGGCGACTCGTAGTAGCAACCCGCAGCGGGGTCTGATCCTGACCGACCCCTCGCTGTGGGTCGTCGCTACTCCGTCGGTCGATTTCTCCGAAGTCAGAAGGCCGGCACATGAACGCTCGATTCGCCACTGGATACCTCGCGACGCCGCAGTGCTTCGCGGCGCACGTGGACGGTCCGATACCGCGTGCTCTGCGTGAGGAGGCCGACATGAAACCTTTCGACCAGTTCGTTGACGACTACGCACCGGCCAGCGGTCCGCTGCGGTTGGGGCAGTGGTCCTGTACCGATGCCGACCGGCCGTCCGGGCGGCTGGGCCCGCAGGCCCGCAACTACGAGGCGACACTGGCACTCGGCGACCGGATCGGCACCTCGCGCGCCGCGGCGTGCGGGCCCGTCGCCGCACTGACCGAGATGCTGCACGCGCGCGGGGTTGCCGTCGAGATGACTGCCTTCCATCAGGTGCCCGCCGGTGACAACACCGCGACGTTCGTCTGCGGCAGTGGCCGCGGCAGGACCGAGTGGGCGATGGGGTGGTCCCACGATCCCGTCGAGTCGTCGCTGCGCGCGGTCATCGCCTGCGCCAACCGACTGCTGGCCGAAGCGGGTTAACCGGTTTCGCTGCCGGGTTCCGTCCTGGTCAACGCCCACGCGCCGAAAACGACCGCGGCCGCGGGCACCCCGACCATCGCCGCCGCTGTGTTGCGGGGCACGTCATGTCGGCCCAGTGCGCCCGCAGCGCCGTCCGCGACGTCGCAGGCCAGGCCGACGCCGGCCCATGTCCTGCGGCGTCGGCCGGTCGACGTCACGTCCCGAGTCCGATGAGCATGTCGCGCACGCCGAACAGGCGCCACAGATAACGCGATTGCGCATCGGGGCGGGTAAGGCCGAACAGCGTCGCCGCCACCTCGGGCCTGGCCCAGGCCAGGGCGCCGATCGCGATGCGCATGGCCGCCAGCGACAGCACACCCGTGCGCGCGGCGCGGGCGCCACGCTCGGCGACCCGGCTCACCGCAGTGGGCGCAGCACGATCGGCATGCCGTCCTTGGGTACCGGCATGCCGCCGTAATCCCATTCCGTCGTGTAGCCGGGCCGCGGGAGTTCGAGCCGGTATTTGCGCAGTAGCCGGTGCAGGATCGTCTTGACCTCGAGCTGACCGAACGTCATACCGATGCACTTGTGCGCGCCGCCGCCGAACGGGCTGAAGGCATAGCGGTGCTTCTTGTGCTCGTTGCGCGGCTCGGCGAAGCGCATCGGGTCGAACTTCATCGGCTCGGGGTAGAGCTCCTCGAGCCGGTGGTTCATTCCCGGGTAGGCGATGACGTTGGTGCCCTTGGGTAGGTAGTAACCCAGCAGCTCGGTGTCGCGCACAGTCTGGCGCATCGCCCACTGCACCGGAGTCACCAGCCGGATGGACTCGTTCATCACCAGGTCCAGGGATTCCAGCTTCTCCAGCGACTCGATGTCCACCGGACCGTCGCCGAGGCGGTCGGATTCTTCGCGGCAGCGCTCCTGCCACTCGGGATGGCGGGCCAATTGGTAGATCATCGTGGTGGCCGTCGAGGTCGACGTGTCGTGGGCGGCCATCATCAGGAAGATCATGTGATTGACGATGTCCTGATCGGAGAACTTGTTGCCGTCTTCGTCCGCGGTCTGACACAGCACGGTCAGCAGGTCGGATCCGTCCTTGCCCCGGCGCTCTTTGACGCGGGCCTCGAAGTAGTTCTCCAGCAGCTTGCGGGCCTGCATGCCGCGCCACCAGGTGAACGGTGGGACGGGAGTGCGGATTATGGCGTTGCCTGCACGGGTGGTGGTGGTGAATGCGTTGTTCACCTTCGTGACCAGTTCGTGGTCGGAGCCGGGCTCGTGGCCCATGAACACCATCGACGCGATGTCGAGGGTCAACTCCTTCATCGCCGGATACATCAGGAACCGCGCGTCATCGGCCACCCAGTCCTTGGCGATGACCTGGGAGACCACCTTGTCGACCTGCTCGGTGTAGCCGACGAGCCTGGTCCGGACGAACGCCTCCTGCATGATCCGGCGGTGGAACATGTGTTCCTCGAAGTCCAGCAGCATCAGTCCGCGGTGGAAGAACGGCCCGATGACCGGCACCCAGCCCTGCTGCGAGAAGTCCTTGTTTCGGTTGGAGTAGATGGCCTGGGCGGCGTCGGGTCCGAGCGCGGCAACCGACGGCAGCGCGGGGGAGTCGACGTAGAACAGCGGCCCGTGCTTGCGGTAGACGTGCAGCGAGTAGTCCGGCCCCCCACGGAACATCTCCACCATGTGGCCGACGATCGGAAGCCCGGCATCCCCCATGACGGGCTTGAGGTCGCTGCCCGCCGGGGGCATCGCCATCGGTTTCTGCGGGAAATCGGTACGCAGCAGCTTGCGTTCTACCGCGCCCAGGCCGGGGAAGTTGGTGATCGATGGGGTGAGCCGCCGTTTGGCCTGGTCACGTAGGTACCTGGGGGTGCTGATCGTCGCCATCAAACGCTCCTGAAAGAACAAGCTGTGGTGGATGTCACCTCCGCACCATCCTGCTGGGACGACTTGACGCATGTCAAGTTTTGATTGCAGCGAGTCGCGGTGCAAAGGTCTACTGCCATGAGCGCCGAACCTTCTCCGCCGGAGAAAAGCCGCAGCCGCGGCGACCGGCAACGCGACGCGATCCTGGCCGCGGTGCGCGACCTGCTGCAGGAGCGCTCGTTCGCCGACCTGTCGGTCAGCACCATCAGCGAGCGCGCCGGCGTCGCCCGATCCGGCTTCTACTTCTACTTCGACTCCAAGTACGCAGTCCTGGCGGTGATCGTCGCCGAAGCCATGGCCGAACTCGACAAGCTCACCCACGACTTCGCGCCGCGTGAGCCGGACGAGACGCCGTCGGACTTTGCGAAACGCATGGTCGGCTACGCCAACATCGTCTTCTCGTCCCACGACCCGATCATGGGGGCGTGCAACCTGGCCAGGAACACCGACGCCCAGATCCGCGAGATCATGGACGACTTCCAGGACACCGTGATCGACAAGATCGTCGGGCTGGTCAAGCAGGACTCGGGGGCACGACCGATATCGGAGGACACCACTGCGCTGGTGCGCACTCTGACCGCGGTGACCTCGATGACGCTCGCGCACGACAGCGCATTCGTGGGCCGGCGTCAGGATCCCGCCGGCGCGATCGAGATCGTCGAGCGGTTGTGGCTGACTGGTCTGTGGGGCGGCACCGACACGCACTGACCGCCCACGCGGGTCGTGGCGTCGGGGGCGCGCGAGGGGCGCCGGTAGTGTCACCGGCATGGCACAGCTCGGATCGAACATCGGTTTCAAGAACGGATTTCGCGGTAAGCGGTGCCTGCTCACCGGCGCCGCCAGCGGTATCGGCCGTGCCACCGCGCTGAAGCTGGCCGCCGATGGAGCCGAGCTGTTCCTGACCGATCGGGACGCCGACGGACTCGAGTTGACCGTCGCGGACGCCAGGGCGCTGGGCGGTGTGGTCGCCGAGCATCGAGCCCTCGACGTTTCCGATCACGATGCCGTTGCCGGATTCGCCGCCGACATCCATGCCGACCATCCGCCGATGGATGTGGTGATGAACATCGCCGGTATCTCGGCGTGGGGCACCGTGGACAAGCTCACCCATCAGGACTGGAAGTCGCTGATCGACATCAACCTGATGGGGCCCATCCACGTCATCGAAGCCTTCGTGCCGCCGATGATGGCGGCCCGGCGCGGCGGACACCTGGTCAACGTCTCGTCGGCGGCCGGGATCGTCGCGTTGCCCTGGCATGCGGCCTACAGCGCGAGCAAGTACGGACTGCGGGGTCTGTCCGAAGTGCTGCGCTTCGACCTGGCCCGGCACCGCATCGGGGTGTCGGTGGTGGTGCCCGGCGCGGTCAAGACGCCTCTGGTGGACACCGTCCACATCGCCGGCGTGGACCGCGACGATCCGAACGTGCGCAAGTGGACGAACCGGTTCGCCGGCCACGCGGTGTCCCCGGAGTTCGCCGCGGAGAAGATTCTTCGGGGCATCACGAAGAACCGGTACCTGATCTACACGTCGCAGGACATCCGTGCGCTGTATCTGTTCAAACGCACCATGTGGCTGCCCTACAGCATGTCGATGAAACAGGTGAACGTGCTGTTCACCCGCGCGTTGCGGCCAAAACAGAAGCGGCGCTGAGGGTTCAGCGCTGTCCCCAGTCCCACGGCGGGGTGGTGAGCAGGCCCTGGTCGGTCACCTTGGTCTCGCCCCAGTCCTTGAAGAGCTCGATCTCCCACGTGTCCTCGTCGCTGCCCAGCGGTGCGGCGCCGAGGCACTGGCGCAACGTGGGGGAATGCGTGACGACCACGACCTGGGTTCGTGTCGCGACCTGTCCGACCAGTGCAGCCAGCGGGCGGACGAGATCAGGGTGCAGGGACGTCTCCGGCTCGTTGAGCACCATCAGTGACGGCGGTTGTGGGCTCAGCAGAGCCGCCGCCCACAGCAGGAAACGCAATGTGCCATCGGAGATCTCGGCGCTGCGCAGCGGACGAAGCATGCCCCGTTGGTGCAACTGCAGATCGAACAACCCGTCGGTGACGGACACCGAGACGGTGGCGCCGTCGAACGCGTCGGCCACCGCACGGGCGAGGTCGTCGGTGCCGGTCTCGAGGATCGTCTGGACCGCTGCGGCGAGGTCGGCACCGTCGTCGGCCAGCACAGGGGTCCTCGTGCCCACCTGCGGCCGGCGCGACGGAGCACCGCCGTCGGCCCGAAAGCCGTCGTAGAATCTCCAGTCCCGCAGACGTTCCCGCACCATCACCAGCTCCGGTGCCGCGCCGGCCCAGTCGGACAGCACACTGCGGTGCGCCGGCAGGTTGCGGCTGAGCTCGTCGAATCCGCGTCCGGCGTCGGCGGCCACCTCGACGTAACCACGTACCCGGCGCACCAGGGTGGTGCCGGTGCGGGCGACCGGTCCGGCGAAGACCAGTTCGCGTTTGACTTCCGGGTCGCGCGCGAATGCGGTTTTCCTTGCCTGTGGCAGCCCCAGGTCGATCAGATAACCGAAATCGTCTGCGGCGTAGCCGAGTTCGATCGAGACAGGGCGGGTTCGCCGCCCGCCCTGAGCGGCCCCGGTGCGGCGGGCGCCTGCGAGGTTCTCGGGGCCGGCCCACAGCGCCGACTCGACCCCTCCTTCGCGGGCGAAGGATGCGATCACCTCGCCACGGCCGCAGTCGGCCAACAGTCGCAGCGCACGGTAGAGCGACGACTTGCCGGTGCCGTTGGCACCGGTCACGACGGTGAGACGGCGCAGCGGCAGCACCAGTTCGCGAAGCGAGCGGTAACCGCGGATCGCGACTGTCTGGAGCACGGGGACGACGTTAGTGGGTGGCGGTGACAACGGTGGCCGGTGCATCGGTCATCGCCAGCTCCAGGCGAACGCCCAGCAGCCGGACCGGCCGGTCCAGTTCGAAGAGATCGAGCACTTCCAGTGCGGTGTCGACGATGGTGTCGGCGGCAGTCGTGGGCGAGAGCAGCTTGCGGATCTTGGTGCGGGTGTAGAACGTGTTGGTCCGCACCGTGACGGCAACCCGGGTGACGATCCGCTGCTGTGCGAGGACCTCCACCAATGTGCGCTGCGCCAGATCGACGACGGCCGTGTCGATCTCGGCCCGATCGGTGAGATCCTGCGGGAAGGTGACGACGTGGCTGCGGGACCGCGCCACCCACGGCTGGGCACTCACCGTATCGTCGCCACCTCCTTTGGCCAGCAACAGGATCCACAGCCCGGTGGTGGGACCGAACGCCGATGTCAACACCGCAGGATCTGTCGCCGCCAGATCGGCGACGGTCGTGATACCCATGGCGGCAAGCTTTTTGGAGGTCTTGGGTCCCACGCCCCACAGTGCCTCGACGCCTCGGTCGCCCATCGTCGACATCCAGTTGTCGTCGGTGAGGGCGTAGACACCCGCGGGCTTCGCGAACCCGGTGGCGACCTTGGCCCGCTGCTTGTTGTCGCTGATGCCGACCGAGCACGACAGGCCCGTCCCGGCGGTGACCACCTCCTGGATTCTCCGGGCGAGCGCCACCGGATCGTCCACGTCGGCGCCCACGTAGGCCTCGTCCCATCCCCACACCTCGACGGGGTGACCCAGGTCGCGCAACAGGGCCATCACCTGCTCGGAGGCTGCGTCGTAGGCAGCCGAATCCGAAGGCAGGAAGGTGGCTTCGGGACACCGGCGGGCGGCGGCGCGCAGTGGCATGCCCGCGTGTACGCCGAACTCGCGGGCCTCGTAGGACGCGCAGGTGACGACCTTGCGGGCTTCGGTGGGGTCGCCGCTGCCGCCGACGATCACCGGGAGGCCGACGAGTTCGGGATGGCGCTGCAGCTCCACCGAAGCCAGGAACTGGTCGAGGTCGACGTGCAGGATCCACGACGGATGCTGCGCGCTCATGATCCGCAGAGCTTGCGCGCCACCGTCTCCCACGCATCGCCGAGTTGGTGGATCGTGCGGCCGCGGTCGGTGAGTTCGTGGTGCACGTAGTCGGCATCCAGCAGAGCCAGCAGTGCGGTCGCCTGAGTATCGAGATCGCCCGTGGTGCCCGCGGACTCGAGCAGCAGCCGGACGTGGCTGTGGTGCAGCATCATCGGTGCGTTGTAGCGCATCTGCCGATCACGGCCGACGTCGGAGAGCAGCGCGTGATGGACGACGACGAACTTCAGCCGCTCCCGGCCGTAACTGAGCAGCCGGTCCAGCGGGGGCGCCCCGGGGCCGAGCGGGGGCGGCCCGAACAGGAATGCCTGCTGCTGCGTCTTCTCGTCCTCGTCGAGCAGATCGACCATCAGGCCCGCGCGGCTGCCGAATCTGCGGAACAGCGTGCCCTTTCCCACACCCGCCGCTGCTGCGATGTCCTCGGTGGTGACGGCCTCGGCGCCGCGTTCGTCGATCAGCCGTCGTGCGGCGTCGAGCAGCAGCGCACGGTTGCGTGCGGCATCACCCCGTTCAGGGGGGCCGGCGTCGGTCAGCGGCAATGCCGTCATCCTGTCGGACACGCTCACCAGGCAACTTTAGCTCAGCCGGAATAATTCGGACCATGGTCCGGTTGCTTCGCAGCGAAGCCAACCGAACCTACGGAGGAGAACGATGTCAGACGCGTCAGGTAGCAAAGTACTTGTTCTGGTCGGGAGCCTGCGGGCGGCGTCGGTCAACCGCCAACTCGCCGAGCTCGCGATCGAGTCGGCTCCGGCAGGCGCGACGCTGACGCTCTTCGATCGGCTCGGCGAACTGCCGTTCTACAACGAGGACATCGACAACGAGTCGGTGGACGAATCCGTCGTGGCGCTTCGCGAGGCGGCTGCGGCATCCGATGCCGCGCTCGTCGTCACGCCTGAGTACAACGGCAGCATCCCCGGCGTGCTGAAGAACGCCATCGACTGGCTGTCACGGCCGTTCGGTGACGGTGCGCTCAAGGACAAGCCGATGGCAGTGATCGGCGCGGCGTTTGGCCAGTACGGCGGCGTCTGGGCGCACGACGAGACACGCAAGTCGTTCGGCATCGCCGGGCCGCGGGTCGTCGACGACCTGGACCTGTCCATCCCGGCGGCGTCGCTGGACGGCAAGCATCCGCGGGAGAACGCCGAGGTCGTCGAGCGGTTGCGCGACATCGTCGGCAAGTTGGTCGCCGAGATCGGCTGACACGGCGAGGCGCCGACACCTCAACAACCGGCAGGGCGGGTGGTTCACCCGTCCTGCCGGTTGCTGTTTTCCGAACCGGGGTGAGCCGACAAACGATCACGGCGGTGCGGCGTGAGTCCCATCAGTGTCTGCGCCTGCGGGCGGGAATCTCCAAGGGCCTCGCGGCGGGTGCGCACGCTTTGCTGGGGGAGTTGCTGGACGGGAGGTGCGTCTGCCCTCTCCCCAGCGCTGTGCGAGGACGTGTCGGAGGGTTCTGATAGACCTGACAGTGCCGGTTGTGGCGACGCCGTTGTGATCTGGGACACGCCGAACACGGCGCGACACACCGCAACTACCAGGGAAAATTCCAAACGTGTGATTACGACCATCTTGTGTGTGCTCTACTAGCGGGGCACAACATCTAGTGTCTAGGGTGGAGAGCGACAAACGATGCAATCTGCTCTCGACGAGGGTCCGAGGGGAAGTTCAGCCCCCGGCTTGTCGTTGAGAGCAAGAGAACGTCAGTCGTCCGGTCGGCCGTTGGTCAGATGGGGTGCGAAGTGACAAAGAATCATCGGTCGTCGAACAAAAATTTCGCTGAGGGAGCCCAAATGACTGTCACCGTGTACACCAAGCCCGCCTGCGTCCAGTGCAATGCCACCTACAAGGCTCTCGACAAGCAGGGCGTCGACTACGACGTCATCGACATCTCCGTCGACAACGACGCCCGCGACTACGTGATGGCGCTCGGCTACCTGCAGGCTCCCGTCGTCGTGGCCGGCAACGACCACTGGTCGGGCTTCCGCCCCGATCGGATCAAGTCGCTCGCAGGCGTGGTGGCCGCAACGGCCTGACCCGCCGGCTCACGGGGTAGTTCGCGCACAACGGAGAGAAGGGCACAGCAGTGAGTAATCTCGTCTACTTCTCCAGCGTGTCCGAGAACACCCACCGTTTTGTCGAGAAGTTGGACACCCCTGCCATCCGCATCCCGGTACACGGGCGCATCGAGGACCCCGAGGTCGTCCGAGAGCCCTACGTGCTGGTGCTGCCCACCTACGGCGGGGGGCATGCCAACGGCCCTGATCCCGACGCCGGGGGATACGTCCCCAAGCAGGTGATCGCATTTCTCAACAACGAGCACCACCGAGGGCTGCTGCGCGGCGTGATCGCCGCGGGCAACTCCAACTTCGGCGCAGAGTTCGGCTATGCGGGAGTCGTCATCTCCCGGAAGTGCGGCGTGCCGTATCTGTACCGCTTCGAATTGATGGGCACCACGGACGACGTCTTCGCCGTCCGCGCGGGCCTCACCGACTTCTGGAAGGACCAGACGTGCCCCCAACCGTCACAGCTGCAGAACCTGTAGCTGCCGAAGTTCACGCGCTGCCGGGCGAAACGGATTACCACGCGCTCAACGCGATGCTCAATCTGTACGACGCCGACGGCAAGATCCAGTTCGACAAGGATCGGGAAGCGGCGAACCAGTACTTCCTGCAGCACGTCAACCAGAACACGGTGTTCTTCCACAATCAGGACGAGAAACTCGACTACCTGGTTCAGAAGAACTACTACGAGCGCGAGGTGCTCGACCAGTACTCGCGCAACTTCGTCAAGACGCTGCTCGACCGCGCGTACGCCAAGAAGTTCCGGTTCCCGACGTTTCTGGGCGCGTTCAAGTACTACACCAGCTACACGCTGAAGACGTTCGACGGGAAGCGCTACCTCGAACGCTTCGAAGACCGCGTCGTCATGGTGGCGCTGACACTGGCCGCCGGTGACACGGTGCTCGCCGAGAAGCTGGTCGACGAGATCATCGACGGCCGCTTCCAGCCGGCCACCCCGACATTCCTGAACTCGGGCAAGAAGCAGCGTGGCGAGCCGGTGTCGTGCTTCCTTCTTCGCATCGAAGACAACATGGAGTCGATCGGGCGCTCCATCAACTCGGCGCTGCAGCTGTCCAAGCGCGGCGGCGGAGTCGCGCTGCTGCTGACCAACATTCGTGAGCACGGCGCGCCGATCAAGAACATCGAGAACCAGAGCTCGGGTGTCATCCCGATCATGAAGCTGCTCGAGGACTCGTTCTCCTATGCCAACCAGCTCGGGGCGCGTCAGGGCGCCGGTGCGGTGTACCTGCACGCGCACCACCCCGACATCTACCGCTTCCTCGACACCAAGCGGGAGAACGCCGACGAGAAGATCCGGATCAAGACGCTGAGCCTCGGCGTGGTGATCCCGGACATCACCTTCGAGCTGGCCAAGAAGAACGAGGACATGTACCTGTTCTCGCCGTACGACGTCGAGCGGGTCTACGGCGTGCCGTTCGCCGATGTCTCGGTCACCGAGAAGTACTACGAGATGGTCGACGACGCGCGAATCCGCAAGACGAAGATCAAGGCGCGGGAGTTCTTCCAGACCCTCGCCGAGCTGCAGTTCGAGTCGGGCTACCCGTACATCATGTACGAGGACACGGTGAACCGGGCCAACCCCATCGAAGGCAAGATCACCCACTCCAACCTGTGCTCGGAGATCCTGCAGGTGTCCACGCCGTCGGAGTTCAACGACGATCTGTCGTACTCCAAAGTGGGCAAGGACATCTCGTGCAACCTCGGCTCGCTCAACATCGCCAAGGCGATGGACTCGCCGGACTTCGCGCAGACCATCGAGGTGTCCATCCGGGCGCTGACCGCAGTGTCGGATCAGACCCACATCACCTCGGTGCCCTCGATCGAGCAGGGCAACAACCAATCCCACGCGATCGGCCTGGGGCAGATGAACCTGCACGGATACCTGGCTCGCGAGCGAATCCACTACGGCTCAGAAGAGGGCGTCGACTTCACCAACATCTACTTCTACACCGTGCTGTACCACGCGCTGCGGGCGAGCAACCGCATCGCGATCGAGCGCGGGACGGCGTTCGGCGGCTTCGAGCGCTCGAAGTACAAGTCGGGTGAGTTCTTCGACAAGTACACCGACCAGGTGTGGGAGCCGGCCACCGAGCGGGTGCGCGAACTGTTCGCCGACGCGGGCATTCGCATTCCGACGCAGGAGGATTGGGTTCGGCTCAAGGAGTCGGTCCAGACCCACGGCATCTACAACCAGAACCTGCAGGCCGTTCCGCCGACGGGGTCGATCAGCTACATCAACCACTCGACCAGTTCGATCCACCCGGTGGCCAGCAAGATCGAGATCCGCAAGGAAGGCAAGATCGGGCGCGCCTACTACCCGGCGCCGTACCTCACCAACGACAACCTGGAGTACTACCAGGATGCGTACGAGATCGGCTACGAGAAGATCATCGACACCTACGCCGCGGCCACCCAGCACGTGGACCAGGGGTTGAGCCTGACGCTGTTCTTCAAGGACACCGCCACCACCCGTGAGGTGAACAAGGCCCAGATCTACGCCTGGCGCAAGGGCATCAAGACGCTGTACTACATCCGCCTTCGTCAGATGGCTTTGGAGGGCACTGAGGTGGAGGGTTGCGTCAGCTGCATGTTGTGACCCGGTGGGGGTCACCCGCGGGCGGTAGAACCGCACGATGACCGATGCCGGCGAGTATCCGCTGACACCGATTCAGCAGCGCGCCTGGCTCAACTACATGCGCGTGTACCACCGGCTCGAGTACGAGATGAACCATCACCTGCGCACCGAATGTGGGCTCTCGCTCTACGACTACACGGTGCTCAACGCGCTGTCGCGAGCGCCCGATCGCCGCTTACAGGTGACATCGCTGGCGACGGTGATCGGGTGGGAGCGCAGCAGGCTGTCGCATCACCTGATGCGGATGACGCGCCGCGGCCTCGTCGAACGCACAGCGTCGGAGACCGACGGCCGCGGCACCGTCGTCATCCTCTCGACCCCAGGTTGGGACCTGCTCGCGGCGGCCGCCCCGATACACGCGGAGTGGGTGCGTCGCACGTTCTTCGGCGACCTTGATCCCGGCCGCGAGGATGCCCTCGCCGACATCCTCGCCGCGGTGCACGAGGGATTGCTGCGCGAGGGGACCCTGCCGCGTCCGGACGTCTAGACCTGGTTCGTGCCGCCGTCGACGTAGACCTCGGAACCGGTCATGAAGCTGCTCGCATCCGACGCGAGAAAGACCACCGCGGCGGCCAACTCCTCGGGATTGCCGATCCGCTTCATCGGGTTCGATGCCAGATTGTCGAGCATGGCCTGGCGCTGATCGGGATCGGGCTCCAGTTCCGTGAGGCCCGGGGTCAAGATGGGGCCGGGAACGATGGTGTTGACCCGGAATCCGCGGTCGCCCAACTCGGTGGCCCAGGTGCGGCCGAAGGACCGGATGGCGGCCTTGGCGGCGGCGTAGGCGCCGAACGCCGGCATGCCTCTGCCGGCCGCTGTCGAGCCGGCGAGCACGATCGAGGCCCCGGGATTCAGCAGCGGCAAGGCCTTCTGCACGGTGAACACCGTTCCGCCGACGTTGCGGTTGAACGTGTCGATGAGGTGTTCGGGTGTCTCGTCTTGCAGGGTCACGTACTCGCCGCTGCCGGCGTTGGCGAAGACGATGTCCAGTCCGGCTCCCGAGGCGCGAATGACATCCATCAATCGGTCCAAGTCCTCGACACTGGTGACGTCGCTGGCAACACCGACCACGCCGCCGCCGAGAGACGCCGCGGCGTCGTCGACGCGCTGCTGGGTCCGGCCGGTGAGGAACACCTTGGCGCCCGCGTCGGCGAATGCCTGCGCTGTCGCGTAGCCGATGCCGGACGTGCCGCCGGTGACCAGTGCTGTCTTTCCTTCGAGTTGACCCATAATGCCCTCCTGTTGTCGGGGAACGCCCGTCGCGCTCCATTTCCGACAACTAGGTGACATCTCACGTTATTCCGTGACATGTCACGCATATCTCCAAGAAGCGATCCGGTTGATCGTCCAGCGCAGTGGCCAGCCGGTCGGTTGGTACAGAATCAACCCTTGCGGGCCTGCTTCGCCCGCTGCGCCTTGAGACGGCGTTCCTCGCGCAGCACCGCCTGGTAGCTCTCACGTTCTGCCACCAACCACTCCGGCAGTTCCTCGAGCAGCTGACTGATCTGTTCCGTGGTGAGCGCATCGGTGACCCCGCCGCGCACGAGACCGGCGATCGAGACGCCCAGCTTGGCCGCCACAAGGTTCTTGGGGTGCGGGCCGTTCTTGCGGAGGTCGGTCAGCCACTGCGGCGGGTCCGCCTGCAACGCCGCGAGTTCGGTTCGGGTGATCGGGTTCTCCTGGAACTCCGCAGGCGTCGCGGGCAAGTACACGTCCAGCTTCTTCGCCGCCGTGGCGGGTTTCATGGACTGCGCGTTGGGCCTGCTCATGAAGGTCAGCGTATCGGTAGCCTGATGCGGTGGCTTCGCCCTCGCTGCCGTCGTTCACCCTCGGGTATGTGCCCGGCGGTACGCCCGCGAAGTGGGCCCGGGCCTGGGCGCAGCGCCACCCCGAGGTGCCGCTGAAGTTGCACGCCGTGTCTGCGGCGGACGCGTCCGCCGCAGTGCGGGCCGGCATCGTCGACGTGGCGTTGCTCCGGCTGCCCGCCGATACGACCGGGCTGGCCGTCATCCCCGTCTACGAGGAGACGACGGTGGCCGTGGTGCCGACCGATCACATTCTCACGGCCGTCGACGAGATCACCGCCGCGGACCTCGACGGCGAGCCGACACTGCTGCCGCTCGACGACGTCCTGTCCTGGCCGGGCGCTCCGGGCGACCCGGTCGACCACCGACCCGAGACCACCGAGGACGCAATAGAACTCGTGGCTGCGGGCATCGGGGTGCTCATCGTTCCGCAGTCGCTGGCGCGGCTGTATCGCCGCAGAGACCTCACGTACCGACCGATCACCGACGCACCCGCCTGCCCGGTGGCGCTCGCCGTCCTCGCGGGGCCGCAGGTCGCACTGGTCGAGGAGTTCATCGGGATCGTGCGGGGCCGCAAACCCGGCTCGTCGCGGGGGCAGGCGCCGCCGCCGCCCAAGCGCACCGCACGGGAGAAGACCCTGGCGAAGCAGGCCGCCCGAGCCGCGGCGGGCAAGGTCGCCCGCAAGCAGGGGCCGGCCAAGCGCGGACGGCGCTGACGTTCCTCGCGGCGGCCGGCGCGATCAGATCGTGAGTGTGCCGTCGTCGTTGATGGTCCACTGAGGATTGAGCGCAACCTCCCAGACATGTCCGTCAAGATCGGCGAAATAGCCCGAATATCCACCCCAGAAGACCTTTTCGGCCGGCTTGAGGATGGTCGCACCCGCCGCGGCGGCCTGCTCGAGCACCACGTCCACGTCGGCCTCGGTGCGCTGGTTGATCGCGATCGTGATGCCGCTGAACCGGCCGTCGACGGGGTGGTGGGCATCCTCGGCGAGGTCGTCGCGGCCGAAGAGTGCCAGCGCGATGCCGGGAAGTTGATAGAAGACGACGCCGTCGGGTGCTTGCGCCGGTACCCACCCCAGGCCCTGCTCGTAAAAGGTGCGGGCCCGGTCGAGGTCGTCCACGCCGAGCGTGATCAGGCTTACTCGTTGCTCCATGGCCGCGACGCTACCGATGGCCGCCGACAGTGACCGCCGTTGTCACCGGTGCAAGTGCAGCCCGATCACTTTCCGGCAGCCTTTGATCTGTCCTGACCGGTGCACTCGTAGCGACGGCTGAACTCGTCGCCGGGCACCGCCCAGACGTCACCGTGGTCACCCTGCACGATCCAGGAGCCCTCGGGCGCGGTGATGGCGCCCTCGAGCGTGTCCACCTCCTCTGCGGCACGAGCCGGTCGGGCCAGCACAGTCCCGAGCCGCCGCCACCGCCTGCCGCCGAGGTGCTCGTGGGTGGCGCGGAAGATGTCGTCACGCACCGACCATGTGGCGCCGTCCGAATTCTCGCTGACGGCCCAGTCGCCCGCTGCGGCGCTCATCGTCGATCCGTCGTGGGCCGTCCACGTCCACGGGGTGCTGCGCTGCTCGGCCAGCACGACTCCCGCCCGGCGATACTGAACCCACGTGTTGTCGTCGGCGGGACGGGAGCGGTATCCCAACTCCCGCAACTTGGTCAGCGTGGCGGCCAGACTGTGCAGAGCGGCGGCGAGGCGCTGCGCGTCGGTTTCGATCTGCGACCAGTCGAGGAGCTTGTCGTGCAGCTTGGCGGTGTCATCGCGTCGCGGACCGGACCGCCAGCCGTGTCTTCGGTAGTACCGGCACCAGTCCTCGTGTTCGGCGCGCGCCATGGCGGTGGCAGTCGGCGCGTCGAAACCCATCTGCTGCAACTGTTCCAGGGGCTCCAGACCGCGCAACCGGGCAGTGGGCAGGTCATGCGGTGACTGGCCCCAGCTGTTCCATGTGTGCCCACCGATCGTCTCGACCATCCACAGCGCGTTGCGTACCTGGCGCCTGTTGGATTCGCGATAGAACTCGTCGAGCTGGCCCCACGGGACGGCGGTGGGGCCGGCACCACCTGACTCTGCGACGTAGCGGTTGTGAATCAGCATCGCTGCGCGCTCCCAGGCGTCGTGGGCCTGTCCGCCGGGCAGGTCGAGGCTCAGCCGGTAGGTGTACAGGCGCCCGACCACCGCCACCCGCTCGCGGGTGGTATCCGCCCGAGGGTCGTATACGTGAATCGTGGTCTCCGGTAAGCGGGCCGCGATGCGGGTTGCGACGCTGCCGTCCGGTAGCGAGTCGACCAGCACCAGTGCCGTCGACCTCGGATCCCCCCGGGTGACCATGTCCATGAGCGTTGGGAACGACGGGTTTTCATCAATGGCGAGGACGTCGCCGGAACGGTTGCGATATCCGAGTTGCGCCGCGGCGAACTCGCTGTCCTGCCGGTATTCGGAGGCGTTCTCGGCAACGACGGTCAGTGCGGGCAGCCAACCCGTGCCGCCGTATTCGTGTTCGAGCCGGCGTTGGAACATGTCGCTGCACAGGGCGGTCGTCAGTTGCGACGATCCGCACACCAGCAGACGGTCGATCACGGGGCCTGCGAGGATTCTGTCGAGCAATCGTCGGGCCGTCACCTCGTAGATTCCGACGGTGTCGGCGGCCCAACGGTTGTGCACCCCGCCGAAATGCTGAGCGCGCCACGCATTGGCCTGCCACGGATCATCGATGCGCACGATCAGCGGGATGCGCGTGCGGTCGTCGCCACCCAGGGCGGTCAGCGTGCGCAACCGCAACAGGTTGGTCGACGCGTCGGGAGCAAGCAGGTAGAGCCGGTCGAGCTTGTGCCAGATAGGCACGGCGACAAGCGCTTCGGGCCGGTCGAGATCGACGGTGAGGATCCTGGCCCCCACCGTGCGGGCCCGTTGGGCGGCGTCGCTGTCCGCGGTGTCGGTGACGACGACCAGCATGCTCCGGCGGCGCAGAGTGTGCGCGATCGCGGCGACGAGGGCCTGGGCGTCCTGATCGATACCGACCACGGCGGTCACCGAGCGGGCGGATCGCACGCGGAGCCGGTCAAAGCGTGACCGGAAGAGCGCCACCGCTATTCCGACCACAGACATGAATACCGCGGCCAGCGCACAGATCTGGGCGACGTGGAGTGCGACGGGCATCGGGGCCGGGCAGGCGCCGTCGGTCAGTGCACGTGTCGGATCGCCACCCTTGACCAGGGCTGCCGTCCACAACAGCGGGGTGAAGAAATCCGGATGCGACTCGTCCTGGCATCGCCAGTACGAGGCCACACCGAGGATCGTGGTGGTGACCGCGAGTCCGGCGACGATCGCCACCGGCGCCCCGGACCGCCGCCCGCCTGCGGTCCGAGTCACCACGACGATGACCAGCGCCAGCGCAAGGACGACAACGCCGATGGTGACCGCCGAGTTGGGGGCACCGAACCAGCGCAGGCCCTCTGGCAGCGCGTCACGAATCTGCGGCCATGCCGCGATCGCCGCCAGGTAGCCGATCAACGCAGCGGCGAGGGCAAAAAGCATCGCGCGCGCCGCGACGTACCGGGTGCCGGGTCGCTCCGCAGTGCGCACCATCGGAGTCTATTTGGCGATCGACCGGCACCGGGGGTATCGACGAAGGGCGTCGAATCCCCGGGCGACCCGCTTGGTGCTACTTCACCTTGTGCTGCGGGCCCTGTGCCTTCTTGTAGAGCGCCTTGAGCATCCGGTCACGGAACGCCGCGTTGTCGATCAGCTTGACGCCGGCGTTGGCCAGCTTGGGTTGACCGATCAGCTTGTGCATGTAGCGCCCGCGCTTGTATTCGCGACCCCATGCGGCTTCCATCCGCTGTCCGTAGTTGGTGAAGTCGTCGGGTCCGCCGTTCTGCAGAGCGGCGATCGCGCACTCGCCCGCGGCCAGCCCGGATTCGAGCGCCTTCGAGATGCCGGCACCGGAGGCGGGCTTACCCGCACCCAGCGAGTCACCGGTGAACAGCACACCCGGCCGCCACGGCGGCCACGCGGTGAAACCCATCGGCAGACGCCAGGCGCGCACGCTCTTGTTCTTCTTGAGTTCCTCGATCGGCGGCAGATCCCAGTCCCGGGGGAGTGTCCGGAGGAACTCGCCGAGGAACTGTGTCGCGTTGATCGACTGCCAGTTCTTGTAGCTGTTGACGTAGCCGAGGCCGATGTTGAAGATGCCGTCGCCCATCGGGAAGACCCAGCCGTAGCCGGGCAGCTGGTCGCCTTCGAACACCAGCTTCAGGTAGATGTCCAGCGAATCGGAGTCGGGCCGGTTGGCGTGCATCTCCGAGCGGATCGCGATCGCCTGGTAGCCGTTGTATTCGGAGTCGATCTTCAGCGCTCGCTTGATCGGGGAGTAGGCGCCGTCGGCGGCGATGACCGCATCGCCGTAGACCTTCTCGCCTCCCTTGAGCACGACGCCGACCACCCGGCCGCTGGCGTCGAGTTCCGGGCCGGTGACCTCGGCCCCCTGGCGCACTTCGGCGCCGGCGGACTCCGCGTGCTTGAGCAGCACCGTGTCCAGGTGGGTGCGGCTGACGGTGTGGCCGTGATCGGGCATGCCCGGGCGCTTCGGGAACGACAACTCCCACTCGCTCGGGCTGAACACCGTCACCCGGTTCACCCGGTGGAACGTGGCGACCTCGTCGGCCAGGCCCATCTTCTGCAGGTAGCTGACTGCGCGCGCGGTCAGGCCGTCGCCGCAGGGCTTGTCACGGGGGAACTGGGCTTTGTCCAGGACCGCGACCTTCGCGCCGGTCTGTGCGGCCTGCCATGCGGCGGCGGCGCCGGATGGCCCACCACCTGCTATGACCAGGTCGTATCGCTGCGTCATGAATCTCGTCTCGTCGATCGGTTGTCGCAGCGATAGTACCCAAGCTTGGGTCGCCGATCGCGTTGGGAAGAATCCCTAATGGTTCGGTAATCATTCCCCGAGCGCGAGGGGTCTGAGCAGGTCAGCGGCGTCCCGCCGGGTACAGTGATCGAGTGCGACGAGGGTCTAGGGCGCGCTCTGCCGAAGAGCCGGGTGTCAAAGTGGACGCCCGCAGCGAGCGTTGGCGTGAGCACCGTAAGAAGGTGCGCTCGGAAATCGTCGACGCCGCGTTCCGTGCGATCGACCGGCTGGGTCCCGAGGTCTCGCTGCGCGAGATCGCCGAGGAGGCCGGGACCGCGAAGCCGAAGATCTACCGGCATTTCACCGACAAGTCAGACCTCTTCCAGGCGATCGGTCAGCGGATGCGGGACATGCTGTGGGCCGCGATCTACCCGTCGATCGACATCTCGAAAGACCCTGCGCGCATGGTCATCTACCGGGCCGTGGAGCAGTACGTACGTCTGGTGGACGAACACCCCAACGTGGTGCGCTTCCTGATGCTGGGTCGCTTCGCCGAGCAGAGCGAGTCGACGATGCGGGCGCTCAACGAAGGCCGCGAGATCACCCTCGCGATGGCCGACATGTTCAGCAACGAGCTGCGGGAGATGGAACTCGACGGTGCGGCCTTCGAGCTGGCCGGGTTCGCCACCTTCGGGGCGGCGGCGTCGGCCACCGACTGGTGGCTGGGCTCAGAGGACAGCCCCCGACGGCTGCCGTCGGAGAAGTTCGTCGACTACCTGACCACGATCATGGTCGGTTCGATCAACGGCACGTGCGAGGTGCTCGGCATCCGCATCGACCCCGATCTGCCGTTGCATGAGGGCGTTCAGCGCCACGAACACGTCGCCTGAACCCAGTAGGGAGCCGCCCAGCGGCGTACCCGGTACCAGCGTTCCCAGGTACAGTCGGTGTCATGAGCGTCGCTGAACACACCGAGGAGATCTCGGTCGATCACACCCCGGTACGCACCCGTGCCCTGATCATCGGTTCCGGATTCTCCGGCCTCGGAATGGGCATCGAACTTCAGCGCCGCGGCGTGGAATTCGAGATCCTGGAAAAGGCCGACGAGGTCGGCGGAACGTGGCGCGACAACACCTACCCGGGCTGTGCCTGCGACATCCCATCGCACATGTACTCGTTCTCGTTCGAACCGAAGGCCGACTGGACCCACATGTGGTCGTTCCAGCCGGAGATCCAGGACTACCTGCTCGGTGTCACCACCAAGTACGGGCTGCGCCGCTACATCCACTTCGGCGCCCACGTCGACCGCGCCCAGTGGGACGACGACGAGATGGTGTGGCATGTCTTCACCACCGACGGTCGCGAGTTCGTCGCGCAGTTCCTGATCTCAGGGGCCGGTGGGTTGCACATTCCGCTGATCCCGGAGTTCGACGGATACGACGACTATCTCGGGTCCGGACGCGCCGCCTTCCATTCCGCACAGTGGGACCACAGTGTCGACATCGCAGGAAAGCGTGTCGCCGTGATCGGCACCGGCGCCAGCGCGATCCAGATCGTGCCCGAGATCGTCGGGGACGTCGCCTCGCTGCAGCTCTACCAGCGCACCCCGGCCTGGGTGATGCCCAGGCCGAACAACCCGATCCCGGAGGGTATGCGCCGGGTCTTCGCCAACGTGCCGGGTACCCGTGCAGCCCTGCGCGCGGGAATCTACTGGCTGCACGAGTCGGTCGGCTTCGCGATGACCAGTCAGCCGCGGCTGCTCAAGATCGGCGAAATGCTGGGCAAGTGGAACATCCGGCGGTCGATCAAGGACCGGGAACTACGCCGCAAACTCACCCCGGACTACCGGGCCGGCTGCAAGCGGATCCTCAACTCCGACACCTACTATCGCGGCATCGCCGACCCGAAGACCGAAGTGATCACCGACCGCATCACACGGTTCAGCCCGACCGGCATCGTCACCGCGGACAGGGGCGGTCGTGAGACCGAGAGAGACACAGACGTCGTGGTGTTCGCGACCGGATTCCACGTCACCGACTCCTACACCTACGTCGACATCAAGGGCCCCGGCGGTGAGGACCTCGTCGACCGCTGGAACTCCGAAGGCATCGCGGCGCTGCGCGGCATCACCGTCGCGGACATGCCCAACCTGTTCTTCCTGCTCGGCCCGAACACCGCGCTGGGGCACAACTCGGTGGTGTTCATGATCGAATCGCAGATCCGCTACGCCGCCCAGGCCATCGCGGCGGTGGACCGGGCAGGCGCCGGCGCACTGGCGCCGACCCGGGCCGCGCAGGATCGCTACAACGACGATCTGCAGGATGACCTGGAAGGTACGGTCTGGAGTACCGGCGGATGTCAGAGCTGGTATCTCGACGAGCACGGAGTGAACCGCACGCTGTGGAGTGGCATGACATGGCAGTACTGGCTGTCGACGCGCCGGTTCAAGGCATCCGAGTACACGTTCCTGAGAAGAAAGCGCGACACGCCAACACAAGATGTTGCGGCGTCACAAGTTCTGAGCCCCAACAAGTTGTAGTGTCGGGGTCGGCCGGTAGAAATGATTCGGCCACTGCAAATTCCGGCGAAATGAGGTCCTGGTGTCCGAGGGAATGAAGCTGATCGACCGCGTCTCCGCGATCAACTGGAACCGCCTGCAGGACGAGAAGGACGCCGAGGTGTGGGAGCGGCTGACGGGCAACTTCTGGTTGCCCGAGAAGGTGCCCGTCTCCAACGACATCCCGTCCTGGGGGACGCTCAACGCCCACGAGAAGCAGCTCACGATGCGGGTGTTCACCGGCCTGACCCTGCTCGACACCATCCAGGGCACCGTCGGTGCCGTCAGCCTCATCCCGGACGCGCTGACCCCGCACGAAGAGGCCGTCTACACCAACATCGCGTTCATGGAGTCGGTGCACGCGAAGAGCTACAGCAACATCTTCTCGACGCTGTGCTCGACGGTCGAGATCGACGAGGCGTTCCGCTGGTCGGAGGAGAATCCGAACCTGCAGCGCAAGGCCGAGATCGTGATGAACTTCTACAAGGGTGACGACCCGCTCAAGCGCAAGGTGGCTTCCACCCTGCTCGAGAGCTTCCTGTTCTACTCGGGCTTCTACCTGCCGATGTACTGGTCCAGCCGGGCCAAGCTGACCAACACCGCCGACATGATCCGGCTGATCATCCGCGACGAGGCCGTGCACGGCTACTACATCGGCTACAAGTTCCAGAAGGGGCTTGCGCTCGAGGACGATGCCCGCAAGGCCGAGCTCAAGGACTACACCTACGAACTGCTCTTCGAGCTCTACGACAACGAGGTCGAGTACACCCAGGACCTGTACGACGGGGTGGGTCTGACCGAGGACGTCAAGAAGTTCCTGCGCTACAACGCCAACAAGGCGCTGATGAACCTCGGGTACGAAGCGCTGTTCCCCAAGGACGAGACCGATGTGAACCCGGCGATCCTGTCGGCGCTGAGTCCCAATGCCGACGAGAATCACGATTTCTTCTCCGGTTCCGGCTCGAGCTACGTCATCGGCAAGGCCGTGCACACCGAAGACGAGGACTGGAACTTCTAGTCGATCCGGTCGCCCACCGGAATGGTGGCCCGCACACAGGTGCCCTCGCCCGGTGTGCTGGTGATGGTGAGTTCACCCGACAGCGCCTCGACGCGGTCGCGCAGCCCGACCAGGCCCGAGCCCGCTCCTGCCGTCGCGCCTCCGGCGCCGTCGTCGGAGACCGACAGCGCCAGCGAGTCGCCGTCGACGTCGATCTCAACGGTCACCGCGTCGGCGCCGGAGTGTTTGGCGGCATTCGTCAGCGCTTCTGCGACAACGTAATACGCGGCCACCTCCACCGATTCCGGTAGCCGGCCCTCGACGTCGACGGCCAGTTCGACCGGCACGGTCGAGCGCCGCGCCAACGCCTTGATCGCCGGCTTGAGACCACCCCTGGACAGCACCGCGGGATGCATGCCCCGCGACAGCTCCTGGAGGTCGGAGTGCAGCCCTGCCAGTCCGTCGACGACGTTGGACAGTTGGCCCCGCAGCGCGTCATCACCGGCGGCGGTGGACTCGATCGCCCGCAGTTCGAGGCTGAGCGAGACGATCCGTTGTTGAGCGCCGTCATGAAGGTCGCGTTCGAACCCGCGCCGCGCTTCGTCGGCGGCCGCCACGAGGCGCGCGCGTGATGCCGTCAGCTCGGCGCGGGTCTCGGCGTTGGCGATAGCCGTGGAGATCAGGTCGGCGAAATCACCGAGGTGGTCTTCGAGTTGTGCCGAAATCGCCTGCTGCGCGCGCGACCCCACCATGATCGCCCCGCGCACCGCGCCGCCGACGACGAGCGGTGCGCCCGCTCCCGAGCGCACGCCGAGTGCGTGCAGTCGGGTGGCGATCGGGCCTGTCGCCGCGCGGTAGTCGTCGATGCGGGCCGGTGATCCGGTTCCGTGGATCCGAGCGCTGACGCTGTCGCCGGCCAGCGAGAACCGTTCGCCGTGCGCCAGCCCCGGTCGTCCCGGTCGGTCTCGCGTCGCCAGGACGACGCACTCTTCGTCAGCGGTGAAGCGCAGCAGCGTGACGTGGTCGACGTCGAGGCTGGTGGCCAACTCGTTGACCGCAACCGAGAACACCTCCGAGAGTTCGGCACCGCGGGCGACCAGCGTGGCGACCCGCCTCAGAGCCGCCTGCTGGGCGGCCAGAGTGTCGGCGTGCCGCCTGCGCAGCTCGGCTTCGGCAGCGCGCAATCGGGCTTGCCCCACAAGCACGTTCGTCAACAGCGCCAGTGTCAGGAAGATCGCGAGCGCAGGTGCGAGGCTGTCGCGGCCTTCGAGGTGCAGCCAGGCGTATACCACCGCGCTGGCCAGCGACGTCGCAATGGCCAGACCGAAGCCCCAGCCCGCCGATACCACCAGCACTCCCAACAGGAGCAGAGCGCCGAATGCGTTCTCCGGGGCGATCGTCTTGAGCGCGAACACCGCGCCGACCTCGGCGGCCAGGAATGCGGCCGCGACGGCGATGCCCATCCCGAGTGGACGTGCGGTGGGACGCACCAACTGCGCCAGAAGTCGCTGCGGCAACGATTGCCAGGTCACCGGCCGATGGTAGTCCGCAGGTTTCCCGTTAACAGGAATGCCATCTGCGGTGGGCCCTGACAAGCTCGAAGGATGAGTGCTCCGCGCTGTCTGATCGTCGACGACAGCGCCGCGTTCCGAAATGCCGCGAAGGCCATGCTGGAACGCGGCGGCTTCGTTGTGGTCGGTGTGGCGTGTGACGCCGAGGAGGCGGTGCTGCGGGCCGCGGAACTACACCCCGACATAGTGCTGGTCGACGTCGATCTCGGTGCCGACAGCGGTTTCGACGTCGCCGAGCGGCTCAGCGGCATGTCGGTCATCCTCACCTCGACCCACGACGAGCAGGACTTCGCCGACCTGATCGCCGCCAGCCCGGCGGCGGGATTCCTCCCGAAGTTCGCGCTGTCGCCCAGCGCCATCCGGGCCGTGCTCGCGCAGCCGTGATCAGGCTCAGCGTGCGTCGAGGTACATGATCACCGCGCGGACCCGCCGGTGGTCGTCGCCGGTTTCGGGCAGGTTCAGCTTCGTCAGGATGCTGCGGACGTGCTTTTCCACCGTTCCCTCGGTGACCCACAACCGGCGTCCGATCCCGGCGTTGGACAAGCCTTCGGCCATCAGCGTCAGCACCTCCCGCTCGCGGGGGCTGACGGCGGCCAGCGGGTCGTCGCGTTTGCGCGCCGACACGAGCTCGGCCACCAACGCCGGATCGACGACCGAAGCGCCGTTGGCCACCCGCTGCAACGTGTCGACGAAGTCGGCCACATCGGTCACCCGGGTCTTGAGCAGATAGCCGATCGCCCGGCCGCCGGCCAGAAGCTCCATCGCGTGGTCGACATCGATGTGCGCCGAGAGCACCACGATGCCGATCTCGGGGAACTCGTCGCGGATCACCTTGGCGGCATCGAGTCCCTCGGTGCTGAGGCTCGGCGGCATCCGGATGTCGACCAGCGCCAGATCAGGCTTGCGGTCGCGCACCAACTCCAGAAGGGCTGTCCCGTCACCGGCCTGGCCCGCCACCTCGAATCCCGACCGTTCCAGCAAGCTGGCCAGGCCTTCGCGCAACAGCACGTCGTCGTCGGCGATCACGACCCGCAGGCCGCGCATGTCCTCTCCACCTGGCGTGAGCACGGCTCTGATTGTCGCACCACGGTGACGTCCGGAGGCCTCGAAGACCCGGCTATGGGGGCTAGCGGTAACCGTGGGTGGTGGACAGCGTCGACGACACCCCCGGCAGAAAAGCCGAAGCTGGGTCCATGCCCCACGTTGTCGGACAACCGGTCAACCGAGTCGAGGGAATCGACAAGGTGACAGGACGGGCGCGCTATGCCGCGGACAACCCGGTCGACGACGTGACCTACGCGGCTGTGGTGCAGTCCCAGATCCCGCACGGCCGAGTGACACCGGAGTCCATGGCCGTGGCGGCCGCACGGGCCGAGGCCGCTCCCGGAGTGCTGTACGTGCTGACTCCGCTGAACTGTCCTACGCTGCAGGTGCTTCCGTACGAGCTGACGTGGGATCTGCCCTTCGAGCGCCGCCCGCCCCTGTCGGATCTGACGGTGCAGCACGTCGGTCAGCACATGGCACTGGTCGTGGCCGACTCTCCGGAGAACGCCGATCAGGCCGCGTCGATGATGACGTTCGACTACGTGCCCGCACATGCCCAACTCAGCGCCGCGCAGGTGCTTGCCGAACCGGAGGTCGCCGACGACGACCGGGGACAGGTCCGTCACGGTGCCTACCGGCCCGACCACTTCGTCAAGCTGACCGAGGAGAAGCTGCAGGACCGTCGCGGTCCCGTCGCCGAGCCGGCCGGAATCACCGTCAGCGCCGACTACACCACCGCCGTCAACACCCACTATCCGATCGAGCTGTCAGCGACCATCGCGCAGTGGGACGGCGATTGCCTGATCATTCACGACGGCACTCGGTGGATCACCGGTGAAAGGCGGATGCTCGCTGCGTATCTCGCCATGCCCGAGGATCGGATCCGGATTCTGTCGCCTCTGGTGGGTGGCGCCTTCGGTTCCAAGAGCTTCCTGTGGATGCATGTGGTGCTGTGTGCGGTCGCCGCACGGGAGGTCGGCCGTCCGGTGAAGCTGGTGCTGACCAGAAATCAGATGTTCACCGCGACGGGCCACCGGCCGCGCACCGAGCAGCGGGTGTCGCTCGTCGCCGGCGACAGTGGTGAGATCCTCAGCACCGAGCAGCACACACTGACCGAGACGTCGACGGTGGCGCACTTCTGCGAACCGGTCGGGTTGTCGGCGCGGCTTCTGTACCGCTCACCACGGTTGGTGGTATCCCACACCGTGGCGCGGATCAATGCGCCGACACCGTGCTTCATGAGAGGACCGGGTGAAGCGCCCGGCCTGTTCGCCCTCGAGGTCGCCATGGACGAACTCGCCGATGCGACGGGTCAGGATCCGGTGCTGATGCGGCTCGCCAACCTCAGCGATGTGGATCAGACCAACGGCAGGCCCTGGTCGGCCGCGCATCTGGCCGAGTGCTACCTCAGCGGGGCGCAGCGATTCGGCTGGCAACAGCGTCCCGGTCCACGAGCGCTGCGCCGCAACGGGATTCAGATCGGATGGGGAATGGCCACGGCCACCTATCCGGGCCGCCGGATGCCTGCCGGCTGCCGGGTGGAGACAAGCTCCGACGGTCGGGTGCGATTCAGCGCCGCGACGCACGAGATCGGCACCGGTGTCAGGACCGTCATGACCCAACTCGCCGCCGACACCACCGGCCTGCCCCTGTCGCACGTCAGCTTCGAATCCGGCGACTCGCTGTTCCCGGACGCCCCCTACAGCGGCGCCTCCCAGACCACGGCGACGGTCGGGTCGGCCGTGTTCGCCGCGGCGCAGGAGTGGAAGCGCCGACTCGGTGACCACGCCCCGCAGGTCGCGGGAGAACTGGCGGACGCGCTCTGCTTCACGGTGTCCACCGAAGGCGCTCCGGAAACCGGTTCGGTGTCACAGTCGTTCGGCGCGCATTTCTGCGAGGTGGAGGTCGACGAGCAGATCGGTCGCATCGCGGTGACCCGCTGGGTGGCGGTGATGGACTGTGGACGGGTCCTCAATCCCAAACTGGCCACCAACCAGGTCATGGGCGGCATCACGTTCGGTCTGGGTATGGCGCTGCTCGAGCAGGTACCCCACGACCCGCGGACCGCCCAGTTGATCGGGGAGTACTACGTGCCCACCCATGCCGATCGGCCCGCCTTCGACATCTCCTTCGTCGACACCCCGGACTACGCACTGGACGAGATCGGCGTCCGCGGCATCGGCGAGATCGGGGCGTGCGGAGTGCCTGCGGCCATAGCGAACGCGATCCACCACGCCACCGGCAAACGACTGCGCGACCTACCGATAACGCTCGAAGCGCTCATGGAGCCCTTCGAATCCCGCACCGACGGACGGAATTGACCGTGACACCAACCGATCACCGCATTCACCTGAGGATCAACGGAGTCGGCCGGGACGTCGACACCGATGTGCGCTCGACACTGCTCGACCTGCTACGCGAGCGGCTTGGGCTGACCGGAACCAAAAAGGGATGTGACCACGGTCTGTGCGGAGCGTGCACCGTCCACGTGGACGACGAGCGAGTGTTGAGTTGTCTGACACTGGCGGTGTCGATCGACGGGGCCGAGGTGCGAACCGTGGAGGGCCTGGCTGACGGCGAGGTCCTCGACCCGCTGCAGCGCGCCTTCGTCGAGCGCGACGGCTTCCAGTGCGGCTACTGCACCTCCGGGCAACTCTGCTCTGCGCGCGCCATGCTGCGCGAGCACGCACGCGGTGATCTGTCCGCGACCACGTTCGACGGCGGTCGCGAGGACGTGGCCGACGGCCCGACGTGTCTGTCGGACAACGAGATCCGGGAACGCATGGCCGGCAACATCTGTCGCTGCGGCGCCTACTCCAACATCGTCGAGGCGATCGCCGAGGTGGCCCGGTCATGAGGCCATTCGCCTTCGACCATGCGGACAGCGTCGGCGGCGCCATCGACGCCGCCGAAGCCGGGGCGAAGTACTACGCCGGCGGCACGAACCTGCTCGACCTGATGAAGAGCGGAGTGGAGAGCCCGAGCGCGCTGGTGGACATCCGCAGGCTCGAACTGGACTCGATCACCACGACCGACGACAGTGCAGTGCTGATCGGGGCGGGCGCGACCAACAGCGCCGTGGCGAACCACCCGCTGATCCGCACGCGTTATCCGGTGCTCTCCCAAGCGATCCTGTCCGGGGCGACCACACAGATCCGCAACATGGCCACCATCGGTGGGAACCTCGTGCAGCGCACCCGCTGTCCCTATTTCATGGACCCGTCGTTCGCTCACTGCAACAAGCGTTCTCCCGCAACGGGTTGCGCGGCCCGCGACGGTGTCAATCGCGAGCACGCGCTGTTCGGAGCGAGTGAGTCCTGCGTCGCCGTCCACCCTTCCGACATGGCCGTGGCACTGGTGATGCTCGACGCAACCGTGCAGGTGCAGGGACCGCAGGGTCGTCGCCGCATCCCGATGGGGGAGTTCCTGGTGCTGCCGGGCCTCACACCCGATCGTGACAACGCGCTACGGCCCGCCGAACTGATCACCGGCGTGGTGCTCCCGCGGTCCTCCTTCGCCCGGCACAGCTGGTATCTGAAGGTTCGCGACCGGCACAGCTACGCGTTTGCGCTGGTGTCGGTCGCCGCGGGTGTGCACCTCCACGACGGCATCATCTCCTCGGCTGCGATCTCCGCAGGCGGAGTCGCCGCCAAGCCGTGGCGGGTGACGGCAGCCGAGGACGCCCTCACCGGGCGCAGCCCCGACACCGAAACCTTCCGCGCTGCGGCGCGGCTCTTCACCGCAGACGCGGTTCCGTTGAGTCAGAACGGATTCAAGGTCGACCTGGTGATGCACAGCGTGGTCCGGGCCCTGGAGCGGGCCGTGGATCACGCGCTAGCGCAGTGACTCGGTGTCGATGACGAACCGGTAGCGCACATCGCTGGCGATCACCCGCTGATACGCCTCGTTGATGTAGTCGGGCTCGATGATCTCGATCTCGGGAGCGACGCCGTGTTCGGCGCAGAAATCCAGCATCTCCTGCGTTTCGGCGATCCCGCCGATCAGTGATCCCGCGATCCGGCGTCGCCCGAAGATCAACGCAGCGGCGGGGACCTCCATGGCGTTCTCGGGCATCCCGAGCTCGACCAGGGTGCCGTCGAGCTTGAGCAACCCGAGGTAGGCGCCGAGGTCCAGATTGGCCGAGACGGTGTTGAGGATCAGATCGAAACTGCCCCGCAGCTTCTTGAAGGTCTCGGGGTCGCTGGTGGCGTGGTACTCGGAGGCTCCCAGCCGCAGACCGTCCTCCATCTTCTTCAGCGACTGGCTGAGCACGGTGACGTCGGCGCCCAGCGCGACCGCCAGCTTCACCGCCAGATGTCCGAGCCCGCCGAGACCGATGACCGCCACCCGGGTGCCGGGTCCGGCATTCCAGTGCCGCAGCGGCGAATAGGTGGTGATGCCCGCGCACAGCAGCGGGGCCGCATCCGCCAGCGAGATGGCGTCCGGGACGCGCAGAACGTAGTTCTCGTCGACGACGATCGCGCCGCTGTAGCCGCCCTGCGTGGGCTGCCCGTCACGTCCGACGCCGTTGTAGGTCCCGACCATGCCGGGGTTGTTGCAGTACTGCTCCTCGCCGGCGCGGCAGTACTCACACTCGCGGCACGAGTCGACAAAGCATCCGACGCCGACGCGGTCGCCCACGGTGAACTTCGTCACCTCGGATCCGACCTCGGTGACCACGCCCGCGATCTCGTGTCCGGGCACCATCGGGTACTCGACGCCGCCCCATTCCCCGGTGACGGTGTGGATGTCGGAGTGACAGATCCCGGCGAAATGGATGTCGAACGCGACGTCGTGAGCCCCGACATCGCGGCGGGTGATCGTGGTCCTGGTCAGCGGATCTGTGGCCGAATTGGCTGCGTAGGCGGAAACGGTGCTCATCATCACGTCCTCTTTGTTGCTGGGCTGCGCGGGTCGCGTCTGCGACGCCGGCGGAAAGTTGCCGCGACACTGCGGCTCACGAGGGGTCAACGGGCGAGGCGGCGGTGATAGTCCCGATCCAGCCTGTGAGTTTCCCCCGAGTGTCAGTTGATGGGGGAGTTCACCGACCGCAGGTCGGCCAGGATGCCGCGCGCGGCGACGATGCCCTCACCACTTTGCCAGACCTCATTGTTCACCGCGAACATCCGGTTGTCGCGGGTGACGGACAACTGCCGCCACGCGTCGCTGTCCATCACCTCGGGCGCCCGTTCCCTGGCCTCGGCGGTGGCGAAGGACAGGTAGAGGATGTCACCGTCGGCGATCGAGAAGTCCGGAGAGTTGCCCAGATCTTCCTCCGAAGTACCGATCTCGACATAGGGCTTGTCGGTGAACCGTTGAGCCGCAGGGCGATCCACGCCGACATCGGCGAGAACGCCCGCGGGAAAGTTGTCGGTGCCGAAGACCCGCACCGTGGTGTCGGTGAACTGCACCACCGACGCCTGGAAATGTGTCGCGTCGTTCGCTTCGCCCGTCTCTCCTGCGGCGCGGTCGAAACCGTCGATCAACGCGTCGGCCGCGTCGACGCGACCGGTGGCTGCACCGACGGCCCGCAGATTGTCCTTCCACGCGACTCCCGGCGGTCCGCTGAACACGGTGGGAGCGATCTCCGCCAACTGCGGGTAGTCCTGCGGTGTGAGCGCCACCGAACCCAGGATCAGATCGGGGTCGGCCTCACGGATGGCGGCGAGGTCGGGATCACTCCGGTTCCCGGCGCCGGGCAGTTCGTGGATCACGGTGCCGAGGTAGGAAGGTTGGTCGTCCGATCCGTCCGGCAGGGCGGCGGCCACGATGCGCGATTGCAGACCCAGCGCGCACAACGCGTCGAGTTGGTCGCCGGAGAGCACGACGATGCGTTGCGGGTCGGCGCTCACCAGCGCGGTCTCCGGCAGCGGCGGCGTCACGGCGTGCCCGGTCGCGTTTCGGACCTCGCGCTCGGCCGGGCCCTCGTCGAGCGCCGCCGGTTCGGGGGCACAGGACTCGTCGGGCCTGCGGTCGTTTCCGAGCACTCCCGCGCCTGCGACCCGGGTTGTGCTGGTGATGATCGAGCCGTCGCCGGCGGCCGGCGCCGACCCCTGGCCCGAAGTCCCGCAGCCGCCCAGGACGGCCACGCCCAGCCCCGCGGAAAGTGCGGTCAGCCCCGCAGTTCGGCAGACTCGGCGCACGGTCTGCACTCGCCTGAACAGCACGCCGCCGACGGTAACATCCAGGCAGTTCGCGGCTGGTCAACAGGCGTCCCGTGGCCGATCCGGCGACGATGCGACATCAAATACGACCGTTTGTAGGACCACCCCACCTCTCGGCGCGTTCGGGAGTTAGGATTCATAACGAACCGTCGGCACGCCGGCAGTTCGAACACCGTCGGCGAGCCGACATTTCTATCGTCGGGAAAGCCCCCGGTACATGCCCGGTGGTTTGCGAAACGTTGGAGGACTGTTGGTAGCCGAAGCGCCCCCAATCGGAGAACTCGAGGCCCGGCGTCCGTTTCCGGCCCGCCTCGGTCCCAAGGGCAACCTGATCTACAACCTGATCACCACCACCGATCACAAGCTGATCGGCATCATGTACTGCGTCGCCTGCTTTGCGTTCTTCCTCATCGGCGGCCTGATGGCGCTGTTCATCCGCACCGAGTTGGCGGTTCCGGGCCTGCAGTTCCTGTCCAACGAGCAGTACAACCAGCTGTTCACCATGCACGGCACGGTGATGCTGCTGTTCTACGCGACCCCGATCGTGTTCGGCTTCGCCAACCTGGTGCTGCCCCTGCAGATCGGCGCGCCCGACGTGGCGTTCCCGCGCCTGAACGCGTTCTCGTTCTGGCTGTTCCTCTTCGGCGCACTGATCGCCACCGCAGGCTTCATCACCCCGGGCGGCGCCGCAGACTTCGGCTGGACCGCGTACTCGCCGCTGACCGACGCCATCCACTCACCCGGCGCCGGCGGCGACCTGTGGATCATGGGTCTGGCCGTCGGTGGTCTGGGCACCATCCTCGGCGGTGTCAACATGATCACCACCGTGGTGTGCATGCGTGCACCCGGCATGACGATGTTCCGGATGCCGATCTTCACCTGGAACATCCTGGTGACGTCGATCCTGGTGCTGCTGGCCTTCCCGCTGCTGACCGCGGCGCTGTTCGGCCTGGCCGCCGACCGGCACCTCGGCGCACACGTCTACGACCCGGCCAACGGCGGTGTGCTGCTCTGGCAGCACTTGTTCTGGTTCTTCGGCCACCCCGAGGTCTACATCATCGCGCTGCCGTTCTTCGGCATCGTCAGCGAGATCTTCCCGGTGTTCAGCCGCAAACCGATCTTCGGCTACACCACGCTGATCTACGCCACGCTGGGTATCGCGGCGCTGTCGGTGGCGGTGTGGGCGCACCACATGTACGCCACGGGTGCGGTGCTGCTGCCGTTCTTCTCGTTCATGACGTTCCTGATAGCGGTGCCGACCGGTATCAAGTTCTTCAACTGGATAGGCACGATGTGGAAAGGCCAGTTGACGTTCGAGACACCGATGTTGTTCTCGGTGGGCTTCATCGTGACCTTCCTTCTCGGCGGTCTGTCGGGCGTGCTGCTGGCCAGCCCGCCTCTGGACTTCCACGTCACCGACAGCTACTTCGTCATCGCGCACTTCCACTACGTGCTGTTCGGCACCATCGTGTTCGCCACTTACGCCGGCATCTACTTCTGGTTCCCGAAGATGACCGGCAGGCTGCTCGACGAACGGCTGGGCAAGCTGCACTTCTGGCTGACGTTCATCGGGTTCCACACCACGTTCCTGGTGCAGCACTGGCTGGGTGACGAAGGTATGCCGCGCCGCTACGCCGACTACCTCCCCAGCGACGGCTTCACCACGCTGAACATCGTCTCGACGATCGGCGCGTTCATCCTCGGTGCGTCGACGCTGCCGTTCCTGTGGAACATCTTCAAGAGCTGGCGCTACGGCGAGGTCGTCACGGTCGACGATCCGTGGGGTTACGGAAACTCCCTGGAGTGGGCCACCAGTTGCCCGCCGCCCCGGCACAACTTCACCGAGCTGCCCCGGATCCGCTCCGAGCGTCCCGCCTTCGAGCTGCACTATCCGCACATGGTCGAACGGATGCGCCGCGAGGCCCACGTCGGCCGGGCGCACGGACCCGATGATGGTGATGTCACCAGGATCGACAACGTCGAGGTTCGTAGCTGACCGAGCGTGCGGGCGGCACTCAGGGGGTGAGGGCGTCAGAAGCGGCGCGGGAGCGCTCGTCGCTGCTGATCACGGTCACCGGTCGTGATCAACCCGGCGTCACCTCGGCCCTGTTCGAAGTGCTGTCCCGACACCGCGTCGACCTGCTCAACGTCGAACAGGTGGTCATCCGCGGCAGGCTGACGCTCGGCGTCCTCGTCGCGGGACCCGCCGCGGTCGCCGGTGGTCCCGAACTCGCCGCGGAGGTCGAGTCCGCGATCCACGGCGTCGGTCTCGACGTGACCATCGAGGCCAGCGACGGCATGCCGGTGCTGGGGGAGCAGCCCTCGACGCACACCATCGTGGTGCTGGGCCGGCCGATCTCCGCGGAAGCATTCGGGGTGGTGGCCCGGGAGGCGGCCACGCTGGGTGTGAACATCGACTTCATCCGCGGCGTCTCCGACTACCCCGTGACCGGCCTGGAACTGCGGGTGACGGTGCCGCCCGGAGCGTACGGCCAGTTGCAGGCGGTGCTCGCCCGGGTGGCGGTCGAGGAAAGCGTCGACATCGCGGTCGAGGACTACAGCCTGTCGCGGCGGGCCAAACGGTTGATCGTCTTCGACGTCGACTCCACCCTGATCCAGGGTGAGGTCATCGAGATGCTCGCTGCTCACGCCGGCGCCGAGGCGGCCGTCGCCGAGGTCACCGCGGCAGCGATGCGCGGCGAGATCGACTTCGCCGAGTCGCTGCACCGCCGCGTCGCGACCCTCGAAGGGCTGCCGGCCGCGGTGCTCGACGAGGTCGCCGACCAGATCGAGCTGACCCCGGGTGCCCGCACCACGCTGCGGACACTGCGGCGGCTGGGTTATCACTGCGGCATCGTCTCCGGCGGCTTCCGGCAGGTGATCGAACCCCTCGCCCACGAGTTGATGATGGATTTCGTCGCCGCCAACGAGCTGGAGATCGTCGACGGCAAGCTCACCGGCCGGGTGGTCGGTGATGTCGTGGACCGGCCCGGAAAAGCCAAGGCGCTGCGCGATTTCGCCCAACAGGCGGGTGTGCCGATGGAGCAGACGGTGGCAGTCGGCGACGGCGCCAACGACATCGACATGCTGTCGGCCGCGGGTCTCGGGGTGGCGTTCAATGCCAAGCCTGCGCTGCGTGAGGTGGCGGATGCGTCGCTGAGCCACCCCTATCTCGACACGGTGCTGTTCATCCTCGGCGTCACCCGCAGCGAGATCGAGGCGGCGGACGCGGTCGACGGGTTGGTGCGGCGGGTCGACATCCCCGACTGATCTACCGCCGGAATTGCATTCCGGCAGGCCCACACTCGAACTTCCTCTGCCGGAATGCAATTCCGGCAGAAGAAGCGCGTCACACCACGACGGTCGTGGGTTCGGTTGCGGCGGAGCCGGTCACGCTGCGCCAGGCGCGGGCGAGCAGGCCGACGGCTTCGGCGAGCTGGTCCTCGGGCAGCGCGTAGGGGATCCGGACGAAACGCTCCAGGGTTCCGTCGACGCCGAACCGGGGGCCGGCGGGCAGTTCGAGGCCGATGCGCGAGGCGGCGGCAGACAACGCGGTGCTCATCGGAGCGGGCAGTCGCACCCACAGCGACATGCCGCCGGCGCCGGGTCCCGGTTGCCAATCGGGTAGCTGCTCGTGCAGCAGCGACTGCAGGAACGCTCGCCGGGTCCGCAGGATCTCCCGGCGCTCCGGGAGCAGTTCGTCGCGCTGCGCGAGAAGTCTTGCGGCGGCCAGTTGCTCGAGTATCGCGGTGCCCATGTCGATCGAGGGTCGCAGCGTGGTCAGGGTGGCGATGGTGTTGCGCTCGGCGCGGATCCAGCCGATCCGCAGCCCACCCCAGAACGACTTCGACATCGAGCCGACCGTCAGCACCAGGTCACGTCGGCCGGCCAATTCGGCGGCCAATGGCGCAGGCGCCGGCTGATCGATCCACATGTCGGTGATCGTCTCGTCGATGACGGTCCGGGTCCGGGTCTCGGTGATGATGTGCGCCAGACGTTTTCGATCAGCAGCAGGCATGGTGTGGCCGGTCGGGTTGTGATTGTCGGGAATCAGGTAGGCGAGGTTGGGTGCCAGCTGATGCACCGCCGCCTCCAACGCGTCCAGATCCCAGCCGTCCTCGGTCATCGACACCGGAACCGGACGTGCCCCCGCGGTGGTGATCGCCGACAGCGCACCGTGATACGTGGGCTGCTCCACCAGGACACGGTCGCCGGGCTGGATGTATGTCGTGAGGATCAAACCGATGGCGTGCAGCGCCCCGGTGGTCACCATCACCTCGTCTGTTTCGGTGGGAAGGCCTCGCTCGCAGTACCTTTCGGCGATGGCCTCGCGAAGCGCCACGGTGCCGACGAGTTCGTGGCCCATGCCCTGCAGGTACGGCGTCACGTCGTCTGCCGCTGCGGCGAAGGCCGTCATCACCGCGGACGCCGGCGCGGACAGTGCCGCGCCGGCCAGGCTCAGCGCCGGCGCCGATGCCGGCGCCGACGCGGGAGAGGCGGGCAGGGCGGTGGTGCTCCGGGCGCCTCGGCGGGCGTTGAGGTAGCCGTCGTCGCGCAACTGTGTGTATGCGGCGGTGACGGTGGTGCGGGACACGTGCAACACCTCGGCCAACGCGCGCTCGCTGGGTAGTCGCGCACCCACCGGCAGTCGGCCGTCGACGATCAACAACCGGACCGCGTCGGCTAGGCCGTGGTACGCGGGCCCGCTCCGACTGGATGTTCGCCAGTTGCCGAGTTCGCGGGCCAACAGGTCCACATCAAGCGATCGTGCCGCCATTGCCTCGGTCATTAGGGGCCAGTATTGACCAACTGGATATTGAATGGCAAGCCAGTCTCCGGAAAAAATGCAGACATGACGAAAAACTGGTTATCAATTCTGGCCACTCGGACGGCGCAGCTCTGGCACCGTCTGGTCTTCGCGGTGGTGCGCCCGTCGGACCACGTCGAGTCGTGGGACGGCTGGGATCTCACCGCGGACCGGCGCCGGGAGCTCAGCGACCTCGATGCCATCCGGGTGCGGTTCCCGGATCACGCCTGATGGCCGGGTGCTTTCGCGGGGCGGCGCTGCTGATCGGGCTGTGCGGCTACGGCGTGTCGATGGCGATGATGGTGCGCGCCGGACTGGGGCTCGACCCGTGGGACGTCTTCCACCAGGGTCTGGCGATGCGCACCGGCATGACGATCGGACTGGCCTCGGCCGTGGTGGGCGTTGCCGTGCTCCTGGCCTGGATCCCGCTGAGGAACCGACCCGGCATCGGCACGATCGCCAACGTCGTCGTCATCGCGATCACCGTCGACGTCGCGCTCTGGCTGATGGCGACGCCGTCGTCACTGCCGGTGCGGATAGCCATGATGGTGGCCGCGGTGGTGCTCAACGCGTTCAGCACGGTGCTCTACATCGGGGCCGGGCTCGGTCCCGGACCCCGCGACGGATTGATGACGGGCCTCGTGGTCCGCACCGGCAGGTCGGTTCGTCTGGTCCGCACGGCGATCGAGGTCACCGTGCTCACCATCGGCTGGCTGCTCGGCGGGACCGTCGGCGTCGGCACCGTCGTCTACGCCTTCGGTATCGGCCCGCTCGTCCAGCTCTTCGTGCGTCTGACCCCGGCACGGGTGCTCGCCGTCAGCGGGTGGGCCCCCGTGGCTTCGGCGCGGCACGTCGCCGAAGATGTGGAGGGTGAGCGGCCAACACACGCTGGAGTCGCTGGCGGCTGAGGCGATCGCGCTGGGCGAAAGCAGTCCGCGAGCGGTCCTGGGCATCGCCGGCAGTCCCGGTGCCGGAAAGTCGACGCTGGTGGCCGAGGTCCTCGGTCGGATCAACGAACGCTGCGGGCCCGGGTGGGCCGCACACGTGCCGATGGACGGCTTCCATCTTGCCGACGATCAGCTGCGCAGGCTCGGCCTGTTGGATCGCAAAGGCGCGCCGGAGACCTTCGACCCCGCGGGGTACGCACATCTGCTCGAGCGGGTGCGGACCGAGACCGAGGCCGACGTGTATGTGCCGGGATTCGACCGCCTCCTCGAGCAACCGGTTGCCGGCGCGCTGGTGGTGCAGCCGGTGGCGCGGCTGGTCATCACCGAGGGCAACTACCTGCTTCTCGACGACCCGCCCTGGTTGCGGGTCCGCCGGGCGATCGACCGGGTGTGGTTCGTCGCCGCCGAGGAACAGTTGCGAATCGCGCGGCTGACCGCGCGTCACGTCGAGTTCGGCAAGAGTGCATCGGCGGCGCAGGCATGGGTCGCCGATGTCGACGAGCGCAACGCGGTGCGGGTGGCGCCGAGCCGGTTGGCGGCGGACCGGGTGATCGTCAACGGTGCGAGCGGCTGGGCGTTTCTGGAGTAGACCGCAGTTCCGCGGCCGCGATGAGCGCCACGGAACCCGCCGGGGCCGCCTGACTACGATGGGCGGGTGCCAGTCGATGACGTGGAAGCAGCCGACCCCGACCTGCTGATCGACTTCGCAAAGGTCACTCTGCGGCGCGGCGGCCGGACCCTGGTCGGCCCGATCACGTGGTCGGTGGAACTCGACGAGCGATGGGTCGTGATCGGTCCCAACGGCGCCGGAAAGACGTCGCTGCTGCGGATCGCTGCGGCGATGGAGCACCCGTCCTCGGGCACCGCATACGTGCTCGGGGAGCGGTTGGGGCGTGTCGACATGGCCGAACTCCGGTCGCGGGTCGGCCTGAGCAGTTCGGCGCTGTCGCAGCGGATCCCCGACGACGAGGTGGTGCGCGACCTGGTCGTGTCGGCGGGCTACGCCGTCCTCGGCCGGTGGCGCGAGCGCTACGACGACACCGACTACCACCAGGCACTGGACATGCTGGAAAGTGTCGGTGGCGAGCACCTCGCCGAGCGCGTCTACGGCACGTTGTCGGAGGGGGAGCGCAAGCGGGTGCTGATCGCACGGTCGCTGATGACCGACCCTGAGTTGCTGCTCCTCGACGAACCCGCCGCCGGCCTCGATCTGGGCGGCCGGGAGGAACTCGTCGCCCGCCTCGGCGACCTGGCGGCGGACCCGGATTCTCCGGCGATGGTGTTGGTCACCCACCACGTCGAGGAGATCCCGCCCGGGTTCTCCCACTGCCTGATCCTGTCGGAGGGCGCGGTGGTCGATTCCGGCCTCCTGACCGACGTGTTGACCGCGGAGAACCTGTCGACGGCGTTCGGGCAGTCGATCGCGCTGGATGTCATCGACGGCCGTTATTTCGCGCGTCGTACCAGGAGTCGCGCGGCACACAGGAGAGCAAAATGACCGACGAGCGCTTGCGTGAGGAGCAGACGTGACCGAACCCCTGACTCCCAGGCCGGCCGCGACCGTGATGCTGATCCGCGACGAGCGGTCCGCGGAGAGCCTCGAGGTCTTTCTGATGCGCCGGCACTCGGCGATGGATTTTGTGGCCGGGGTGATGGTGTTTCCCGGCGGCGGCGTCGACGACCGCGATCGCAACGCCGACGTGGCCTGGCACGGCCAGGACCGGCACTGGTGGGCGCAGCGATTCGGCGTCGACGTGGAGCTGGCCGAGGCGCTGGTGTGCGCGGCGGCCCGGGAGACGTTCGAAGAATGCGGCGTCCTGTTCGCGGGGGCGGCCGATGACCCGGACCTGCTGGTCGACGACGCCTCGGTGTACCGGGAGCAGCGCGCCGCCCTGGAGAACAAGACGTTGTCGTTCGGGGAGTTCCTGCGCTCGGAGAAGTTGATGCTGCGGGCCGACCTGCTACGCCCGTGGGCCAACTGGGTCACGCCCAAAGAGGAGCGCACCCGCCGCTACGACACGTACTTCTTCGTCGGTGCGATTCCGGACGGTCAGCTCGCCGACGGAGACAACACCGAGACCGACAAAGCCGACTGGGTGACCCCTCAGGCAGCGCTCGACGACTTCGCCGAGGGGCGCAGTTTCCTGCTGCCGCCGACGTGGACGCAGCTCGATGCGCTGCACGGTCGCACCGTCGCCGAGGTGCTCGCCGTCGAGCGACAGATCGTGGCGGTCGAACCCCACCTCTCGGCCCAGCAGGGCGGGAACTGGGAGATCGAGTTCTTCAACGGTGACCGCTACAACGAGGCGCGGAACCGGCGCGCTCCGCAGGGTTACACCGACGGGGCTCCGCTCGCGTGACCGAGTTCGTCACCGTTGTTCTCAACGAGCGCATCGCGACGCTGCTGCTGTCGCGGCCGCCCACCAACGCGCTGACGCGGCAGGTCTGCCGGGAGATCGCCGAGGCGGCCACGGAGCTCGGCGGGCGTGAGGATGTCTGCGCGGTCATCGTGTTCGGTGGCCACGAGATCTTCTCGGCCGGCGAGGACATGCCGGAATTGCAGACGTTGACCGAGGTCGAGGCGCGGCAGGCGGCGCAGGTCTGTCAGCGGGCCGTCGACGCACTCGCGGCGATACCGAAGCCCACCGTGGCCGCGATCACCGGATACGCGCTGGGAGCCGGGCAGACGCTGGCGCTGGCGGCCGACTGGCGGATCAGCGGCGACAACGTGAAGTTCGGTGCCACCGAGATCCTGGCCGGGCTGGCGCCCGCCGCCGGTGGCGCGACCCGTCTGGCCGGCGCCGTCGGCGACAGCAAGGCGAAGGACCTGGTGTTCAGCGGGCGCTTCGTCGACGCCCGCGAAGCGCTCGATCTGGGGCTGATCGACCAGCTGGTGGCCCCGGACGCGGTGTACGACGCCGCGGTCACCTGGGCGAGCCGATTCATGGACTATTCACCCGAGGTGTTGGCCGCCGCCAAGGCCGCGTTCGGTGGTGATTGAGGGCTCTCGGCCGTAGCGCGGGCGGCTGCGGACGTTAGGCTGCCCTGCATGACGGAAACGAAGGAACCCGGCGCCTACCCTGATGTCGCCGTCCCGGCTCCGACGCCCCACGCGACCGAGGCGCAGGTCGAGGCCGCACGGCACGACACCAAGCTCGCCCAGGTGCTCTACCACGACTGGGAAGCCGAGAGTTACGACGAGAAGTGGTCGATCTCCTACGACCAGCGTTGCATCGACTACGCCCGCGGGCGGTTCGACGCGATCGTGCCCGACCGGGTGCAGCGCGAACTTCCCTACGACCGAGCCCTGGAACTGGGCTGCGGTACCGGGTTCTTCCTGCTCAACCTGATCCAGGCCGGAGTGGCGCGGCGGGGTTCGGTGACCGATCTGTCCCCGGGCATGGTCAAGGTCGCCACCCGCAACGGCCAGTCGCTCGGACTGGACATCGACGGCCGAGTAGCCGATGCCGAGGGCATCCCGTACGAGGACAACACCTTCGACCTGGTCGTCGGGCACGCAGTGCTGCACCACATCCCCGACGTCGAGTTGTCGCTGCGCGAGGTGGTGCGGGTGCTCAAGCCGGGGGGCCGGTTCATCTTCGCCGGTGAGCCCACCACGGTCGGTAACGCCTACGCGCGCCGGCTTGCCGATCTGACGTGGAAGTCCACCGTCGCGGCGATGAAGCTGCCCGGCCTCGCGGGCTGGCGTCGCCCGCAGGCCGAACTCGACGAGAACTCTCGGGCCGCCGCGCTGGAATGGATCGTCGACCTGCACACCTTCGACCCGGCCGACCTGGAGACGATGGCGCGCAACGCGGGTGCGGTCGACGTCGACACCGCCAGCGAGGAGTTCACCGCCGCGATGCTGGGCTGGCCGATCCGGACCTTCGAGTCCACGGTTCCGCCCGGCAAGCTGGGCTGGGGCTGGGCGAAATTCGCATTCGGCAGCTGGACGACACTGTCGTGGGTGGACGCCAACGTCCTGCGCCGCGTCGTGCCCAAGGGCTGGTTCTACAACGTCATGGTGACCGGGGTCAAGCCGTCGTAGAGTTCGGCCTCGACGATGTGCGGTATCTCTGCAGCGATGCGGGGAAGCTGGCGTTGGCGGAGGTCGCTCGGTATCGCCTGACCGGTCCGACGCTGGTCGCCGATATCGATTCGGCGCGAACGCATTTCGCCGACAGGGCGGCGGTACTGGTGGAGACCGTGCTGCTGCGCCGCAGAGCCGAAGCGAAGTTCGCCGACCCGTCGGGCTGGTTGTTCACCGACGACGCACTGCAGCAGGCCACCGCCGCGCCGGTGGCCGAGCACCGCGCCCGGCGACTGACCGGGGCCACCGTGCACGACGCCACATGTTCGATCGGCACCGAGCTTGTGGCACTTCGGAATCGGGCTGACGTCGTGGTGGGTAGTGACATCGACCCGGTGCGTCTTGCGATGGCCCGTCACAACCTCGGACCGGGCGGACCCGACGTGCTCCTGTGCCGCGCGGATGCGTTGCGGCCGGTGACCGCCGATGCGGTCGTCGTCGTCGACCCCGCGCGGCGCAGCGGTTCCAGGCGCCGCTTCGATCCCCGTGCCTACGTGCCGCCGCTCGACCACCTCCTGGAGGTGCTGCGGGCGCGCGACCACGTCGTGAAGTGTGCTCCCGGTGTGGATTTCGCCGTGATCGGCCGACTGGGATTCGAGGGCGAAGTGGAGGTGACCTCTCTGGCGGGCAGCGTCCGGGAAGCCTGCCTCTGGTCGCGTGGTCTGGCCGACCCGCAGGTGCGTCGGCGGGCCACGATGCTCGACACCGCCGAACAGGTCACCGACGCCGAGCCCGACGACTGCCCGGTGGCCGCCGCAGGGCGCTGGATCGTCGACCCCGACGGCGCGGTCGTGCGCGCGGGCCTGGTCCGCCACTACGCGGCCCGTCACGGTCTGTGGCAGCTCGATCCCGACATCGCATACCTGTCCGGTGACCGGCTGCCCGAAGGGGTACGTGGTTTCGAGGTCCTCGAGCAGGTTCCCTTCGGCGAACGGCACCTGCGGCAGGCTCTTTCGGCGCGAGATGTCGGAGCGGTCGAGATCCTGGTCCGCGGTGTCGACGTCGACCCCGACGTGCTGCGGCCGCGGCTGCGGTTGCGCGGCTCGACGCACCTGAGCGTCGTCGTCACCCGGCTCGGTTCCGGAGCGGCAAGCCGGGCAACGGCATTCATATGTCGTCCGTCACGCTGATCGGCCACGTACCCTGGCAGCAACCCCGCCGTCGTCCGAGTCGGCGCCGACCGCAAGGACGTCCGACGATGCGCATTCTCGCCGCTGCCCTGCTAGCTGCCGGTGTCGCGGCCGGTCTGGCGGTCGCCCCGGTGGCCGCAGCCGAGACGGCGTGCGCCGATCTGGGCGGCACGGTCGACGAGGAGCAGATCTGTCACGTGCATGCGGAGAACCCCACCTACCGCTTGGACTACGCGTTTCCCGACGACTATCCCGACCAGCAGGCTCTGACGGCCTACCTGACGCAGACCCGCGACGGCTTCGTCAACGTCTCCGAGATGCCGGGGTCGTGGAATCTGCCCTACGTGCTGGACGCCAGGGGGACCGACTACCGGTCCGGACCCGAGGACGCCGGCACCCGCAGCGTGGTGTTCGAGGTGTACGAGAACGTCGGCGGCGCGCACCCTCAGACCTGGTACAAGACCTTCAACTGGGATGTCGAGAAGGAGGCCCCGATCACCTTCGACACCCTGTTCAAGCCGGACACCCGGCCTCTCGACGTGATCTTCCCGATCGTGCAGGCCGACGTGGCCCGCCAACTCGGGGTGAACGCGCCGATCTCACCCGCCGACGGTCTGAACCCCGAGAAGTACCAGGAGTTCGCGCTCACCGACGATTCGGTGATCTTCTATTTCGGTCAAGGCGAGATCATGGCCGGTGCCGGGGGTGCGCTGCAGGCGACGGTGCCGCGCAGTGCGATCGCGCCACTGCTGGCCTGAACCCACCCCCGTCCCGTCATGTCGCCTTGCTGACTTCCTTGTCCTTGCCGGTGACCGGGTCGTAGTTCTCCCAGAACGTGGCGCCGACGATGCCCAGAGCGACCGGGTCGAACGTCGGGTCCAGCCCCTGCTTCTTCTGCTTCTCGTAATCCCACAGGGCCTTGTAGGCGGGCTGCTGCAGGATGATGATGCCGACGATGTTGAGCCACGCCATCAGCCCGACACCGATGTCACCCAGCGTCCACGCCTCCGACGCCGTGGACACCGCGCCCAGCGTCACCGACACCAGGATCAGCGCCTGCAGCACCAGGGTCGCGTTCGAGCCGACCGTGCCCCGAAGGAACGGCACATCGACCGTCGAGGTCTTACCCAGCAGGAAGCGCAGGTTCGTCTCCGCCATGTAGTAGTAGGCGATGATCGTCGTGATGCAGAAGAACGCCAGTGAGATGGCGATGAAGCTGGAACCGGCACCACTCCACAGCGTGTCGAATCCCGTCTGGGCGAACGCCGGACCGACCTCGGCATCGGCCGGCAGGATGCTGCCACCTTCGCGGATCACCGCACCGTCGGCGCTCTCACCCTCGAAGACGCGGTAGGCGCCCGTCGACAGGATCAGGAACCCGGTTGCCGAGCAGATGAACAGGGTGTCGATGTAGACGGCGAACGCCTGGACGAGGCCCTGCTTGGCGGGGTGCGACACCTCGGCGGCCGCTGCGGCATGCGGGCCGGTGCCCTGGCCCGCCTCATTGGAGTAGATGCCGCGCTTCACGCCCCACATCACCGCGGCGCCGAGAATGGCGCCGAAAGCCGAGTCCAGCCCGAACGCGCTGGCGAAGATCAGCGAGATGATGCCCGGGACCTCGCTGGCGTTCATCAGCACCACCACCATCGCGAGAACGATGTAGACGACGGCCATGAACGGCACCACGATGGACGCGAAGGTCGCGATGCGTTTGACGCCACCGATGATGACGAACGCCAGCACGATCACGGTGCCGACGGCCACCCACCACTTCGAGACGCCCCACGCCGAGTTCATCGCCGAGGCCATCGAGTTGGACTGCACACTGGGCAGCAGCAGACCCATCGCCAGGATGGTGACGGCCGCGAAGATGTACCCGTACACCTTCATCGCCGGCGCAGCCTTGGTATGTGCGAAAGCCCGACTGAGGTAGTACGCCGGGCCGCCGCGATATTCACCCGTGAGCTTGTCGCGGGTCTTGTAGATCTGGCCCAGGGTGCACTCGACGAACGACGTGGAGGCACCGAGGAAAGCGACGGTCCACATCCAGAACAGGGCGCCCGGGCCGCCGAAGGCGATGGCGGTCGCGACCCCGGCGATGTTGCCGGTGCCCACCCGCCCGGCCAGCGACATCGTCAGCGCCTGGAAGCTCGAGACACCCGAGGGCGAGGTCTCGCCTTTGAACATCAGCCGGATCATCTCGGGAACCTGCCGGACCTGGACGAACCTCGACCGGATGGAGAAATACACACCTGCGGCAAGGCACAGGTAGACCAGTGCGTTGCTCCATACATAGCTGTTTACCGCGCTCAAGAAATCCGACAACGTCGCGCCCCTTCGTCACCTATCGACTGCCCCGCGATTGCATCTTGCATAGTGGCACCGACGGCCGCGCAATGCATTGCACATGTGTGAACTGGAGGTAAGCGACCTAAGGACAAACCGGTGCCTTTGTCAGGCCGGAGCGAAGCCGTAAACCCGGCCGTCGCTGGTCGCGGCGACGACGCGTCTGTCGTGGCCGATCGACACGCCGACCGGCCATCCCGTGGCGCCGGGGAGGGGATAGCTGTTCACGGTGCGGCCATCACCGAGGTCGAAGACGACCAGAGCCATCCCGGACCGGTCGTCTGTCCCGTCCTGGTCGTTCGTCCCGTCATTGCCGTTCGTCCCGTCCTGGTCGTTCGTCCCGTCATTGTCGTCGCGGACCACCGTGTAGCCGACCCCGGCGACGCTGGAGGTCGACAGCGGCGAGGTGTCATCGCGATTCCAGACCTCTTCGGCCTGCTCACCGGTGTCGCGGAACGCGAGGAGTCGGGCACCCGGTCCGCCACCGGCGACGATCATGCCGTCGGGCGTGACCGACGGCGGGGTCTGGGCGAGATAGTCCAGTGGCACCGACCACTTTTCGGTGCCGTCCTCGATGTCGAGCGCCCACAACCTCTCGTCGCGGCCGTTGACGTACACCGTCGACCCGTCCGCGGACAGGACGGGGCTGGCCATCGGTCCGCCGCCGACCGCGTCGCTGGTCCACTCGCGGGTGAGCAGCGGAGTCTGCCCCGGTCGGTACCGAAGACCGACCAGGACGGGCTCGTCGGCCCCGGGTTCCCACAGCGTCAGCACGACCATGCCGGTCGCCTCGGAGAAGGCGGGTGCCGCGGCCACCGGGCATTCCGGTCGGGCCAACCGGCAGTCGTCGAGTCCGCGCTGGGAGTCGGTGGGGTCGACGCCGGACACCAGATCCAGCGAGTTGCCGGTCACGGTGCCACGGTGGGCGTCGAACACCAGCACCTGGCCGAGATGGGTGACCACCAGCAGACTGCCCGGCGACAGAAACCGCATCGTCATGGGCATCCCGATCACCGGTTTGCGCCACCGGATCCACTGGGTTGTCGGATACGACAACACCGCGCCGGGCTGACCGACGTAGAGGTTGTCGAAACCGTCCAGCAGCGGGCTGGCGAAGCCACCGCCCTGAAAGGTGCGGGTGCACCAGCGCTGCCGACCGAGGTTGTCGGACTCCCAGACCATCAGTGAGCAGCCGCCGGTGGTCTGAGCGTTGATGGCCACCTGGTTCCCGGAGCCGAGCGCCACCTGGGATGCGAGGTCGCCCCTGACCGACCGGATCCAGTCCAGGCGCAGCGTATCGGCACCGGTGACCGGCGAGTGACTGCTGTTCGCGGCGTCCGCGTACTGAGCGGACCAACCCGTGGCGGCGCGCGCCTCGACCCAGGAATCGGTGTTGCCGCAGCCGGCGAGCACGCCCGTGAACAGCGCCGTCGCGGCCACCGCGATGATTCGCCGGAGCACTGGATCCCTTCTGGATTAGCGGAGCGGTCGGTCGCGTCCGGATGTGGTTCGAACCCACGTGAGGGTAACCGCTCCGGGGTGGCGGGCTGGAGCGTAGCGACGGGGCATGTCGCGGGTGTCCTCGCGTAGGCTGTCCGGCCATGACGACGATGTGGGGTGCGCCGTTGCACAAGCGCTGGCGGGGTTCGCGCCTGCGGGATCCGCGTCAGGCCGACTTCCTCACCGTGGCGTCGCTGAAGTGGGTGCTGGCAAACCGCGCGTACACGCCGTGGTACCTGGTGCGTTACTGGCGGCTGCTGAAGTTCAAGCTGTCGAATCCGCACATCATCACCCGCGGCATGGTGTTCCTCGGCAAGAACGTGGAGATCCAGGCGACCCCCGAGCTGTCGCAGATGGAGATCGGCCGCTGGGTCCACATCGGTGACAAGAACACCATCCGCTGCCACGAGGGTTCGCTGCGCATCGGGGACAAGGTGGTCCTCGGGCGGGACAACGTCATCAACACCTACCTCGACATCGAGTTGGGCGACTCGGTGCTGATGGCCGACTGGTGTTACGTGTGCGATTTCGACCACCGGATGGACAGCATCGAGTTACCGATCAAGGACCAGGGCATCATCAAGGGCCCGGTGCGGATCGGGCCGGACACCTGGGTGGCGACCAAGGTGACGGTGTTGCGGGGGACCAGCGTCGGACGCGGCTGCGTGCTGGGGGCCCACGCAGTGGTCAAGGGCGAGATTCCGGACTTCTCGATCGCGGTCGGCTCGCCCGCCAAGGTGGTCAAGAATCGCAAACTGTCCTGGGAGACGTCGGCGGCTCAGCGGGCGGAGTTGGCGGCGGCGCTGGCCGACATCGAACGCAAGAAAGCCTCTCGGTAGCGGTTCGTCAGCCCGCAAGTACTGCGCGTGCTCTGCGTAGGTGACAGCATTTCCGGGGTGACCACAGGGACTGCACAGACCATCGCCTACCCCTCTCCGGATTCCCGCCCCTTCCGTCGGGACGAGGCGCCGCTGGAGCCGTTCGTCATCGTGCTGTTCGGTGCCACCGGTGACCTGGCCAAGCGCAAGCTCATTCCCGGGATGGCCTACCTGGATCAATCCGAGTTGGCACCCCACATCCACGTGATCGGAACCTCCCTGGAGGATCTCACCGACGACGAGTTCCGGGCGTTGGCCAAGGAGGCCGTCGACGAATTCGGCACCCACAAGCTCACCGACGAACAGTGGGACAACTTCGCCAGCATCCTCACCTACGTTCCGCAGGGAGCCGGCCCCGAAGCGCTTGCCGCCGCTGTCGCCGAAGCCGAGGCCGCACTTGTCACCGGAGCCGACGTGCCCGCCGACGGGGTTCTGGAAGTGCAACGGCTGCACTATCTTTCAGTTCCCCCGAAGGCAGCGCGCTCGGTGATCACCATGTTGCGGGAGGCGAACCTGGTGGATCGGTCCCGGGTGGTGATGGAGAAACCGTTCGGCACCGACCTGGCCAGCGCCGTCGCACTCAACCACTTCGTGCACGAAACGTTCAGCGAGTCGCAGATCTTCCGAATCGATCACTTCCTCGGCAAGGAGGCCGCGCAGAACATCCTGGCGTTCCGCTTCGCCAACGGTCTGTTCGAACCCATCTGGAACCGCAACTTCATCGACCACATCCAGATCGACATCCCCGAGACCCTGGGCCTCGACGAGCGTGCCAACTTCTACGAGAGCACCGGCGCCTACAAGGACATGGTGGTGACCCACCTGTTCCAGGTGATGGCGTTCGTGGTGATGGAGCCGCCGACCGCGCTGGAGCCGCGCGCGATCAGCGAGGAGAAGAACAAGGTGTTCCGCTCGATGCTGCCGATCAAGTGTGCCGACGTGGTCCGCGGGCAGTTCGGCGGGTATTGCGAACTCGACGGTGTGGCAAGGGATTCCGATACCGAGACCTTCATCGCGCTGAAGGTCGGCATCGACAACTGGCGCTGGGCCGGCGTGCCGATCTACCTGCGCACCGGCAAGCAGATGGCCGAGGGGATGCGGATCATCTCCATCGCGTTCAAAGAGGCCCCGCGCACGATGTTCCCAGCGGGGTCCGGTGTGGGCTCCCAAGGGCCGGACCACCTGACGTTCGACCTGGCCGACGCCTCCAAGGTCTCGCTGTCGTTCTACGGCAAGAAGCCGGGTCCGGGCATGAAGCTGGAGAAGTTGTCGATGCAGTTCTCCACTCAGGAGACCGAGCGGATCGGCGACGTCCTCGAGGCGTACGAACGTCTGATCCTCGACGCGATGCGCGGCGACCACACGCTGTTCACCACCGCAGAGGGCATCGAATCCCTCTGGGAGCGTTCGATCGACCTGATCGAGGACCCGCCTCCGGTCAAGCAGTACCAGCCGGGGACGTGGGGACCCAACTCGATTCATCAGCTGATTGCGCCCAATGCGTGGCGGCTGCCGTTCGAGCGGGCGTGGCGGGAGAAGAAGCCCCGCTGAGCCCTCAGCGGTCAGGCAGGGGGCGCTCGACGATGGGCCGGCGCGGGTGCGGCCGACGCTCAGCGCGTTTGGCGGCCAGATACACCTGAGCGGTCTCCGCTGCCACCGTCTGCCACGCGAACTCCGAGGTGAGCCGTTCGCGGGCGGCCTCGGCGCGCTGCTGTGCGGCCACCGGTGAGTCCAGCACGCTGCGCACCGCTGCAGCGAGTGCGCCCACATCGTTGGGTGGACACGACACCCCTGTCACACCGTCGATGACGGCTTCGCCGAGACCGCCCGCATTGGAGCTGACCAGGGGTGCCCCGGCGGCCGCGGCCTCCAGCGCAACGATGCCGAACGGCTCGTAGTGCGACGGGAGAACCGCGGCATCGGCGCGATGCAGCAGGTCGAGCAGCTGCGAATGATCGACGCGGCCAACAAAATTCGTCGCCCTGGACACCCGGTGCCTGCGCGCCTGCTGTCTGAGGAAGTCGAGCTGCGTGCCGTCTCCGGCGATCGTCAGGGTGGTGCCGGGGTGGGTGCGTCGGATCCGGGGCAGGGCGGCGATCGCGTCGTGCACCCCCTTCTCGTACTCCAGGCGACCGAAGTACAGCAGTTCGGCAGGTCCGGAATGCCCGCGTCGAGGCGCGAACGGCCAACCGTCGGTGTCGATCCCGTTGCGGATGACCGAGATCTCAGCGAGTTCCGGACCGAACAAGGTGCTGATCTCGTCACGCATCGATGCCGAACAGGTGATCAGCGAATCGGATTCACGGACCAGCCACGATTCCAGCGCGTGGACCTGACGGCTGACCGTGCCCGACACCCAGCCCGAGTGCCGGCCCGCCTCGGTGGCATGAATGGTGGAAACCAGTGGTACATCGAAGAACTGGGCGAGAGCGACCGCGGGATGGGCGACCAGCCAGTCGTGGGCGTGAACCACGTCCGGTCGCCAGTCTGCGAGTCCGAGGCCGGCGCGGATCATCGCGTGACCCATGGCGAGGGTCCACGCCATCATGTCGGTGCCGAAGGTGAAGTCGTGTGGGTCCTCGGCCGCGGCGATCACGCGCACCCCCTCGTCGACCGCATCGGTGGTCGGGTGCGAGTGCGGGTCCGTGGCGGTCGGCCTGCGGCTCAGGACCACGACGTCGTGCCCGGCCATCACGAGTTCGGTCGCCAGGTGGTGCACGTGGCGACCGAGCCCACCGATCACGACAGGGGGGTATTCCCAGGACAGCAGCAGGATCTTCATCGTCAACCGTTCGGCAGTCTCCGCGCGTCGAGCGCGCCGAACAGTCCATCGGCGCGGTTCCAGCCCGCGGCGAGGCGTTGCGCGTGTTCGTGGCGGCCCGACGCCAGCGCGCCGGCGATCTCGCGGGTGGCGTGGGCATGTAGATGGGCGCGGTAGCGCGCATAGTCCGCCGCTGAGTCCTTGCTGACCATGAACGGCCAGTCACTCGACACGGTGAGCAGCGTCTCGCGCAGGATCTGGTCGGCGACAAAATCCCTGGGTGTAGGCGAGTCCATCGATGCGGACTGGGCCAGCGCCTTGTCGACCGTCGTCAACGCCGTGTCGACGACCTCGCTGTTGAGCTGGACCAGGTCGGCCACCTTGTCGCCGGCCCACACCTGCCAGTCCTTGCCCGAACCCCAAGAGCTGGGCGGCAACTCGACCGGTGCGCCGACGTACCCGGCGGCCACCGCGTCGGACAGGGTGCCGACACGAACCCCGGCGGCCGGTAGCGCGCGCAGCACTCGTTCGAGCCAGACGGGGCCTTCGTGCCACCAGTGGCCGAACAGTTCGGTGTCGAAGGCGGCGATCACGTGGGCGGGCCGATCGATTCGCGCACTCTCGCGCTCGAGGCGGCGGCGCACCATGTCGACGAAATCGGCCACATGCGCGTCCACCGCGGCGTCGGCGCGCGCAGGGTCATACGGTGCCTTGGCATCCGACGGCACGTTGCGTCCGGTCACCCGCGCCGGTTTGAGCCCGGTCACGTGATCGTAGGTGTGGAAGTCCCGATACGCCGGATGGCCGGGATATCCGGACTTGGGCGACCAGACCCGGTAGCTGACCTGCAGGTCACGGCCGAAGGCCACCACACCGGAATCGGCAACCGGCCGCCCCAGCGCGGTGTCGCCGCGCAGCGACGGGCCGTCGACCATGAAATGGCCGACACCGGCCGCGGCGTAGCCGTGCTCCATACCCGGCGAATAGGCGCACTCCGGCGCCCAGATCCCGGAGGGGGTGTGGGCGAACCGCTGCTGGGCATCGGCCAGTCCCTCCCGCAGCGCGAACTCGCGTAACCGAGGGTTCAGCAGCGGCTGGAACGGGTGGGCGAGCGGACCTCCCAGCAGCTCGATGACCTCGCCGTCGAGAAGCTCACGCAGCACCGGGCCGCCGCCGTGACGCCACAGCGCGTCGAACTCCGCCAACTCCCGCTCGGCGTCGGCGTACTCATGAGCGCCGAACTGCCGCAACGCTTCCGGAGCCGATGCCGGTGACGACCCCGACGGCGTCCTGATGGTCGCGGCCTCGAGTGCGCGCAGCTGCCAGTTGGCCAGCCAGTGGTGCATGCCCTGCAGGCAGTACGGATCGTCCAGTTGTGCGGCCACCACCGGTGTGACGCCCAGGGTGACCAGATGGCTGCGGTCCTCGGCCGCCAGAGCGCGCAGCACCCGCACCAGCGGCAGGTAGGCCGCCGACCACGACTGGTACAGCCATTCCTCGCCGACCGGCCAGCGTCCGTGATGTGCCAGCCAGGGCAGGTGGGTGTGCAGCACCAGGGTGAACAGCCCCGGGACCTCCCTCACGGGCGCACCGCGATCGCGACGAGGTCGAGGCTGTCGTCGATGTCGGCACCGGCACCGGCTTCGACGATGTCGAAGTCGTCGGCGCTCACCGACGCGACATCGGCGAGCAGATCGGTGGGCCACGGCGCATCGGCCAGCGCGCGGGTGATCTGTGCGTCGATGATCGACCCGCCGTGGCGGGCGTCGAGCCCGCGAAGACGTTGGCCGTGGAAGACCCCGTGGACGCCCTCCATGCGGAACCCCGCTGACTCGAGCAGTTCGGTGAGCTCGGCGGCGTTCAGTTCACGGGTGTGGAAGGGGTTGATCGGGGTGTCGCGACCGGGGGAGAAGGTGATGCGGTTCGGGGTCGACATCAGCAGCACGCCGCCGGGGCGCAGCACCCGCAGGCACTCGGCGACGAACTGCCCCTGGTCCCACAGATGTTCGATCACCTGGAAGTTGACCACCACATCAACCGCGCCGTCGGACAGCGGGAGCTCGGCGAGATTTCCCTGGCGCATGTCGACTCGCGGGTAGCGGGCGCGGACGTGCGCCACCGCAGATTCGTCGTAGTCGAGGCCGATCACGTTCCGGGCCACCTCGGCGATCAGGTCGGCGCCGTAGCCCTCACCCGAACCCGCCTCGAGCACGTCGCGGCCCGCGCAGCGGTGGGCCAGCTGTCGGTAGACCACCTCGTGGCGGCGGAACCAGTAGTTCTCCTCGGCCAGGCCGGGCACGGTTCGTTCGCCGGTCAGCGCCATGGGGGCTGCCTCTGAAGCCTCGCCGGGCTCCGTCGATCCGGACACTGATGCGCTCATTGGAAGGCAGGCTAACGCGTAACCGTCCGATCAAGAACTGTTCGCCTGGCCCGGACTGGTCGCAGGGCCGGCGGATCACAAACTTCGACCAGCTATGGTGTTTTTGCGAACCACCGAAAGTTACTTGCGAGTAACATGGTGGCGGGTTCTACAAACGTGATAAAGCAGGCCGGTCATCGGCCCCGTCGAGGAGGACGAACCAGAGTCATGACGAACATCGTGGTCCTGATCAAACAGGTCCCAGACACATGGTCGGAGCGCAAGCTGTCGGAGGGCGATTGGACCCTGGACCGGGAGGCCGCCGACGCCGTGCTCGACGAGATCAACGAGCGCGCTGTCGAGGAGGCGCTGCTGATCAAGGAACGTGAAGGCGGCGACAGCTCGGTGACGGTCCTGACCGCCGGCCCTGCACGTGCCACCGAGGCGATCCGCAAGGCGCTGTCGATGGGCGCCGACAAGGCGGTCCACCTGGTCGACGACAGCCTGCACGGCTCCGACATGGTGCAGACCGGCTGGGCGCTGGCCCGTGCGCTGGGCACCATCGAGGGCACCGAGCTGGTCATCGCCGGCAACGAGGCAACCGACGGCACCGGTGGCGCAGTACCGGCGATCATCGCCGAGTACCTGGGCCTGCCGCAGTTGACCCATGTGCGCAAGCTGACCGTCGAGGGCGACAAGGTCACCGGCGAACGCGAGACCGACGACGGCGTGTTTACGCTCGAGGCGTCCCTGCCTGCGGTGGTCAGCGTCAACGAGAAGATCAACGAGCCCCGCTTCCCGTCCTTCAAAGGCATCATGGCCGCCAAGAAGAAGGAAGTGACCACGCTCACCCTGGCCGAGATCGGTGTCGAGGCCGACGAGGTCGGCGTCGCGAACGCCGGTTCCAAGGTGCTGTCGTCGACGCCCAAGCCGCCCAAGACCGCGGGCGAGAAGGTCACCGACGAGGGCGAGGGCGGCAGCAAGATCGCCCAGTACCTGGTCGCCCAGAAGATCATCTAGGCAGATCACTCCCATTTCTCCCATCACTCACAGACAGACATAGAGGTAGACGAAACCCATGGCTGAAGTACTCGTGCTCGTCGAGCACGCCGAAGGTGCCCCGAAGAAGGTCACCGCAGAATTGATCACCGCCGCCCGTGCGCTGGGCGAGCCCGCCGCGGTCGTGGTGGGCAAGCCGGGCACGGCCGAGCCGCTCATCGAGGGGCTCAAGTCGGCCGGCGCCACCAAGATCTACGTCGCCGAGTCCGACGACGCGGAGAACTACCTGATCACCCCGCAGGTGGACGTGCTGGCCTCGCTGGCCGAATCGGCGAGTCCCACGGCCGTGCTGCTGGCCGCCAACGCCGACGGCAAGGAGATTGCGGGACGGCTCGCCGCCCGCATCGGTTCCGGCCTCCTGGTCGACGTCGTCGAGGTCAAAGAGGGCGGTAAGGGCATCCACTCGATCTTCGGTGGCGCCTACACCGTCGAAGCCGAGGCGGTCGGTGACACCCCGGTGATCACGCTGCGCCCGGGTTCGATCGACGCAGAGCCCGCCGACGGTGCCGGCGAGGTCGTCAACGTCGAGGTCCCGGCCCAGGCCGAGAATGCGACCAAGATCACCTCTCGCGAACCCGCCGTCGCCGGTGACCGCCCCGAGCTCGCGGAGGCATCCGTCGTGGTGTCCGGCGGCCGCGGCGTCGGCAGTGCCGACAACTTCGGCATCGTCGAGGAATTGGCCGACTCGCTCGGTGCCGCCGTCGGTGCGTCCCGCGCCGCGGTGGACTCGGGCTACTACCCGGGCCAGTTCCAGGTCGGTCAGACCGGCAAGACCGTGTCCCCGCAGCTCTACATCGCGCTGGGCATCTCGGGAGCGATCCAGCACCGCGCTGGAATGCAGACCTCGAAGACGATCATCGCGGTCAACAAGGACGAAGAGGCACCGATCTTCGAGATCGCCGACCTCGGCATCGTGGGTGACCTGTTCAAGGTGACCCCGCAGCTGACCGAGGCGGTCAAGGCCCGCAAGGGCTAGTTCTCACTGCGTGCAGCGGCCAACCCGAAACCGTCACCCAGCGCTCATGAACACGTCACGCACCGATTGCCGCCACGCCCACCGGCTCAGCAACCGTGCACGGTATGAGCACTGCTTCTGTACTCATCCCGTCCGACACCTCCGCGCCGCGGCATGCCCGCTACTCCCTGCTGCTGTGCACCGACGCCGACTCCATCGAGGCCGCGCAACGGCTGCGCTACGACGTCTTCACCACCGAACCGGGCTTCACCCTGGCCGACAGCAGCGGGTCCGGAGGCCGCACAGCCGGTCTGGACGCCGACCGGTTCGACGAGCACTGCGACCATCTGCTGGTTCGTGACGACGACACCGGCGAACTCGTCGGCTGCTACCGGATGCTGCCGCCACCGGGTGCCATCGCCGCCGGCGGCCTCTACACCGCAACCGAATTCGACGTGTCGGCGCTCGACCCGATCCGCCCCTCGCTGGTCGAGATGGGCCGTGCGGTGGTGCGCGACGGTCACCGCCACGGCGCAGTCGTACTGCTGATGTGGGCTGGGATCCTGGCCTACCTGGACCGCAGCGGGTACGACTACGTGACCGGGTGCGTCTCGGTTCCGGTGGCAGATCCGGCGGGTCGGTCTGCTCGCGGAAGCCAACTGCGCGGCGTGCGCGACTTCGTCATGCGCCGCCATCGCGCGCCGGCGGAGTTCACGGTGCGACCCTTCCGGCCCGTCGTGGTCGACGGTCGGGGCCTCGACGACATCGACCCGCCGGAGCGACTTGCGGTGCCTCCGCTGCTGCGTGGGTACCTGCGGCTGGGTGCTCAGGTGTGCGGCGAGCCGGCCCATGACCCCGATTTCGGGGTGGGCGACTTCCCGGCTCTGCTCGCCAAGCGGCACGCCGACACCCGCTACCTGAGGCGGCTCCGGTCGGTCGGTGCGGCTGCCGCGATCGCGGACGGGGCGCCATCATGACGATCGCCAACGAGCACGCATGGTTGCAGCGGGCGACCTGTGATGCCGGATGTGTCCACGCAGGCGCAGACGTTCCGGGTCGCCGGTGGGTGATCGCGGTGCGCACTGCGGTGCGCGTGACGGCGGCCGTGACGCTGTTCTGCGGCGTGTGGCTGCTGGCTGTACCGATGCCGGGCCGGTCTCATCTGCAGCGTGGCTACTGCCGAATGATGCTGCGCTGTCTCGGGGTGCGGATGTCGGTGTCGGGCGGGCCGATCCGCAACCTGCGTGGCGTCCTGGTGGTCAGCGGGCACGTGTCGTGGCTGGACATCTTCGCGATCGGCACGGTGCTGCCGGGGTCGTTCGTGGCCCGCGCCGACCTCGTCGAGTGGCCGGCGCTCGGCCCGATCGTGCGGATCATGAAGGTCATCCCGATCGACCGGGGCCGGTTGCGCAGGCTGCCGTCGGTGGTGGCAGCCATCACCGACCGGCTGCGGTCCGGGCAGACCGTTGTCGCGTTCCCGGAAGGCACGACGTGGTGCGGGCTGGGCTACGGGCGGTTCCGTCCGGCGATGTTCCAGGCCGCGGTCGACGCAGGCCGCCCGGTACAGCCGCTGGGCCTGACCTACCGGCACAAGGACGGCAGGCCGTCCACCGTGCCTGCGTTCGTGGGCGAGGACTCGCTGCTGACGTCGATCAAGCGGGTGATCACCGCACACCGCACCGTCTGCCACCTCCGGGTCGAGTCGCTGCAACTGCCCGGTGACGACCGGCGTGAGCTGGCTGCCCGCTGCGAGGCCGCAGTGCGCGGCGAGATGCCGCAGGCCGCGCTGGTGGCGCGTCCCGGGTCTGGTGAGGGCCACGCCCTGGTGGCGTGAGCGGAGTGGGGTCCCGACAGGTGTGACGGCTATTGTGGAACGGTTATGTCAGCGCTCGCGCCGGTCTATCTCGACCACGCCGCCACCACCCCGATGCGTCCCGCCGCGCTCGAGGCGATGACGGCTGAGCTGGCCGCGGTCGGCAATGCCTCCTCGCTGCACGGATCCGGCCGGGTGGCCCGCCGCCGGTTGGAGGAATCGCGAGAGACGCTCGCCCAGCTCCTGGGTGCGCGGCCATCCGAGGTGATCTTCACCGCGGGCGGCACCGAGAGCGACAACCTCGCCGTCAAGGGCATCTTCTGGGCGCGCCGGGACGCCGACCCGCAGCGCTGCCGGATCGTGACCACTCCTGTGGAACATCATGCGGTGCTCGACGCTGTGCAGTGGCTTGTCGAGCACGAAGGCGCGCAGGTGACGTGGGTGCCGGTCGACGAGTTCGGTGCGGTCAGCGCCGCGGCGTTGCGCGCGGCCGTGGGAGACCCCGCCGATGTCGCTCTGATCTCGGTGATGTGGGCCAACAACGAGGTCGGCACGATCGTGCCGATCGCGGAGTTGGCGGCAGTCGCCGCCGAGTTCGACATCCCGATGCACAGCGACGCCATCCAGGCCGTCGGCCAGATCCCGGTGGATTTCGCCGCCAGCGGGCTGTCGGCGATGAGCGTGGCCGCCCACAAGTTCGGTGGTCCCACCGGGGTCGGCGCCCTGTTGCTGCGTCGTGAGACGACGTGTGTGCCGCAACTCCACGGTGGCGGGCAGGAGCGCGACGTGCGGTCGGGCACGCAGGACGTTGCCGGCGTCGTGGGCATGGCCGCCGCCGTGCGGTCCGCGGTCGAGACCATGGAGTCGACCAGTTCCCGGGTGCGGGCGCTTCGCGACCGGTTGATCGAGGGGGTGCTGGGGACAGTCGACGACGTCTACCTCAACGGTGCGCCGGGCGACGCCGACCGCCTGCCCGGCAACACACATTTCACCTTCCGCGGCTGTGAGGGCGATTCGCTGCTGATGCTCCTGGACGCCAAAGGTGTCGAATGTTCCACCGGTTCGGCATGCACGGCCGGGGTGGCGCAGCCGTCTCACGTGCTGACCGCGATGGGCGCCGATCCTGCGAGTGCTCGCGGCTCACTGCGGCTTTCGCTGGGCCACACCAGTACCGACGCCGACGTCGACGCTGTTCTCGAGGTGCTGCCGGCAGCGGTCGACCGGGCGAGGCAGGCGGCGCTGGCCAGTTCGGGGCGGCGATGAGGGTTCTGGTCGCGATGAGCGGTGGGGTGGATTCCTCGGTGGCCGCCGCGCGGATGGTCGACGCCGGACACGATGTGGTGGGTGTGCACCTCGCGCTGTCCTCGGCGCCGGGGACCTTGCGCACCGGGTCCCGCGGATGCTGTTCGAAAGAGGATGCCGGGGACGCGCGCCGCGTCGCGGACGTGCTCGACATACCCTTCTACATCTGGGATTTCGCCGATCGGTTCAAAGAGGACGTGATCGACGACTTCGTGGAGTCCTACGCCCGTGGCGAGACGCCCAATCCCTGCGTTCGGTGCAATGAACGAATCAAGTTCTCCGCGTTGGCTTCCCGGGCATTGGCGCTCGGCTTCGACGCGTTGGCGACCGGCCACTACGCACGGTTGTCGGCTGGTCGGCTGCGTCGCGCGGTGGATCACGACAAGGACCAGTCCTATGTGCTGGCAGTGTTGACCGCCGAGCAGTTGCGGCACGCCGTGTTTCCGATCGGCGACACTCCCAAGTCGCAGATCCGCGAGGAGGCCGCCAGGCGCGGGTTGGCGGTGGCCGAGAAGGCGGACAGCCACGACATCTGCTTCATCCCCTCGGGTGACACCAAGGCATTCCTCGGTGCGCGCATCGGCGTGCGGCGCGGCACCGTGGTCGACGCCGCGGGGGCCGTGCTGGCCGAACACGACGGCGTCCACGGCTTCACCATCGGTCAGCGAAAGGGCCTCGGCATCGCCGGTCCCGGCCCCGACGGGCGTCCCAAATACGTGACCGGAATCGACGCCGACACAGGCACCGTGCACGTCGGCGACGTGGCCGACCTCGAGGTCAGCACGCTCGTCGGCGACGGTCCGGTGTTCACCGCGGGTGTCGCACCGCAGGGGCCGGTCGAATGTGTGGTGCAGGTCCGGGCCCACGGTGGACTCGCCGAAGCGGTCGCCGAACCACGTGGTGAGACGTTGACCGTCGAACTGCGCACGCCGTTGCGGGGAGTTGCCCCCGGTCAGACCCTAGTGCTCTACCGCCCCGACCCCGACGGCGACGAGGTGCTGGGCAGCGCGACGATTCGCGAGGCGCGCTGAGTCAGCCCGGCACGTTGGCCAGGATGTTCGTCATGACGATCTCAGGCACCGAGTCCGGGAAAGCGCAAAACGTGACCTCGACGAGCACCACCGACTTCACCCGGTAGTCCCGACCGCAACTGCCGGGGCGGATGACTGCGGAATCCGCCGTTGTCGTCACGTCGCCGACGATCGCCGGACCCGACGTGGTCGAATCACACTCTCCGATACGGTCGATGAGATCGTCGAAGACTTGTTGTGCGACGCCCGCATCGCGGTAGCCTGCGGCAGCCTGGGAGATCAAGCCGCCGCGCGGCGGGTTCTGAAACGTCGACTTGTGGAACTCCTCGACCTCGGACCCGAAGATCTGAGTTTCGGCGAACACCCACTGGCATTGCGGCGGAACGGATTCCAGCATCATATCGATGTCCACCGGTACCTTGCTGTCCATCCCCGGGATGGGGGTGAGGTCCTCGCCCGCTCCGGTGATCGCCTGCATCTGCGCCCGCTCGAGCAGCACCGTGTCGACATCAACCGGCGACCGGGAATCCTCGTCGATGCCGGGCACGGACCGGGTGGCCGTTCCGTCGACGACGTGCGTGCAGCCGGCCACCAGCACCGCTACGGCGCTCAGTGCGAGCACGTACCCGCGGGCCGTCATACGCACGAGGGTAACCGGTCGCATAGGGTCCATCGAGTGAGTGTTTTTGCTAGTGCGACCGGCATCGGCTCCTGGCCTGGCTCGTCTGCCAGGGAGGCCGCCGAGGTGATCGTCGGCGAACTGCACCGTCTTCCCCATCTCGTCGAGTTGCCCGTCCGCGGAGTGGGCGCCGACCTGATCGGCCGCGCCGGGGCGATCCTGGTGGACATCTCCATCGACACGGTGCCTCGCGGGTACCGCATCGCGCCCGGCCGCCGGTCGGTGACCAGGCGGGCGATGAGTTTTCTGGACGAGGACATCGACGCCCTCGAGGAGGCCTGGGAGAAGGCCGGACTGCGGGGAAGCGGACGGACCGTCAAGGTGCAGGCATCCGGACCGGTGACGTTGGCCGCTCACCTGGAACTGCCCGGCGGGCATCGCGCGATCACCGACACCGGCGCGGTGCGTGATCTGACCAGATCCCTCGCCGAGGGGATGGCAGCGCTGCGTGCGCAGATCGCGCGTCGGTTGGAGTCCGACGTGGTCGTGCAGTTCGACGAACCGTCGTTGCCGGCCGCGCTGTTGGGCCGGCTGACAGGGGTTTCCACACTGTCGCCGGTACATCCGGTGGACGAGGCCGTGGTCACCGAACTGCTCGACGAATGTGTCGCGGTCGTGGGCGGGGACGTGGCGGTACACAGTTGCGCCGCGGGGCTGCCGTGGAAGTTGTTGCAGCACAGCGCTATTGCTGCTGTCTCGGTTGATGTGAACACGCTGACCGCTGCAGATCTCGACGGGGTCGGCGAATTCGTCGAATCGGGGCGAACCGTCCTGCTGGGCGCGGTGCCGACCACCGTGACCGGCGCGCCGCCGTCCGCGGCGCAGATTGCGGCGACGGTGGCCGGCGTGACCGACCGCCTCGGGTTCCCCCGTGGCGTGCTGCGCGACCGCATCGGTGTCACGCCGTCGTGCGGACTCGCTGCGGCGACACCGGAATGGGCGCGCACCGCCATCGAGTTGGCCCAGCGCGCGGCGGACGCGTTCGCCGAGGATCCAGAGGCTGTGTGACGGCCCTGCGGGTCCGTGAAGACGCCGCCGAATTCCCGGGTTCTCCGCGTCGATGGGCGGTTATGATTGTCGACGTTGACACCCAAGCCAGGTCAGAGTGCTGGTCCGTGATGTCCCGCCGACCAGCACGAGCCATCCGGCTGAGCTGACCATCCGCGAATCGATTCGCTGATATCGAACGGGTATTCCGTGACGTCATGCGTCACGAGATGGGTCTGCGTGTTCGTGAAATCCTTCAGAAGCATGTCCGATTACTACGACTATCTGGCCAGAAGCAACGACCCCGACGCCGACATCGAGTACGCGGCGCTGCGGGACTGCCGAGACGCAGTCTCAGCGTTCGACCTCTTCGTGAAGAGGAACGTCCCCGAGGCCCGCCAGGCTCAGTTCGCCGATGGGAGCAACCATGAGGCTGATCTGGTCCGCCGGGCGATCCGGCGCTGTCACGGCGGCTAGACGAACAAACTACTTCGGGGTGGTGCGCAGATCCTTTCGCAGGATCTTGCCCGACGCTGATTTGGGGACCGCGTCGATGAACTCGACCTGTCGGACCTTCTTGTAAGGGGCGACCTGGCTCGCGACGAACTCCATCACCTCGGTCTCGGTGAGCGCTGAGTCGGCTTTGACGACAAAGGCCTTGGGGACTTCCTCGCCCTCGTCGTCCTGCACGCCGATCACCGCGGCATCGGAGATCTGCGGATGCGCCAGCAATACCGCCTCCAACTCGGCGGGCGGCACCTGGTAGCCCTTGTACTTGATCAGCTCCTTGAGTCGGTCGACGATGTACACACAACCCGCGGCGTCGACCTGGGCGAGGTCGCCGGTGTGCAGCCAGCCGTCGTCGTCGATCGTTCCCCGGGTGGCTTCGTCGTTGTTGAGATACCCGGCCATCACGTTGGGCCCCTTGAACCACAGTTCACCGGTTCCGCTCAAACCCTCTGCCGGCAGCCCGATCTCGTCTCCGGTCTCGGGGTCGACGATCTTCGACGCGGCGTTGGACACCGTCCAGCCGACAGAACTGAGCGGCGCGTCCGCGCTCATGTTGTGCCTGCCTCCGTCGAACGGGGTGATGTGGCTGACCGGACTCAGCTCACTCATGCCGTAGCCCTGCACGACCGTGCACCCGAGGCGTTCGGCGACCGCACGGCCCAGATCGGCGTCCAGGGGGGCGGCACCTGACATGACGACGTTGAGCGATGACAGGTCATGGGAGTCCACCAGCGGATGTTTGGCCAGCGCGACCGCCACCGGCGGCGCGATGAACGCGATGGTGCACTTGTGTTCAGCGATGTTGCCGAGGAAATCGCCGAGATCGAAGCTCGGCATGATGACCAACCGGGCGCGGGCATGAAGAGCCGCGTTGAGCAGCACCGTCATGCCGTAGATGTGGAAGAACGGCAGAACCGCCAAAACGACGTCGTCGGAGACCATCCCGTGCAGTGGTCGGATCTGGGCGACGTTGGCGACCAGGTTGCGGTGGGTGAGCATGACGCCCTTGGGATTGCCTGTCGTCCCGGAGCTGTACGGCAACACCGCAAGATGGGAGGACGGCGCGAAGTCGACGTGAGGGGCCGGTGTTCCGGCCGCGAGCAGGTCGGCGGCGTTGGGAAATCCGTCGGTGGCCCGGCCCGGCCCGTCGAGCACCACGAGGTTCTCGTCCGCGAGGCCGATGAGTGCCGCCGCCTCCTTTGCCTGGGGGAGCAGAGGGGTGACGGTGATGAGCATCTTGGCGGTGGAGTCGGTCAGCTGCTTGGCGATGTCCTTGGCGGTGAACAGCGCGTTGATCGTGGTGGCCGTCGCACCCGCACGCAGGATCCCGTGGAATGCGACAGCGAAGGCCGAACTGTTGGGCGCGAGCAGTCCGACGACGTCGCCGACACCGATGCCGCGGTCGGCGAGGGCACCGGCGAATGTGTCGATTCGGGCGACCATCTCGCGATACGTGGTCTGCCTGCCGGACTTTGCGTCGATCAGGGCGATGCGGTCGACATCGGCGTCATCCAGTCCGGCGAACAGATATTCGTAGACGCTGGCGGTGGGGATGTCGACTTCGGGGAAGGGGCTCGCGAAGCTCATGGTCCCGATCGAACCATGCCCGACCCCCGAGGGGTCAACGTTCGTCGAGCTGTCTGATCAATTTCTTCGGAGCGACCAACCGGAACGACGAATCCGCCAGCTCGGCCACCTCGTCCCAGTCCACCTTCTTCGCTGTGAAGTCCAGGCCCAACCAACCGAAGGGTCCCATGTAGGCGGGAAAGAAGAACCGGGTGTCCTGTTCGAGCGCTCTGCGGTCGCTGTCGTCGACCTTGATCAGCATCGAGTGCGGGTACTGCACGTACTCGCCCTTGGTGCTGCCTTTGACGCTTCCGCCGTACATGACGAACATCTTGGGCGCGCAGAACACCGGCCGGCCCCACGAGATCTTCTCGTACGCCCCCGGGAATCCGAGCGCGATCCCGCGGACCTCGGCCAATCCCATGTCGTCGTCCCGAAACACGATCGGATGCGGCATGGCGCCAGCCTATCCGGCGGATCGGGTGCGGAACGCGACGCAGCAGCTGCGTGAGCGCGCCGGATCCGCTGTCGGAGCGCTCCGATAGCCTGCCAGAGTGAGTGCCGAGGCGACCCCCGATCCCGAGGCGGTGCTGGCCGAGCAGGCCGATGACGCGCCTGAGGCAGGCGCTCGTCGCCGCTGGCAGGAACTCGCCGAAGAGGTGCGTGGGCATCAGTTCCGCTACTACGTCCGCGACGCCCCGGTGGTCTCCGATGCCGAGTTCGACGGGCTGCTGCGCGAGCTGCAGGCGCTCGAAGGCGAGCATCCCGAACTCCGCACCCCCGACTCGCCCACGCAGCTCGTCGGCGGCGCCGGATTCGCCACCGAGTTCACCTCCGCCGATCACCTCGAGCGGATGCTGAGCCTGGACAACGTGTTCACTCCCGACGAGCTCGCAGCGTGGACGGCCAGGATCAAGGACGAGATCGGTCCCGACGCGCACTACCTGTGCGAATTGAAGATCGACGGGGTGGCGCTGGCGCTGGTCTACCGCGACGGACGGCTGGTACGGGGGGCGACCCGGGGCGACGGGCGCACCGGCGAGGACGTGACCCTGAACGCGCGCACCATCGAGGATGTGCCCGAGAAGCTCACCGGGACAGAGGAATTCCCGCTGCCGTCGGTCCTCGAGGTGCGTGGCGAGGTGTTCTTCCGGGTCGCCGACTTCGAGGACCTCAACGCCGGCCTGGTGGCCGAGGGCAAACCCCCGTTCGCCAACCCCCGCAACAGCGCCGCGGGGTCGCTGCGTCAGAAGAACCCCGCGGTGACCGCTCGGCGCAGGCTGCGGATGATCTGCCACGGCCTCGGCCACATAGAAGGTCCTGCCGGTTCCTCGTTCAAGACACTGCACGACGCCTACCGCGCGCTCAAAGCGTGGGGGCTGCCGGTGTCCGACCACACCGCCCAGGTCAGGGGACTCGACGCGGTCACCGAACGCATCGCCTACTGGGGCGAGCACCGCCACGACGTGGAGCACGAGATCGACGGACTCGTGGTGAAGGTCGACGAGGTCGCGCTGCAGCGGCGCCTCGGCGCGACGTCACGCGCACCCCGCTGGGCGGTGGCGTACAAGTATCCGCCCGAGGAAGCCACCACGACGTTGCTCGACATCCGGGTCAACGTCGGACGCACCGGACGGGTGACACCGTTCGCCTACATGGAGCCGGTCAAGGTGGCGGGCTCGACCGTCGGGCTCGCGACTCTGCACAACGCGTCGGAGGTCAAGCGCAAGGGTGTGCTGATCGGTGACACCGTGGTGATCCGCAAGGCCGGTGACGTCATCCCCGAGGTGCTCGGACCGGTGGTGGATCTGCGGGACGGTTCCGAACGGCAGTTCGTGATGCCCACCCACTGTCCGGAATGCGGAACCGAACTCGCCCCCGCGAAGGAGGGGGATGCCGACATCCGCTGCCCGAACTCGCGCTCCTGTCCGGCGCAGTTGCGGGAGCGGGTGTTTCACGTCGCCGGACGCGGCGCATTCGACATCGAGGGTCTCGGTTACGAGGCCGCGACAGCGCTGTTGCAGGCGGAGGTGATCACCGACGAAGGTGACCTGTTCGGCCTCACCGCCGATGACCTGATGCGGACCGAACTGTTCACCACCAAGGCCGGCGAGGTGTCCGCCAACGGCAAGCGGCTGCTGGGCAACCTCGGCAAGGCCAAGTCCCAGCCGCTGTGGCGGGTGTTGGTGGCGCTGTCGATCCGCCACGTCGGGCCGACGGCGGCCCGGGCGTTGGCCACCGAATTCGGCAGCCTGGAGGCCATCACCGCTGCCTCCGAGGAGCAACTCGCCGCGACCGAAGGGGTGGGTCCGACGATCGCCGCTGCGGTCGTCGACTGGTTCACCGTCGACTGGCACCGTGCGATCGTCGACAAGTGGCGCGACGCAGGCGTGCGGATGGCCGACGAGCGCGACGCCAGCATCGAACGCACGCTGGAGGGGCTCTCGATCGTCGTCACCGGATCGCTGCCCGGCTTCTCCCGCGACGAGGCGAAGGAGGCCATCATCGCCCGCGGCGGCAAGGCGGCCAGTTCGGTGTCGAAGAAGACGGCCTACGTGGTCGCCGGTGACGCGCCAGGATCCAAGTACGACAAGGCAATCGAGCTCGGGGTGCCCGTCATCGACGAAGACGGCTTCCGCGAACTGCTGGAGAACGGTCCGGGCGACCCGGCTCAGTAGGTCTCAGCGCAGGATCGTCGCGATGATCCCGGCCAGGTAGCCCAGCCGGGCCACCTCGCTGGGCCGGAACACCGGTCCGCCGGGACGGCCCAGCACCACTGCGGTGCTCGCATCACCGAGCGGCGCGGCGGCCAGCGTGGTGTCCATGTCCCGCCACACCTGCGGTATCCAGTCGGCTGATTCATCGAGTGCGACGGCGTCATGGATCGGCAGCCACGGCGTTTCGGAGGCCTGAGTCTCCGGGGCCCCGGAGCTGCCCACGAGTCGCCGCGGGCCGGAATCGTCGAGTCGGGTCACCGTGCACCAGCCGACGCGCAGCACCTTCGGGGCTTCGTCGACGAGCACCTGCAGCCGTTTGAGCGCACCGTCGGCTGCGGCGACGTGGTCGATCAACTCCAGTTCCCGATGCGCATCGAGCAGTCCGGTGTGTGGCCGGATGCTGTCCACGTACACGCCGTTGAGCTTCTCGGCGGCGGTGATGAGCATGTCGGGCATCGCGCCGGGGGGCAGATCGACCACCAGATCGTCGATCGCATAACCCGCTGCGCGTTCGACCACGTCCAGCGACAGGATGTCGGCGCCGACGGAGCCGAGTGCCACGGCCAGGGAGCCGAGGCTGCCCGGCCTGTCCTCTAGCTGGACCCGCAGCAGATACGAAGGCACGGGCAACACTGTTTCACGGGGACCCGTCGGCAGCGACTCGGGCGTCATCACCGGACCGTGGTTGAACTAGGCTTCGTGGTCGTGTCCCAGATCTCTCGAGACGAAGTAGCTCACCTGGCACGGCTGGCCCGGCTCGCTCTGACCGACGCCGAACTGGACAGCTTTGTCGGCCAGTTGGACGCCATCCTGGGCCATGTCAGTCAGATCCAGGCGGTCGACGTCACCGGCGTCGAGGCCACGGACAATCCGTTGAAGTCGGTCAACGTGTTCCGCCCCGACGTGGTCCGGCCGTCCCTGCCGCAGGAGCAGGCCCTCGCGGCGGCACCCAAGGCCGCCGACGACCGATTCGCCGTGCCCCGCATCCTGGGGGAAGCCGAATGAGCGCCGATGAGCCGCTTGCGCGAAGAGAAAAGGGCAATGAGCCGCGTGCGCGAAGAGCAGACAGCAGCGAGTTGACCAGGCTCGATGCGGCCACCCTCAGCACGAAGATCGCCGCCGGGGAAGTGTCCTCGACCGAGGTGACCCAGGCCTGCCTGGACCAGATCGCCGCCACCGACGGCGAATACCACGCCTTCCTGCACGTCGCGGCGGATCAGGCGCTCGAGGCCGCAGCCGCCGTCGACGCCGCCGTCGCCGCCGGTGAGCAGCTGCCCTCGCCGCTGGCGGGCGTGCCGTTGGCGCTCAAGGACGTGTTCACCACGACCGACATGCCCACGACGTGCGGATCGAAGATCCTCGAAGACTGGATGTCGCCCTACGACGCCACGGTGACCGCGCGGCTGCGCGGCGCCGGCATCCCGATCCTGGGCAAGACCAACATGGACGAGTTCGCCATGGGGTCGTCGACCGAGAACTCGGCCTACGGGCCCACCCGCAACCCCTGGAACCTCGACCGGGTCCCAGGTGGCTCGGGCGGCGGGAGCGCAGCCGCCCTGGCTGCCTTCCAGGCACCTCTGGCCATCGGATCCGACACCGGCGGGTCGATCCGACAGCCGGCCGCGCTGACCGCGACCGTCGGCGTGAAACCCACCTACGGCACGGTCTCCCGCTACGGGCTGATCGCCTGTGCCTCGTCGCTGGACCAGGGTGGGCCGTGTGCGCGGACGGTGCTGGACACCGCGCTGCTGCACGCCGTCATCGCGGGTCATGACCCGTGTGACTCGACGTCGGTGGACGCCGCGGTGCCCGACATCGTCGGTGCGGCCAGAGCCGGCGCTGCGGGCGACCTGACCGGTGTCCGGGTGGGGGTGATCAAGCAACTGCGCAGCGGAGAGGGCTACCAGCCGGGGGTGCTGGCCTCGTTCAACGCCGCGGTCGATCAGCTGACCGCTCTCGGTGCGCAGGTCAGCGAGGTGGACTGCCCGCACATCGACTACTCGCTGCCCGCCTACTACCTGATCCTGCCCTCAGAGGTGTCGTCGAACCTGGCGAAGTTCGACGGGATGCGGTACGGCCTTCGCGTCGGGGACGACGGCACTCACAGCGCCGAAGAGGTGATGGCGCTGACCCGCGCCGCCGGTTTCGGCTCCGAGGTCAAGCGCCGGATCATGATCGGCGCGTACGCGTTGTCCGCCGGATATTACGACGCCTACTACAACCAGGCCCAGAAGGTCCGCACCCTGATCGCGCGCGATCTCGATGAGGCGTACCGCAGCGTCGACGTGCTGGTGTCGCCGACCACGCCGACCACAGCGTTCCGGCTCGGCGAGAAGGTCGACGATCCACTGTCGATGTACCTGTTCGACCTGTGTACGTTGCCGCTCAACCTCGCCGGCCACTGCGGGATGTCGGTGCCGTCGGGACTGTCGGCGGACGACGGCCTGCCCGTCGGACTGCAGATCATGGCGCCTGCGCTCGCCGATCACCGGCTCTACCGGATCGGTGCGGCCTATGAGGTTGCCCGCGGTCCACTGCCAACTGCGCTCTGACGGGGGAGGATGGGGCCATGCGTATCGGAGTGCTGACCGGCGGCGGCGACTGTCCCGGCCTCAACGCGGTGATCAGGGCGGTGGTCCGCACCTGTGACGTGCGCTACGGCTCGTCGGTGGTGGGCTTCCAGGACGGCTGGCGCGGACTCCTCGAGGACCGCCGCATCCAGCTCAGGAACGACGACCGCAACGACCGGTTGTTGGCCAAGGGCGGAACGATGCTGGGCACCGCGCGCACCAACCCGGACAAGCTGCGCGCCGGTCTGGATCACATCAAGCAGACGCTGGAGGACAACGGGATCGATGTGCTGATCCCGATCGGCGGCGAGGGCACGCTGACCGCGGCGCACTGGCTGTCCGAGGAGAACGTCCCCGTGGTGGGCGTTCCCAAGACGATCGACAACGACATCGACTGCACCGACGTGACTTTCGGCCATGACACCGCGCTGCACGTTGCCACCGACGCCATCGACCGCCTGCACAGCACCGCCGAATCGCATCAGCGGGTGATGCTCGTCGAGGTGATGGGTCGCCACGCCGGCTGGATCGCACTGAACGCCGGGTTGGCCTCCGGCGCCCACATGACACTGATCCCGGAACAGCCGTTCGACGTCGAAGAAGTGTGCCGGCTGGTCAAGCAGCGGTTCGTGCGGGGTGATTCGCATTTCATCTGCGTGGTGGCCGAAGGCGCAAAACCCGCCGAGGGCTCGATGCAGCTGGCCAAGGGCGGCACCGACGAGTTCGGTCACGAACGGTTCACCGGCGTCGCGCAGCAACTCGCCGTCGAGGTCGAGAAGCGGATCAACAAGGAAGTGCGCGTGACGGTGCTCGGCCATGTGCAACGCGGCGGCACGCCGACACCCTACGACCGTGTGCTGGCCACCCGTTTCGGCGTGAACGCCGCCGACGCCGCCCATGCCGGCGAATACGGGATGATGGTGTCGTTGCGCGGCCAGGACATCGGCCGGGTCCCGCTGGCCGACGCCGTGAAACAGCTCAAGCTGGTGCCGCAGAGCCGCTACGACGACGCCGCCGAGTTCTTCGGCTGAGGCTCTGTGCCGTGCGGGTTCGCGTGTGCCCGGGGTGAAAACGTGACCCACTAGGATCAACCGCATGTCTGTGGACACCGCCGAACTGCTGGATTACGACGAGGTCATCGCCAAATACGAGCCGGTGCTGGGCCTGGAGGTGCACGTCGAGCTGTCGACGAAGACCAAGATGTTCTGCGGCTGCGCCAACAGCTTCGGCAGCGACCCCAACACCCAGGTGTGCGCGGTGTGTCTCGGACTGCCCGGCTCGCTGCCGGTGCTCAACCAGGTCGCCGTCGAATCCGCCATCCGCATCGGCCTCGCGCTGAACTGCGACATCGCCCCGTGGGGCCGGTTCGCCCGCAAGAACTACTTCTATCCGGACCAGCCGAAGAACTACCAGATCAGCCAGTACGACGAGCCCATCGCCATCAACGGTCACCTCGAGGTCCCGCTCGACGACGGCACCACGTGGCGGATCGAGATCGAGCGCGCCCACATGGAGGAGGACACCGGAAAGCTGACCCATCTGGGTAGTGACACCGGCCGGATCGAAGGGGCCACCACCTCGCTGCTGGATTACAACCGCGCGGGGGTGCCGCTGATCGAGATCGTCACCAAACCGGTGGAGGGCGCCGGCGAGCGGGCTCCCGAAATCGCCCGCGCCTATGTGACCGCGCTGCGAGATCTGCTGCGCGGCTTGGATGTTTCCGATGTGCGGATGGATCAGGGTTCGATGCGCTGCGACTCGAACGTGTCACTGAAACCGATCGGTCAAGCCGAGTTCGGTACCCGCACCGAGACGAAGAACGTCAACTCGCTCAAGAGCGTCGAGGTGGCGGTCCGCTACGAGATGCGCAGGCAGGCAGCAGTTCTGGAGTCCGGCGGGACGATCGTGCAGGAGACCCGGCACTTCCACGAGGACGGCTACACCTCGCCCGGCCGCAGCAAGGAGACCGCGCAGGACTATCGGTACTTCCCCGAGCCGGACCTCGAACCGGTCGCTCCCGGTGCCGAGTACGTCGAGCAGCTGCGGCAGACGATTCCCGAGCTCCCGTGGTTGTCGCGCAAGCGAATTCAGCAGGAGTGGGGGATCTCAGACGAGGTGTTGCGCGATCTCGTCAACATCGGCGCCATCGACCTGATCACCGAGACCGTGAAGCACGGTGCGTCCAGCGACTCCGCAAAAGCGTGGTGGGGAAACTTCCTGGTGCAGAAGGCCAACGAACTCGGCGTGGCGCTGCCGGACCTGGCGATCACCCCCGCCCAGGTCGCCGCGGTGGTCGAGCTCGTCGACGACGGCAAGCTGTCGAACAAGCTCGCGCGTCAGGTCGTCGAGGGCGTGCTGGCCGGTGAGGGCGATCCCGAGCAGGTGATGACCGACCGCGGGTTGGCCGTCGTGCGTGACGACTCGTTGATCCAGGCCGCCGTCGACGAAGCGCTGGCCGCCAACCCCGACGTCGCCGAGAAGATCCGCGGCGGCAAGGTGCAGGCCGCCGGGGCGATCGTCGGTGCGGTGATGAAGGCCACCAAGGGCCAGGCCGACGCCGCGCGGGTACGCGAGCTGGTCATGGCCGCTTGTAGCTAGCCGATGAAGTCACCCCAGGACCTGGTGCTGCGCATCTTGGTGCATCCGCTGCGGCTGCTGTCGCTGCGGTCGATCGTCATCCTGTCCCAGCTCGGTGTGATCATCCTGGTGCTGACCCTCGGCGTGTGGGTGTGGGTCGGCGTAACCGACGACCAGTACGACCAACTCGACCGGCGACTGGATTCACTGTCGAGCTTCGGTGACGTCAACACCCTGCTGCGCAGCGCGCAGGACGGCATCGGTCCCGAGCCCACCGAGGGCGGCCTGGTGCGCACCGCCCGCATCGGCGACGCGACGGTCTCGATTCCGGCCGACATCGTGTTGCCGGAGATGCCCAGCGGATACGCCGACGCCACGATCGACGGCGTCGAGTACCGGATCCGCACGATCACCACCGGCACCGCATCGATCGCGCTGGGCGCGCCGCTGGCCGACACCCAGGCCCGCATCGACTCACTGCACTGGCGGGTGTTCTGGATCTGCTTCGGGGTGATCCTGGGGACACTGCTCGTCGGGTGGGTGATCGCGCTGATCATGGTCAACCCGTTCCGGCTGCTCGCGCAACAGGCGCGCGCCATCAACGCCCAGTCCAATCCCGACGAGGTGCAGGTGCGCGGGGTGTGGGAGGCGGTCGAGATCTCCGAAGCCGTGGAGGGAATGCTCGCCCGGATCGGCGACGAGCAGCAGCGCACCCGGGCGGCACTGGAGTCGGCGCGCGACTTCGCCGCCGTGGCCTCCCATGAGTTGCGCACGCCGCTGACAGCGATGCGCACCAACCTCGAGGTGCTGCTGACCCTCGACATGGGCGTCGAGCAGCGCAAGGAGGTGATCAGCGACGTGATGCGTACCCAGACCCGGATCGAAGCGACGCTGACGGCCCTGGAGCGGCTCGCGCAGGGGGAGTTGACCACGGTCGACGACTTCGTTCCCGTCGACGTCGCCGAACTGCTCGATCGCGCAGCCCACGACGCGATGCACAACTATCCGGGCCTCGATGTGTCGCTGGCGTCGTCGACGACCGTGTTGATGCTCGGGATGCCCGCGGGCCTTCGACTCGTCATCGACAACGCCATCGCCAACGCCGTCAAACACGGTGCCGCCACGCAGGTTCGGCTCAGTGTCGTCAGTTCCTCAGCCGGGGTGGAGATCGCCGTCGACGACAACGGTTCGGGTGTGCCGGAGGAGGAACGGGCCGAGGTGTTCGAGCGCTTCCATCGGGGCACCACAGCGTCGAGGTCGGGCTCAGGTCTGGGTTTGGCGCTCGTCGCTCAGCAGGCGGAGATCCACGGTGGCACCGCCGCCCTGGAGGTCAGCCCGATGGGCGGGACGAGGCTGATACTGCGCCTGCAGGGTTCGGGCCCGCAGTAGGCGAGGCGGCTCAGGTCTTCTCCTCGTTGGTCCGCGGGAAGCCGCCACCCTGCGGGAACAGCGGGAACACCACGTCGTCGAGCCTCTCGGCATCACCGTTGGTCTTGTTGACCGTGGCGCCCCAGACGTTGCCGTCGGAGGAGACCTGCAGTGCCCAGGCGTGTCCGTGCTGATCCTGGCGGACCACTTCCGGGTCGCCGGTCACCGCACCGGTCTCCGGGGCCATCTGCACAGCGACCGTCTGCTTGGTGTCGACGAGGTTGACCAGCACGGTGCCGTCGAGCGCGGCGCAGCCTGCCACGCCGGGGCGATCGGGCCAGGTCCACACCGTGGACACCGTCGAGTCCTTGCTCATGCGCTGCAACCGGTCGGCGGTCTCGGTCCGGTCGGTGACATACAGAGCGCCGTCGGCCGGGTCGATGCACATGCCGCCGCCGGGGCCGAGACCCGACATCGCGGTGGTGGTGGGGGCCTGGTCGACCGTGGTCGGCTGTTCGATGCGCAGCAGCTTGCCGGCCATCGAACCGGGATCCGACGCCTGGGCCGGGTCGCCCGCATCACCGGTCTGAACCATCAACGTCGTGGGACTGGTGAAGGCCAGTGCGCCCATGTTGCCGGTGGCCCCCTTGGGAATGCCGGTCAGGATCGGCTTGGGGACATCCCCGTCGGCGATCCGGACGACCCTGTTGTCGGTCGGGGTGCTGATGTAGGCGTACATCAACCGGTCCTGGGAGTAGGTCGGCGACAGGATGATGTCCATCAGGCCGCCGTCGCCGCTGGGGTCGACGGGGATCACCGTCTTGACGAAGGGTTCCGCTCGGACTGCCACCTGCTTGACCGCTCCCGTGGTGCGTTCGCCGACGAGCGCGGACTGACTGTCGGGCAGCATGATCAACCCGCTGGTGCTCTCCAGGCAGCCCTGCATGACACCCGGCGCCGGGCATTCCTTCGGGAACGGTGTGGCGGGAAGCGGCGGCGGCGGTGGGGGGGTGGACGTCGGGCCCGGGGCGAGTTCGGGTTCGGTGGTGTACGGCTGGGACTGCGCCGAGTCGAACCGGGCGCAGCCTGCACCGGCGAACAGCGCCGCGCACAGCAACACGACAACTGCACCCGACGACCGGCGCTGACTCATGCACGCCAGGTTACGGATTGTCGGGCGGTACGCGCCACGCGCTCCGCCCGACACCGCCCGGCGCAGCACAAACAGTGTCGATAAACAGCGGTCAACGCGCCGCGCCAATTCCCGACTCGGCGGTGACTAGCACTTACCCTGGCAGCTGTGACAAGTCCCCAAGACCCACGCCCCTGGCAGCGGCCCGACGAATCGGGCGGTCGGCCTGCGTCGGCGAGCCTGGTGGATCCCGAGGACGATCTCCCTTCCGCGAACTACGGCGGTGACTTCGAAACCACCGCGATCCCGCGCTACGACGCCGCCAAGCCGGCGAACGAACACCCCTTCGGCCTGATGAACGATCCCGAACCGCTGCCGTACGTACAGCCCAGCGGTGGCCTGGCCGCCGGCGCATATGGCGCCGCGGCCCCCGCCGAGGTCGTCAGTGACCCCGATCGCCGCGATGCGGACCGCAGAGGCACCCAGGACCTGGGCCTGCTGTTGTTGCGGATCGCGGTCGGTGCCCTGTTCATCGGCCACGGCCTGCAGAAGGTGTTCGGCTGGTGGGGCGGTCCCGGTCTCGGTGGCTTCCGGGATTCGCTGACCGAATGGGGCTTCCAGTACGCCGACATCCTGACCTACGTGGCCGCCGGCGGCCAGATCGCCGCCGGTGTGCTGCTCGTCCTCGGGCTGTTCACCCCGATCGCGGCCGCGGGAGCGCTGGCCTACCTGGTCACCGCCTTCCTCGCCGAGGTGTCGATCGCCCACGACGAGGCCAGGCTCTCGGCCTTCCTCACCGACGGCCACGAATACCTGGTGATCCTGGTGTGCGTGGTCGCGGCGATGATCCTGATCGGCCCCGGTAGGTACGGTCTGGACGCGGGCCGGGGCTGGGCCCGTCGCCCCTTCATCGGGTCGTTCGCCGCACTGATCCTGGGTGTGGGTGCGGGCGTGGCGATCTGGGTGCTGCTCAACGGCGCCAATCCCTTGGCGTGACGCGCGAGCCAATCCCTTGGCGTGACGCGCGAGCGTTGAGCCTGCGTTGAGGGCGACGAAGTGTGAGAGACGTGCGCCATGGTCGCAGTCTCAGCGGAGCTGGCCGGACTGTCAGTCGTAGGGATTGGGCACGCGTCCGCCGCTGGCCACCGTCAGCTGCGGCAGCGTGGCGAACGTGACTGCCGGCAGTGGCAATTCACTCCCGTCGCGGCGGCGGGCCAGCGCCCATGCCCGCCGGCCGAACCGCAGCCCGTCGATCTCGTCCCAGCGGACCGTCTCGCTGCTCAGCAACCGTCGCGCGGTGACCCCGTCACCGTCTGCGGTGGTCCGGTACCGGCTGATCACCAGCGACAGCATCACCGGGATGACAAACAGCAGCACCGACCACCCGCCCACGGCCAGCACCACCGACAGCAGTGCGAACGAGAACAGCGCGACGGCGAGGTGCGCCATGGGTGAGATCCTGATGACCACCGGGGCCGACGTCGAAGGGGAACCCATGCCGCCATCATTCCATCGACAGGGCATTTGACGTTTGGCCAGTTCGGCGGCTACCGTCGACTGCTATGCAGACCATGCTCGTAGTAATTGGGTTGCGCGTTGATGCCGCGCTGGCCCCGATTCGGGCATAGCAAAACAGCATCGACGCGCAACCCTCGTACAGCCCGCTGGGCTGACGGGGGTTTTTTGTTGCCCCAGCACCGATTTTGAGAAGATCGCACCGACCGAGAAAGACCAGAGGACACCGTGAGCGCACCCACCACGCGACCACCCGAGCAGTCGGCGACCCCGACGAACGGGACAGCGGCTGCCGCGAAGCACAACTCCGCGACAGCCCCGGCGCAAGCCATACGTCAACCGAATAACGTTGCCCCGCATCAACTCACCGGGGCCCAGGCCGTCATCCGGGCGCTCGAGGAGCTCGACGTCGATACGATCTTCGGTATCCCCGGCGGCGCGGTTCTGCCGGTGTACGACCCGCTGTTCGACTCGCAGAAGCTGCGGCACGTCCTGGTCCGCCACGAGCAGGGTGCGGGCCACGCCGCCAGCGGTTACGCCCACGCCACCGGCAAGGTCGGCGTCATGATGGCGACGTCCGGTCCCGGCGCGACCAACCTGGTGACGCCGCTGGCAGACGCCCAGATGGACTCGATCCCGGTGGTGGCGATCACCGGACAGGTCGGACGAGGGCTGATCGGCACGGACGCGTTCCAGGAAGCCGACATCTCCGGCATCACCATGCCGATCACCAAGCACAACTTCCTGGTGCGCAACGGTGACGACATCGCGCGCGCGCTGGCAGAGGCGTTCCACATCGCCTCGACCGGGCGCCCGGGCGCGGTGCTCGTCGACATCCCGAAGGACATCCTGCAGGGCGAGTGCACGTTCAGCTGGCCCCCGCAGATGGACCTGCCGGGCTACAAGCCGAACACCAAGCCGCACAACCGGCAGATCCGCGAGGCCGCCAAGCTGATCGCCGCCGCCCGCAAGCCGGTGCTCTACGTCGGCGGCGGGGTCATCCGCGGTGAAGCCACCGCGGAACTTTCGGCGCTGGCCGAGTTGACCGGAATCCCGGTGGTCACCACGCTGATGGCGCGCGGTGCGTTCCCGGACAGCCACCGGCAGAACCTCGGTATGCCCGGCATGCACGGCACCGTCTCCGCGGTGGCCGCGCTGCAGCGCAGCGACCTGCTCATCGCGCTGGGGACACGCTTCGACGACCGGGTGACCGGCAAGTTGGAGTCCTTCGCCCCCGAGGCCAAGGTCATCCACGCCGACATCGACCCCGCCGAGATCGGCAAGAACAGGCACGCCGACGTGCCGATCGTCGGTGACGTCAAGGCGGTCATCACCGACCTGCTCGACGTGCTGCGCCGTGACGGCGCCTCCGACGTCATCGAGATCGACGACTGGTGGACCTACCTGCAGAACGTGCAGGACACTTATCCGCTGAGCTACGGGCCGCAGAGCGACGGCAGCCTGTCACCCGAGTACGTCATCGAAAGTCTGGGAAAGATCGCCGGACCCGACGCCATCTACGTGGCCGGTGTCGGGCAGCACCAGATGTGGGCCGCACAGTTCATCTCGTACGAGAAGCCCAAGACGTGGCTGAACTCGGGTGGGCTGGGCACGATGGGCTACGCGGTGCCCGCGGCGATGGGCGCCAAGATGGGTTGCCCGGACACCGAGGTGTGGGCCATCGACGGGGACGGGTGCTTCCAGATGACCAACCAGGAGCTGGCCACCTGCGCGATCGAGGGCATCCCCATCAAGGTGGCGGTGATCAACAACGGCAACCTCGGCATGGTGCGGCAGTGGCAGACGCTGTTCTACGAAGAGCGGTACAGCCAGACTGATCTGTCCACCCATTCGCGGCGGATCCCGGACTTCGTCAAGCTGGCCGAGGCGCTCGGCTGCGTCGGATTGCGTTGTGAGCGCGAAGAAGACGTCGCGGACGTCATCGCGCAAGCCCGGGCGATCAACGATCGGCCGGTCGTCATCGACTTCACCGTCGGCGCCGACGCCCAGGTGTGGCCGATGGTGGCCGCAGGCACCAGCAACGACGAGATCCAGGCGGCGCAGGGAATCCGGCCGTTGTTCGGCGATCCGGAAGAGGGACACGCATGAGCACCGCTGCTCCGCGCACACACACACTGTCGGTGCTCGTGGAGGACAAACCGGGCGTGCTCGCCCGCGTGGCGTCGCTGTTCTCCCGGCGCGGCTACAACATCCAGTCGCTGGCCGTCGGCGCCACCGAGCACAAGAATCTCTCCCGGATGACCATCGTGGTCGACGTCGAGGATTCACCGCTGGAGCAGATCACCAAGCAGCTCAACAAGCTGATCAACGTGATCAAGATCGTCGAGCAGGATGAGGAGACCACCGTCTCCCGCGAGCTCGCGCTGATCAAGGTCCGCACCGATGCGTCCACCCGTGGCCAGGTGATCGAAGCGGTCAACCTGTTCCGCGCCAAGGTCGTCGACGTCTCGAACGAGTCGCTGACCGTCGAGGCCACCGGAACGCCTGGAAAGATCGAAGCGCTGTTGCGGGTGCTCGAGCCCTACGGGGTTCGCGAGATCGTCCAGTCCGGTGTGGTGTCGCTGTCCCGCGGCCCCCGCGGTATCAGCACCAAGTAATGATTCGAAAAGCAAAGAGAAGAAAGAAGATTCACGAAGATGGCAGTTGAGATGTTCTATGACGACGACGCAGACCTGTCGGTCATCCAAGGTCGCAAGGTCGGTGTCATCGGCTACGGCAGCCAGGGTCATGCGCACTCGCTGAGCCTGCGCGACTCGGGTGTGCAGGTGAAGGTCGGTCTCAAGGAGGGCTCCAAGTCCCGCGAGAAGGTCACCGAGCAGGGCCTCGAGGTGGACACCCCCGCAGAGGTCGCCAAGTGGGCCGACGTGATCATGGTGCTCGCACCCGACACCGCGCAGGCCGACATCTTCAAGAACGACATCGAGCCGAACCTCAACGACGGCGACGCGCTGTTCTTCGGCCACGGCCTGAACATCCACTTCGACCTGATCAAGCCGCCGGCCAACGTGACGGTCGGCATGGTCGCCCCGAAGGGGCCGGGGCACCTGGTGCGTCGGCAGTTCGTCGACGGCAAGGGAGTGCCCTGCCTGATCGCGGTCGACCAAGACCCCAAGGGTGAGGGTCAGGCCCTGGCGCTGTCCTACGCCAAAGGCATCGGCGGGGCCCGGGCCGGCGTCATCAAGACCACGTTCAAGGACGAGACCGAGACCGATCTGTTCGGTGAGCAGGCCGTGTTGTGCGGTGGCACCGAAGAACTGGTCAAGACCGGCTTCGAGGTCATGGTCGAGGCCGGGTATGCGCCCGAGCTCGCCTACTTCGAGGTGCTGCACGAGCTCAAGTTGATCGTCGACCTGATGTACGAGGGCGGCATCGCGCGGATGAACTACTCGGTGTCCGACACCGCGGAGTTCGGCGGCTACCTGTCCGGTCCGCGCGTCATCGACGCCGACACCAAGGAGCGGATGCGCGGCATCCTCAAGGACATCCAGGACGGCAGCTTCGTCAAGGAGCTCGTCGCCAACGTCGAGGGCGGCAACAAGCGACTCGAGAAGCTGCGCAAGGAGAATGCCGAACACCCCATCGAGGTGACCGGCAAGAAGCTGCGTGACCTGATGAGCTGGGTCGATCGCCCGATCACCGAGACTGCCTAGTTCCTTGCGATTTCGGTGTAGTTCGTCACGTTGAGCGAGACGAGCTACACCGAAATCGCGTCTAGGACAGGCGGTCGGCCACACCGACCACGCGACGCGCCAGGTGGTCCAGCGCGTCCAGCGTGGGGTCCTCGAGGTCGTTGCTGTTTTCCGGCCCGGTGATGTGCCCGACGCCGTAGGGGTTGCCGTCGGCGAACTTGACACCGTCGGTGTATCCGGGCGGCACGATGATGCCGCCGAAGTGCATCAGGGAGATGTTGAGCGTGATCAGCGTCGTCTCCTGACCGCCATGCGCGGTTTGTGACGAGGTGAACGCGGCGTAGACCTTGTCGGCGAGCTTGCCCTGAGCCCAGAGGCCACCCAGCGAGTCGATGAAATTGCGGAACTGCGATGCCGTGTTGCCGAAACGGGTCGGCGATCCGAAGATCACCGCGTCGGCCCAGACGATGTCGTCACCGGTGGCTGCCGGGAGATCTTTGGTTGCTTCGTAATTGGCCGTCCACGCGGTGTTCTTCGCGAAGGAATCGGGGTCTCGTGTCTCGGCGATGTGCCGTACCCGGACTTCTGCGCCCGCAGACTCGGCTGCCGCTGCGACGCGGTTGGCCATCACGGTGCCGTGCCCCGTCGCCGAGTAGTAGATGACCGCGAGTTTTGTCATGTGGACAGCGTACTCAGGGCGACAGATTCGGCAGGTCCCTGATGCCGAACTCCTTGCGCAACACCGTGCGGGCGGCGTAGTACCCCGACATGCCGTGCACTCCACCGCCGGGCGGGGCCGCCGACGAGCACAGGTACGCCTTCGGGATCGGCGTCGACCACGGATCCCAGCGCAGTGCGGGACCGGTGAGTGCGCTGAACATGTTGTTGCCGCCGACGCCGATGTCTCCGCCGACGAGGTTGGCGTTGTGGTCGGCCAGTCGCGCCGCAGGAACGCTACGCACGCCGACGACCAGATCCCGGAAGCCCGGCGCGAAGCGCTCGACGATGCCGGTGACGGTTTCGGCCATGTCCATCGTGGAACCTTGCGGGACATGTGCGTAGGCCCACAGTGGCCGGCGACCCTGGGCGTCGATCCGGCTGGGATCGGCCAGGTGGGGGAGTGCGGCGAGCACCATCGGCCACTCGGCGTGCCGGCCGTCGGCGATCTCCTGCTCGGCGCGCGCCATCATGGACCGGTCACCGCCCAGGTGCAGCGTCGGAGCCTGCGCCAAACGCGAATCCCGCCAGGGGATCTCGCCGGAGAGCACGAAGTCGACCTTCGCCACCCCCGGTCCGTAGCGGTAGCCCCGCAGGGTCTTGGCGTAGCGCGAGGGCAACCGGTCTCCGTAGATCCCCAGCAGCGCGGTCGGCGCCGTGTCGTAGAGGACCACTCCCGAAGGTGGGTCCGTGACCGCTTCGCTGAGCGTCAGTTCGCCACCGTGCGAGCGCAGATCGGCCAGCAGCGCGTCCGGGATGGCCTGTGAGCCGCCGACGGGTATCGGCCAACCGACCGAATGGCCGAGGGTGGCCAACATCAGGCCCGCACCCGAAGCCACCAGCGAGGGCATCTGCGAGATCGTATGTGCCGCAACGCCGGTGAAGAGTGCCCGGGCGTCCTCCCCGGCGAGCGTGCCCCACGCCGGGCTGCCCTGGGCGAGCAGGCGAGGGGCGACCCGAAGCGCAGCCGTGATGCTCGGGGGGACGGACCGCTTGTCTCCGAGTAACAGGCCGACGACGCCGTCGGAGTCGGCCGACAACGGACCCAGCAGCCGACGCCACGACGCGCCGTCGTCGAGTTCGGCGCTGGTGCGTTCGATGTCGAGGTAGCCGATCGCGGCGGGTCGATCCGGCAGCGGGTTGCCGTAGGACACCTCGGGCACCGTCAGCGCCACCCCCCGCGCGCGCAGGTCGAATGCGGAGAAGAACGGCGACGCCAGGGCCAGCGGGTGCACGGCGGAGCAGATGTCGTGTGACACCCCGGAGAACTCGGGGTCGGGCAGGGTGCGGGCACCGCCTCCGTAGGTGGGCTGGGCCTCGATCACCCGTACCGATAGACCCGCTCGTGCGCAGATGACAGCGGCGGCCAGACCGTTGGGCCCGCTACCGACGATGGTGATGTCCACCGCTCCATTACAGCCCACTAGGCTGTCCGCGTGAGTTTGCCTGTAGTACTGATCGCCGACAAGCTGGCCCAATCGACGGTGGAAGCCCTCGGTGACCAGGTCGAAGTCCGTTGGGTGGATGGTCCGGACCGGGAGAAGCTGCTGGCTGCCGTCGTGGATGCCGACGCTCTGCTGGTGCGCTCGGCCACCACCGTCGACGCCGAGGTCCTCGCCGCGGCGCCGAAGCTCAAGATCGTCGCCCGCGCAGGAGTCGGACTCGACAACGTCGACGTCGATGCCGCCACGGCGCGCGGCGTCCTGGTGGTCAACGCCCCGACGTCGAACATCCACAGTGCCGCCGAGCACGCTTTGGCGCTGCTGCTGTCGACTGCGCGCCAGATCCCCGCCGCCGATGCCACGCTGCGGGAGCGCACCTGGAAGCGCTCGGCGTTCTCCGGCACCGAGATCTTCGGCAAGACCGTCGGTGTGGTGGGCCTCGGGCGCATCGGCCAGCTGGTGGCGCAGCGTCTCGCCGCTTTCGGCGCCCACATCACGGCCTACGACCCGTATGTGTCCCATGCACGCGCCGCGCAGTTGGGCATCGAGCTGTTGACACTCGACGAACTGCTGGCGCGCGCCGACTTCATCTCGGTTCACCTGCCCAAGACCAAGGAGACCGCAGGCCTGATCGGTAAGGATGCGCTGGCCAAGATCAAGCCGGGCGCCATCATCGTCAACGCCGCCCGCGGTGGCCTCATCGACGAGGCGGCGCTCGCCGAGGCCATCACCAGCGGTCACGTCCGCGGCGCGGGACTCGACGTTTTCTCGACCGAGCCGTGCACCGACAGTCCGCTGTTCGAGCTGCCGCAGGTGGTGGTGACGCCGCATCTGGGAGCGTCCACCGCCGAGGCGCAGGACCGGGCGGGCACCGACGTCGCAGCCAGCGTGAAGCTCGCGTTGGCCGGGGAGTTCGTACCGGACGCCGTCAACGTCGGCGGTGGCGTCGTCGGTGAAGAGGTGGCGCCCTGGCTCGACCTGGTGCGCAAGCTCGGCCTGCTCGCCGGTGTGCTGTCGAGCGAACTGCCGGTGTCGCTGTCGGTGCAGGTGTACGGCGAGCTGGCCGGCGAAGAGGTCGAGGTGCTCAAACTCTCGGCATTGCGTGGCCTGTTCTCGGCGGTGATCGAGGATCAGGTCACTTTCGTCAACGCGCCGGCGCTGGCCGCCGAGCGCGGCGTGGAAGCGTCGATCACCACCGCCTCGGAGAGCCCCAACCACCGCAGCGTCGTCGACGTGCGTGCCGTCGGGGCCGACGGGTCGACGGTGAACGTCGCCGGCACGCTGACCGGCCCGCAACTGGTCGAGAAGATCGTCCAGATCAACGCCCGAAACCTGGATCTGCGTGCCGAGGGCGTCAACCTGATCATCAACTACGACGACCAGCCCGGTGCGCTCGGCAAGATCGGTACGCTGCTCGGCGGCGCCGGGGCCAACATCCTTGCCGCGCAGCTCAGTCAGGACGCCGACGGCGAGGGCGCGACGATCATGCTGCGGCTGGACCGTCAGGTGTCCGACGATGTGCTCTCCGCCATCAGTCGCGACGTGAACGCGGTGACGCTGGAAGTGGTGGATCTCTCATGAGACTGGCCGTGATCGCCGGCGACGGCATCGGACCGGAGGTCATCGGCGAAGCGCTGACGGTGCTCGACGCCGTACTGCCCGGCGTGCAGAAGACCGAGTACGACCTCGGCGCTCGGCAGTACCACGCGACCGGCGAGGTGCTGCCCGACTCGGTGCTCGCCGAGTTGAAGGGGCACGACGCGATTCTGTTGGGCGCCATCGGCGATCCGTCGGTGCCCAGCGGACTGCTCGAACGTGGGCTGCTGTTGCGTGTCCGGTTCGAACTGGACCACCACATCAACCTGCGGCCGGGCCGGCTCTATCCCGGTGTGCAGAGCCCGCTGGCCGGCAACCCCGAGATCGACTTCGTTGTCGTCCGGGAAGGCACCGAGGGGCCCTACACCGGTAACGGTGGCGCCATCCGGGTCGACACGCCCCATGAGATCGCCACCGAGGTGAGCGTCAACACCGCCTACGGGGTGCGCCGGGTCGTGCAGGACGCATTCGGTCGAGCGCAGCAGCGGCGCAAGCATCTGACCCTGGTGCACAAGAACAACGTCCTGACCTACGCCGGGTCGCTGTGGTGGCGCACGGTGCAGGCCGTGGCACCGGAGTATCCCGACGTCGAGGTCGCGTACCTGCATGTCGACGCCGCCACCATCCACCTGGTCACCGACCCGGGCCGGTTCGACGTCATCGTCACCGACAACCTCTTCGGGGACATCATCACCGATCTGGCAGCGGCCGTGTGCGGCGGCATCGGTCTGGCTGCCAGCGGCAATATCGATGCGACGCGGACGAATCCGTCGATGTTCGAGCCGGTGCACGGCAGCGCCCCGGACATCGCGGGCCAGGGCATCGCGGATCCGACGGCAGCGGTCATGTCGGTGGCGCTGCTGCTGGCGCACCTGGGCGAGCTCAGCGCCGCGGCGCGGGTCGACAAGGCCGTCGAGGAGCATCTCGCGACGCGTGGTGACGAGAAACTGTCGACATCGGCCGTGGGCGCCCGAATCCTGGGGAAGCTGTAGGCATCTCCGGACGGTTCGCGACGCTGACGCGGCAGTGTCGGCTGTTCGCGATCGGTTCGGCGTTCTTCGCCACGGCGACGGTTCCCGGGTTCCCGGCGTGGGCCGGGGCCGGTGCCGCCAACTTCCTGTGCTTCGTCGGCTCATTTTTCTTCACCACCGCTGCGTGGATGCAGCTGGCACAGGCAACCGGGTCCGACCATTCTCCCGCCGAACGAGCCTCGGCTGCAGTTCAGTTCGTCGGCACGCTGCTGTTCAACCTGGGCACCGGCGCGTCGGTTCTGGCGCACGCCGTGACGGCGGAACGGCGGTATGTGTGGACTCCCGACGCGGTCGGGTCGAGCGCATTCCTGCTCAGCGGCGTCCTCGGTTTCGTCGCTGTCACCGCCACCGTGGGATTGTTCGAACTCCGGTCTCGGGACTGGTGGGCGTCGGCGATCAACCTGATCGGCTGCGTCGCGTTCGGGGTGTCGGCGATCGCCGCATTCGTCCGGGTCACCGGGGTGACCGCCGATGCGCGGCTGGCCAACCTCGGCACGTTCGTCGGGGCGCTGTGCTTTCTGGCGGCCGCGCTGATGGCGTTGCCGCGCCGGCTCACTCGCCCGGGCGGTTAGTGCGCGAGGAAGTCACAGGCACCGCGGGGATCGCCAGCAGTGGGAACAGCGCGCACACCGCAAAGGTGATCGGGTAACCGGCGACGCCGATCAGCGCGCCGAACAAGGGCGGAACGAGACCGGAGGTGAACAACTGGCTGGTGTTCTGGGTGCCCAACGCCCGACCGCTCCAGAACGGGCCGGCGATCTCGGCGATCGCGGTGAAGGCCAAGCCGTTGTCCGACACGGTGACCACCGATGCCACCATCATCAACCCGATGCTCAGCGGTGAGTCGAGCCAGTCGGTCAGTGCCATCAGCGCCATGGCCGCCGCCGCAGCGAGCGCGATCGTCCGGATGGGCCGCAGGCGCGCGCCGAGGACATCTCCGGAGCGCTTCAGCACGGCGTCCGACCAACGTCCCGCCGCGATCCGCCCGCCGGCGCCCAGCACCTGCGCCGCGGTGACCAGTAGCCCCGCCGATCCGGGCGACCACCCGTGTTCACTGATCAACCACGCCAGTGTGAATGTCCAGACCAGTACCTGCGGCACCACCAGCAGGACCGAGACGAGGTGAATGCGCATCAACAGCCGCGAGTCCCGATAGGGGTTGGCGAGATCGGCCGCCGGCGCGCCGGCGCGCGGCGGCCGGGGCGGATCGACAACGGCCACGGCACATATCACCGCCGACGCCGAGCACACGATCGCGGGGAACAGTAAGGCCCCTGCGACGCCGTGGGATTCCGCGACTCGGGGGATGACCAGCGCACCGAGGCCCACTCCCAGTGGTTGGGCGGTCTGCCGGATTCCCATCACCAGGCCCCGCTTTTCGGCGGCGAACCAGCCGACAACCAGTCGCCCGCTTGCGGTATTGCTGCTCGCAGCGGCCATCCCGCCGAGGAACAGGAACACGCTGATCGCGACCAGAGAGTCCGCCGACGCGGCAGCGAACGCGGCGGCGGCGGTGAGCGCGGAACCCAGTGCCAACACCAGGCGTTCCCCGACACGATCCACGACGTATCCCCAGGCGATCAGCGTTACCACCATGCCCAGGCTGGGCATCGCCGATACCAGCCCCGCCTGGGCCAGGTCGAGACCGCGCTCGCTGTGCAGGGTGGGGATGAGAAATGCCACTCCGTTGATGAACACGTTCGCGCACAGGGTTGCCGACAGTGCGATGACCAGCATCGACCAGCGCCTGAAATCACTCACCGACGACACGGACACGGCGCCATCGTCGCACACGGGTCTCATGGTGCAGAATCCATATCTCATCTGATGAGATGAGTCGAGCGGTCGACGCGGTGCCGATCGGATCGGGTGGCCCGGGCATTACGCTGTGACAATGCGTCTCGGCCGAATTGCCAGTCCCGACGGAGTCGCCTTCGTGAGTATCGAAGGCGACCCGAGCGAAGCGACATGTAGGGAGATCGCCGAGCACCCGTTCGGCAATCCGACGTTCACCGGTCGGAGTTGGCCGCTGGCCGACGTCCGGCTGCTGGCTCCCATCCTGGCCAGCAAGGTGGTCTGCATGGGTAAGAATTACGCCGCGCACGCCGCGGAGATGGGCGGCACCGCGCCGGAGGATCCGGTGATCTTCCTCAAGCCGAACACCTCGATCATCGGCCCCAACACTCCGATTCAGCTGCCCGCGGATGCGCACCCCGTGCACCACGAGGGTGAACTGGCCGTGGTGATCGGCCGCCCCTGCAAGGATGTGCCGGCGTCGCGGGCTGCCGAGAACATCCTCGGGTACACCATCGCCAACGACGTGTCGGCGCGCGATCAGCAGCGCAAGGACGGGCAGTGGATGCGGGCCAAGGGCCACGACACCTTCTGCCCTGTCGGACCGTGGATCGTCACCGACCTGGACCCCAGTGATCTGGATCTGCGGACCGCCGTCAACGGCGAGACGCGCCAGGACTCCAACACCGCGCTGATGATCCATGACGTCGGGGCGATCATCGAGTGGGTGTCGGCGGTGATGACCCTGCTCCCGGGCGACCTGATCCTGACCGGGACGCCGGAAGGGGTCGGCCCGATCGAGGACGGGGACACCGTCAGCATCACCATCTCGGGAATCGGAACGCTTTCCAATCCCGTTGTCCGAAAAGGAAAGCAGTGACCAACCCTCCCGTCAGAGTCCGCTTCTGCCCCTCGCCGACCGGCACCCCCCACGTCGGTCTGGTGCGCACCGCGCTGTTCAACTGGGCCTACGCCCGACACACCGGCGGCACGTTCGTCTTCCGCATCGAGGACACCGACGCCCAGCGTGACAGTGCGGAGAGTTATGCCGCGATCCTGGACGCGCTGCGCTGGCTGGGGCTGGACTGGGACGAGGGGCCTGAGGTCGGTGGGCCCTACGAGCCCTACCGGCAGTCACAGCGGTCCGAGCTCTATCGCGAGGTGCTCGCGAAGCTCGTCAGCGCCGGCGAGGCGTACGAGGCGTATTCGACCGCCGACGAGGTCGAGGCCAGGCACCTGGCCGCCGGCCGCAATCCGAAACTCGGCTACGACAACTTCGACCGCGACCTGACCGACGAACAGCGCGCCGCCTTCCGCGCTGAGGGCCGCAATCCGGTGTTGCGCCTGCGGATGCCCGACGCCGACCTGTCCTGGACGGACCTCGTGCGGGGCCAGACGACCTTCCCGGCCGGGTCCGTGCCGGACTTCGCGCTGACCCGAGGCAGCGGAGAACCGTTGTACACGTTGGTCAATCCGGTCGACGACGCACTGATGAAGATCACCCACGTGCTGCGCGGTGAGGACATCATGCCGTCCACGCCGCGCCAGATCGCGCTCTATCAGGCGTTGATCCGGATCGGGGTTGCCGAGCAGGTGCCTCAATTCGCTCACCTGCCAAGTGTTCTGGGCGACGGCAACAAGAAGCTCTCGAAGCGGGATCCGCAGTCCAACCTGTTCCTGCACCGTGACCGCGGGTTCCTTCCCGAGGGTCTGCTGAACTATCTGGCCCTGCTCGGCTGGGGCATCGCCGACGATCACGACATTTTCAGCCTCGATGAGATGGTGGCCGCCTTCGACGTGGCCGACGTCAACTCGAATCCGGCGCGCTTCGACCAGAAGAAGGCCGACGCGATCAACGCCGAGCACATCCGGTTGCTCGACGAGGAGGTGTTCACCCGACGCCTGACCGACTTCTTCGCCGCACACGGCCACCACACGGGACTGGACGACACGCAGTTCGCCGAGGCGGCCAGGCTGGTTCAGACCCGCATCGTGGTGCTCGGTGATGCCTGGGAGCTGCTCAAGTTCCTCGACGACTCGTCGTTTGCACTCGATGAGAAGTCAGCGGCCAAGGAGTTGAAGCCCGAAGCCGCGCCGGTCCTCGGCGCTGCGCTGGCCGCACTCGAGGAAGTCGGGCACTGGGCCACCGCCGAGATCGAGGAGGCGCTGAAGGCGGCACTGGTGGACGGCCTCGAGCTGAAACCACGCAAAGCGTTCGGTCCGGTCCGCGTCGCTGTGACCGGCTCGTCGGTGAGCCCGCCGCTGTTCGAGTCGCTGGAACTGCTCGGCCGCGACCGCAGCCTGGACCGGCTACGGGCCGGCCGTGAGCGGGCCGGTGCCGCCTCGGCGGAGGCGTGAGAAAAACAGTGCCGAATATTTGATAGTGTGCTCGTCGGCCCGCCCGAAGGCGCAGCGCGGCACAGCCGCAGCGCTCTCGGATCGGGAAATGGCCCGTGACCAGCGGTGATGGGCTTCCAGTGGGGTATGGTGTAATTGGCAACACAGCGGTTTCTGGTACCGCCATTCTAGGTTCGAGTCCTGGTACCCCAGCCAATGCAACGGATTAGGTCAGCTTTCTCACCTGAGCTATGCTGACGCTCCGAAAATAGTTCTGGCCCCCGTCGTCTAGCGGCCTAGGACGCCGCCCTCTCACGGCGGTAGCGTGGGTTCGAATCCCATCGGGGGTACAACACTTCTGGGCGGCCTCAGAGCCGTCGCGTCAGCGCCTCGGCGGCGGCGACGAGGTCGGTCGCCCACCTGGCTCCGGGGCGCCTGCCCATCCTGTCGATCGGACCGGATACCGAGACCGCCGCGATCACCGCACCCCGCCCGTCACGCACCGGTGCGGACACGCTGGCCACACCGGGTTCGCGCTCGGCCGCACTCTGCGCCCATCCGCGCCTGCGGACTTCGGCCAGCGTCCGGTCGGTGAACGTGGCCGACGGCAGGATGGCCTGCTGGGTCGCCGTATCGGCGTAGGCAAGAAGCACTTTGGCCCCGGATCCGGCGTTCATCGGCAGGTGTGTTCCGACCGGCACCGTATCGCGCAGTCCCGAGGGGGGTTCCAGCGCCGCGATGCAGATTCGGGCGCTGCCTTCGCGCCGGTACAGCTGCACACTCTCACCGGTGAGTTCGCGCAATCGCGGCAGTACCGCGGCGCCTGCGGACAACAGCGGATCGTTGATGTGCCCTGCGAGTTCGGTGAGTGCGGGGCCGAGACGCCACTGCCCGTCACCGTCGCGGGCCAGCAGTCGGTGCACTTCCAACCCGACGGCCAGTCGGTGAGCGGTCGCCCGCGGCAGGTCGGTGCGTTCGCAGAGATCCGCGAGACCGCACGGGGACTGGGCCACCGCGTGCAGCACCCCCACAGCTTTGTCCAACACGCCGATGCCGCTATCCTGTCTCACAAGGAGATACTAGCGTCCCAGATTGTGAGATAGTCAAGATGGCCGTCACGAACCAGCCCCGCACGCTCGCCGAGAAGGTGTGGAGCGACCACGTCGTTGTTCCCGGATCCGGTGAGGGGGCCGCACGTGAGCCGGACCTGATCTACATCGACCTGCATCTCGTGCACGAGGTGACGAGCCCGCAGGCATTCGACGGGTTGCGACTGGCCGGCCGTCCGGTTCACCGGCCGGATCTGACGATCGCCACCGAGGATCACAACGTGCCGACCATCGACATCGACCAGCCCATCGCCGATCCGATCTCCCGGACCCAGGTCGACACGCTTCGCCGCAACTGTGCGGAGTTCGGCGTCAGGCTGCACCGGATGGGAGATGTCGAGCAGGGCATCGTGCACATCATCGGGCCTCAGCTCGGGCTGACCCAGCCCGGCACGACGGTCGTGTGTGGGGACAGTCACACCTCCACCCACGGGGCGTTCGGCGCTCTGGCGATGGGCATCGGCACCTCAGAGGTCGAGCATGTGCTGGCCACCCAGACGCTGTCGCTGCGGCCCTTCAAGACGATGGCCGTCAACGTCGACGGTGTGCTGCCGCCCGGAGTCAGCGCCAAGGACGTCATCCTCGCGGTGATCGCCAAGATCGGCACCGGCGGAGGCCAGGGTTACGTCATCGAATACCGCGGCAGCGCCATCGAATCTCTGTCGATGGAAGGCCGGATGACGATCTGCAACATGAGTATCGAAGCGGGTGCCCGGGCAGGCATGGTCGCTCCCGACGAGACGACCTACGAGTTCCTGCGCGGTCGGCCCCACGCCCCGCAGGGTGCCGACTGGGACGCGGCTGTCGACGCGTGGAGCCGGTTACGTACCGACGACGGCGCGGAATTCGACGCCGAGGTCTACATCGACGCATCGACGCTGAGCCCGTTCGTCACCTGGGGGACCAACCCCGGTCAGGGCGTACCTCTGGCCGCTTCGGTCCCCGACCCCGACCTGATGGTCGACGAGGGCGAACGTCAGGCCGCCGAAAAGGCGTTGACCTACATGGACCTTCGGGCCGGCACGGCGATGCGCGATATTTCGGTGGACACGGTGTTCGTCGGCTCCTGCACCAACGGCAGGATCGAAGATCTGCGCGTGGTCGCCGACGTGCTGCGGGGTCGCAAGGTCGCCGAGGGCGTTCGGATGCTGGTCGTCCCCGGATCCATGCGGGTGCGGGCCCAGGCGGAATCCGAGGGCCTGGGTGAGATCTTCACCGCCGCAGGTGCGGAATGGCGGCAGGCCGGCTGTTCGATGTGCCTGGGTATGAACCCCGACCAACTGGCTCCCGGCGAGCGGTGCGCTTCGACGTCCAATCGCAATTTCGAGGGCAGGCAAGGCAAAGGCGGGCGCACGCACCTGGTGTCGCCGGCGGTCGCCGCGGCGACCGCGGTCCGCGGCACGCTGTCCTCCCCGGCGGATCTGCCCGCCGTGAGCGCCCACTGAAACCCGACAGGAGACTGTGATGGAAGCCATTCGCACCCACACCGGAATCGGCGTGCCGCTGCGTCGCTCGAATGTGGACACCGATCAGATCATTCCTGCGGAGTACCTGAAGCGGGTGACCCGAACAGGATTCGAGGACGGTCTCTTCGCGGCCTGGCGCAACGATCCGGCGTTCATTCTCAATCAGGCGCCTTTCGACCACGGATCCGTGTTGGTCGCGGGACCGGATTTCGGCACGGGTTCGTCTCGGGAGCATGCCGTCTGGGCGCTCATGGACTTCGGATTCCGGGTGGTGATCTCGTCCCGGTTCGCCGATATCTTCCGGGGGAACGCGGGCAAGGCCGGACTCCTGGCGGCAGAAGTCGCACAAGACGACGTCGAATTGTTGTGGAAACTCATCGAGCAGCAGCCGGGTCTGGAAATCACTGTGAATCTTCAAGATCGAACGGTTGCCGCGGGAACGGTCATGGTGCCGTTCAACATTGACGACTACACCGCCTGGCGGTTGCTCGAAGGGCTCGATGATATAGGCCTTACGCTGCGCAAACGCGATCAGATCGAGGAATACGAAGCCGGTCGCCCGAGCTGGAAACCGCGCACTCTGCCGGTCTGACAAACGGGCTCCGGGGGCCAAATCACCCCGTGCCAACCCCCTTTTGGGGGCGTCCGGTAGGACGCCAAGGGCGGCAACCGGATTGAAAAAGTTCGCTGGCTTCGACTGAAATTGCGCGTGGCTCTTGGAAATCAGCGGCCATTGGGTTTACCGTGTGCACTAGTCGGTTCAAAGTGGACCACTGGTATTCGGAGGTTTTGCATGAATAAAGCAGAGCTCATCGACGTACTCACGGAGAAATTGGGCTCGGATCGCCGGCAGGCAACTGCGGCGGTTGAGAATGTCGTTGACACCATCGTGCGTGCGGTTCACAAGGGTGAGAGTGTGACAATCACCGGCTTCGGCGTTTTCGAACAGCGTCGTCGTGCGGCCCGCGTCGCGCGCAACCCGCGCACCGGCGAGACGGTGAAGGTCAAGCCGACCTCCGTTCCGGCGTTCCGTCCGGGCGCTCAGTTCAAGGCCGTTGTCTCTGGCGCACAGCGCCTCCCGGCAGAGGGACCCGCGGTCAAGCGTGGCGTGACGGCGGGCAGCACCGCTCGTAAAGCTGTCAAGAAGGCCGCCGTCAAGAAGGCTGTCGCCAAGAAGGCCGCTCCGGCGGTCAAGAAGGCCGCTGTCAAGAAGGCAGTTGCCAAGAAGGCAGCTCCTGCCAAGAAGGCTCCGGCGAAGAAGGCTCCTGCCAAGAAGGCAGCTCCTGCCAAGAAGGCTGCTCCCGCCAAGAAGGCTCCGGCCAAGAAGGCAGCTCCTGCCAAGAAGGCTGCTCCCGCCAAGAAGGCTCCGGCCAAGAAGGCGGCACCTGCCAAGAAGGCTGCTCCTGCCAAGAAGGCTCCCGCCAAGAAGGCTCCGGCCAAGCGCGGTCGCAAGTAATCACACCACCAGATGCGCCGCGGGTCCTCAGGACCCGCGGCGTATTTGTGTTGGCAGGGGTCTTTAGTGCCGGTGTCGGCGCAGGTGGGTCTTTGAATTCATCTGCGGCGTCACTTCTTCGGGGCCAGTGCACTGTCGATGTGGTCGGCGGCGATGAGCCGGCCACCGGCCAGCGACAGGACCCACGTGCTGCCCTTACGGTTTCGTGACTTGTCCGGCCGGACCCCGTCGCTCTCGCACCACCACGCGATGAGGTCGGGAATGACCTTGCCCTGAGTGCAGATCACCGGGTTGGTTGTGGCATCCGCGATCTCGAGAATGCGCTGGCGGCCGGCCTTCCGGTTGTCCGCGTACGCCTCCTCGGTGAGGGCAGGCTCACTTCGGATCTCCACTCCCAACTCCTCGGCCAGCGGATCGAGCGTCTGCTGACACCGGACCCGGTCTGCGGCGAACAGCTCGCCGGCGCCGAATGAGAGGAGCTGCCCGACAAGCGACTCCGCCTGCGCCCGGCCGTGCTTGTCGAGGGGACGTTGCCGGTCGTCTCCCTTGTATCTGGTTCTGCTTCCCGCGGTGGCATGCCGAACGATCATCACCGTCTGGGTGTCGGCAGGCATCTTCAGGAAACGACGCAGCACCTTGCGATCGTGTGGGTAGGTCAAGGCCGTCATCGCCTGCGGGGCCGGCAGCCATTTGAGATCGTCGGCCTCGTCGTTGGCGGTGAACTCCCCACCGACGCTACGCGCCGCCCAGTAGCGCACCTTCTTCACCGCCTGATCGACGGGGTAGCTCACCGTCGTCAGGCGGCGCCCGAGATGCGCGTGAAAGCCCGTCTCCTCCTCGATCTCACGGACGGCGGTGACGGGTTCCGTCTCATCGGGATCGACCTTTCCCTTGGGTAGCGACCAGTCGTCGTAGCGGGGTCGGTGGATGATCGCGACCTCCGGCGTGCCCGTGACATCGTGGGGTCGCCACAACACGGCACCGGCGGCCAGGATCGGCTTCTTCTTCGTCGCCGGGTCCGGTGGGCTGTTCTTGGACACCTCAACTCCTGCAGGTCATCGCGGCTGATTCAGTGGCTCTCGGTCCGCGTCGTCCTGGCTACGGGTGGCGGTGCCGTTCCATCAATGACATCTGGTGGTCCCGGACGGTCTGCCCTTCCTGCGGCGACGCCGTCCAGTGTCCGTCCGCGCCGAGCTCCCAGCAGCGGGTCCTCGGGTCCGTCGCCGATTCGAACATGTCGTTCAGTTGTGCGGTCAATCGCGGATCCTTCACCTGCGCCATCACTTCCACGCGACGGTCGAGATTACGATGCATCATGTCGGCGCTGCCGATCCAGTACTCGTCGATGGCGCGGAAGTGAATGATCCGTGAATGTTCGAGGAATCGGCCGAGGATGGAGCGCACCTTGATGTTCTCCGAATAGCCCGGGGCGCCGGGGCGCAACGCGCAGATTCCCCGGACCACCACCTCCACCCGCACGCCGGCCTGCGACGCCCGGTAGAGCGAATCGATGACCTGCTCATCGACCAACGCGTTGGCCTTCATACGAATCCGGCCCTCGGCACCGTCGCGGGTCGCCGCGATCTCCCGTTCGATCCGCTCGATGATCCCCCTGCGCACGCCGTAGGGGGCGACCAGCAGGTTGCGGTAGGACTGCTTGCGGGAGTAGCCCGTCAGCGAATTGAACAGGTCGGTGAGGTCGGCGCCGATGTCCGGTGCGGCGGTCAGCAGGCCGATGTCCTCGTACAACCGTGCGGTTTTGGGGTTGTAGTTGCCCGTGCCGATGTGGCAGTACCGACGGATCATCGAACCTTCGCGACGCACCACAAGACAGGTCTTGCAGTGTGTCTTCAATCCGATCAGGCCGTAGACCACGTGCACGCCGGCCTGTTCCAGTGCGCGCGCCCACTTGATGTTGGCCTGCTCGTCGAACCGGGCCTTGATCTCGACGAGCGCCACCACCTGCTTGCCGGCTTCGGCAGCGTCGATGAGCGCGTTGACGATCGGTGAGTCTCCGGACGTGCGATACAGAGTCTGCTTGATCGCGAGCACATTCGGATCTGCGGCTGCCTGCTCGATGAAACGCTGCACCGTGGTGGAGAACGAGTCGTAGGGGTGATGGACCAGGACATCACCGTCGCGCAGGGTGGAGAAGATGCTCTTGGGTGTTTCGCGCTCCCCGAACGCCGGGGGGGTGGCCGGAACGAACGGCCGGTCCTTGAGTGCGGGCCGGTCGACTCCGTAGACCTGCCACAGCGACGAGAGGTCCAACAATCCCGAGACCTGGACGACATCACCGGCCGCGACGTCGAGTTCGCGCAACAACAACTCGAGCATGCCCTCGGTCATGTCGTCGGAGACCTCGAGCCGCACCGGGGAGCCGAAGCGCCGCCGTGCCAATTCACGCTCCAGTGCCTGCAACAGGTCCTCGTCGCGGTCCTCCTCGACCTCGAAATCTGCATTCCGGGTGATGCGGAACGCGTGGTGTTCGACGATCTCGAGGCCGGGGAACAGCACGGGTAGGAAGGCGGCGATCAGTTCTTCCATCGGAAGGAAGCGCACGACGGTCGGAGTGCCCTCACGACCGGACAGCTCCACGAATCGGTCGACGTTGTCGGGCACCTTGATTCGCGCGAAGTGCTGTCCACCGTCGTCGGGATGCTTGACGGTGATGGCGAGATTGAGGCTCAGGCCGCTGACGAACGGGAAGGGGTGTGCCGGATCGACCGCCAACGGCGTCAGGACCGGGAAGACCTGTTCGTGGAAGTAGGTGGACAGCCGGCCGCGCTCGTCGTCGTCGAGTTCGGCCCACGTCACGATGATGATGCCCTCCTCGGCGAGGGCGGGCCGGACCGAATCGAGGAACACGTGCGAGTGCCGGCTGGCGATCTGCTGGGTGCGCTCGCTGATCCGTCGCAACTGCTCACGCGGTGACAGGCCGTCGGCGGACCGGACGGACAGTCCCATCTCGTCGCGACGCTTGAGCCCGGCGACCCGAACCATGTAGAACTCATCGAGGTTGGAGGCGAAGATCGCCAGGAACTTCGCGCGCTCCAGCAGTGCCAGCGACGGATCGGCGGCCAGTGCGAGCACGCGGGCGTTGAAGTCGAGCCAGCTGAGTTCGCGGTTGAGGTAGCGGTCGTCGGGCAGTGGGTTGTCGATCGTGGGAGCCGTGGCCGCCGGCGGCGCTTCCGGAGCCGAGCCATCCGACCCCGCGACGGCCGGCAGGACGGGTGTCTCGGAGGTTTCCGAGCTGTCGGGACGGGTCTGGGCTTCGGTCATCTCTGTGATGATTCCCTATCGGAGGGTGCTCCGGCCACCGAGTCGGGTCATCAGCTTCGCGCCGTCATCTTCGGTGGCCGACGGCCTTCTCGGTCGCGGCTCCCAGACCGAGCCCCTGCGCCGCGATCAGGTCGTCGGGTGTGTCGATGTCGCAGCGCAGCCCCGGCCAGTCTCCCGTCAATTCGACCGCCCCCGAACGACGATGGCGCTCTGCGGAATCAGGGCCGAATCGCGGGTCGAGAGCCACCCCGAAGGAGAACAGCGCCGAGGTGCCGGTGCCGTGCCGGTCGGCGACGAAGCTGCGGGGCCGGTCCCGAGCGGCGGCGATCGCCCCGGCGAGTTCGTCGGCGTGCAGGGCAGGTAGATCACCCTGCAGCGCAACGACGTTGACGCTCGTCTTCCGGGCCATCGCCTCGGCGGCCAGGAGCGCGTTGTTGAGTGGATCGTGATGACCCTCGGGTGTGGGGTCGGTGAGCACCAGTGCGCCGAGCTTGGTCGCGGCCGCGGCTGCGGTGTCGTCGGGGGTGACGACGATCACCGACTGCGGGGCGGCGACGGCCGAAGCCGCCTCGATCGTGTCGATCAGCATGGCGAGCACGATCTGCTCGCGTGTCGCCGCCGAAAACACCGGCGCCAGCCGTGTCTTGGCTGCGCTCAGTCGCTTGACCGCGATCACCAGTGCGATGTCGGCGTCTCGAGCGCGCATGGGCGTGACCGGCGCGCTGGCCGTGCTGTTGGTCATGCCGGTCACGAGCGTCATCCTGCCAGCTGCTATTCCCCGGCTACGCTGAAGCCGTGGTCGAGGCGGCGGTGATGGGGTCCGGGGCGTGGGGGACGGCCCTGGCGAAGGTGTTGGCGGAAGCGGGGAACAACGTCAGGCTGTGGGCCCGTCGGCCCGAACTCGCCGACGAGATGAACCGCACCCACCTCAATGCCGACTACATCGACGGACCGCTGCCCGAGTCGATCCGGGCCACCAGCGACCACACCGAGGCACTCGACGGCGCGTGCACGGTGCTGCTGGCCGTGCCCTCACAGACACTTCGCGCCAATCTCATGCAGTGGAAGGACGCGCTGGGCGCTGATGCCACCCTGGTGAGCCTGGCCAAAGGTATCGAGCTGGACACCCTGCTGAGGATGAGCCAGGTCATCGTGCAGGTGACCGGTGCCGACCCGTCCCGCGTCGCGGTCGTCACCGGGCCGAACCTGGCCAGTGAGATCGCGCAGGGGCAGCCCGCCGCAACCGTCGTCGCGTGCAGCGACTCCGGAAGAGCGGTGACGATACAGCGAGCGCTGTCCACCGGCTATTTCCGGCCGTACACCAACGCCGACGTGATCGGCGCCGAGGTCGGAGGCGCCTGCAAGAACGTCATCGCTCTGGCATGCGGGATGGCCGCGGGTGTCGGACTGGGGGAGAACACCGCGGCGGCGATCATCACCCGCGGGCTGGCCGAGATCATGCGGCTCGGAATCGCATTGGGGGCCAAGCCCGCCACTCTGGCCGGGTTGGCCGGCATCGGCGACCTGGTGGCGACGTGCACGTCGCCGCACTCCCGTAACCGATCCTTCGGCGAGCGGTTGGGCAGGGGAGGCACCATGGAGGCCGCGTTGGCCGCGACCGGCGGTCATGTCGCCGAAGGGGTCACCTCGTGCGAATCGGTGCTGGCGTTGGCGTCGAGTTACGACGTCGAGATGCCGCTCACCGAGGCGGTGCACCGGGTGTGCCACAAGGGCCTGTCCGTCGACGAGGCGGTGGCCCTGCTGCTAGGGCGCACCACCAAGCCGGAGTAGTCGAGTGAGCGGCACGTACGGAGACTCCACTCGCAGTGTCAAAGCTGTTGGATCGGAACCGGTTCCGGGAGGACCGATCGCGCCGCCGCCGGTGCCCGCCGCCGCGTATCACCTTCCCCCCGACGAAGACGATTCCCTGGACAGCTACGGTCGCAGATCCAATCCGACCTGGCGGCAACTGGAATCGGCGATCGCCACGCTCGAGGGCGCGTCGTCCGCCCTGGCCTTCGGTTCCGGGATGGCAGCTATCACGTCCGTGCTGCGGACCGTCGCCCAACCCGGCCACACGCTCGTCGTCCCCGCCGATGGCTACTACCAGGTCCGCGCCTACGCCCACGAGTTCCTCGAGCAGCGAGGGGTGACCGTGGTGCAGGCGCGGTGCGCCGAAATGTGCGACGCCGCCGCGGGCGCCGATGTGGTGCTGGCCGAGTCGCCGTCCAACCCCGGCCTCGACGTCGTCGACCTGCATCACCTGGCGATGACGTGCCGGGCGCGCGGCGCGATGCTCGTCGTCGACAACACCACCGCCACGCCGCTGGGACAGCAGCCGCTGTCGTTGGGCGCGGACCTGGTGGTCGCCAGCGCGACCAAGGCGTTGGCGGGCCACCACGACGTCCTGGCGGGCTATGTCGCGGGCAGCCAGCCCGAGGTGATGGCACTGCTGGAGCGCGACAGGCTGTTGGCCGGCCCGATCCTGGGCGCCTTCGAAGCCTGGCTCGTGCTGCGCAGCATCGGGAGCGTGGGCCTTCGTTTCGAACGGCAGTGTCAGAATGCCGCCGCGGTCGCGCTGATGCTGCGCTCGCACCCGGCGGTGCGCTCGGTGCGCTACCCGGGGCTGCCCGACGATCCGTCGCATGCGATCGCCTCGATGCAGATGCGGCGGTTCGGCGGTCTGGTCGCCGTCGAGTTGGCCGATGCGCAGGCGGTGCACGACCTGGTCGGTCGTAGCGCGCTGCTGGTCGCGTCGACGAGCTTCGGCGGGATCCACTCCTCGGTCGACCGCAGGGCCAGGTGGGGAGACCCGGTGGCCGACGGATTCGCCCGGCTGTCTCTGGGGATCGAGGACACCGACGACCTGCTCAGCGATATCGAGGCGGCCCTGCCACGGGCAGGACGGTAGCCTCTCTAGGTTGTGACTGCCCGCATCCGCGTTGCCGTCGTCTACGGCGGACGAAGTTCCGAACACGCGATCTCGTGTGTTTCGGCAGGCAGCATCCTGCGCAACCTCGATCCGGCGCGGTTCGAAGTGGTCGCGGTCGGCATCTCGCCGCGGGGTTCCTGGGTGCTCACCGACGGGCGGCCCGAGACGCTGGCCATCACCGACGGCACCCTGCCCCGGGTCGGCGAGTCGTCGGGCACCGCGCTCGCGCTGACCGCCGATCCCGCCTGGCACGGCCAGCTGCTGTCGCTGGGAGAAGGCGCCGGGGAGATGCTGGCCGCCGTCGACGTGGTCTTCCCGGTACTTCACGGACCCTACGGCGAGGACGGCACCATCCAGGGCCTGCTGGAGCTCGCCGGCGTCCCGTACGTCGGTGCGGGGGTGCTGGCCAGCGCGGCGGGCATGGACAAGGAGTTCACCAAGAAGCTGCTCGCCGCCGACGGTCTGCCGATCGGCGACCAGGTGGTGCTGCGCCCTCAGCAGGCCACCCTGTCGCTGGAGGATCGTGAACACCTCGGGTTGCCGGCATTCGTCAAGCCTGCGCGCGGTGGCTCGTCCATCGGGGTCAGCCGGGTCACCAGCTGGGACCAGCTCGCCGATGCCGTCGAAGTGGCGCGTCGGCACGACCCGAAGGTCATCGTCGAGGCTGCCGTGCCCGGCCGGGAACTCGAATGCGGCGTGCTGGAGTTCCCCGACGGTCGGATCGAGGCCAGCACCGTGGGCGAGATCCGGGTGGCCGGGGTGCGTGGTCGCGAAGACGGCTTCTACGACTTCGAGACCAAGTACCTCGACGACGCCGCGGAACTGGACGTGCCGGCCAAGGTCGACGACGTCGTCGCCGAGCAGGTCCGCGGCCTCGCGATCCGGGCGTTCCGCGCCATCGACTGCCAGGGTCTGGCCCGGGTCGACTTCTTCCTGACCGAGGACGGACCGGTGATCAACGAGATCAACACGATGCCGGGGTTCACCACCATCTCGATGTATCCGCGGATGTGGGCAGCCAGCGGGGTCGACTATCCGACCCTGCTCGCGACGATGGTCGAGACCGCGATGGCCCGCGGGACCGGCCTGCGCTAGGAGCGTGCGTCACCTGACCGGTCCGGGGTCGACGGGGGTAGCCGGCAGCGCCTCGGCTATCGCCGTCGAGATCACCTGGATGGGCGTGGGACCCGACCCCGAGGGCAGGGTCAGCGCCACATAGACGGGCCGGTCCACGGCGAACCACGTGCTGCGTCCCTCGTCTGCCTGGTCCGCGACCCGGAACCACTGGACGGCGTCCACCACCTGAAGAGGTGCGCCCACGACGAAGTCGACCGGACGGTCCAGGCCACATCGCAGGATGAGCGCCTCGCTGCCGTCACCGGCCTGCCACGCCGCCGTTCCCGCCGGAGCGGGCTCCCGCACGGGGGCCCGTGAGTAGTCACCGAGTTGCTCGGGCAACGCGTCGATCAGTGAGCGGCATTCGGGGCTGTCGGCGCGCGGCGCAGGCGCTCCTGCGATGACGACCGGAGCCTGGGTCGGTGTGCGCTGCAGGACAGCGGCGACAACGAGCACAGCGACGACGGCGCCGACTGCCAGGACGAGCGCCGCGATCAGCAGGGGCCGGGGTGGGCCGTCGCCGGTCTGGCTTTTCATCACGCCAAACTCTAAGGCGCGACCCCTTGGGCGATCGGGCAGGTCAGCGTCCGGGTGATCCCGGAGACCTGCTGCACGCTGGGAACGACGGTGGACTGGAGTTCAGCGAGGGTCGGGGCGCCCACCCGGACCACGACGTCGTAGGGTCCGGTCACGTACTCCGAGCACAACACCCCGGTGAGGCCGGCGAGCTGCTTGGCGATGACCTCGGCGCGGCCGACCTCGGTCTGGATGAGAACAAAAGCCTCGACCACGCCGTTATCCCTCCGTCTGGCTGCATAGACTCCACGCCGCAGGGACCAAACGTACCGCAGGAACGCCGAGCGTTCAGGGCACGAAGGTGCTGCGGGGATCGGGAAAGGATCCGGACATGACGGGCGAAGACCCGGCGGACTCGCTGGCCGCAACGGGGGAGTTCGCGGTCATCAACCGGCTGGTCGCCGGTCGGCGTCAGCCCCCGTTCGTCTCCCTCGGTCCCGGCGACGACGCCGCGGTGGTCGCCGCCGCCGACGGCAGGACGGTGGTGTGCACCGACATGCTGGTCGAGGGTCGCCACTTCCGACTCGACTGGTCCACCGCCCACGATGTCGGGCGGAAAGCCATCGCGCAGAACGCCGCCGACATCGAGGCCATGGGCGCCCGGGCGACGGCGTTCGTCGTCGGGTTCGGTGCCCCCGCCGACACCGCGACGGCGCGGGCGGTCGAACTCGCCGACGGACTGTGGCACGAGGCGGGACTGCTGGGCGCGGGCATCGTCGGTGGCGACATGGTGCGGGCCCCGCAGTGGGTCGTCTCGGTGGCCGCGCTCGGAGACCTCGACGGGCTCGACCCTGTCTGCCGCAGCGGCGCGAAGCCGGGTGGCACCGTGGCGGTGATCGGCGATCTGGGTTGGTCGGCAGCTGGATATACGTTGTTGCACAACGGGATCGGTGGATTCGACGATCTGCGCGGGCGCCACCGGGTGCCTGAGCCCCCCTACGGTCAGGGAGCGGTCGCCGCGCGTGCCGGGGCGACGTCGATGACGGACGTCTCCGACGGGTTACTCGCCGACCTGGGGCACATCGTCACCGCCTCCGGGGTGTGGGTGGACCTGTCCGCAGCCGGCCTGCGTGACGACGTCGAGGCGCTGACCGGCGCTGCCGCCGCGACGGGATCCGATCCGTGGGAGTGGGTGCTGGGGGGTGGGGAAGATCACGCCCTGGTGGCGACGTTCCCGGTGGCTGCGCCTCCCGGCTGGCGGGTGATCGGCACGGTGTCCGATGTCGGAGACCTACCGCCCCGGGTGACCGTGGACGGGGTGGGGTGGGGCGGTAATCCGGGCTGGCAGTCCTTCTGACGACGCCGCCCGCTAGGTTGGCCAATCGTGACAGCACGTCCTCTCAGCGAGTTGGTCGACGAGGCCTGGGCCCGCGCACTCGCACCGGTTGAACCCCAGGTCGCACAGATGGGCGAGTTCCTGCGCTCAGAGCTTGCCGGTGGCCGGCCGTATCTGCCGTCCGGGTCGAACGTGTTGCGCGCGTTCACGTTTCCATTCGACCGGGTCCGCGTGCTGATCGTCGGACAGGATCCGTACCCGACGCCCGGACACGCGGTCGGTCTGAGTTTCTCGGTCGCTCCCGAGGTCAAACCGCTGCCGCGGAGCCTGGCCAACATCTACACCGAATACCGCGACGACCTCGGCCATCCGGCACCGTCCACCGGTGATCTGACCCCGTGGGCGCAGCAGGGGGTGATGTTGCTCAACAGGGTTCTGACCGTGCGCCCGGGCACGCCGGCGTCACACCGCGGAAAAGGGTGGGAAACCGTCACCGAATGCGCGATCCGCGCGCTGGTGGCTCGTCAGCAGCCGCTGGTGGCAGTGCTGTGGGGGCGCGACGCCGCCACGCTGAAACCCATGCTGGGTGACACGTTGACCATCGAGTCGGCGCATCCGTCGCCGCTGTCGGCGTCGCGGGGATTCTTCGGGTCGCGACCGTTCAGCCGCGCCAACGAACTCCTGGAGACGATGGGCGCCGAGCCGGTCGACTGGCGCCTACCCTGACGTCGATCCGCCGGCTGTCAGCCGCGCGAGACCTTGCCGGCCTTCAGGCAGGACGTGCACACGTTCACCCGCTGCTTGTTGCCGCCCGGGCGCGACACAGCGCGCACCGGCTGGATGTTCGGATTCCAGCGACGGCTGGTCCGGCGATGGGAGTGCGACACCGACTTGCCGAAGCCGGGGCCCTTCCCGCAGATATCGCACACGGCAGCCATATGCAGAACTCCTCGAATCAGTACGTGGGGGCTGGGTCTTGGCCGCGGACGTGCCGCGGGTGACCCGACAACCTGATCAGAATACCGGCCGCCGCAAATATCGCCAAAACCGGCAGCGCTGCGCTGTCCACAGCCGTGACCTTGCAGTCTACGAAGCTGTCCGCAGCACTGGATAGGCTGACGCGACGGCGGCACTGTGGTCTGGAGGTGGGATGGCGGTTCGGCGGCTCGATGCGCCTGCCCTGCGGAGTTGGGCACACACCGCGGTCGCCGATCTCATCAGGCACACCGACGAGATCAACCGGCTCAACGTCTTCCCGGTGGCCGATGCCGACACGGGCACGAACATGCTGTTCACCATGCGTGCCGCCTGGGCGCAGGCCGACGCGCGCGGGACTGTCGACGACGTCGCGCACGTGGCCGCCGCCCTGGCCGAAGGAGCGCTGCGCGGCGCGCGGGGCAACTCGGGGGTGATCCTGTCCCAGATCCTGCGGGGCGTCGCCGACGTGACCGCGGCCGCCGCCGAGGACCGTGGCACGTTGGCCGACATCAGTGGCGCTCTGCTCGCCGCGTCGCTGCGGCACGCGGTCACCCTGGTCGTGACGTCGATGGGCGAACCGATTCCCGGCACGATCCTGTCGGTGCTGCAGGATGCGGCCACCGCGGCCGAACAGACGGCAGCCGACGGGGCCGAGTTGGCCGACGTCGTGGCCGCATGCACTCAGGCGGCGGCCGAGGCACTGGACCGCACCCCGAGCCAACTCGACGTGCTGGCTGACGCCGGTGTGGTGGACGCGGGCGGCCGGGGGCTGCTGGTGCTTCTCGACGCGCTGAGCACGACATTGACCGGCCACGCGCCGGCGCGTGACGTCTACGTACCGTCACCGCGGCAGGTACCGGCCGTGGCCGTGGCGTCGGCCACGCCCGAGTTCGAGGTGATGTACCTGCTCAGTGGCTGTGACGCCGACGGCATCGAGACGCTGCGCGCCCGCCTCGACGAGATCGGCGAATCCATCGCGATCGCCGCATCGGGCTTCGACGCAGGCGGGGCCGGTCACTATTCGGTTCACGTGCACGCCGACGACGCGGGGGCGGCGGTCGAAGCCGCCCTCGAGGTGGGACGACCCAGTCGCATTCAGATCACCTCTCTGGTCGGCGGGGTGGACCGGCACCCGGCGGGAGGCTGGAGCAGGGAGCGGGCGGTGCTGGCCGTCGCCGACGGGGACGGCGCCGAAGGGCTGTTCACCGGCGAGGGCGCGCAGGTCCTGCGTCCGGAGCGGGATGTGCCGGTCAGCGCGCACCAACTCCTGCACGCCCTGGTGAACACCGGTGCCGCGCAGGTGATGGTGCTGCCGAACGGTTATGTGGCCGCCGAGGAACTGCTGGCCGGATGGGCGGTCGCGGCGGACTGGGGGATCGTCATGGCGCCGGTGCCCACGGCGTCGATGGTGCAGGGGCTGGCGGCGCTGGCCGTCCACGACCCCGAACGCCGGCTCGTCGACGACGGCTACACGATGGCCAGGGCCGCGGCGGGTGCCCGGCACGGTTCGGTCCGGCTGGCCGCCGAAGAGGCGTTGACCTGGGCGGGCACCTGCAAGCCCGGCGACGGCCTCGGCATCGCGGGCGACGAGGTGGTGATCGTGGGCGAGGACATCGCCGCCGCCGCGGCGGGACTGATCGATCTGTTGCTGGCCGCGGGCGGTGAATTGGTGACGGTGCTCACCGGCGACGGTGTGGAACCGGGCGTCGGGGAGGCGCTCGTCGATCACGTGCACCGTCACCATCCGGGGACGGAGACGGTGACCTTCCACACCGGCCACCGCGGCGATGCGCTGCTGATCGGGGTGGAGTGAGCATGGCTTCGCTGAGCGATCGGCTGCCGTTCCTGGTCGGGGACAAGGCCGCGGGACAACTCGAGGAGTACTTCGGCATCCGGACGGTCAACGACCTGGTGCGCTACTTCCCGCGCAAGTACAGCGATGCCATGACCACACGCGGTGAGGGGGAGGACCTCGACCTCGAGGAGGGGGAGCACGTCACCTTCGTCGGTGAGATCACCGACGCCGACACCCGAGTGACCAATCGCCCACCCAAACGTGAGTACCTGGTCCTCACCCTCGGACACCGGCGACCGAAGGTCACCGCCACCTTCTTCAACCCGAAGTTCCTTAAAAAATCGCTGACAAAGGGAACCCGGGTGATGCTCTCCGGTGAGGTCGGCTACTTCAAGGGCACCATGCAGTTGACGCACCCGGCGTTCCTGGTCCTGGGGTCGGGGAAGGGCACCAAGTCTCTGGCGTCGATCGCCGCGGCGTCGACAGCATCCGGTGACGATCTGCTCGCCGAGTTCGAACGAGACTTCTTCCCGATCTATCCGGCCAACTCCAAGATGCAGACCTGGGAGATCTACGCATGTGTGCGTCAGGTGCTCGCGGTACTCGACCCGGTCGCCGAGACGATGCCGAAATCTTTTGTGCGCGAACATCATTTGATGTCAGAAGACGCAGCGCTTCGCGCCGTCCACCTTGCTGAGACCGACGATCCGCGAAAGCGCGCCATCGAGCGACTCACCTACGACGAAGCTGTCGGCCTGCAATGGGGACTGGTCGTTCGTCGGCACAGCGCTTTCAACGACTCCGGACCTCCCGCGCCGCCGTCACCGGACGGACTGGCGGCTGCGATGGCGGCTCAGTTGCCGTTCACGCTGACCGCGGGGCAGCGTGAGGTGCTCGAGGTGATCTCGACGGAGATCTCGGCCACCCGCCCGATGAATCGCATGCTGCAGGGTGAGGTCGGATCGGGCAAGACGATCGTGGCGCTGCTGGCGATGCTGCAGATGATCGACGCCGGCTATCAATGCGCCCTCCTTGCGCCGACGGAAGTTCTTGCCGCACAACATGCTCGGTCCATCAGCGCCATGCTCGGGCCGTTGGGGACGGCCGGCCAACTCGGCGGGCTGGACAGCGCGACGAGGGTGGCGCTGTTGACGGGATCGATGTCGGCATCGCAGAAACGCGCGGTGCGGGACGAGGTGGCCTCCGGTCAGGCGGGCATCGTGATCGGCACGCACGCGCTGCTGCAGGATGCCGTGGAGTTCCACCGCCTCGGAATGGTGGTGGTGGATGAGCAGCACCGCTTCGGGGTGGATCAGCGAGACCGGTTGCGCGCGAAGGCTCCTGACGGCATCACGCCTCACCTTCTGGTGATGACCGCGACTCCGATTCCCCGGACGGTGGCGCTCGCGGTCTACGGTGACCTCGAGATATCGACACTGCGGGAGTTGCCCCGCGGACGTCAGCCCATCACGTCGAACACGATCTTCATGACACAGAAGCCGGCCTGGCTCAACCGGGCGTGGGCCCGGATCGCCGAGGAGGTGCAGGCCGGGCGCCAGGCGTATGTCGTCGCGTCGCGTATCGACGAGGACGACAAACCCGCCGACACGAAGAAGGCCAGGAAGGACACGAAAGAGGCCGGCCCGCCTCCGGTTACGGTGGTGGAACTACTCGCGCGACTGCAGCGCGGACCGCTGGCCGGCCTGCGGCTGGGTCTGATGCACGGACGATTGCCCAGCGATGAGAAGGACGCCGTGATGGCTGCCTTCCGCGCCCGCGAGATCGACGTACTGGTGTGCACGACGGTGATCGAGGTGGGTGTTGACGTGCCCAACGCCACCGTGATGGTGGTGATGGACGCCGACAGGTTCGGCATCAGCCAGCTCCACCAGCTCCGCGGGCGCATCGGCCGCGGCGAGCATCCCAGCCTGTGCCTGCTGGCCACCAACCTGCCCGAGGAATCCAAAGCGGGACGACGCCTCAAAGCAGTGGCGAGCACCCAGGACGGTTTTGCGCTCGCCGATCTCGATCTGCAGGAGCGCAGCGAGGGCGACGTGCTCGGTATCCATCAATCGGGACGGCCCATCACGCTGCGCTTCCTCTCACTCGCCGAGCACTACGACATCATTCGCGCCGCCCGGGATCTGTGCGAGACGGTGTACGAATCCGATCCGCAGGATGCCGGCATGAGGGTGTTGTCGGCGCCGTTCACCGACACCGACCGCGTCGAGTTCCTGGACAAGTCATGAGCCGCAAGCGAGTTCTGTGGTTGGCGGTGGCCGCCACGCTCGCGGTGATCGTCGCGGTCCAGGTCACCTCCACCTCACAGGATCCGTCGCGGTTCATCGCGCAGGCCGACATCCCCACCGTCACCCCCGGTGCCGATGTGCTCGTCGGCATCGCGGAGATCCCCGCTCGTGTCCGTGGATACGACTACCGCCGGGATGCGTTCGGTGAGTCGTGGACCGACGACACCACCGCCCCGGGTGGCCGAAACGGTTGTGACACCCGCAACGACATCCTCGACCGCGACCTGCTCGAGAAGACCTACGTCGCCATCTCGCGATGTCCCACCGCGGTGGCCACCGGAGTTCTGCTCGATCCCTACACCAGCGTGCTGGTGCCGTTCACCCGGGGAGCCCAGACCGGCGCCGAGGTGCAGATCGACCACATCGTGCCGCTGGCGCTCGCCTGGGATCTCGGCGCGCGGAACTGGTCCGATGAGATGCGTACCCGCTTCGCCAACGACCCGGCCAATTTGATTGCGGTACAAGGTGACGCCAATCAGGACAAGGGCGACAAGGAGCCGGCGGTGTGGATGCCGCCCAACGCGGCGTTCCACTGCCAGTACGCGATGCAGTTCATCGCCGTGTTGCGCGGATACAGTCTGCCCGTCGATGCGCCGTCGGCAGCGGCGCTGGGTGACGCTGCGCAGAGTTGCCCTTCGGGCTGAACGGGGACGTCACATCTCTCGCCGGTGCGCGTCGCTGTTTTGAGGCGGAATCCCCGACCGGGAAACGGTTGTCGCGATCGCCTGCAGGATCTCCTGTGAGGTGCGACCGCTTTGGATCTCCAAGCCCATGAGCAGCAGGCCGGAGAGGTTCACGAGCCCGGAGATCAAACCGGCAGATCCCTGAGGCTCGGACAGGTATTGCTCAACTCGATCGTGGATGAACTCTCGGTCGTGCTCGTGATCGACCCACGCGGTCATCACGTCGATCGCCCACCGTGTCTTCTCGTCGTCGACCATCACCGGAACCCGGCAGACATTTCCGTGAGATATAGCGCTGTCGCCCAGCGCTTTTGGTAGACCACGCTCCGACCGTCCGATCGACACTCTCATTCAGGGCCTTGGATGCTGTGAACGGTCCGGCCGTGGCATCGCGCCTGCCATGGAAGCAGTCGCTACGTGATGTGCTGCATCGACGCCGCCACGGCCGATCCGTGTTTTCACCCTAACAGATGAACAGGTGAATGGTTGGACAGATATGAGTGCGCGCCCATAGGCTGAAGACGCCACCGTGATGGCCGGTGGGAATCCCGCCATCGCCGATCAGAAGGGAACTCATGGCTGACTACACACTGCCGGACCTGGACTACGACTACGGCGCGCTGGAGCCGCATATCTCCGGTCAGATCAACGAGATTCACCATGGCAAGCACCACGCCACCTACGTCAAGGGACTCAACGACGCCATCACCAAGCTCGAAGAGGCCCGTGCAGGCGACGACCACGGCGCGATCTTCCTCAACGAGAAGAACCTGGCGTTTCACCTCGGCGGCCACGTCAACCACACCATCTGGTGGAAGAACCTCTCGCCCAACGGGGGCGACAAGCCCACCGGCGAACTCGCTGCGGCGATCGACGACCAGTTCGGATCCTTCGACCGGTTCCGCGCGCAGTTCACCGCGGCGGCCAACGGTCTTCAGGGGTCAGGCTGGGCGGTGCTCGGCTACGACACACTCGGCGCGCGGCTGCTCACGTTCCAGCTCTATGACCAGCAGGCCAACGTTCCGCTCGGCATCATCCCGTTGCTGCAGGTCGACATGTGGGAGCATGCCTACTACCTGCAGTACAAGAACGTCAAAGCCGACTACGTCAAGGCGTTCTGGAACGTCGTGAACTGGGCTGATGTGCAGAATCGTTTCACCGCGGCGACCACCACGGCGCAGGGCATCATCGTGTGATGGAACAGGTCACCCGCTGACCTGACGGCAGCCTTGCCTTCGAGCGACAGCGTCGACTGCGGCTCGATCGGGCGAGTGGCGGTGCAAAAGGGACTTCTGGTTTAAGTTTGTCGGCAGCGTCAACTGGAGGCGCCTGCCGCAGCGATCCTTCAGCAGTGAGGGGACACGATGAGTCTCGACAAGCCCACGGCGCCCGGCGCCCGGCGCATCGCGCGGGAACAACTGCCGATACCCGACCCGAAGCACGTGGGACTCACCACCTACGACGCCAAGGATCCGAACACGACATATCCGCCGATCACCGAACTGCGTCCGCCCGAGGGCGCACCCAACGTGCTGATCGTGCTGATCGACGATGTCGGCTTCGGCGCATCCTCGGCGTTCGGCGGGCCCTGTCGGACCCCTGTCGCTGAGCGGCTCGCGGCAAACGGGATCAAGCTCAACAGGTTTCACACAACCGCACTGTGCTCGCCCACTCGCCAGGCGCTGCTTACGGGACGCAACCATCACTCTGTCGGAATGGGTGCGATCACCGAGATGGCGACGTCGGCGCCGGGCAACTGCAGCATCCGGCCGAAGGAGAAGGCGCCGGTCGCCGAAACCCTCAAGCTCAACGGGTATTCCACAGCGCAGTTCGGCAAGTGCCACGAGGTCCCCGGCTGGGAGGTCACTCCGGTCGGGCCCTTCCATCAGTGGCCCACCGGTTCGGGTTTCGAGTACTTCTACGGATTCGTGGGTGGGGAGGCCAACCAGTACTACCCCGGACTCTACGAGGGCACCACCGCGGTCGAACCGCCTCGCTCGCCCGAGGAGGGCTACAACCTCACCGAGGATCTCGCCGACCGCGCGATCACCTGGGTGCGGCAGCAGAAAGCGCTGATGCCCGACAAGCCGTTCTTCATGTATTTCGCTCCGGGGGCCACCCACGCTCCGCACCAGGTCTCCAAGGAATGGTCGGACAAGTACCGGGGCGCGTTCGACGATGGCTGGGATGCTCTGCGGGAGAACATCATCGCCAAGCAGAAGGATCTCGGCGTGGTGCCGCAGGATGCCGAACTCACCCGCCGGCACGACGAGATCCCGGCGTGGGACGACATGCCCGACGAACTCAAGCCGGTGCTGGCCAGGCAGATGGAGATCTACGCAGGGTTCCTCGAGCAGACCGATCACGAGGTCGGCCGGGTCGTCGACGCGATCGACGATCTCGGCTTCCTGGACAACACGCTGATCTACTACATCATCGGCGACAACGGTGCTTCGGCCGAGGGCACCATCAACGGGTGCTTCAACGAGATGACCACGCTCAACGGTATGCCCGGCATCGAGACCGCGGAGTTCCTGCTCTCCAAGATCGATGACTTCGGCACACCCGAGGCGTACAACCACTATGCGGTCGGCTGGGCCCACGCTCTGTGCGCGCCGTATCAGTGGACCAAGCAGGTGGCGTCGCACTGGGGTGGCACCCGCAACGGCACCATCGTCCACTGGCCCGGCGGTTTGCCCGGCAGGGGCGAGACCCGCAACCAGTTCCACCACGTCATCGACGTCGCGCCCACGATCCTGGAGGCCGCAGGCGTGCCCGCGCCGACGCTGGTGAACGGGATCGCGCAGGCGCCACTGGAGGGTGTCAGCATGCTGGGCACGCTGCATGCCGCTGACGCTCCCGAGACGCACGACGTGCAGTACTTCGAGATGATGGGCAACCGCGGTGTCTACCACCAGGGCTGGACGGCTGTCACCAAACACCGCACGCCGTGGAAGGCGGACACCCCTGCGCCCTTCGACGACGATGTCTGGGAACTGTACGGTCCCGACGACTGGACGCAGTCCCGTGATCTCGCTGCCGAGCAACCTCGCAAACTTGCTGAGCTGCAACGACTCTGGCTCATCGAAGCGGTGAAGTACAACGTCGTCCCGCTCGATGACCGCGGGTTCGAGCGGATCAATCCCGACATCGCGGGACGCCCGCAGCTGATCCGTGGCAGCACCCAACTGCTCTTCCAGGGGATGCGCGTCAGCGAGTGGTGTGTGTTGACGTTGAAGAACAAGTCCCACTCGGTGACCGCGAACCTGGTGGTGCCGGAAACAGGTGCCAACGGGGTGATCATCACTCAGGGCGGCAGCGTGGGTGGGTGGTCGTTGTACGCCCACGAGGGCACGCTGAGGTACTGCTTCAACTTCTTCGGCATCGAGCATTACATCGTCAGTGCGGACACCCCGATACCGGTGGGCAAGCACCAGGTCCGGATGGAGTTCGCCTACGACGGAGGGGGATTGGCCAAAGGCGGCGACGTCACCCTCTACTACGACGGACAGCGGGTCGGAGCCGGACGGGTCGAGAAGACCATCCCGATGGGCTATTCCGCCGACGAGGCCTGCGATGTCGGATCCGACACCGGTTCGCCTGCCTCACCTGACTACGGTCCGACCGGCAACCGCTTCACCGGGGAGATCGAGTGGGTCCAACTGGACATCGGCGAGGACAGCCACGACCACCTGATCACCCCGGAGGAGAGGTTCAACCTCGCGATGGCGCGTCAGTGACCGCGTCACGTTTCCAGCAGGGACTGCCCCAGATAGCCGCCTTCTGACGCACCGGGAAGTACCGCAAAAACGGCCGACCCGATGTTGGTGACCCACCGGTTGAGCGCATCGGATGCGGCCAATCGCTGCTGTACCGGCGTGAACTGCCGCCGCGGGTCGCGCTGGTAGGCGGCGAAGATCAGACCGCAGTCGGTGGTCTGACCGGCTGGCGGAGGATGGTCGTAGTTGTACCCCCGGCGTAGAAAACGTTCATCGTCACGGCGGTGTCGTGCCAGTGCGATGTGTGCGTTGGGCGGGATGACCGGGATTCCCGCTTCGGTGGCCTCGAAGTCGGGCTCGTCGAACTCACCGACACCGGTCAGCGGCGCCCCGGACTCCAGACGGCGGCCCACCGTCAATTCCCTGCTGGTGCGGTCGAGTTCGTCCCAGGTGTCGAGTTCGGCTCTGATCCGGCGCAGGACCAGGACGGTGCCGCCGGCGAACCATCGCTGCTGTGCGCCGTCGTCCCAGACCTGACGATCGAAGTCCGCGTCGTCGCGCAGGTTCGCGGTGCCGTCGACCTGGCCCATCAGGTTGCGCATCGTCGTGCCGGAGGGCTTGGTGCCCCGCGCGTTGCGGAATCCGTTCTGCCGCCATCGCTGTGAGGTCATCGCGCGGACGTTCTTGAGCAGTACCCGACTTGTGTGGGCGACGACCACGGGATCGTCTGCGCAGATCTGGAGCAGTAGATCGCCGCCACACCACCGAGGCTCGAGGCGGTCGGTGTCAAAACCGGGTAGCGCCGCCACCGAAGCCGGTCGCGACCGGGTGAGTCCGATCCGGTCGAAGACGGTGGGCCCGAGTCCGACGGTCACGGTGAGCCGCGCGGGGTGATGCGTGAGTTCGGGTTCAGTGTCGGCCAGCGCCGGGATTCCCTGCGTGAGCCGCGCTGCGTCGGCAGTCCACAGCTTCAGGATCGCTTGCAGGGTGTCGCGAGGGGTCCGGTCACCGTCGGGCCGTAGGTCCAGCGCGACGAACAGCGAGTGCGCCTGCGGGGCGGTCCTGACCCCGCCCTGGTGCATTCCGTGGAACGGCTCGCTGTCGGAGCGCGAACCATCTGTCGCCGGGGATGGCTCGACGAATCCGCACTGGGTGAGTGTGGCGGTGGTGGCCAGCGCGGCGGCGCCCCCGGCCAGGAGGCGCCGCCGACTGACTGCGGGGTGGCCGTCAGCCATGGTCGTGCATATCGGGCTGGTAGTCCTCGTTGCCGCCGGGGAAGTCGCGGACCTGGGCGGTGACCGGCAAATCGGACCCGTCCTCGAACATCACCGTCAGCGACACCTCGGCACCTGGTCGCAGTGGTTGCCCGAGGTCCATCAACATCAGGTGATCACCTCCGGGGACCAGCTCATGTGTGCTCCCGGCCGCAACCGTCAGCCCGCCGGCCTTCGGCCGCATCATCGTGGTGCCGCCTGCATCGGGAACCACCTCGTGGATCTCGACCCGACCCGCGGCCGGAGAACTGCCGGCCACGACGTGGGCGGCGGCAGGGCCGGTATTGCGGAAGATGCCGAACACCGCGGCCATTCCGGCGTCCGCCGCGGTGGCCCACTGGTCGTCGAGTGTCACATTGGCGGCCATCGGCTCCACGGTGTGGTCGTCCGACGACGTGCAGCCGGATGCAGCGAGTGCCACCACGACGAGCGCGGTGATGAGTTTACGGAATCGGTTGTCAGACATCAGAATCCACCTTGAATTTTAGTAGTACCCTGCTGCTGCTTGACGGCGCCGATGATCAGGTCGACGACGACAAAGGCCACCAACGTGAGCCCGAGGAGCGGCAGAAACCAGCCCACCCCCGCCGCGACGACGGCCACTGTGGCGATGGCGACCGGATGCAACCGACGGAGGCCGCCGCGCAGCGGCGGACGGCCGACGGCCCACGCGGAGCCGCGAACCGGACGGCGTTGCCACCACATTCGGTATCCGCGGACGATCACGGTCAGCAGTCCGACCGCGATGCCGAGCAGCAGCAACTGGTTCAGCAGGCCGAAGAGGAGTCCCATGTGTCCCCGGATGCCCCAGTCGGCCAGCTTCGCGATCACCGAATAGTCGCGCTGGTAGTCGATCTCGCTGATCACATCGTGATCGGCGGGATCGATTGCGGCGGCATTGGTCGTCAGCCGGTAGGGCTTGTCGATCTCGGTGACGCCGACACCTTCGCCCTGCTCCGCGGGCAGTGTGAGCTCCACGGGCAGGCGCACCCCCACACCCGCCGCGGCGTCGAGCACTGCGCCGTAGTCGATCGCCGACGGGTCGAGCAGCGGGTGGTCCTTTGCGGGAGCGCCGCCGTGGCCGGAGTGGTCGCCGGCCGGGGCAGCGCTCAGCGCGGTGTCCAGTTGGGGCCGTTGCCAATCGAAGGCGGTCCTGATATCGGTGACGTGGGCCCCGGCGTAGATCGACCACGTGATTCCGGTGGCGGACAGGAACAGCAGGCCCGCCAGCAGCCAGACGCCGGTCGCCCCATGCCAATTGAGAGTCCGGGATCGTCCGGTGACGCTGCGATCGACGGTGAGGATCCGGCCTGCCCGGTTGCGGCGACGCTCACTTGCCGCCTTGACCAGCCACAGATACACGCCCCCGAGCGCCACCACCCAGAGCCAGGACGCTGCGAGCTCGCTGTAGACCCGGCCCGGTTCGCCGAGGTTGAGGTGACGGTGCAGGCCGTCGAGCCAGGTGCTCAGTGGCAGGTAGCCGAACCAGGTTGCCTCATCACCCAGCACCGCACCGGTGTAGGGATCGACGAACGCCGCACGCAACGATTCCTCGTCGAGTGTGGGGTCGGAGAGATAGATCCGGGTGGACTCCGTGTCGCCGGCCGGTGGTCGCATACCGGTCATCGTGAGTTCGGGAAAGGCGGACTGCGCCAGTGCGGCTTGTTCGCGCAGTGGCAGCGGTTGCCCCGAGGGCTCGACGAACAGGATGTCGTTGTAGACGAACCGTTCGAGTGTCGGGGCGAGCGCGTAGAGCCCGCCGGTGATCGCCGCGAGGACGAGGAACGGCGCCACCAGAACGCCGGCGTAGAAGTGAAGGCGCACAACAAAGGGCCGCCAACTTCGTCGTGCGAGCGTCGGCGGAGGCGGGGCGAGTGAATCGGGAATCGAGGTCGGTTCGATGGTGTCTTCAGGAACGGTCATGTGGTGGGGCCTTCGGTGGTCATGACGACGCGACGCGACAGCAAGCAGCGTCGGTGTCAGTGCTGTTGAGCTGGGATCATGCGGTACCGCCGTCGTCGCAGAGCGAGGACAGGCGCGCAGGCGACAACCCGCAGCGCGTCGCTGCAGGATCGTGGAAGCGAGTCGGAGAACCGCTGTTACGCGGCGGCGATCAGCTGCGGGGGAGCGCGCATACCCAGACCGGTGGTCAGGACCGGTTGCACGGCAACGATGTTCGTCGCCCGTCGAACAGTTCGTACCGGCGGTCGCGGCGCGCGCAGCGCGAACAGGCGTAGCCAGCACAGAACCGATGAGCACACGACGTAGAGGTATTCGGCCGCTGCGATGGCGACGCCCAGGATCACGGCCGCGCCGATATGGGAGGCGGCCATCGCCGGGCTCATGCCCAGCACGCTGCCGGCATGATGGTGGCCCGTCGCCGTCAGGCTCACGTGCCCCAGGAACTGCGCAGCGCACAACGCTGCAGTGGTGGCCAGCCACCGGGCGCTGCGGCCTTCCAGCCGCAGGCAGCCGACGGCCGTCCCGATGGTGGCGCAGACCAGCAGCGCGATGACCAGCGCGCCACCGAAGGGAATGCCACCGCCGGCCGCGGAGTGGGCGCCGACCGTCATCACCGACGAGGCCACACCGACCAGCGCACCGCGTAATCCGCGCGCACGTGACTTCGGCGTTCCCACGGGGGGTACCTTACCGCCCGGACTACTACAGGACTTAGTAGATCAGGGTCCGGTGTAGGTCTCGGGATCCGGACGGAACCGGGTGCCGTCGTCGAGGCCGTTGAGAACCGACATCTGGTCCTCGGTCAACTCGAAGTCGAACACCTCGAGATTGGTCTTGATCCGCTCGGGCGACGACGACCGGGGGATGACGACGTTGCCCAGTTGCAGGCTCCACCGGATCAGCACCTGCGCCGGCGTCCTGCCCTGCGCCTCGGCGATCTCGGTGACTGCGGCGTTGCCGAGGACATTGCCGACGCCCAACGGGCTGTAGGCCTCGGTGGCGATCCCGTGTTCGGCGTTGATCGCGCGCAGTTCTGCCTGGTTGAGCAGCGGATGAAGTTCGATCTGATTGACCGCCGGGATGAAGAAGGACAGGCTGATGAGGTCGTCGAGATGCTCGGAATGGAAGTTGCAGACGCCGATGGAGCGGGCGTCGCCGAGTTCCTTGGCCTTCATCAGGCCACCCCAGCTGTCGACGTACTTGCCCTCCTCGACGGCAGGCCAGTGGATCAGGTAGAGGTCGACGTAGTCGAGTCCCAGTCGTTCGAGACTGGCGGTGAGGGCGTGGCGCGAGGACGTGAAGCCCTGGTCCTCGGTCGCCAGCTTGGTCGTCACGAAGAGCTCGTCGCGCGACACCCCGGACTGTGCGATCGCCCGCCCCACGGCGGCCTCGTTGCCGTAGGCGGCCGCGGTGTCGATCATCCGGTAACCGGCCTCCAGCGCGGCCAGTACCGCGGTTTCGGACTCGGAATCCGACAACTCGCCCACGCCGAGACCGATGACCGGCATCGTGTGGTCGTCGTTGAGTGTGACGGTGGGAATCGCTGCCGCCGAGGTCATGTCACCTACCTGCTCGAGTGGAGTGCTCGTCAACCGGGCCCCGCCCATTGTCGCTTGTGGTTCGGTCCGGAACGCCTGTGTCGCTGATGGTTGACTTGTCGCCGATGACTATATTGCCGCGGAGGTTAACGCGCCTAATCATCGACGGGCCCGGTGTTTCGCCTGCCGGCTCCATGCAGCAGCCGGCGCCGGTCAGCGTCGGCGGTAGGGTCTGCCGAAACGAGGGAGCAGACATGACGCAGAGCGCGACGGGGCAAGCGCCCGCGACCGGATCCCAACTGGCTGCAGATGTGACGCAGCCTCCGATCCGTCGTCGGGTCCGCGCCAGGGACGTCGTCGCCAACAAGGTCGCCGCCGTGACGTTGCGCGGACTGCCGCACATCCCCGAACGCGTCAAACGCCTGCTGCTGGGCGGGCGCTCGATCACCATCGACGGCAACACGCTCGACACCACGTTGCAGCTGATGCTCGCCGGTCAACAGGCACTCGGTCTCGACGGCCTCGTCGCCGACGACGATTTTGTCGCCGCGCGCGTTCAACTGGAGTTGCTGTCGGCCGGCTTCCGCAAACGCGTCCCCGTCTCCGGGGTCACCGACCTGACGGTGACGGGCGCCGTGGCCCCGATCAAGGCGCGGCATTACCGCACCGACGAGCCCAACGCCCCGCTGCTTGTCTTCTACCACGGTGGCGGTCACGTGATCGGCAGCATCGACACCCACGACGACCTGTGCCGGGAGATCTGTCGGGCGGGCAGTGTCCATGTGCTGTCGGTCGACTACCGGTTGGCACCCGAGCACAAGGCCCCCGCGGGCTCCGAGGACGCGTACGCCGCCTATCTGTGGGCCTGCGAGCACGCCGCCGAGCTGGGTGCGGACCCACAGCGCGTCGCGGTGGGCGGAGACAGTGCGGGGGCGAACCTGTCGGCGGTGGTCTCGCAGCAGGCCCGCGACAACGGGGTACCGGTGCCCGCGTTACAGCTGCTGCTCTACCCGGTGACCGACCACCGCGGGCAGACCCGTTCGCGGACCCTGTTCGCCCGCGGCTTTTTCCTCACCGAGCGTGATATGGACTGGTTCACCTCCCGGTTCCTCGACGGAGCGCCGGTCGCCGGCACCGACCCGCGGGTGTCGCCGCTACTGGCCGACGACCTGTCCGGGCTGCCGCCGGCTCTGGTCGTCACCGCGGGCTTCGACCCGCTGCGCGACGAGGGCAGGCACTACGCCGAGGCCATGCGCGAGGCCGGAGTGGCCGTCGACTACCGGGAGTACGGATCGGTGGTGCACGGCTTCGCCAACTTCTTCCCGTTGGGAGGGGACAGCGCCACCGCGACCGCCGATGTCATCTCCGCGATGCGCGCACATCTGACCCGCGCCGGCTAACTGCTCCGGAACGCGCCGGTACTCTGTGTTGCGTGGCGACCAAACCCAAGAAGAACAAGAACGCGCGGTACGACCTGAAGGCCGCCGACCGTAAGCGCAACCTGTTCGTCCAGATCGGGCTGACCGCGGTCGTGGTGATCTTCGCGGTCTCCCTGGTGCTGTACATCGTGATGTCGGCCGACGAGAAGCCCACGGCGGGCGAGGCCGATCCCATCAGGGTCGAGTCGACCAGCCTGATCAAGAAGGAAGGGACCGAGGAGCCCAAGGCTGTGGTGTCGCTCTACGAGGACTTCCTGTGCCCGGCCTGCGGCCGGTTCGAGCAGCAGTTCGGCCCGACGATCAGCCAGCTCGTGGATTCCGGCGCGATCGCTGCCGACTACTACATGGTCGCCATCCTGGACCGTAGCCAGAACCAGAACTACTCGTCGCGCTCCGGTGGTGCCGCCTACTGCGTGGCCGACGAGTCGGTCGAGGCGTTCCGGCGCTTCCACGCCGCGCTCTATGCCCAGCAGCCCGGTGAGACCGGCTCGTCCTTCCCCGACAACGCGCGCCTCGTCGAGATCGCCCGTCAGGCCGGTGCAGGCGGAACCGTGCCGGAGTGCATCAACAACGGCACCTACGTCGACATGGTGAAGGGCCTCGCCGGCGCCACCAACATCAACTCCACCCCGACGATCCGGATCAACGGCGAGGAGTATCAGCCCAGCACGCCGGACGCTCTGGTCGCCAAGATCAAGGAGATCGTGGGCGACGTTCCCGCCCTGGACGCGATCGCTCCCGCACCGGCACCGGCGTCATGACCGTCACCGCGCCCACTCCGACCTCACCGGCCGATCCGTCGGCCGGCGAGCCGGTTGGTGGCGCGGTGGCGCGGAGTAGCGCGCTGTGGGTGCTGATCGCCGGTGTCGTCGGTCTGGCGTCAGCGCTGACCTTGACGATCGAGAAGATCGAACTGCTGATCAACCCCGACTACGTGCCGTCCTGCAGCATCAACCCGGTGCTGTCCTGCGGCTCGGTGATGGTCACCCCGCAGGCCGAGCTGTTCGGATTCCCGAACCCGCTGATCGGCATCGTCTCCTTCGCCGTCGTGGTCGTGACGGGCGTGCTGGCCCTGGCGAAGGTGAACCTGCCGCGCTGGTACTGGGCCGGTCTGGCCGGGGGCGCGCTGCTGGGCACCGTGTTCGTGCACTGGCTGATCTTCCAGAGCCTGTACCGGATCGGCGCGCTGTGCCCCTACTGCATGGTGGTGTGGGCGGTGACCGTCCCGTTGCTCGTGGTGGCCGCGTCGATTGCGCTGCAGCCGCAGCACAGCGGATCAGCCCTGGTCAGAGGCATCTACACGTGGCGCTGGTCGCTGGTCGCGTTGTGGTTCACCGCGGTGATCCTGCTGATCCTCGAGCGTTTCTGGAACTACTGGTCGACTCTCATCTGATTGGCCGGAACCGCCTAGGTCAGAGGTTTTCGGAAGGTTAGAGTGAACCGTGACCGGTCAGATTTCGAAGGTTCTTGTTGCCAACCGCGGTGAAATCGCCATCCGTGCGTTCCGCGCCGCCTACGAGATGGGCATCGCCACGGTCGCGGTCTACCCGCACGAGGATCGCAACTCCCTGCACCGGTTGAAGGCCGACGAGTCCTATCAGATCGGCGAGATCGGCCATCCTGTCCGGGCCTACCTGTCGGTCGACGAGATGATCCGGGTCGCCACCCAGGCAGGGGCGGACGCGATCTATCCGGGATACGGCTTCCTGTCGGAGAACCCGGAACTGGCGGCGTCCTGCGCGGCGGCGGGCATCACGTTCGTGGGCCCCAGCGCGGGGGTGCTGGAGCTGACCGGGAACAAGGCCAGGGCGATCGCAGCGGCGCGCGCCGCCGGCCTTCCGGTGCTGACGTCCTCGGAGCCGTCGGCGTCGGTCGACGAACTGGTCGAAGCTGCGCGCGACATGGAGTTCCCGCTGTTCGTCAAGGCAGTGTCCGGTGGTGGCGGTCGCGGCATGCGGCGGGTGACCGACCGCGCCGCGTTGAACGAGGCCATCGAGGCCGCCAGCCGCGAGGCCGAGTCGGCGTTCGGCGATGCGACGGTCTACCTCGAGCAGGCGGTCCTCAACCCGCGCCACATCGAGGTGCAGATCCTGGCGGACACCGCCGGAAACGTGATGCATCTGTTCGAACGCGACTGCAGCGTGCAGCGCCGGCACCAGAAGGTCATCGAGCTCGCGCCCGCTCCGAATCTGTCGGAGGAGTTGCGGCAGAAGATCTGTGACGACGCCGTCTCGTTCGCCCGCGAGATCGACTACACCTGTGCCGGCACGGTGGAGTTCCTGCTCGACGAGCGCGGGCATCACGTGTTCATCGAGTGCAACCCGCGGATCCAGGTGGAGCACACCGTCACCGAGGAGATCACCGACGTCGACCTGGTGGCGAGCCAGATGCGGATCGCGGCGGGGGAGACGCTCGCCGACCTCGGGCTGAGTCAGGACTCGCTGGTCATCCGCGGTGCGGCGATGCAGTGCCGGATCACCACCGAGGATCCTGCCAACGGCTTCCGTCCCGACACCGGCCGGATCACCGCCTACCGTTCACCGGGCGGCGCGGGTATCCGACTCGACGGTGGTGCGGTGCTCGGCGGTGAGATCGGCGCGCACTTCGACTCGATGCTGGTCAAACTCACCTGTCGCGGTAGGGATTTCAACGCCGCGGTGGCCCGGGCATATCGGGCGCTGGCCGAGTTCCGGATCCGCGGGGTGTCGACGAACATCCCGTTCCTGCAGGCGGTGATCGACGATCCCGATTTCCGCGCCGGGCGGGTCACCACGTCGTTCATCGACGAACGGCCGTATCTGCTGACCGCCCGCTCGCCGGCGGACCGTGGCACCAAGATCCTCAACTATCTGGCCGAGGTCACGGTCAACCAGCCGCACGGCCCGCGGACGTCGACGGTCTATCCGCAGGACAAATTGCCGCAGGTCGACCTCGACGCGATGCCGCCGCGCGGCAGCAAGCACCTGCTGACCGAGGTGGGTCCGGAGGCGTTCGCCCGATGGATGCGGGAATCGAGATCCCTCGGGGTCACCGACACGACGTTCCGCGATGCCCACCAGTCCCTGTTGGCGACCCGGATCCGCACGTCCGGCCTGTTGATGGTGGCGCCCCACATCGCGCGGATGACGCCGCAGTTGCTGTCGATCGAGTGCTGGGGCGGCGCGACTTACGATGTGGCGCTTCGGTTCCTGAAGGAGGATCCCTGGGACAGGCTCGCCGCGCTGCGGGAAGCGGTCCCCAACATCTGTCTGCAGATGCTCCTGCGCGGCCGCAACACCGTCGGGTACACGCCGTACCCCGAGTCGGTCACCCACGCGTTCGTGCAGGAGGCGACCGCAACGGGTATCGACATCTACCGCATCTTCGATGCGCTCAACAACGTCGATTCGATGCGGCCGGCCATCGACGCGGTGCGTGAAACCGGCACGGCGGTAGCCGAAGTCGCGATGTCCTACACCGGAGACCTGTCCGATCCGGCCGAGAACCTGTACACGCTGGACTACTACCTCAAGCTCGCCGAGCAGATCGTCGACGCCGGCGCGCACGTGCTGGCGATCAAGGACATGGCCGGTCTGCTGCGTCCGCAGGCGGCGGCTGTGTTGGTCAGCGCGTTGCGGAGCCGATTCGACCTGCCGGTGCATGTGCACACCCATGACACACCCGGCGGTCAGCTGGCCACCTACCTGGCGGCCTGGCAGGCCGGGGCCAACGCCGTCGACGGCGCCTCCGCACCGCTGGCCGGCACGACGAGCCAGCCCGCTCTGAGCTCCATCGTCGCCGCGACGGCGCACACCGAGTACGACACCGGGCTGTCACTGGCTGCGGTGTGCGACCTGGAGCCCTACTGGGAAGCGCTGCGAAAGGTGTACGCGCCGTTCGAGTCAGGTCTTCCGGCGCCCACCGGGCGGGTGTATCACCACGAGATTCCGGGGGGTCAGCTGTCCAATCTGCGCCAGCAGGCGATCGCGCTGGGGCTGGGCGACCGCTTCGAGGACATCGAGGCCGCCTACGCGGCCTCCGACCGCATCCTGGGACGGCTGGTCAAGGTGACCCCGTCGTCGAAGGTCGTCGGCGACCTTGCGCTGGCCCTGGTCGGTGCGGGCATCACCGCCGATGAATTCGCCTCGGATCCGGCGCGGTTCGACATCCCGGATTCGGTCATCGGATTCCTGCGCGGCGAACTCGGTGATCCTCCGGGAGGCTGGCCCGAACCGTTGCGGAGCAAGGCGCTGGCCGGACGCGCCCCCGCCAAGGTGCAGGCCGACCTCACCGCGGAGGACGAAGAGGCGCTGGCTCAGGCCGGGCCGGCGCGTCAGGCCGCCTTGAACCGGTTGCTGTTCCCTGGCCCGACAAAGGAATTCGAGGCGCACCGCGAGGTCTACGGGGACACCTCGAGCCTGTCGGCCAACCAGTTCTTCTACGGCCTGCGCCACGGCGACGAGCACCGGGTGACCCTCGAACGCGGTGTCCAGCTGTTGATCGGTCTGGAGGCGATCTCCGATGCCGACGAGCGCGGCATGCGCACCGTGATGTGCATCATCAACGGCCAGCTGCGGCCGGTGGTGGTCCGCGACCGCAGTGTGGCCAGCGAGGTGCCCGCCGCCGAGAAGGCCGACCGCAACAACCCCGACCACGTGGCGGCGCCGTTCGCCGGCGTGGTCACCGTCAGCGTTGCCGACGGTGACACTGTCGAAGCCGGCCAGACCATCGCCACCATCGAGGCGATGAAGATGGAGGCCGGGATCACCGCGCCGAAGGCCGGCACCGTCTCACGTGTCGCGGTGGCAGCGACCGCGCAGGTCGAAGGCGGCGATCTGCTGGTGGTCGTCACCTGACCCGCATCATCGCCGGCGTTCTGGGAGGGCGCCGAATCGCGGTGCCGCAGCACAAGTCCGGCCGGGGTACCCGTCCGACCACAGACCGGGTGCGCGAGTCCCTGTTCAACCTGTTGGCGGCGCGGATCGACTTCGCCGGCCTCGCGGTGCTCGACCTCTACGCCGGTTCCGGGGCGCTGGGACTGGAGGCGCTGTCGCGGGGTGCGGCGTCGGCGCTGTTCGTGGAATCCGATGGCAAAGCGGCGGCGGTGATCACGCAGAACATCTCATCGCTGGGCGTACGGAACGCGTCGGTGCGCCGGGGCACGGTGGCGGCAGTGCTGGCCACCAGCCCGGCCCGGCCGGTGGACCTGGTGCTCGCCGACCCGCCGTACGAGGTCGACAACACCGTCGTCGCTGAGATGCTCCTGGCACTCGACACCGGCGGCTGGTCGACGTCCGGCACCGTTGCCGTGGTGGAGCGCGCGGCGTCGAGTCCCGAGATCCGGTGGCCGCCCGGATGGTCGGTGTGGAGCGCCCGCCGCTACGGCGACACCCGCATCGAGCTCGCCGAACGCGACTGATCGCGGAGGCTGCTAGCGTCGATCGTCATGAGCGGAGCGGTGTGCCCGGGATCCTTCGATCCGGTGACCCTCGGTCACATCGACGTCTTCGAGCGGGCGTCGGCCCAGTTCGACGAGCTGGTGATCGCGGTGCTCGTCAACCCGAACAAGAAGGGCATGTTCAGCGTCGAGGAGCGGATCGCGCTGATCGAAGAGTCCACGGCCCACCTGCCCAACGTGCGCGCGGAATCCGGGCAGGGGCTCGTCGTCGACTTCGTCAAGGGGCGGGGGATGACGGCGATCGTCAAAGGTCTGCGCACCGGGACCGATTTCGAGTACGAGCTGCAGATGGCCCAGATGAACAAGCACATCGCGGGCGTCGACACGTTCTTCGTCGCCACCAATCCCCAGTACTCATTCGTGTCCTCATCGCTGGCCAAAGAGGTGGCGATGCTGGGCGGTGACGTCTCGGCACTGCTGCCGGAGCCGGTGAATGTGCGCGTGCAGGCCAAGCTCGCCGAACGAAGCTGAGCCCGCCACCCCACCGGGCCGGGGGATTGACATAATGCAGGGCAGTCGTAATTGGTAACGACACACCGGTGCCGGTAGCTGAGTCACAGGCGTAACACCAGGCACACTGGTCACTGTCAAACTACGCCTGGAGGGTGTCGCCGTGTACCGAGTTTTTGAAGCGCTCGATGAATTGGGCGCAATTGTCGAAGAAGCCCGCGGCGTGCCGATGACGGCAGGCTGCGTCGTGCCCCGCGGTGACGTCCTCGAGTTGATCGACGACATCAAGGACGCGATTCCCGGCGAACTCGACGATGCGCAGGACGTGCTCGACGCACGCGACTCGCTGCTGCGTGAGGCCAAGGAACATTCGGATTCGACCGTGTCGACGGCCAACGCCGAGGCCGATTCGATGGTCAACCACGCCAGGGCAGAGGCCGACCGCCTGCTCGCGGATGCGAAGTCGCAAGCCGACCGCATGGTCGCCGAAGCCCGCCAGCACAGCGAACGGATGGTCGGCGAGGCGCGCGAAGAGGCCAACCGGATCGCCGCCTCGGCAAAGCGCGAGTACGAGGCCAGTACCGGCCGGGCCAAGTCCGAGGCGGACCGGCTGATCGAGAGCGGCAACCTGACCTACGAGAAGGCCGTGCAGGAAGGCATCAAGGAGCAGCAGCGCCTGGTGTCGCAGACCGAGATCGTGGCGACGGCGACGGCGGAGGCCACCCGCCTGATCGATTCCGCGCATGCCGAAGCCGACCGCTTGCGGGGCGAGTGCGACATCTATGTCGACAGCAAACTCGCCGAGTTCGAGGACTTCCTCAACGGCACCATCCGGTCGGTCGGCCGCGGACGTCACCAGTTGCGGACCGCCGCGGGAACCCACGACTACGCGGCCCGCTGACCCCTGGGCGCCGACCGTACGATACGTGCATGGCGACGCATGCACAGACGGCCGCGCGCCGCGGACCTCGATCACCGCTGCTCATAGACATCGGCCGACTCGGTCGGCGGCCCGGTTCGATGATCACTCTGCAGACCACGCTCGCGAGTCCGTCGCGGATGGGCCTCGATCTGATGGCAGTGGACGAGGGCGCCCCGCTGGAGTTGGACCTGCGCCTGGAATCGGTGTCCGAGGGTGTGCTGGTCACGGGCACCGTCGCGGCGCCGACGTCGGGCGAGTGCGCGCGGTGTCTGCAGCCGATCACCGGTGACGTCGAGATCGAGCTGACGGAATTGTTCGCCTACCCCGACAGCGCGACCGACGAGACATCCGACGATGACGAGGTCGCCCGGGTCACCCGCGAGGGCAGCGCCGAAGCCGTCGATCTCGAGCAGCCCATCATCGACGCCCTGGGGTTGGCTCTGCCGTTCTCCCCGGTGTGCGGCCCGGATTGTGCCGGGCTTTGCCAGCAGTGCGGAATCCCGCTGGCCGGCGCCGAGCCCGGGCATCACCACGAGCAGATCGATCCGCGGTGGGCAAAGTTGGCCGAGCTTCGCGAGCAGCCCGGAGACGATTCGTGACGGTCGACCGCGCGCTACTGCTCAAAGCGCTCGGGGTGGACCTGCCGGACGAACTGCTCACGATGGCGCTCACCCATCGCAGCTACTCCTATGAGCACGGCGGGCTGCCCACCAACGAACGCCTGGAGTTCCTCGGAGACTCGGTGCTCGGACTGACCATCACCGAGGAGCTCTACCATCGGCATCCCGACCGGTCCGAAGGTGATCTGGCCAAGCTGCGGGCGAGCATCGTCAACACCCACGCGCTCGCCGACGTCGGACGTCAGCTCACCGAGGACGGGCTCGGTTCGTACCTGCTGCTGGGCAGGGGTGAAGAGAACTCCGGCGGCGCCGACAAGTCGAGCATCCTCGCCGACGGCGTCGAATCACTGCTCGGCGCAATCTATCTCGAACACGGCGCCACCGTGGTGCGGGACGTCATCTTGCGGTTGTTCGCCGACCTGCTGACCACTGCCCCGACGCTGGGCGCGGGTCTGGACTGGAAGAGCAGCCTGCAGGAGTTGACCGCTTCCCGGGGCTTGGGCGTGCCGGCCTACCTCGTCACCTCGACTGGGCCGGATCACGACAAGGAGTTCACCGCCGCGGTCGTCGTCGGGGAGACCGAATACGGAAAAGGCATCGGCCGCACCAAAAAAGAGGCTGAACTCAAGGCTGCTGCGGCGGCGTGGAATGCCCTCGACAGTGCCTGACCCGAATGCCTGAGCTTCCCGAGGTGGAGGTGGTCCGGCGCGGCCTGGCCGAGCACATCACCGGCAGGACCATCACCGCGGTGCGGGTGCACCATCCGCGCGCTGTGCGCAGGCACGAAGCCGGCACGGCCGACCTGACCGCCCGACTGCTCGACACCAGGATCACCGGCACGGGCCGACGCGGGAAGTACCTGTGGCTCGAGCTCGACGACGGTGCCGCGCTCGTGGTGCACCTGGGAATGAGCGGACAGATGCTGCTCGGTGAGGTGCCCAATGCGAACCATCTGCGCATCGCCGCGCTGCTCGACGACGGCACCACGATCAGCTTCGTCGACCAACGCACCTTCGGGGGCTGGATGATCGCCGATATGGTGACTGTCGACGGGACCGATGTGCCGGTGCCGGTGGCGCACATCGCCCGTGACCCGCTGGACCCGGGTTTCGATCGTGACGCTGTTGTCAAAGTGTTGCGGCAGAGGCACTCTGAGATCAAGCGTCAGCTGTTGAACCAGTCCGTCGTCTCGGGTATCGGCAACATCTACGCCGACGAGGCACTGTGGCGGGCCGGGGTCAACGGCGCCCGGCTGGCCTCGGCGCTGCCCAAGCGCAAACTGGTCGAACTGCTCGACGCGGCCGCCGAGGTGATGACCGATGCGCTCGGACAGGGCGGCACCTCGTTCGACTCGCTCTATGTGAACGTCAACGGCGAGTCCGGCTACTTCGACCGGTCGCTGGATGCGTACGGCCGCGAAGGTGAACCGTGCCGTCGCTGCGGAGCGGTCATGCGCAGGGAGAAGTTCATGAACCGCTCGTCGTTCTACTGTCCGCGCTGCCAGCCACGCCCGCGAACGTGACCCACCTCCGCCGCGGAACAGCATTCCGGGCTGCGGATCGGGCCACGATCACGACCGGGAACGCTATTCCGCGGAGAGGTTGTAGAAATAGGGGATGACCGAACTGTGGGTGGAGCGTACCGGCGTGCGCCATTACACCGGGCGTAGCGAGCGCGGCGCCGAGGTCCTGATCGCCTCCGAGGACGTCGAGGGCGCGTTCACTCCCGGGGAGCTGATGAAGATCGCGCTGGCCGCGTGTAGCGGGATGAGCAGCGACCAGCCACTGCGGCGGCGCCTCGGCGACGACTACGCGGCGACGATCCGGGTGTCGGGGCCCGCCGACCGCGAGCAGGAGCGCTATCCGCTGCTGGAGGAGTCACTCGAGGTCGACCTGTCCGGGCTCGGCGAGGACGAGCTCACACGGTTGCTCACCGTCGTCGAACGCGCGATCGACCAGGTGTGCACAGTGGGGCGGACGTTGAAATCGGGTACTAAAGTGACGTTTGAGGTCAAAGATGTTGGGCGAGACTGACGTCCGGCTGACGGCCTGGGTCCACGGACACGTCCAGGGCGTGGGTTTCCGCTGGTGGACGCGGTCGCGGGCACTCGAACTGGGTCTGGCGGGTTACGCGTCGAACCGGCCTGACGGGCGCGTCCAGGTCGTCGCCCAAGGTCCCCGCGACGCCTGCGAGCGGCTACTTGACCTGCTGAAAAGCGCAAACACCCCCGGTCACGTCGACAAAGTGATCGCGGACTGGTCCGAACCGGCCGACGCGCTCACGGGCTTCACCGAGCGCTGACCCGCGCGGCGGTAGGGTTTCACGTCATGCATCTGAAGAGTCTGACGCTGAAGGGCTTCAAGTCCTTCGCATCGCCGACGACTCTTCGCTTCGAGCCCGGAATCACCTGTGTGGTCGGCCCCAACGGGTCGGGCAAGTCCAACGTCGTCGACGCGCTCACGTGGGTGATGGGGGAGCAGGGCGCCAAGACGTTGCGCGGCGGCAAGATGGAAGACGTCATCTTCGCCGGCACTTCCTCGCGCGCTCCTCTGGGCCGCGCCGAGGTGACGCTGACGATCGACAACTCCGACCACGCGCTTCCGATCGAGTACTCGGAGGTGTCGATCACCCGGCGGATGTTCCGCGACGGCGCCGGCGAATACGAGATCAACGGCAGCAGTTGCCGTTTGATGGACGTTCAGGAGTTGCTCAGCGATTCCGGTATCGGTCGCGAGATGCACGTCATCGTCGGGCAGGGCAAGCTCGCCGAAATCCTCGAGTCACGTCCCGAAGACCGACGCGCCTTCATCGAGGAGGCCGCCGGCGTCCTCAAGCACCGCAAGCGCAAGGAAAAGGCGGTGCGCAAGCTCGACTCGATGTCGGCGAACCTGGCACGGCTGACCGATCTGACGACCGAACTGCGCCGCCAGCTCAAGCCGCTCGGCAGGCAGGCGGAGATGGCGCGGCGCGCCCAGACGATCCAGGCCGACCTCCGCGACGCCCGGCTGCGGCTGGCCGCCGATGACCTGGTCACCCGCAAGGCCGAGTTCGACGACACCAACCAGGCCGAGACGACGCTGCGTCGTGAGCACGACGAACTCACCGGGCGGCTGGAGGTCAGGGCCCTCGAACTGGACGCCCACGAATCCGCTGTCGGGCAGCTCTCGGAACGTGCCGAGGCCGCGCAGCAGCGGTGGTTCCGGCTGTCGGCGCTGGCCGAGCGGGTCAGCGCAACGGTCCGCATCGCCAGCGAGCGGGCTCAGCATCTGGATTCCGAACCCGACATGTCCGGCGGCCCCGATCCGGATCAGCTCGAGGCGCAGGCCGACGAGGTCGCCGAGCAGGAACGCCGGCTGCTCGAGGACCTCGCCGAAGCCCAGGCCCGGCTCGAAGCCACCCGGGCAGAACTGGCCGAGCGCGAGCAGGTCGCCGCCGACGCCGAGCGGGCCCACATGGCAGCCGCCCGAGCCGAGGCCGACCGCAGAGAGGGGTTGGCCCGGCTGTCCGGTCAGGTCGACACCATGCGCACCCGGGTCGAATCCATCGACGAGACCGTTGCGCGGTTGACTGCGGGCATCGAGGAGGCAGCCGCACGGGCCCAGCAGACCCAGGTCGACTTCGAGATGGTGCAGAGTCGCGTCGGGGAACTCGACGCCGGCGAGGTCGGCCTCGACGACCATCACGACCGGACGGTCGCGGCCTTGCGGCTCGCCGACGAGCGTGTCGCCGAGTTGCAGGCCGGCGAGCGGGCCGCGGAGCGCCGGGTGGCGTCGCTGCAGGCCCGCATCGACGCGCTGTCGGTTGGGCTGGACCGCAAGGACGGCGCCGCCTGGCTACAGGAGAACCGCAGCGGCTCAGGGCTTTTCGGATCGATCGCGCATCTGGTCAAGGTGCGCCCGGGCCATGAGGCGGCGGTCGCCGTCGTGCTGGGCGCAGCCGCCGATGCGGTCGCCGCGGAGAACTTCGGTGCGGCCTGCGACGCGGTGGCCGCGCTCAAGGAATCCGACGGTGGACGAGCGGCCATCGTGCTGGGGGACTGGCCCGCGCAGGCCGCCGCGGTGACGGGTCGGCTGCCCGCCGACGCGATCTGGGCGGTGGACGTGGTCGAAGCCGCGCCGCGGGTACACGCCGCCGTGACCGCGATGCTCGCCGGGGTGGCGGTCGTCGACAACCTCGCCACGGCGCTGGAACTCGTTGCGGCGCAACCACAACTTCGCGCAGTGACCACCGACGGCGACCTCGTCGGGGCGGGCTGGGTCAGTGGCGGTTCCGACCGGCGACCCAGCACCCTGGAGATCACCTCCGAGGTCGACAAGGCCCGCACGGAACTGACCGACGCAGAACGGCAGGCCGGTGAGCTGTCGGCGGCGCTGTCCGGTGCGCTGGCCGAGCAGTCGGCACGCCAGGACGCCGCCGAACAGGCGCTGGCCGCCCTCAACGAGTCCGACTCGGCGATCTCGGCGATCTACGAACAACTGGGCCGGCTGGGTCAGGATGCGCGCGCTGCCGACGACGAGTGGCAACGGCTGATCCAGCAGCGTGGTGAGTTGGAAGCGGGCCGCACCAGCACGGTCGAGGAACTCGCTCAACTCGAAGAGCGGTTGCACAACGCCCAGCAGGAGCCGATGTTCGATGCCCAGCCCGTCGATCGTCAGGAGACGACGGTGGCGGCCGAGGCGGCGCGCTCGGCGGAGGTCGAAGCCCGGCTGACGGTGCGCACCGCCGAGGAACGTGCGAATGCCGTTCGCGGACGCGCTGATTCGCTGCGGCGCGCGGCGACAGCCGAACGTGAGGCACGGATCCGCGCCCGGCGGGCACGCGAGGCGCGCGTTCATGCCGCCGCGGTCGCGGCCGCAGTCGCAGACGCCGGACGGGTCGTCGCGGGACGGTTGTCCGCGGCGGTGGGGGTTGCCTCCCGCATCCGCGACGAGGTTGCCGCCGAACGTCAGGTCCGGGCCGCCGCGCTGACGACGGCGCGCGAGGAGGTCAACGAACTCACCGCCAGGATCAATGCGCTAACCGATTCGCTGCACCGCGACGAGGTCGCCAAAGCTCAAGCGGCACTGCGCATCGAGCAACTCGAGCAGCAGGTGCTCGAGCAGTTCGGAATGGCCGTCGCCGATCTTGTCGCCGAGTACGGTCCCAGCGTCTCACTGCCACCGACCGAACTGGAGATGGCCGAGTACGAGCAGGCGCGTGAACGCGGTGAGCAGGTCACCGCACCGGCGCCGCTTCCATTCGACCGGCCCACCCAGGAGCGGCGCGCCAAACGTGCCGAGCGCGAGCTCAACGAGCTGGGCAGGGTCAATCCGCTTGCTCTCGAGGAGTTCGCCGCGCTCGAGGAGCGCTACAACTTCCTGTCGACCCAACTCGAGGACGTCAAGGCCGCCCGCAAGGACCTTCTCGACGTGATCGCCGACGTCGACACCCGGATCCTGCAGGTGTTCGCCGAGGCTTACGCCGATGTCGAACGTGAGTTCTCGCAAGTGTTCTCGACGCTGTTCCCCGGGGGTGAGGGCAGGCTGCTGCTGACCAATCCCGAGGACATGCTCACCACGGGCATCGAGGTCGAGGCCCGTCCGCCGGGCAAGAAGATCAAACGGTTGTCGCTGCTGTCCGGTGGGGAGAAATCGTTGACCGCGGTGGCGATGCTGGTGGCGATCTTCCGGGCACGGCCGTCGCCGTTCTACGTGATGGACGAGGTGGAGGCCGCCCTCGACGACGTGAACCTGCGTCGGCTGATCAGCCTGTTCGAACAGCTACGTGAGGTGTCCCAGCTGATCGTCATCACCCACCAGAAGCCGACGATGGAGATCGCCGACGCGTTGTACGGCGTGACGATGCGCAACGACGGCATCACGGCGGTGATCTCGCAGCGGATGCGCGGCCAGGAGCTGGTGTCCAGTCCGTCCTGAACCCGGGGTCCGGTGGCACCGGTGGGGACCCCTGCGACAATGGCCTGGTGTCTGAGGGTCTCTGGATCGCTGTCGCGGTCATCGCTGTTCTGCTGGTAGCCGCGCTCGTCGTCGGGCTGGTCCGCTACCGCCGCCGCCGGATCAGCCTGTCGGCCCCGGACACCGCCAAGCCGGTCGATCGCTCCGGTGGTTATACCGCCTCGTCAGGCATCTCGTTCAGTGCGTCCGCCCCCGCCGAGGCTCCTGTACGTCCGCGTGAGGAACCCACGAAGACGCCGCCCGAGCGGATCGACACCAGCGGGTTGCCGGCCGTCGGCGACGACGCCACCATTCCGCGTGACGCGCCGAAGCGGCCGATCGCCGACGTGAAGCTTCCGGAGCCCCCGGTGGTCGAAACGCCACCGGCTCCGCCGTCGCCGCCTGTGGTCGAACCGCCACCGGCTCCGCCCGTGGCCGAACCCGAGACCGTCGCCGAACCCGAGACCGTCGCCGAACCCGAGACCGTCGCCGAACCCGAGACCTTCGCCGAACCTGAGACCGTCGCCGAGGAGTCCGGGCCGGCTACTGTCGCCGAGCCGGCCGCCCCCGAGATCGACACCATCGCACCCACCGATGGCCGGTTGGATCGACTGCGCGGCCGATTGGCCAAGTCGCAGAACACGCTGGGTCGCAGCATGCTCGGTCTGCTGGGCGGCGGTGACCTCGACGAGGACTCGTGGGAAGAGGTCGAGGACACCCTGCTGATCGCCGACCTCGGACCCGTGGTCACCACCTCTGTGGTCGCATCGCTGCGGGAGCGGATGGCCAGCAGCCGGGTGCGTACCGAAGCCGACGCCAGGGCGGTTCTGCGGGAAGTCTTGATCGCCGAACTGCAGCCCGATCTCGACCGCTCCATCCGCGCCCTACCCCACGACGACAAGCCCTCGGTGTTGCTGGTGGTGGGGGTCAACGGGACGGGCAAGACGACCACCGTCGGCAAGCTCGCCCGGGTCCTGGTAGCCGACGGCCGGCGCGTGGTGCTGGGGGCGGCCGACACGTTCCGTGCCGCGGCGGCAGACCAGCTGCAGACGTGGGCGTCCCGGGTCGGCGCACAGGTCGTGCGGGGCCCCGAGGGCGCAGACCCGGCGTCGGTGGCGTTCGACGCCGTGGACACCGGCATCACCACCGGGGCCGACGTCGTCGTCATCGACACCGCAGGCCGGTTGCACACCAAGACCGGGCTGATGGACGAGCTCGGCAAGGTCAAACGGGTCGTGAGCAAGCGCGCCGCGGTCGACGAAGTGCTGCTCGTACTGGACGCGACGATCGGTCAGAACAGCCTGCCGCAGGCGCGGGTGTTCGCCGAGGTCGTCAACATCACCGGGGTGGTACTGACCAAGCTGGACGGCACCGCCAAGGGCGGCATCGTGTTCCGGGTTCAACAGGAGCTCGGCGTGCCGGTCAAACTCGTCGGTTTGGGCGAAGGACCGGACGATCTTGCGCCGTTCGAGCCGGCAGCCTTCGTCGACGCGCTTCTGGGCTGACCCGCCCGACGCAGCAACGCGGGACGGTAATCCTTTCACGCGCAGCCGGATTTTGCTGATCTTGGTCAGCGAAACACGAGCGTAACGATTTGGGCGAATCCGTTCACGCAGACGAAACACAACAGCATCACAGGTGAAACGCATGCCTAAGAGTCTCTTCGGGAGGCCGATCCTGTCGGCTGTCATCCCCAAGGAGGTTCACACAAAGTGGTTGGCTTGCACGATGTAGCCCTAGCCATACCGGACGAGATGTTTCTGCCGTTCGGGCCTGACGGCCTGAGCGCCGGTGACACGGCATGGGTACTCACGTCCGCCGCGCTGGTGTTGTTCATGACACCCGGTCTGGCATTCTTCTACGGCGGCCTGTCCCGGCAGAAGTCCGTCCTCAACATGATGATGATGTCGTTCAGCTCGCTGGGCCTGGTCAGCGTCATCTACGTGCTGTGGGGCTACTCGATGGCCTTCTCCTCGGCGCACACCGGTGAGGACCCCGGTCTCTTCTTCGACAGCCCCATCGCGCTCTTCGGCGTCAACCAACTTGCCGAGGTGCGTGAGATCGGCGGTGTCGAGACCTTTGTCTCCGGCGGATTCGGCACGGTGCCCGCGATCGTCTGGGTGGCGTTCCAGCTGACATTCGCAGTGATCACCGTCGCGCTGATCTCCGGTGCGGTGGAAGGCAGGATGAAGTTCGGCACGTGGCTGGTGTTCGGCGGACTCTGGGTCACGCTGGTGTACTTCCCGCTGTCGCACATGGTCTGGGGCGGTGGCCTGCTGTCGGCCAGTGATCAGGGCCTCGCGGCCAGGATGTTCGGAGTGGACGAGGAGGGCGGCGCCAACGTCGCACCCATCGACTTCGCCGGCGGCACCGTGGTGCACATCAACGCCGGTATGGCAGCGCTGGTGCTGGCAATCCTGCTGGGCAAGCGCAGCGGATTCGGCAAAACCGCCTTCCGCCCGCACAACATCCCGTTCGTGATGCTGGGTGCGGCGATCCTGTGGTTCGGCTGGTTCGGCTTCAACGTCGGCTCCGAAGGTGCCGCCGATATGCTCGCGGGCCTGGTGTGGGTGAACACCACCGCCGCCACCGCGGCCGCGATGCTGGCCTGGCTGGTGGTCGAACGCATCCGTGACGGCCACGCCACCAGCGTGGGCGCCGCATCGGGTGTCGTCGCCGGTCTGGTCGCCATCACGCCGGCGTGCGGCAATCTCACGCCGATCTGGTCCCTCGTGGTCGGTGCGATCGCAGGTGTGCTGTCCTCGCTTGCGATCGGGCTGAAATACAAGTTCGGCTACGACGATTCACTCGACGTCGTCGGCGTGCACCTCGTCGCCGGACTGTGGGGCACCGTTTCGCTCGGGTTCTTCGCCACTGAGACCGGTCTTTTCACCGGCGGCAACTTCCAGCAGCTGGTCGTGCAGGTCGTCATCGCTGCGGTGGCACTCGTGTTCACCGCGGTCCTGACCGCCATCATCGCCTTCGCCGTCAAGCCGCTGGGCTGGCGGGTGTCCAAGGAGGACGAGGACACCGGCATCGACGAGACCGAGCATGCGGAAACCGCTTATGAACTCGTCTGATCGGGAAATATGGGTAAAGGCATTCATAATGGCTGCGAAGGGATCCACTAAATGAAGCTGATCACAGCGATCGTCAAGCCGTTCACGCTGGAGGATGTCAAGACCGGTCTCGAACAGACGGGCATTCTCGGGATGACCGTCAGCGAGGTTCAGGGTTACGGTCGTCAGAAGGGTCACACCGAGGTGTACCGCGGTGCGGAATACTCGGTGGACTTCGTCCCGAAGGTGCGTGTCGAGGTCGTCGTCGACGATGCCGCAGTCGACAAGGTCGTGGACGTGATCGTCCAGGCCGCTCGCACCGGCAAGATCGGCGACGGCAAGGTGTGGGTCAGCCCGGTCGACACCGTGGTTCGGGTGCGCACCGGTGAGCGGGGGTCCGACGCCCTGTAGCTCGACATCATGGAATGAGCGGTCGTCTCCCGGCACTTGTACGGAACAGCGCTAGATCGGTAAGTGCCGGAGAGGACAACTCATGACAGGACAGAATCGACAGCCCGCCGCCGGAGCCCCCAGATGGGAGCGCCCGGCGGCGGGTTCGTCGCGTCCTGCAACCGATCTCGTCGCCGCCGCCGGGCAGCTCCTGACCGGAGGGTCCCGCCATCTCGACTCCGCGGCGTTGCGGAACGCACTGCTCGATCTCTACGACTTCTGGCTCACCACGAAGGCGACCGAGATCGGCATCACCGCCAACAGTGGCTTCGCGATCGTGGCGACGGGAGGTCTGGGCCGGGGCGAGATCCTGCCGTTCTCGGATCTCGATCTGATGCTGCTGCACGACAACATGCCCGACGATGTCGTCGGCGAGGTCGCCGAGCTGCTGTGGTACCCGTTGTGGGACGCCAATATTCGGCTCGACCACAGTGTCCGGACAGTCCCGCAGGCCCTCAAAGTGGCTGGGGAGGACATCTCCGCCGGCCTGGCCATGCTCGAGGCCCGGCACATCGCCGGCGACGCCGACATGTCCTCACTGCTCATCGGCGGAGCGCGAAGCCAGTGGCGCACCGGAATCGGCTCCCGCTTCGACGAACTCGTCGAGCACACCCGCGCGCGTTGGCAGCGCAGCGGTCAGATCGCCCACCGCGCCGAGCCCGACCTCAAGTGCGGCAGAGGCGGTCTGCGCGACGTCCAACTCCTCAACGCGCTGGCCATCGCGCAACTGGCCGACGTGTATCCCAGCCGGTCGCTGGCCTCGCCGACGGAAACCCTTGGAGAAGCTCACCTTTCGTTGCTCAATGTCCGCACCGAGTTGCACCGGGTGGCAGGCCGGGGCCGTGAGCTGCTGCTGGCCCAGCATGCCGACGAGATCGGCGCGTCGTTGCGCATCGGCGACCGGTTCGACCTGGCCCGGATGCTCTCCGATGCCGCACGGACCGTCAGCTACTACGTCGACGCCGGCATTCGCACGGCGGCCAACTCGCTGCCCCGCCGCGGGCTCTCAGCACTGCGCAGGCCGGTGCGCCGTCCGATCGACGAAGGTGTCATCGAATTCAACGGCGAGGTGATCCTGGCCCGCGACGCCCGCCCGGAACGTGACCCCGGCCTGATACTGCGGGTCGCCGCCGCATCGGCGACCACGGGACTACCGATGGCCGGCTCGACGTTGGGGCGCCTGGCCGAGGCCGCGCCCGAACTGCGCACCCCGTGGCCGCGCCAGGCGCTCAAGGATCTGCTGGTGATGCTGGCCGCCGGACCGTCGGCGGTCGGCACCATCGAAGCGCTCGACCGCACGGGGCTGTGGGGCCGGCTGTTCCCGGAGTGGGGGGCCGTTCGCGACCTACCTCCCCGCGACGTCGTCCACATCTGGACGGTAGACCGGCATCTGGTCGAAACCGTATCCCGGGCAAGCGCATTCACGACCAGAGTGTCTCGACCCGACCTTCTCGTGCTCGGCGCCCTGGTCCACGACATCGGCAAGGGCCGCGGCGGAGACCACAGCGTGATCGGGGCCGAACTGGCCACCCAGATCGGCACGAGGTTGGGGCTGTGGCCCTCGGACATCACCATCTTGTCCACGGTGGTGCGCCATCATCTGCTGTTGCCGCAGACCGCCACCCGACGTGACCTGCAGGATCCCCAGACGATCACCGCCGTCGTGGAGGCCTTGGGTGGCGACACCGTGGTGCTCGAACTGCTGCACGCTCTCGCCGAGGCCGATTCCCTGGCCACCGGCCCGGGCGTGTGGGGTGACTGGAAGGCCTCGCTGATCGGCGATCTGGTGCGGCGCTGCCGGTTGGTGATGGCCGGAGAGCCTCTGCCGCAGCCCGATCCCGTTGAGCCACGGTTCCTCTCGTTGGCCACCGAGGGGCGGGTGTACGTCGAGTTGTCGCCCGTCGACAACTCCCACATCTACAGCGTCACGATGGTGGTTCCGGATCGTCGGGGCCTGCTGTCCAAAGCGGCGGGTGTGCTGGCGTTGAATTCGCTGAGGGTGCACTCGGCATCGGTCAATTCGCACGGGGGTTCGGCGATCAACACGTTCGTCGTCTCCCCGCACTTCGGTACCCCGGCTGCGGCGGAGTTGCTGCGCCAGCAACTGATCCTCGCCGTGGAGGGAGAACTCGACGTGGTGGGGACCCTCGAGCAGCGCGGCATCGACACCGCGACCGCCGGCAGGGCGGGCGAGGCACGCGCCGCGGTCCCGATCAACGCCCCGGCGGCACCTCCCCGGGTCCTCTGGCATGACGTGGGCAACTCAGGACAGGTGGTCGCCGAGATCCGGGCCACCGACAGAGCCGGGATGTTGTCGTTGCTCACGGCGGTGTTCGAACGCGCCGGCGTCGACATCACGTGGGCCAAGGTCACGACGCTGGGCTCATCGGTCGTCGATGTCTTCGGGGTCGTGCTGCCTGAAGGCAGCGCGGGGAAGGCCCTCGAGCAGGCGCTGGAACGTGACCTGTACGCCGTGCTGCCGGCGCCGCCGGTCAAGCAGGTCGAGGAGGCCAGCTAAACAGGGCTGTCGGACGGAGGTTGAGTGCTCCGCTCGGGGCGCTCGGCGATTGCCCGGTCCGGAAGCCAGATGACGAAGGTGCTGCCCTCGCCGAGGGTGCTGAACAGAGCCAGCTTGCCCTCGTGGCTCTCGACGATCTGCCTGGCGATCGCCAACCCGAGGCCTGATCCGCGTCGGCCCCCGTTGGTCGCACGACGAAATCTGTCGAACACCCGCTGCTGATCGTCCTCGGCGATCCCCGGTCCCTGATCGCGCACTGCTACCCACGCCCAACCGCCGGTGCTGCCGCTGGCGACCATCAGCTCGGAATCATCGGGCGCCAGCCGAATTGCGTTCGACAGCAGGTTCGCCAGAGCACGCGCCAACGATTCGGGATCGGCGAATACCACCGGGCCGGGGGAGAGTCGGGTGTTGACCCGCAGGGACCGTTCCCCGGCGATGATCCGGTGTTCGTCGACCACTTCGTCGACGAAGTGCTGCAGGTCCACCTTCTGATCGGCGAAGGACCCGGAACGGCGACGCGCCGTGGCGAGCAGATCTTCGAGCAGTCGTGACATCCGTGTGGTGGCCCGCGAGATCACCGCCAGTGCATTGGCACGTTCCTCGGCGGTGGCGTGCTCGTCGGCGAGCACCGCTTCGACGTTGGCCTGGACGACGGCAACCGGGTTGCGCAGTTCGTGCGAGACATCCTCCACCAGAGCGCGTTCGGTGCGGAACGCATGATCGAGTCGGTCCAGCATGCCGTCGATCGTGTCGGCCAGCGTGCGCAGTTCGTCACGCGGGCCGGTGGCGTTGATCCGTTGTGACAGATCGCTGGCCGAGAGCCGATTGGCCGTTCGGGTGATCTCGCCGACCGGCCGTAGCAGGCGACCCGCGACGAACCAGCCGACAGCGAGGCTGATCAGGAAGATGGCCCCCAGCGCGAACAGGGAGTAGTTGCGCAGGGTGTCCAGGGTGGAGTAATTGACTGCGCGCTGGACACTTTCGAGATCGGCCGCTTGGAAGCTCTCGCCCATCCGGTAGACCATGGTGCCGTCGGATCTGCGGTCGAACTTCTTGACTGTCACCGGATCGAGCGGTGCGGCCTCGATGGTTCTCGACAGTGCCAGGTACACGCCCGCGAGGATGACCGCGGAGATCACCGACAGCCACAGCGAGGTCGTCAGCGCCAACCGCACCCGGATGGTGCGCATCAGGAGCTTTTGGCGACGGGCTGCGGTTCCGGGCTGCGCAATCGGTAGCCACGCCCGATCAGCGTGTGCAGCACCTGATGTTCGCCGTCAAGGGTGAGCTTGCGCCGCAACGTGCCCACGGTCACGCGGACGGTCTGGGTGAAGGGATCGGCGTTCTCATCCCAGACGTGCTCGAGGATCTGTTCGGCGGAGACCACGTGGTCCGGTCTGGTCATCAGGTAGCGCAGTACCGAGAACTCCTTGAGGGTGACGTCGACCTCCCGTGTGCCGCGACGCACGATCTGGCGGGCGGTGTCGACGGTGATGTCGCCCAAGCGGAGAACCGACGAGTCCCCGGAGACCTCGCGGCGCAACACGGCGCGCAGCCGGGCCGTCAATTCGGCCAGGGCAAACGGCTTGACGATGTAGTCGTCGGCTCCCGCATCCAGGCCCCGCACCCGATCCGGCAGCGTGCCCAGCGCGGTGAGCATGATGATCCGGATGTCGCGCCCGGCCGGCGAGACGATCTCCCCGTCACGCAGGCGACGCGCCAGTGCCAAGCCGTCGCCGTCGGGAAGGTTCACGTCGACGAGAGCGACGTCATAGGCGTTGACCGTCAGCCGTTCGGTCGCGTCGGCTTCGGTGAACGCCGTGTCGACCGCGTATCCCTCCCGCTGCAAGCCGATGCGGAGCGCGCTGACCAGCCCCTCCTCGTCCTCGACGATCAGTATCCGCATATGCGCCGAGGGTAGCGGCGTCCACGGACTGCGACCACTTGGCTTTCGGTCAACTTTCGCAGCGGTTTCCGGGGGTTTTCGCACCCGCCTGATGAAGTGGCACCCATGAGCAGACACAACGAACTCGACGGCCACGGGGTGCAACAGGCGCCGACACCCGGGATGCTCATCGAACGAGCGCTCTTCGAAATGAAACACGTTGTCGTCGGCCAGGATTCGATGCTGGAGAGGCTCCTCGTGGGCCTGCTCGCCGGCGGTCACGTGCTCCTGGAGGGTGTGCCGGGTCTGGCGAAGACCCTGGCGGTGCGCACCGTGGCCACCGTGGTCGGCGGGAGCTTCCACCGGCTGCAGTTCACCCCAGACCTGATGCCCGCCGACATCCTGGGCACGCGGGTGTGGCGGCCGTCGACGGAGACCTTCGACATCGAGCTCGGGCCGATCTTCGCCAACCTCGTGCTTGCCGACGAGATCAACCGGGCCCCCGCCAAGGTGCAGTCGGCGCTGTTGGAGGCGATGGCCGAAGGTCAGGTGAGCATCGGTGGACAGACTTTTGCACTCCCCGAACCGTTTTTGGTGTTGGCCACCCAGAACCCGATCGAAACCGATGGGGTGTACCACCTGCCGGAGGCGCAGCGGGACCGGTTCCTCCTCAAGGTCGACCTGACTCATCCCAACGAGCTCGAGGAGCTGGCGATCCTGGCGCGGATGGGTGCCCGACCGCCCGCGGCGCGAACACTGCTGACACCCGCCGACGTGCTGCGGCTGCAGCGGCTCACCGAAGAGGTTTTTGTGCACCATGCGGTGGCGCACTACATCGTGCGCCTCGTGATGGCGACCCGGGAGCCCACCGAGTACGGCGCGGCACCCATCGGCGCGGTTCTCGACTACGGCATCGGCCCCCGCGGATCCCTGGGCCTGCTGTCGGCGAGCCGGGCGTTGGCCCTGATCCGCGGTCGCGACTACGTGCTGCCCGCTGACGTCGCCGACATCGCCCCGGAAGTACTGGCGCACCGGCTGGTGCTGACCTTCGATGCCGTCGCCGACGGAGTCGATCCGCGCGCGGTCATCGGCCAATTGCTGGAACATGTTGCCCCGCCGCAGATTGCACCACACAGCCAGGATCTCGCCGAGGTCGCCTCGTGACCGCCCACTCGTGGCGCGCGCTCGATCTCGGGCTGCGTCGCCGGATCGACAGCCTGATGCCCGGAGACCTCGAGGGATTGCGGTTGGGCGGAGGCGCCGACCCGGAGGAGTTGGCCCGCTACCAGCCCGGCGACGACGTACGCCGGATCGACTGGAACATCACCGCCCGATCAGCCGAACCTCACGTGTGGCGACCGCGTGCCGACAACCGGCTGGACACTTGGGTGCTGGTCGACACCAGCCCCAGCATGGCGTTCGGCACAGCCGCTTCCGCGACGACGGCCGACGAGAAGCGCGACCTGGCGGCGCGGATCGTGTGGGCCCTCGGGCTGCTGACCGATGCGCCCGGGAACACCTTGGGAATGGCCACCTTCGGAGTTGAGGGCATCCGCTGGTACCGGCCGAACCGATCTCGGCTGGCCGCCGCGCGAGCCGCGCAGACATTGACCGGGATCCAGACGCGCACCGGCGCCGGATCCCCGGGCCTGGCCGAGGCGATCACTGCGATGGGCGCCCGGCGAGGTGGTCCGGGGCTGCGTGTTGTGGTCTCGGACTTCCTTGATCCCGCAGGCGCGGCAGAACCACCATTCGACTGGCAGGGGCCACTACGACGTCTGGCGGCCCGACACGATGTGATCGTCGTGGAGATCGTTGACCCCCGCGAACTGGAACTGCCCGATGTCGGGGCGGTGGTCCTCGTCGACCCGGAGTCCGGCCGGCAGCGCCAGGTCTGGACCTCCGATGCCCGGCTGCGGCGACGCTACCGGGACGCCGCCGCCGAGCACCGTGCCGCTGTCGGAGTGGCGATCGGTCACTGCGGCGCGGATCACCTCCGCGCCGGCACCGGGCGGGACTGGATCCGTGATCTCGCCTCGTTCCTACGCGACCGACAGCGCACGATGCGGCGCAGTGCGCGGTCCAGGAGGACGGTCCGCCGATGACGTTCCTGTTCCCGATCGGCCTGCTGATGCTGGTGCCGGTGGCACTTCTGGGGCTGACGTACCTCATGACCGCACGGCGCAGGCAGCGCTATGCCGTTCGCTACGCCGCACTTCCATTGCTGGACAGAGTTATTCCCGAACAGCCGAAGTGGCGCAGACACCTGCCGGCGGCGTTTCTGCTGGTGGCTCTCGCACTGTGCGGGCTGGCCGTCGCCCGGCCCGAGATGCCGGTGCGGGTGCCCTACGAGCGGGCCACGATCATCGTCGCGATCGACACCTCGGAATCCATGCAGGCACGTGATGTCAGCCCGGACCGGCTGACGGCAGCCGTCGCCGCGGCCGGAGATTTCATCGATCAACTGCCAGGCACCTTCAACGTCGGGGTGGTGACGTTCGCCGGTGCGACGATGGTCGCGCATCCGCCGGACACCGACCGTGAGGCGGCAAGGGCCAGCCTGCAGATCCTGACCACGCAGTCGCGGACGGCGATCGGCGAAGGCGTGTTCACCTCCCTGGACCAGGTCCGGTCGCTCGCCCAGGGCAGCGACGGCGACCGGCTGCCCGCGCACATCGTGCTGCTCTCCGACGGCAGCAACACCAGCGGTCGCGGTACCGACGACGCTGCCGCGGCGTCAGTTGCGGCAGGAGTGCCGGTGTCCACCATCGCCTACGGCACCGCCGACGGCGTCCTCGACACTGGGGGATACGAGATTCCGGTGCCCGTTGATGCCGCCACCCTGACCGAGCTGTCCGACGCCACCGGCGGAATCGCGTACTCGGCGGAGAGCAGCGATGAGCTGCAGGAGGTCTACCGCGACATCGGATCGTCCATCGGCTGGCGCACCGAATGGCGCGAGGTGACCCCCTTCGTCGTCGCCATCGCGCTCGGGTGCGGCATCGTCGCCGCGGCGCTGTCCATGCGCTGGTTCTCGCGCCTCATCTGAGAAGGAGACAGACATGTCCGAACCTGGCTCGGACCCGCGTTTCGATCTGGGTCGCCGCCCCGCCGGTCCCGGGTTTCTGCCTCCGGGCCCCACTGGGTCGGCACAGCAGTCGCACCGGGAGCCCGGGCAGCCGATTCCGACCCGGGTCCGTGTAGGGCCGGAACCCCAGACGGCGCCGCCGGTACCAGCTCCCCTCGCCGTACCGGCGGCGCCCCGGCGCACGCGCGGTTCGGTGGCATTGCTCGTCGGCGCCTGCCTGCTCGTCGCCGCCGCTGCCGGTTCCGGTGCCGGCTATCTGGTGGCCGGTCCTGGGGCGGGGTCGGCGCTGCGTCAGTACCCGCCCTCGGCCGCAGGACCGGCCCCCGGTGCCGCCCCCGACGCCCAGAGCGCGTCGCAGGCCTTGCTCCCCAGCGTGGTTCAGGTGAGCGCAGGCAACAGCCGCGGATCCGGCTTCGCCATCGACGATCAAGGAAGGATCATGACGAACAGCCATGTGATCGGGGGCTTTCAGCGGGTGATGGTGCGGATGGCCGACGGCCGTCGCAGCGCTGCGCGGGTGGTGGGCACCGATCGCGCGACCGATGTGGCGGTGCTCGAGGTCGCCGGTGCACCACCCCCGGCGGCTGCGCTGGGAGTCAGCAATGTGTTGGCGATCGGTCAGCCGGTCATCGCGGTCGGCGCGCCGCTGGGGCTCACCAGCACCGTCACCGCCGGCATCATCAGCGCTGTCGGCCGCACCGCCCGACTGGGGCCGCAGCCCGAGCAGCAGCTGTTGCAGACCGACGCATCGATCAACCCCGGTAACTCAGGTGGCCCGCTGGCGAACCTCGAGGGCCAGGTGATCGGCGTGAACACGGCGATCGCGACGGTGGGCGGACCGGAAGCGGGAAACATCGGGATCGGCTTCGCCGTCCCGATCGATCGTGCGATCGAGGTGGCCAGGCAGATCATCCAGAACGGTTGAACGCCTGCTCGGTGGGCTAGCCGGGCAGCAGCGGCACGGACAAGTAGTCTGGCCTCGTGTTTGAATCCCTGTCCGACCGGTTGACCGGCGCGCTCTCGGGCCTGCGCGGCAAGGGCCGGCTCACCGACGCCGACATCGACGCCACCTCCCGCGAGATCAGGCTCGCGCTCCTGGAGGCCGACGTATCGCTGCCGGTGGTGCGTGAGTTCGTCGGCCGCATCAAGGAACGCGCCAAGGGCGCCGAGGTCTCGGGGGCGCTGAACCCCGCCCAGCAGGTCGTCAAGATCGTCAACGAGGAGCTCATCGGCATCCTCGGCGGCGAGACCCGCCAGCTCACCTTCGCCAAGACCCCGCCGACGGTGATCATGCTCGCCGGCCTCCAGGGTTCCGGTAAGACCACGCTGGCCGGCAAGTTGGCCAAATGGCTGAAGGCGCAAGGGCATACGCCTCTGCTGGTGGCCTGCGACCTGCAGCGCCCCGGAGCGGTCAGCCAGCTCCAGATCGTCGGCGAGCGGGCCGGCGTCAACGTCTTCGCGCCCCACCCGGGCACCGCGCCGGGCGCTCCCGAGGTGAAGGGGACCGCCGACCCGGTGACGGTGGCGTCGGCCGGTCTCGCGGAGGCCAAGGCCAAGCACTACGACGTCGTCATCGTCGACACCGCAGGCCGCCTGGGCATCGACGAGGAGCTGATGGGTCAGGCCGCGGCGATCCGGGACGCCGTCCAGCCCGACGAAACCCTGTTCGTCCTCGACGCGATGATCGGCCAGGACGCCGTCACCACCGCCGACGCGTTCCGCGAGGGGGTCGGGTTCACCGGCGTCGTGCTCACCAAGCTCGACGGCGACGCCCGCGGTGGCGCCGCGTTGTCCGTGCGCGAGGTCACCGGTGCGCCGATCCTCTTCGCGTCGAGCGGGGAGAAGCTCGAGGACTTCGACGTCTTCCATCCCGACCGGATGGCCAGCCGGATCCTGGGCATGGGCGACGTGCTGTCGCTCATCGAGCAGGCCGAACAGCATTTCGACGCCGAGCAGGCGGAGGCGACCGCGGCCAAGATCGGCAGCGGTGAGCTCACGCTGGAGGACTTCCTCGAGCAGATGCTGGCGATCCGCAAGATGGGCCCGATCGGCAACCTGCTCGGAATGCTGCCGGGCGCGGGTCAGATGAAGGACGCGCTGGCCGCCGTCGACGACAACCAACTCGACCGCGTGCAGGCCATCATCCGGGGGATGACGCCGCAGGAGCGCGCCGATCCGAAGATCATCAACGCCTCGCGTCGGTTGCGCATCGCCAACGGCTCCGGTGTCACGGTGTCCGAGGTCAACCAGCTCGTCGACCGCTTCTTCGACGCCCGGAAGATGATGTCGCAGATGGCCGGCCAGATGGGCATGCCGTTCGCACGCAAATCCGGATCGCGCAAAGCGGCCAAAGGCAAGAACAAGCAGAAGGGCAAGAAGGGCAAGGGCCCCACTCAGCCGAAGGCGCGCAACCCCCTCGGCGCGGGTATGCCCGGAATGCCTGCGGGCTTCCCGGATCTGTCGAACATGCCCAAGGGTCTCGACGAACTGCCACCCGGGCTGGCCAACCTCGATCTGTCGAAACTGAAGTTCCCCAAAGGGAACTGACGTGCGACTGCACGTGCGCGGGCGCGGGTTGCCCGACGGAGAACTCGTGGAGTGGTGGGTTGTCGACGGCATGCTCAGCGCTGAACCGGTAGCCGACGCCGAGACGGTGTTCGGTGCCGACGGGGCCGGCGGATGGATCCTTCCCGGCCTGGTCGACGCGCACTGCCATGTCGGACTCGGGCCGCACGGCGCGATCGAGATGGACGAGGCGGTCGCACAGGCGGAAACCGAGCGGGGCACCGGCGCACTGCTGTTGCGCGACGCGGGATCACCCACCGACACCCGGGGTTTCGACGACCGCGCCGAATTGCCGCGCATCATCCGCGCCGGCCGCCACATCGCGCGCCCGAAGCGTTACCAGCGGGGCTTCGCAGTCGAACTCACCGACGAGTGGCAGCTGCCGGATGCGGTGGCGCAGCAGGCGCGGTGGGGTGACGGTTGGGTCAAGCTGGTCGGCGACTGGATCGACCGTGATCTCGGGGACCTCGCACCGCTGTGGTCCGATGACGTGCTCGAAGCCGCGATCGATGCCGCGCACGCCAACGGCGCCAGGGTGACGGCACACGTGTTCAGCGAGGACGCGTTGCCGGGGCTGATCAGGGCCGGTATCGACTGCATCGAGCACGGCACCGGGCTGACCGACGACACCGTCGACCTCATGGTCGAGCACGGCACCGCGCTGGTGCCGACCCTGATCAACATCGAGAACTTCCCCGACATCGCCGCCGCCGCCAGCCGATATCCCCGCTACGAACAGCACATGCGGGCACTGCACGCCACGTGCGGGGCCAGGATCGGTGCGGCTCGGGAGGCGGGCGTACCGATCTACGCGGGCACCGACGCGGGCAGCGCCGTCGCCCACGGCCGAATCGGTGAGGAGGTCGAGGCGCTCAAGGGCATCGGCATGACCCCGACCGAGGCCCTGGGCGCGGCCTGCTGGGATGCCCGGCAGTGGTTGGGCCGTCCGGCCCTCGAGCATGGGGCGTCGGCCGACTTCGTCTGCTACACCGACGATCCACGAGGTGGCGCGGCCGTCCTGGCCGATCCGACGCTGGTGGTTCTGCGCGGCATCGCCTACTAGCGGCCCGTGGCGCCGCGTTGCCCACGAGAGTGAAGCCAGTGTCGTGATCGGGGCCGCGACCGCAGCCCGGAATGCTCTTTCACGGAGAGCCCGCTGCCGCCTAGGGGTTCTGGGCGAAACCCCAGTCCAGCAGTCTGATCGCCTGCCCGTACAGGTCCCCGGTGCCGTACATCTGGACGACGACGAGGCGGCGATTCCCGCGTTGCGCGGCACCGAGATAGGTCTTGCGGGCCAGATTGGTGTATCCGGTCTTACCGCCGAGGTTTCCGGGATAGCGGGCCAGCAGTTCGTTCTGGTTGGTGAGCGTCTTGCCGGGGAACTGTGCCGTCGGCGACCGCATGATGTGGGCGATCAGCGGATACTTCAGCGCCGCACGCATGATGACCGCGAGATCGTGTGGCGTGGTGACCGATTCCCAGCCGGGTCCATCCAGACCCGACGGTGACGACGCCCTGGTGCTGCGCGCCCCGACGAGGGCGGCCTTGCGGTTCATCGCGGCCAACGCGACGGGTTTCCCGCCGAGCATGTCGGCGAGCATGTTGGCCGCATCGTTGCCCGACACCATCAGGATCGCTTCCACCAGTTGACGGGTGGTGTACGCCTGGCCCGGTTTCAGCCCCACACAGGAACATTCGACTTCGGTGTGCGATGCGTTCGCTCTCGCGAAGTTGTCCGGTCGAAGGTGATCGAGCACCGTCATGGCGAGCAGCACCTTGATGGTGCTGGCCGGGGCGTAGGTGGCGTACGGGTCGCGGCTGGCGAGCACCTGACCGGTGTCCAGGTCGGCCAGTAGCCAGGCCTTGGCGGGTCCGTCCGGGATCGCCTGTGCAGCAGCAGGTTCGAGGGCGGGTTGGCCCATCGCACGGGGTGCGTCGGTCATCGTGGCCGCAGGCAGCACCACGCTGAGGGCGAGCGCCAGCCCCGCGAAACTTCGTCGCACAAGTGGCGACGCTATCCACGCAAGGACTCGACAAGCGCGCGATCAGGTCTCCATCGGGTATCGACAGGCGCGCCCAGGTTTAGAGCCGGCTCACACCCGCGTTGGGTCCGAGCGCAAAACCCCAGTCGAGAAGGCTGGCCGCCTGATCCCAGTACGTGGGGGCGCCCTCCTTGACGAGGCCGTACATCAGCACCACGACCAGACGCTTGCCGTTGCGTTGAGCGCCGCCGACGAAGGTCTTGCGGGCCAGGTCGGTGTAGCCGGTCTTGCCGCCGAAGGTGCCGGGATAGCGGTGGAGCAGTTCGTCCTGGTTGACCAGGATCCTGTCGCCGGTCTCGGTGGGGAATACCGCGGTGGGCATCGCGGTGATCTGGGCGAAGACCGGGTTGGCCATCGCGGCCCGGAAGATGACGGCCAGATCGCGCGGCGAGGACCACATGTCGATCCCGGGTCCGTCGATTCCCGACGGCGAACCCGCGTTCGTCCCGTAGGCACCCACCAGAGCGGCCTTGCTGTTCATCTTCATCAGCGCGACGTCGCGCCCGCCGAGCATGGTGGCCAACGTGTTGGCGGCGTCGTTGCCGGATACCAGCAGCAGCGCTTCCAGCAGCTGTCGGGTGGTGTAGGTGAAACCCGGTGTGACGCCGGCGCAGTTGCACTCGACCTTGGTGTCCGCCTCGTTGGCGACGATCGTGGCGTCCAGCGGAAGCTCGTCGAGGACGGTCATGGCGAGCAGCACCTTGATGGTGCTGGCGGGGGCGTACTGGCCGAACTCGTCGCGGGCGGCGAGCACCGCGCCGGTGTCCATGTCGGCGACGAGCCAGGCCTGGGCAGGCCCTTCCGGGATGGGCACCGAGCCTGCCGGCTGGCTGATTCCGGACACGGGTACCGCCGACGCAGTCGGCGCGGCGACCCCCGCGACCAGCAGCAGGGCGACGCCCAGGCACGTGAGAAGCCTCGTCATGACCGCTGAGTGTATGCCCGAGCCGGAGCCCGTGGCCGATCGTGTTCAATCAATCCATGTTGAGCCTCGAGGAGATCTCTGACCGGCTGGAGATCCAGCAGCTGCTTTTTGACTACTCCACCGCGATCGACCAGCGGCGGTTCGACGACCTCGACGCGGTGTTCACCCCCGACGCCTACATCGACTACCGGGTCGCCGGTGGCATCGCCGGTCACTTCCCCGAGATCAAGGCCTGGCTCCAAGAGGTGCTGCCGAACTTCCCGGCGTACTACCACATGCTCGGCAACGTGGATGTGCGCGTCACCGGCGACACCGCGACCTCGCGGGCGATCTGCTTCAACCCGATGGTGATGGGTGGGGAGCAAGAGCAGATCTATTTTGTCGGGATCTGGTACGTCGACGAGTTCATCCGGACCGCGCAGGGGTGGCGGATGAGCAAGCGCGTCGAAGAGAAGTGCTTCGACAAGCTGCTGTAGCTCAGCGAACCAGTCTGCGGGCGATCGTGCCGGTCACCCTCTTGATCCGGTCGGAGATGTAAAGCGAGATCACCATGTTGAAGACGTCCTCCCGCAACCGGGTGAGCGTCGATTCGGCGATGAGCCATCGACCGTCGACCTTCGTGTAGGTCTCCGTGTAGTGGCCATAGCCGCGCAGGTTCACCCCGGGTGCCAGACGTACGACGTCTTCCAGCGCCCACACCGCCTGCGCGGTCGTCGGCGAGGTCACGTCGATCTCCGGTGCGTGCACCTGGTGCATCGTGGCACGGTCGCCGAGGCTCTTGCGGGTGAACGCGACGAAGGGATCGGCGCCGACGATCACCTTGCCGCCTGCCTCGGAGGTGTCGCTGCGGAAATCGTCGGTGAACAGGCTTCGCCACGACGCCCAGTCCTTGGTGTCCAGGTGTCGGCAGTACCGGGCCTTCAACTGTTTGATCGACTCGATCTCCAGCAGGGTCGCTGCGTCGTTCATCGGGGGAGGGTGACACCGTCGATGAGATTTGTAAAGTGTCGAGGATGGGGGTCGCACCGGGATTTCGTCTTACGGTGCTGGTTCTGGCACAATGAGCGGCTGTCTGCCCTGGGACTGAGACCCCGGCGCGGTCACACACGTAAGGCAAAACCGGACCGGGCAGCCCGCCCGCGTCGCTTGAATTGCACACGTGGCAATCACAGGAGAGTTCGCACCACCATGGCTGTCAAGATCAAGCTCGCCCGCTTCGGCAAGATCCGCAATCCCCAGTACCGCATTTCCGTCGCCGACGCGCGCAACCGTCGCGACGGCCGCGCCATCGAGGTGATCGGCCGGTACCACCCGAAGGAAGACCCCAGCGTCATCGAGATCAACTCGGAGCGCGCCCAGTACTGGCTCAGCGTCGGCGCTCAGCCCACCGAGCCGGTGCTGCAGTTGCTGAAGATCACCGGCGACTGGCAGAAGTTCAAGGGGCTGCCCGGCGCAGAGGGCACGCTGAAGGTCAAGGAACCCAAGACCAGCAAGCTGGACCTGTTCAACGCCGCGCTGGCGGAGGCCGACGGCGCGCCGTCCGGCGAGGCCACCCAGCCCAAGAAGAAGAAGGCGCCCGCCAAGAAGGCCGAGCAGGCCGACGACAAGGCTGAGCCTGCCGCCGAGAAGACCGACGACAAGGCTGAGACCGAGACCGTCGCGGCGGCCGAGAGCGCCGACGCGCCCAGCGAGAGCTGAGAACGGCTGTGAGTTCAGTCGTCGTCGACGCGGTCGAACATCTGGTTCGCGGGATCGTCGACAACCCCGATGACGTCCGCGTCGACATGGTGACCAACCGTCGCGGGCGCACAGTCGAGGTGCACGTCCATCCCGAGGACCTCGGCAAGGTCATCGGTCGTGGCGGACGCACGGCGACCGCGTTGCGCACCCTGGTGGCCGGTATCGGCGGGCGGGGCATCCGCGTCGACGTGGTGGACACCGACCAGTAGGCATACGTCCATGGAGTTGGTCGTCGGGCGCGTGGCGAAGGCGCACGGCGTCACCGGTGAGGTTGTCGTCGACGTCCGCACCGACGATCCCGACAGCCGGTTCGGACGGGGTAAGACGTTGCGGGGCCGTGCTTCTCGCGGCGGCGCGGAGCGCGATTACACCATCGAGTCGGTCCGTGAACATTCCGGGCGGCTGCTGCTGCGGCTGGCCGGAGTCGTCGGCCGCGATGCGGCCGACGCCCTGAGGGGCACGCTTTTCCTGGTCGACGCCGACGATCTGCCACCGATCACCGAGCCCGACGAGTTCTACGACCATCAGCTCGAAGGGCTGCGGGTCCGGACGGTGGGCGGTGCCGATATCGGCACCGTCGCCGAGGTGTTGCACACCGCCGCCGGTGAGCTTCTCAGCGTCAAATCCGTTGAGGGCCCCGAGATCCTGGTCCCGTTCGTGAGTGCGATCGTGACCACGGTGTCGCTCGCCGACGGCATCGTCGAGATCGATCCGCCCGACGGTTTGCTCAATCTTGCCGACCTCGAGTGAGGCGCGCGGTGCGTATCGATGTGGTGAGCATCTTTCCCGCGTATCTCGAACCACTGCGACAGTCGTTGCCGGGCAGGGCCATCGAGGCCGGGGTGGTCGAACTCGAGGTGCACGATCTGCGTGCGTGGACCCACGACGTGCATCGGTCCGTCGACGACTCGCCCTACGGTGGCGGGCCGGGGATGGTGATGAAGGCGCCGGTGTGGGGTGCGGCGCTCGACGAGATCTGTTCGGAGGAAACGCTTCTGGTGATCCCGTCGCCGGCGGGCCGACTGTTCACCCAAGCCGATGCGGAGCGCTGGAGCAACGAACACCATCTCGTTTTCGCCTGCGGCCGCTACGAGGGCATCGACCAGCGCGTTGCGCAGGACGCTGCGCGCCGCATGCGGGTCGAGGAAGTATCGATCGGGGACTATGTGCTGCCCGGCGGTGAGTCGGCGGCGCTGGTGATGATCGAGGCGGTGGTCCGCCTGATGCCCGATGTGCTCGGCAATCCGCAATCCCACCGCGACGATTCACATTCCGATCTGGTGGGGGGTCTGTTGGAAGGGCCCAGTTACACCAGGCCGGCCAGTTGGCGAGGGCTCGACGTGCCGGAGGTACTGCTCTCGGGCAATCACGCCCGGATCACCGCGTGGCGCCACGAACAGAGTCTCGAGCGCACCCGCGACCGCCGACCGGACCTGCTCGACTAGATCCGGCGACCTCGTCCGCCGCGGGCTATTGACGGTGGTGCAGAAAGACTTGTCTTCCAAAGCCGTTGTTATGCAGTTGTTGTTCGGCTACTTTTGACCCGGAGCAGGTTGACGATCAGCGGCATTTTTGTAACGTCCGCGGAGTGTTGTGCCTGGAGGGAAGGGTTGGCCGTGGAATCCGACTGGTTGAAGGCCGCTGCGATGACTGTGGGCCGTTGTACAGCGGTGCTCGGCGTCGGTGCGGTGGTCACGTACTGCGGTGCCGGCGTCGCGTCCGCGAGCGAGGACCGGGCGGCCACATCCAGCGACGCGGGCGCGTCGGCGAAAACGGATCGCACCGACGACACGCCGAAACGTCGTGACGCCGAGGGTTCCGCCGGTACGCCGGATGGGTCCGCAGCGGCGACACCGACCACGACGCCGGGGGACCACGAGACCGACCAGACCGACGAGTTCGACGAGGCCGACGAGGCCGACGAGGCCGACGAACTCGACGATGCCGACGAGGCCGACGTTGAAATTGCGGACGACGCCGAGGACGAGGCCGACGTTGACGAAGAGGACGCCGCCGACGACGAGACGGTCGATTCGGCGGACACCGTCGTCACCCCGATCAGCGATGTCGAGGTTGTCGTTGGCGGGGACGACGACACTGCGCCGCAGGTCCCCGTCAGCGCGCCCGCGCTGCTGACGGTGGTGGGGTCGGCACGCCGGGACGCCGAGACGGACGCACCCGGGAAGCCTGCTCTCGAGACCTCAGCTCCGGTGGGTGCGCAAACAGCCGACATCGGTGTGGCACCGGCCCAGGATCCCGACAGTTGGCAGCAGCTCTACACCGGTAAGCCGTCGTTCGTGCACGACGTCGTGGTGGCGGCGCTGAAGGTCATCCAGTTCGTGTTGAAGCCGTTCGGCGGCCTGCTGAGGTTCACCAGCCTCAAGATCCCTGTCTTCACCGACGGAATCCCACCGTTCTATCCGTGGAACGTCAGAGTCGAGCGCACCGAGTTCGACGAGATGCCGGTGTGGTCGCTCACCCCCAAGGACGGCAGCGACGACGTCGTCATTGCGCTGCACGGCGGGTCCTACGAGGGCCAGGTCAACATCTTCCAATGGTGGGGATACACCGACATGGCGCGCGACACCGGCGCAACGGTCGTCGTCCCGTTGTACACGTTGGCTCCCAAGGGAACCGCCGCGACGGAAGTTCCGCGTACCGCCGATTTCATCGAGCACATGATCGCGTTGCACGGGGCGGACAACGTCAGCGTCCTGGGCGACTCGGCGGGCGGCGGTCTGGCGCTGGCGTCGGTTCAGGAACTGGTGCGCCGCAACGCCGCCATTCCGAACCGGCTGGTGTTGCTCGCTCCGTGGCTCGACGTGTCGATGAGCGACCCGCGCAGCGCCCAGATCGACGACCCCCTGCTCGACATTCCCAATCTCGCCCGGGCGGGCCGCGATTGGGCGGGCGAACTCGATGTATCGGATCCCGTGGCGAGTCCGCTCTTCGGCTCTCTTGCGGGATTACCGCCGACCTACGTCTACAGCTCGTCGCGGGACCTGCTCACCGTCGACACCCTCAGGCTCCGGGACCGGGTGCTGGTCGAGAACATTCCCGACATGACGTTCCGCCTCCGTCGCGGGCTCATTCACGACTACCCGATCTTCCCTTTCCTCCCCGATGCCGTGGCTGAGCGGGACAACATCTATCGCGATCTGCTCGGGCTTCAGCCCGTGTCGACAGATCCGGCGGATCTTGGCGTGGCGGCGTGCCGCGCGGTGGCGAGTGAGGGGGAAGCGCGGCACTGCGGCATGGCGGCTAGCGCACCGGAACATCCCGACCTCGTGCCGGACCTGAAGATTAGATCCGGCCGCCGGGGAACATGGTCTTGACGGCGTCGGTGATGGTCTGCCGGGCGGTGTCGTCGTTGGTGGCCTGCATGGATCCGATGACCATTACGAAGCGCCTCTCGGGGCCGACGACACCGGTGGACAGGTGCATCCAGTCCGAGCCGATACAGCACATCCAGCCCTGCTTGACGGCGACCGGTTCGGCGAACAGGCCCTCGGGGATGCCGAACCGCTGCGGATAGATGCCGCCGGGCACCATTCCGTCGGGCGCCGTCGGTGTCGACCCCGCCAGGTCGGACAGGATGATGCCCGCTTGCTCGGGCGGCAGTCCGCCGGTTCCCGCCAACAGCATGTCGTAGTAACGCACCAGGTCGGTCGCCGTGCTGATGGTGTTGAACCAGCGGCCGTTGCTCGGCGGACGGGTGGAACCCAGCCCGTACCGGGCGACCACCCGGTTGATGATGGCGCTGCCACCGCTGCGGTTCCAGAAGACCTCGGCGGCACTGTCGTCCGAGGACCGCAGCATGACGTCGAGCGATCGACGGTCTTCCGGACTCAGCGTCGTCTCGCCCCTGGACACCTGTAGCAGCAGGTCGTCGGCGATGAACAGCTTGACCACCGACGCGATGGCGATCGTCATGTTGTTGCCGTTCGTCACCAGTTGACCGGTGTTGCGGTCGAGCACCGCCGCGGTGATGTCGGCGCCCGCCTCAGCGGCCTGCGCAGTCGCCTGCCGTTCCCGGTCCGCCAGGCCGGCGAAGCCGGCGGCGGGCTCGTCGGGGGATACCTCGGGAAGCGGAGCCATGGTCCCCAGCGGTGCGACGACCGTGCGCGGGGGATCCGGCGGAGCAGGTGGTGAACCATGCACCTGGGCCTCGCATCCGGCCACGACAAGGGCACCGGCAGCGATCGCTGCGGTGGCCTTGACCAGCCTCAACGGACGCCGTTGCATCGGTGATCCTCCATGGGTTCTGTTTCCCGGGCCGGATGACGAACCCGCCTCGTCGCTGCGGTATACCCGTTTTTCCAGGGTAGCCTCGTGAAACCGACCGTGCCGTGCGCGCCGGGGTGGCCTTGCCCACGGTCGGCCCGGCGGCACTGGATTTCGGGGAACCGGCCTCCGTCTGGCACAATTGGGCAGTTGTCTGTGCACGGGCGGAAACGCCGCACGACTCACCCAAGACGTCCGAATCACCCATCGGCTCGGCACGCGTCATCGTGACGCACGCCGGCAGCCGCGAACAGCAAGGAAGTGTCACCGATGAACACGCTGGATTTCATCGACCAGACGTCGATGCGCGACGACGTCCCGGCCTTCGGCGCCGGCGACACCGTCAACGTCCATGTGAAGGTCATCGAGGGCTCCAAGGAGCGCATTCAGGTCTTCAAGGGCGTCGTTCTGCGGCGCCAGGGCGGCGGGGTCCGCGAGACCTTCACCGTCCGCAAGGAGAGCTACGGTGTGGGCGTCGAGCGCACCTTCCCCGTGCATTCGCCCAACATCGACCACATCGACATCGTCACCCGCGGTGATGTCCGTCGCGCGAAGCTGTACTACCTGCGCGAGCTGCGTGGCAAGAAGGCGAAGATCAAGGAAAAGCGCTGACCTCCCAGGTCGCTCCGGGTTCACTGGCGCGCTCGTTACGCTGATCCCGTGACCGGACCCGCAGAAGGCCCAGACCCGGACGATTCGCCGGCCGAGCGCGCCGCAGTCGACACCTCGGAGTCCGACGCCGAGCAGGAACCAGACAAGAAGAAGCGCGGCGCCGTTCGCGAAGCGGCGATTCTGATCACCGTCGCGATGGTTCTGTACTACGTGATGCTGACGTTCATCGCCCGGCCGTATCTGATTCCGTCCGAGTCGATGGAACCCACCCTGCACGGGTGTCCCGGATGTGTCGGGGACCGCATCATGGTGGACAAGCTGTCCTACCGGTTCACCTCGCCGGAACCCGGCGACGTGGTCGTCTTCAAGGGTCCGCCCAACTGGAGCATCGGCTACCAGTCGATCCGGTCGGACAACCCGGCCATCAGGGCGGTGCAGAACGCGCTGTCTTTTGTCGGGTTCGTCCCGCCCGACCAGAACGACCTGGTGAAGCGGATCATCGCGGTGGGCGGGCAGACCGTCGAGTGCCGGGCGGACACCGGGCTCACCGTCGACGGAAAAGAGCTCAACGAGCCGTACCTCGACCCGGACACGATGATGGCCGACCCTGCGGTGTACCCGTGCCTGGGCAACGAATTCGGGCCCGTCACCGTGCCGGAGGACAGGATCTGGGTGATGGGCGACAACCGCACCCACTCGGCGGACTCCCGCAGCCACTGCAGCAACCGGCCCGAGGACGCCCAGAACGGGTTGCTCTGTACCGGCGATCCCGTCGCGGGGACCATTCCGGTGGAGAATGTCATCGGTAAAGCCCGTTTCATCGCCTGGCCGCCGTCGCGGTGGGGTGGCGTGAACACCACGGACCCGCAGAGCTGACCGGAGGCCGTGACACGTGCGTGCGTGGCCGCCGAGAGTGGTGATCCGTAAATCGTCCGGCCTCCGCACGCTGGAATCCGCGCTCTACCGTGCCGGACTGGGTCCCGTCGCCGGTGTCGACGAGGTGGGCCGCGGCGCGTGCGCCGGGCCGCTGGTGGTGGCAGCGTGTGTGCTCGGACCGAACCGGTTGGAGAGTCTGGCCGCGCTCGACGATTCCAAAAGGCTCAACGAGACCGAACGGGAGCGACTGTTCCCGTTGATTCGTCGCTATGCGCTGGCCTACAACGTGGTCTTCATCCCGTCGGTCGAGGTCGATCGCCGGGGAGTGCACGTCGCGAACATCGAGGGGATGCGGCGGGCCGTGGCAGGCCTGCCCGTTCGGCCCGGTTATGTGCTGTCCGACGGATTCCGGGTGCCGGGGCTGCCGACGCCGTCGCTACCGGTGGTGGGTGGCGACGCGGCGGCGGCCTGTATCGCCGCGGCGAGTGTGCTGGCCAAGGTCAGCCGCGACCGGCTGATGGTGGCAATGGAGAGCGACCATCCCGGCTACGGGTTCGCCGAGCACAAGGGCTACAGCACCCGCGCTCACAGCGCGGCGCTGAACAGGCTCGGCCCGTCCGAGCAACACCGGTACTCGTTCATCAACGTGCGGCGGTTGGTCACCGCCGGCGTCGAGGGGGAACCCGGGGAGCATGCAGAACTCACGTGCGGGAAGATTGGGCCACCGAGCCCTATGGACTCCGATCTACATGAAGGACAGCTGAGCCGATGAGTGCCGAAGATCTCGAGAAGTACGAAACCGAGATGGAGCTCTCGCTCTACCGCGAATACAAGGACATCGTCGGGCAGTTCAGCTACGTCGTGGAGACGGAGCGCCGGTTCTACCTGGCCAACAGCGTCGAGATGGTGCCGCGCAACACCGACGGCGAGGTCTACTTCGAGCTTCGCCTGGGTGACGCCTGGGTGTGGGACATGTACCGGCCGGCTCGTTTCGTCAAGCAGGTCCGGGTGATCACCTTCAAGGACGTCAACATCGAAGAGGTCGAGAAGCCCGAACTGCGGCTGCCCGAGTAGCGCCGCGGAATCCTCATCGATCTGAACGGCATCCGGAAACCATCCTCCGTGCTCACTCGGCGTGGCTAGGCTCGCACACGTAGCGGAACCGAGAGGGGAACCGTTATGTCGCCGATTCAGCCTCGGATCTTGTGAACGATGCTGACGGGAGAGCTGCCGATGCAGCCACCGTCGCTGATGATGTTGCGCTGCACCATCTCGACATTGCGGTCGCCGGGGACGGCCTCACGCCGGTCTTCCAGCCGATCGTCTCGCTGCCGGACGGCGCCGTCATAGGGTTCGAGGCGCTCGCCCGATGGCGCCATCTCGGCGATGTCGCGCCCGAGGTGGTCTTCGCTCACGCAGCCGGAACAGGTCGCGAGGGCTCGTTGGAGCGGATGTGTATCGACACCGCAATCGAGGCGGCCCTGGCTGCTGAGTTACCCACGGGCACCGCGCTGTTCATCAATTGTGAGACCACCACACCGCATGTCGGCCGGGCCGAGAGTTCGTCACTGGCTCGTGCCGCGGAACGCTATCAGTTGGTTTTTGAACTCACCGAACGCAGCTTACTCAACGATCCGCCCCGCCTGCTGTCGAAAGTCGCAGCGCTTCGGTCCGACGGATTCGCCATCGCTCTGGATGACGTGGGTGCGGATCCCGCTCCACTGGCTCTGCTCGACGTGGTCGCCCCCGACGTCATCAAGCTCGATCTTGCGGTCGTGCAATCTCAATCGCGCTACGACCGCGCGCGTACCTGGGCCGCTGTTCTGGCCCAGCACGAGCGGGCCGGCGCGGTCGTGCTGGCCGAAGGCATCGAAGAGGACGCGCATGTGCACCGGGCGATCGCACTCGGCGCAACGCTGGGCCAAGGCTTCAAGTACGGTCACCCGGGGCCGGTGTCTGTCGGTCGGCAGATCGCCGCGGGGTGGATGCCCCCCTCGCGGCCGGATTGTCCGTGCCGGGACATCGCATCACCGTTCGACGCCCTGGCCGCACGTGTGCCGATCCGTCAGGAACGCAAGGACACGGTGCTCGCGCTGTCGCGCTACCTCGAGCAACAAGCCGTCGACGCCATGAACCCACCGATCGTGCTGGCCTCGGTGCAACGGGCGGAGTTCTTCAGAGGTAGGACCCGACGCTGCTATGAGCGTCTCGCCGCCGCTGCCCCGCTGGTGGCGGTGTTCGGCGAAGACGTCCCGGAACATCCGGGGACACGCGTGCGCGGCGCATGCATCAGCGCCGACGACTCGTTGAGCACCCAGTGGATCGTGCTGATGCTGGGTGCCAGTGACGCCGCCGCACTCGTCGCTCGGGAAGTCACCGACGGCATCGGCACCGTGGCGGACCGCGATCGCCGCTTCGACGTGATGCTCACCCATGATCGGGACCTGGTGACTGCTGCAGCCTGCATGCTCCTCAGCCGCATGACCTGATCGACGGCGTGTCGAACCCGGTGCTGACAGACTGAGAAGGTGACTTCCACCCCGCAGTCCTGGCTCACCGACATGGACGGCGTGCTCGTCCGCGAGGAACACGCGCTCCCCGGCGCCGCGGAGTTCCTGCAGCGGTTGACCGAGCTCGAGCGTCCTTTTCTGGTGTTGACCAACAACTCGATCTTCACCCCCCGAGACCTGGCGGCCCGCCTCGTCCGTGCCGGGCTGGTCGTTCCGGAAGCGTCGATCTGGACCTCTGCCCTCGCGACGGCGACGTTTCTTTCCGACCAACTGCCCGGCGGATCTGCCTACGTCATCGGCGAGGCCGGTCTGACCACGGCGCTGCACGAGGTCGGTTACACGCTCACCGACGTCGCGCCGGACTTCGTGGTGCTCGGCGAGACCCGCACCTACTCGTTCGAGGCGATCACCAAAGCGATCCGCCTGATTCTCGGTGGCGCGCGGTTCATCGCGACGAATCCCGACGTCACCGGCCCGTCGGCGGAAGGCCCGTTGCCGGCGACCGGTTCGGTGGCGGCGATGATCACCAAGGCCACCGGCCGCGACCCGTACTTCGTCGGCAAGCCGAACCCGATGATGTTCCGTAGTGCGATGAACCGGATCGAGGCGCATTCGGAGAGCACCGTGATGGTCGGTGACCGGATGGACACCGACATCGTCGCCGGGATCGAGGCGGGTCTGGAAACCATCCTGGTACTGACGGGGTCTACCGACCTCGACGAGATCGAGAAGTATCCGTTCCGTCCCAGCCGGGTTCTGCAGTCCATCAACGACGCGATCGAGTTGATCTGAGCGCTCTTGATAGCTTGACCCGATGACCGCTACGCCCGACCCGTCCCGCCCGCTTGCCGGGGTACGGATCGTCGAGATCTCCAGTTTCGTTGCGGTGCCCCTCGCCGGGATGACGTTGACACAGCTGGGCGCCGAGGTGATCCGAGTCGATCCGATCGGCGGTGCGGCCGACTATCGCCGCTGGCCACTCACCGCCGACGGGGACAGCATCTACTGGGCAGGCCTGAACAAGGGAAAGCGGTCGCTGGCGGTCGACATGCGCTCCGCTGAGGGCCAGGAGCTGGTCGTGCGACTCATCGGTGAGTGCGGCGTGTTCATCACCAATGTTGCTGGCCGGCAATGGCATTCCTACGAGGCGTTGAGCGGGACGCGGCCGGATCTGATCCACGTCGAGGTGTCGGGACGCGCCGACGGTGGCACCGGCGTCGACTACACCGTCAACGCCGCCATCGGTTTCCCGCTGGTCACCGGGCCTGTCGGGGCCACGGAACCGGTCAATCACGTGCTGCCCGCATGGGATGTCAGCTGCGGCCTCTACGCCGCACTGTCGGTGGTCACCGCGTTGCGTCACCGCGATGCGAGCGGTCACGGCCAGCGGATCAGCATCCCGCTGGAGAACGTGGCGTTGGCGACGGCCGGCAATCTCAGCCTGTTCACCGAGGCGATGGTCAACGGCACCTCGCGCGAGCGGATCGGCAATGCCGTCTACGGCACCTACGGGCAGAACTTCACCAGTGCCGACGGTGTCGGTTTCATGGTCGTCGCGCTGACCGGCCGGCACTTCCGGGATCTCACCGAGCTGACCGGAACCACCGAAGCCGTTGCTGCGCTGGCCCAATCGCTGAACGCGGACTTCTCCGACGAGGGAGAACGCTATGAGCACCGCGACGCGCTCAACGGTCTGTTCGCCGAATGGTTCACCGTGCACACCGGCGCGCAGGTCGCCGACGGGTTGTCGGCGACCTCGGTGTTGTGGGAGCGGTACCGCTCGTTCGCCGAGACCGCCGCCGACGAACGGGTCACGGACAATCCGATGTTCAGCCCTCTCGATCAGCCGCGGGTGGGTCGCCACCTCGCGCCCGGACTGCCGGTGTCGATCGACGGCGTCTACCCGCCCGCCGTACCCGCGCCTGCACTCGGTGGCGACACCGTGGCGGTGCTGGCCGAGTGGCTTGCGCTGGACGCCGGGCACATCGACGAACTCATCCAGTCGGGCACCGTGGGCGGCTCACGATGAGCACCCTGCTCGGCCTGCTCGATGTCACCGGTGATGCGGACGCGTGGCGTGGCCGGGCGAGCGGACCCGAGGGCAAGCGCGCCTACGGGGGCCAACTGGTCGCACAGAGCCTGGCCGCGGCCGCGCGCACGGTGGAAGCCGCGAAGCTGCCGACGAACATGCATCTGCAGTTCCTGCGTGGCGGCGATGCGGGTGCGGACATCGACTACCGGGTGGAGCGGGTCTTCGACGGCCGCACGGCCGCATCACGTCGAGTGGTCGCGCTGCAGGGTGATCGCCCGCTGACCACGGCCACAATCTCTTTCGCCGCAGCGCTGTCCGGGCCGGAGCACGGACGTCGGGCGGTGATGCCGGAGGATCCGGAATCGCTCGAGCACACCGGGCCGGCCGGCCCGGCACCGTCGATGCCGCTCGACGAGCTGGACATCAGGGTCGTCGACGACACCGCCGGTGGTGAGTTCGTCCGCAGACTGTGGTGGCGGGTCCTGGTGGATCTGCCCGACGACCCGTTGGTGCACACGCTGATCGCGGCGTACGTCACCGATGTGTATCTGATCGACCCGGCGTTGCAGGTGCACGGGCACTCGATGCGGTCACGAACCCACCGCAGCGGCACCACGGATTCGTCGGTGTGGTTCCACGGCGCGATCCGCGCGGATCAGTGGAATCTGCTGGAGTGCCGTTCACCTGCGGCCGCGCGGGGGCGCGGGGTGGTCACCGCGAGCCTGGTCCGCAGCGACGGCGTCATCGCCGCCACCCTGGTCCAGGAGGGGCTCATCGCAGAGCGGGAGCCCGTACCGAGTCCGGCGCACTGAGCCTGCGGTCGCGAAGCTGCCTGCGCAGCAACGTCACCGCTGCGGTCAGCGCCACCCCCACGGCGATTGCGGCGACGACGCCGACAACACGATGGCTGCCGAACAGCGGATACACCTGGTAGTGCGTGAGATAGGTGTACAGCGAGGCTTCGGCGACGACACCGGCGACCACCGCGACCGCGGCCGGACACCGCAGAGACGGCAACCAGATCAGCAGGGCGAACCCGGCGAGCACCAGCGTCTCGCGCAGAGTGCTGCCGAAGTAGCCGTACAGTCCGATGACCAGCACGGCGGACACCAGCGCGCGCTGCTGGATCGTCGTCGCCTTCGCCGCCGCCCATCCCGCGGCGAAGAACCAGAATGTCAGCACCGTGAACCACGCGTCGTCTCCCAGGTTCAGTCCCAGCACGTCGAACCGCAACGCGAGACCGAACAGCAGGAACGCGATCGCGACGGTGAACGAGTGCCGCCGCTCGAGGCGATCGAGAGCAGGCAGCCAGAACAGGATCGCGAGGGCGACGAGGATCCACACCAATACCTCGACGAACCACAGCCTTCCTGCGGTCATGCTGTCGTGAGGGCCGAGGAACTTGTTGGCCAACAACAGGTTTGTCGGGTGATAGTCGTCGGTGAGGGCGAGGGCGATTACGATCCATAACACCGACGGAACCGCGATCCACGCGATGGTGGTGCGCAGGTGACGGATCCGGTCGGGCCGGGGGAGCGGGGTCAAGCAGAATCGGCCGAAGTTGTATCCGGCGATGCCCAGTAGGACGTGGGCGCCGGCCCACAGTTCGAACGCCTCGGCGTGCGAACCGACGATGAGGATGATCGCGACCGCGCGCAGGGCGACGCTGGTTTCCAGCGTGCGGCCCCATGACTGCCACCATTTGGGTTTCGGCGCGGGCAGCGTCTCGAGCGCGCGCAGTGACAGTCGCGGCCACTGAGGCGGTAGTTGGCCGAGGGCACGTTCGAGCTTCACCGACATCGTCACGTAGGACAGCGAGTTCCCGCCGAGATCGACGAAGCTGGCCTCCGGATCGATAGCAGCCGGATCGAGGTGGAGCACCTCGGCGAACAGTTCCCGTAGGTCGGTGTGTTGCGGGCCGGCGGCGCGGACCTCCGTTGCCAGGACCCGGGCGGCGGGGTAGTCCGGTTTTCCCGACGGCAGCATGGGTAGCTCGGGAACGCAGACGGCGGCCACCGCGCTTGCGGGAATGCCCGCGATCTGGCCTGTGCGGCGTTGCAACTCTCGGTGCTGGTGGTCGCCCGCGGCGACCACCACGAGTCGGTCGCCACTGTCGGTGCACAACGCCGGAACGCCGCCCTCCCGCAGTGTGGTCTCGAGCTGTTGCAGATCGATGCGCAGGCCGTACATCTTCACGAATCGGCTTCTGCGGCCGACGACTTCGTACAGCCCGGTGCTGTCTCGGCGAGCGATGTCGCCGGTGCGCAGCGCATCAACGGTCGCACCGAGTGCAAGATCGGGTGGTCCGTCCGCGTAGCCCATCATGACGTTGGCGCCGCGGTACACGAGCTCACCGGTGCCGTGCTCGGGCCAGCCGTCGACAGGTTCGATGGAGAACGCTCCGCCGGGGATCGGTCGACCGATGGCGGTGGCATGGCTGTGGGCGAGATCCGGTGGCAGGTAAGCCATCCGGGCGGTCGCCTCGGTGGCGCCGTACATCACGAAGAGCTGCCAGCCCTGCGTGTCGGCCAGTGCGGCGAACGTCCGGACCCGTTCGGCGGGCATCCGACCGCCGGCTTGCGTCAGGTACCGCAGGTGGGGGAGCTGCATCGACGCGAAGCCGACGCTCTCGAGCAGCTCGAAGGTGTACGGCACGCCGGCGAAAGTCGTACCGCGGTGGCGGCGGAACAGATCCCAGAACTCCGCGTCGGACACCGAGTGCTCGGTCAGGATCAGTGCGGCTCCGACGAGCAGGTGGCTGGTGACCACCGACAGGCCGTAGCAGTAGGACATCGGCAATGTGGTCGCGGCTCGGTCGGTCTCGCGGATCCCCAGGTATTCGGCGATGGCCGAGGCATTGGAGATCAGGTTGGTCCGCGAGAGCCTGACCAGTTTCGGCGAACCGGTGCTGCCGGAGGTGGACATCAGCAGAGCGAGGTCGTCGTGCAGCAGATGCCCGCGACCGGGGCGGATGTGCATGCCGGTGGCGTCGATCACGACGTCGGGGCGGTAGGTGGCGGTGATGGCGCTGTGATCGCGGCCGGCGGGTACCGGGAGCACCACATGGTTGCCGGCGAGCGCGCCCAGGTACCAGATCAGGGTGTCGACGGTGTTGCTGGTCTCCAGCAGGACCAGGCGGCGCCGGTCGCCGAGGTCGCGGGTGGCGGCGTCGACGCGGTCGGCGAGTTCGGTGTAGCTGAGTCGGCGCGACCCGGTCAGGATCGCGGCGTTGTCACCGTGACGGCGCAGATGGTCGACCAGGGGAGTCATCGACGATCCTGTGGCATCCGCTTCGGGCCTGGCCGCATCCAGGCAATCCTTTCCGCGACAGGCGCCGGGCACCTGAGCTGAGGCTTACCGAAGTGAGGATACCGTTAGCTCAGTTGCCGTCCCAAAGCCATCACATGCGGCCGTAGCGGCTCCTGACGAAGCTGTAGGCGCCGAAGGCGGCGATCCCCAGCCCCGCGGCGATCAGCAGGAACTTCCCGAACGGCGCCTGGCCCAGCGTCTTGATCGCGGCGTCGAGGCCGCTCGCCTTCGCCGGATCGGCCTGCAGTGTTGCCATGATGACCAGCAGCCCGGCACCGGCGAGGACGAGGCCCTTGGCGGCGTAGCCGGCGACCCCGGTCGCGACGATGGCGGTGCCACCGGAGACCTGCAGGTCGTCGAGGAACTTCTGGGACACCCCTTTGTAGACGTGGTAGCCGCCGACGGCGATGACACCGAGGCCCACGGCGATCAGTACGACTTTGCCCCATCCGGACTGCATCAGCTGGGCGGACATGCCGGAGTTCTGCTGGCCGCTCGACTGCCCACTGCCCATGGCGAACCGCGCCGCGGACAGGGCGATCGCGAAGTTCGCGATAGCCAGGCCGACCGACTTCGCGCGTTTCCAGGCGGGGTTGTCGCCCTTGCCGCCGGAGCCTTCGCCGGGTTTCGCTCCGATGACGGCTTCGGCGATGCGCCACAACCCGAGCGCGACCAGCCCCGCCGCGGCCGCCCACAGCACGATCTTCCCGCCGGTCTGGCTGCCCAGGGTGGCCAGCGCGCCGGACTGGTCGGCGTTTCCGCCCGCCCCGGTGAACGCCAGCTGAAGGATGATGTAGCCGATCAGCAGGTGCAGCACGCCGCTGGCGGCGAAACCTGCCCTCGCGGTGTACTCGAACGCATCGCTGTCGGTGGCCCGGTCGGCGATGCCGTGGGCGGACTTGGAACTGGTGGCCATGGTGCCTCCTGGTGGGGGGATGCGGCCGAGTACCCCCTTTTTGACGCCGACGAAACACCCGGTGGCCGGGGTGGTCACCGTTCGGCCGGCCGACCCTTCGTGAGGATGAACACGCTGATGCCGCACACCCACGCCGGGAACACCAGGGTGATCCACAGGCTTCGACTGACCACAAGAAGAAGGATCAACGCCAGCAGGTACGTGACGCCGGCCAGCCATCGTGGCATCAGCCTGGTGCGGATCCAGATGGTGGCCAGCGAGATCATGAACACGCCGGCAAAGCGCACCCCCCAGACGTTGCTGATCTGAAGCATCAGTGACCGCGCGAAGTAGACGACTCCGTTCGAGGCGATCGCCGGGGTCTCGGCGACGATCAGGATCGCTCCGGCGATGGCCATCGAGACGGCGACCATGGCCAGAAACAGCAGTCCGCTGCCCAGGAAGACGGACCCGAAGAACCGGTCCTCGAGGTCGCCGAGTTGGTCCCGCACGACCCCGATGAACCACAGGAACGCGATCCCGGCGAGCGGAGCCAGCACCAGTGCGATACCGATTCTGGTTTCGCCGCGGGTCACCCAGGAGATCTGGGCGAACGGATCATCGGGAATGGCGCTGCGCAGCAGGACCAGGCTGGTGGCGAACAACGCGGCGAACAGGATGCCGGCGACCCCCGCGGCACGCGGCGTCGTCAGGGTCTGGAACCTCTGGGTGCGATGTGCGTCGTTCATGCGCGGCTTTCGTCGGGAGATTCTGCGGGTGTGCCGTTACAGCCGCAGGGTCACCCCGAGCAGCGCGATGACCCCGAGGCCGGAGACCAGTGCGGCGACGATGGAGGCGATCGAGTAGCGCATCGGGCCGAAATCCGATCGCAGCGTCGTCAGCTCCTGGCGGTGCTGGACCCAGCCCAGAATCAATGCGGTCAGACCGACGAGAATCATTGCGACACCGAAGACTTGAGGGCTCACGTACGGGTCGCGGAGCCGTTCGCTCTCCGACAGGTACCGGAAGATCTGGTAGATGGTGAAGCCGAAGGCGATCAGTGCCGTGCTGGTGCGGGTCCACGCCATCAACGTCCGCTCCAGCGCCAGCCGATTGCGCTCGGCGGCCAGTCGGGTGTTCGCGTCCAGCGCACGGTCCGGCATCGCCACCTCCCGGTCACTGATCGACGGAATCCGCAGGAGATTGAGGCTACTACCCGCAGCGCGAATCGCCGGGGCTGTGGACGAATTCGCGATTGGGGACAGCTGACGTTATCGGCGCGCTCCTGTCACCGGTGTGCTGCAGCGTGAAGGCATGACAAGAACACAGAGCCGCGCCGAAATCGGGGCGATGGGCGAGCAGCTTGCCGTCGACTATCTCGAACGGCTCGGGCTGCGGGTGCTCGCGCGCAACTGGCGGTGTCGCTATGGCGAGTTGGATGTCATCGCGGCCGACGACAACGCCCGGGCGGTGGTGTTCGTGGAAGTCAAGACACGCACCGGGGACCAGTTCGGCGGCGTCGAGCAGGCGGTGACTCCGACCAAGGTGCGCCGGCTGCGTCGGCTTGCCGGGCTGTGGCTGGCGCAGCAACAGGGCAGTTGGGCGGCGGTGCGCATCGATGTCATCACCATCCGGATCGGCCGACGCCGCACCCCGGAGATCACCCATATCCAGGGGGTGGGGTGATGGCACTGGGCAGGGCCTTCTCCGTGGCGGTGCGCGGTGTGGAGGGTGAGATCGTCGAGATCGAGGCTGACATCGCCGCTGGGCTACCGGGGATCTATCTGGTGGGACTGGCCGATGCTGCACTGCGGGAGTCCCGTGACCGGGTGCGCGCGGCGATCTCCAACTGCGGTTTCACCTGGCCGATGACGCGGCTGACGCTGGCGTTGTCCCCGGCGACGCTACCGAAGATGGGCAGCGTGTACGACCTCGCGCTGGCCGCAGCGGTGTTGTCGGCGGAAGACAAGAAGTTCTGGCCGCGGCTGGAGAAGACGGTGCTGCTCGGCGAACTCGCACTCGACGGCCGGGTGCGGCCGGTCAAGGGCGTGCTGCCCGCGGTGCTCGCCGCACGGAACCAGGGCCGGCCCGCCGTCATGGTGCCCATCGAGAACCTGGCCGAGGCCAGCCTTGTCGACGGCATCGAGGTGTGGGGTATCCGCAGTCTGCGACAGTTGCGGGCCTGGTTGGCGGGCAAGGGCGATCTTGATGCTCGTGTCGAGAGCCCGCGGCACACGCCCGAGGCGGTGACGGATCTCAGCGATGTCGTCGGGCAGGGGCAGGCGCGCTACGCCGTCGAGGTCGCCGCGGCGGGCGCCCACAACCTCATGATGACCGGGCCACCCGGGGTGGGGAAAACGATGTTGGCGCAGCGGCTTCCGGGCCTCCTTCCCCCCTTGGCCCATACCGAGTCGCTGGAGGTCACGGCGATCCATTCGGTGGCGGGGCTGTTGACCGGCGACGCGCCTCTGATCACCCGACCGCCGTTCGTCGCACCGCACCACACCGCCAGCGTCGCAGCACTCGTGGGTGGAGGTTCGGGGATGGCGCGCCCCGGTGCGGTGAGTCGCGCCCACAGGGGCGTGTTGTTCCTCGATGAGTTCGCGGAGATCAACAGCGGCGCGCTGGAGGCGCTTCGCACGCCGTTGGAGGACGGCGAGATACGTCTTGCCCGCCGCGACGGTGTCACCTGCTATCCATGCCGGATCCAGTTGGTGCTGGCTGCCAATCTGTGTCCGTGTGCGCCGCCTGATCCGCGCGACTGCATGTGCGGCGCGGCCGAGAGGAGGCGCTACCTGGGCAAGCTGTCGGGACCGCTGGCCGACCGGATCGACCTGCGCGTCGAGATGCACGCATCACGCGCGGGATCGTTCACTGAGGAGGAAGGAGAATCGACCTCCGTTGTCCGCGAACGGGTGTGGGCGGCAAGGAACGCTGCTCAAGAGCGGTGGCGTGCCCACGGCTTCGCGACCAATGCCGAGGTCAGCGGTTCGCTGTTGCGTCGCAGATTCCGGCCCAGTGCGGAGGCGATGAAACCGCTCAGGATGGCGGTGGACCGCGGGGCGGTGAGTATCCGGGGAATGGACCGCGCCGTGCGGGTCGCGTGGACTCTCGCCGACCTCGCCGGACGCACCTCGCCCAACACAGAGGACGTGATGACGGCGATGAGCTTCCGACAGGTGGTGGGTCACTGATGGAGAAACAGACTCGCCGCGCGTGGGCGTACCTGTCGAGGGTTGCCGAACCGCCCAATGCGCTGCTCGCTGATCTGGTGGCCACCGTTGGCGCTGTCGAAGCTGCCGAGCGGATCCGTCGTCGTGACGTCAAGGATCGGTTGAAGCGAGCCACCGAAGCTCGATTCGAGATCGATACCGCAGAACACGATCTCGCGATCCTGGAGCGGATGGGAGGGCGTCTGGTCACCGCCGATGACGACGAGTGGCCCTACCTGCCGTTCAGGTCGTTTGACGGTGCCGATCGCACGAAGTTGCCGAATGCCTATGCGCCATTGGTCCTCTGGGTGGTCGGCCCGTCGCGGATGAGTGACTTCACGCAGCGGGCCGCATCGATCGTCGGAACCCGGGCGGCGACCGCCTACGGTGAGCACATTGCCGCGGATCTGGCCGCCGGTCTGGCCGAGCGTGACGTAGCCGTGGTCTCCGGGGGTGCGTACGGGATCGACGGTGCGGCGCACCGCGCGGCGTTGGCTTCCGACGGCGAGACCGTCGCGGTTCTTGCCGCTGGGATCGACGTCCCCTATCCCGCAGGACATTCGGCTCTGCTGCACAGAGTCAGCCGGCACGGTCTGATCGTCAGCGAGTACCCGCCCGGCATGCGGCCGACCCGTCGACAGTTCCTGACCCGCAACCGATTGGTGGCCGCGTTGAGTGGAGCCACAGTGGTCGTCGAGGCCGGAGCCCGAAGCGGCGCGCGCAACACGGCGGGGTGGGCCAAGGCATTGGGACGTCCGGTGGGTGCTGTTCCCGGACCTGTTACATCATCGTCGTCCGTCGGCTGCCACGAGTTGCTCGATCAACGTGTCAAGGTCGTCACCAGGGCGGCTGACGTCGTCGAACTGGTCGGTCGGATGGGCGAGTTGGCGCCGGAGGCGGTTCGGCCGACCTCCGAGGTCGACGAGCTGAGCGACCTCGAGCTGACGGTGTACGAAGCACTGCCCGGGCGTGGAACACGCACCGTGAACGAGATCGCGGTGGTGGCGGGGCTGCCGGTCGCTGATGTGCTCGGCCCGCTGACCATGCTGGATGTCCGCGGCCTCGTGACGCAGACGGATGGCTGCTGGAAGCTGAGGAGACACTAGGACTCCCACCGCGTCTGCTGTGAAGAACTCAGCGGTCACGAGGTGACCCAGGCCGCGGGCGAACCGAACAGTGGGCAATGTCACGGCGTTTCGTGACTACGCTCACGTCGCCGATCGCCCGATGGTCCCCAACCGCGTAGTTCTATGGATAGAGAAGGAACTACAGGTAAAGGGGCAACTGATGCAGACATCGCGATGGAACCAGGTGCGGGACTTTTTCACCGATGTCGCCGAGATCATGGCCGTTGCTCGAGCGCTTCAGGGTGGTTCGATCACCGCGAGCCAGGCCTCCGCGGCGATCAGCGGCACGCGCGGTCGCGGCAACGGCGGGCCGCACGTTCGCAACGACGTAGACGAACACACCCGTGGTCCCCTGGACGGCGCGTATTCGGCCGACGACCGCTCCCAGCTGGTTTCCCAGCCATAGTTCGGACCCACTGAGCTGGACTCCGCGCTCGATAAGTCTCCGCCGTTGTCCCACAGGTGAACTCAACACATCGCTGCACCCTGGGCTTCACTGCAGACGTTTGCGCTGCACCGGTGGGCTGATGTCTCGTCCAGCCGCTCAGGTGGGGGTCGGCTTCAGAACGTCGCGACGCTAGCGCCCTGCGACGGCGACGGCGCTCGTATAGTCGAGGGGCAAGCTGAACAGCGGAGGTGGGTTGAGGTGGCAGGACGTCCCGTGCACACGTTCGAAGTGGTGCGCTCAGAGCAGTTGACCCGGCACATGGTCCGAGTCGTGCTCGGAGGCAGCGGTTTCGATACGTTCACCCCGAACGAGAGCACTGACGCGTACGTCAAGCTGGTCTTCGTCGACGACACCGTCGACGTCGGCACCCTCGAGCAACCGTTGACGCTGGACAGTTTCAAGTCACTCGACCACACCGTGCGCACCTACACCGTTCGTCACACCGACCCCGTGCGTCATGAGATCACGATCGACTTTGTCGTACACGGTGATCACGGCGTCGCGGGCCCTTGGGCCGCCTCGGCCGTTCCCGGGCAGCGTCTCTTCGTGATGGGACCCAACGGCGGCTATGCACCGGATCCGGCGGCCGACTGGCACCTGCTGGCCGGCGACGAAGCGGCGCTTCCCGCGATCAGCGCCGCGCTGGAAGCGTTGCCCGACAACGCGATCGGCAAGGTGTTCATCGAGGTGGCCGGTCCTGAAGACGAGATCGAGTTGACCGCACCGGCCGGCGTCGACGTCGCGTGGGTTTTTCGCGGAGGTCGCGCCGACCTGATCGGTGACGAGCACGCCGGCGACCATGCCCCGCTGATCACCGCGGTGAAGGAAGCCCTGTGGTTACCCGGGCAAGTCCAGGTGTTCATCCACGGTGAAGCCCAGGCCGTCATGCACAACCTGCGGTCCTACATCCGCAAGGAACGCGGCGTGGATGCCAAGTGGGCCGGATCGATCTCCGGATACTGGCGGCGCGGCCGCACCGAGGAGACGTTCCGGCAGTGGAAGCGCGAACTCGCCGAAGCCGAAGCGAAATAGCCCTGCCCACCGGGTCGCCGATGGCACCCTGGGGCGATGACCTTCGGTAACTACCAACTCGAGATCTACCTGCAGGGCCTGTCCGGGGTGCTGCCGTCGCTGCCCATGGACTACGCCGGCTGGGAGGCGAAGGCCGAAGTCGCCATGCCCCCGTCGATCTGGTCCTATGTGGCAGGCGGCGCCGGGGACGAGCAGACGCAGCGGGTCAATCGGACCGCCTTCGACCGCTGGGGCCTGATGCCGAGGATGCTGGTCGGCGCCACAGAGCGCGTCCTCACCGTGGACCTGTTCGGCATGACGCTGCCGTCGCCGCTGTTCATGGCGCCGGTCGGGGTGATCGGCATCTGCGCGCAGACCGGTCATGGCGACCTGGCGGCCGCCCGCGCGGCAGCCCGCACCGGGGTTCCGATGGCTGTCTCCACGCTGACCGAGGACCCACTCGAGGACGTCGCCGCCGAATTCGGTGACACCCCGGGCTTCTTCCAGCTCTACACGCCGACCGATCGTGATCTCGCGGCCAGCCTGGTCAGCCGCGCCGAGGCCGCCGGGTACAAGGCGATCATCGTCACCCTGGACACCTGGATCCCGGGGTGGAGACCGCGGGACCTGGCGATGTCGAACTTCCCGCAGCTGCGAGGCCGCTGCCTGGCGAACTACACCAGCGACCCGGTCTTCCGCGCCTCGCTTGCCCAGCCACCCGAGGAGAACATGCAGGCTGCGATCATGCAGTGGGTGCAGCTGTTCGGAAACCCCCTGACCTGGGATGACTTGGAGTGGCTGCGGTCGCTGACCGACCTGCCGCTGGTGCTCAAGGGCATCTGCCATCCCGACGATGTCCGTCGCGCCAAGGACGGCGGTGTCGACGGCATCTACTGCTCCACCCACGGCGGACGTCAGGCCAACGGCGGGCTGCCCGCGATCGATTGCCTGCCCGGCGTGGTCGAGGCCGCCGACGGGATGCCGGTGCTGTTCGACTCCGGTATCCGCAGCGGCGCCGACATCGTCAAGTCGCTGGCACTGGGGGCGACGGCCGTGGGAGTCGGCAGGCCCTACGCCTACGGGCTCGCCATCGGCGGCGAGGACGGCATCGTGCACGTGCTGCGGTCGCTGCTGGCCGAAACCGACCTCATCATGGCCGTCGACGGATATCCCACGCGGTCTGATCTCACTCCGGACACGCTGCGGCGCGTCACCTGAATCGGTGGATCGACCTCTGCCACGGTGGGGGAGTGGAGGCCGTCCTCGAGGAGTTCGACGAATACCTCGCGCTGCAGCGTGGCCGCTCGGAGCACACGCGGCGCGCCTATCTCGGTGACCTTCGGTCGCTGTTCGACTTCCTCGCGAACCGTGCCCCCGACGCAGGCCTGCGTGGCCTGACGCTGCCGGTGCTGCGCTCCTGGCTTGCTGCGCAGGCCGCCACCGGCGCCGCCCGTGCGACGCTGGCCCGGCGCACCTCGGCCGTGAAGACGTTCACCGCATGGGCGGTGCGTCACGGACTGTTGACCGAGGATCCCGCGACCCGTCTGCAGGTGCCCAAGGGTCGGCGCACGCTCCCGGCGGTGCTGCGTCAGGATCAGGCGATCGATGCCATGGATGCGGCGAAATCCGGTGCCCAACAGAATGATCCGCTCGCACTCCGGGACCGTTTGATCGTCGAGATGCTTTATGCGACCGGCATCCGCGTCAGCGAACTGTGCGGGCTGGACATCGACGACATCGACAGCTCCCGCCGGGTGCTGCGGGTGCTGGGCAAGGGGAACAAGCAGCGCACCGTGCCCTACGGCGAGCCTGCGCACATCGCTGTGACGGCGTGGCTGGCCGACGGGCGGCCTGCGCTGGCCGGCAGCGATTCAGGGGCTGCCCTGCTCCTCGGTGCCCGCGGCGGGCGGCTCGACCCGCGACAGGCACGCACCGTCGTGCATCAGACGATGGCCGCAGTCACGGGTGCCCCCGACATCGGGCCGCACGGACTGCGCCACAGTGCTGCCACGCATCTTCTCGAGGGCGGGGCAGATCTGCGGGTGGTGCAGGAACTGCTGGGTCACTCGTCGCTGGCCACCACGCAGCTGTACACGCATGTGTCGGTGGCGCGACTGCGTGCTGTGCACGACCAGGCCCACCCCCGGGCTTAGTCCACCCCGCCGAGATTGCGTTCCAGCCGGCCCGCACGTGATCTTTCTCTGCTGGATGCAATTCCGGCGATGAGGCGACCGGCGGTAGGGTTGGCAGGCGTAGAGATGTCAAAGCCGAAGGAATTGAACAGTTTTCGTGAATCGTTCAACGGTGGACCTGCCCTGCGCATCGGTGTCGGTCCTCGAGTGGAACCCCTCGAGCGCGCCGGAACGGACGGTGCTGCTCCTGCACGGCGGCGGGGTGGACAGCGCGTCGCTGTCGTGGGGTGGCATCGGGCCGCTCCTCGCCGAGGCCGGGTTCCGGGTGATCGCCCCCGACCACCCCGGTTACGGCCACAGCCCCAACCCGACCTGGCAGGCGACCCAGCGGCGGCTCGTCGACTACGTCGGTGAGCTTGTCGACGCGCTGGAGCTGCGCCGGTATGTAGTCGGCGGGCTGTCACTCGGCGGTGGAATGGCGCTGGGCCACGTGCTCGAGCGACCGGAGCGGGTGAGCGGTGCAGCGCTGTTCGGCAGCTACGGCATCATGCACCGGTTGTCAGTCGATCGACTCTCTGGCATCCGGCAGTTCGTCACCTGGGTGATGCTGCGTACCGGACTGTTGAGGGCAGCGACCAGGTGGTTCAGCGGCAGTCGGGCCGGCATGCGGTGGTCGTTGGCGTCACTGATCCGCGATCCCGACGCTCGCACACCCGCATTGGTCGACGAGGTGATTGCCGCGGCGGCGCAGGGCCGGGGACTCGACATGTTCGACCAGTGGCAGCATGAGCAGATCCGGTGGTGCGGGATGGCCACCGACTACACCCCGCAACTGGCGTCGTTCCCGCGCCCGGCGCTGGTCGTGCACGGTGATCGGGATGCCGGAGTGCCGGTGGCCGCGGCCGAAGCGGCCGCCGCCGCGATGCCCGACGCCCGGCTCGTGGTGGTTCCCGGAGCCGGTCACTGGGTGCAGCGAGATCGCCCCGACGTCGTGCTGGCAACGATGGTCGGCTTCCTGCGATCGCTGCCTGCCTGAGGCCAGGATTCCCCGCGCCGGAATTGCGTTCCAGCAGGCTCGCTCTCGCAACACCGCTGCTGGAGTGCAATTCCGGCGAGGAAAGAGCCCGAGCCGGTTCCGGCGTCAGCGCACCGGCTTGAGCCGGATCCGCGTGCTCGCCAGCAACCCCAGCGGATCGACGTAGTCGGCGCGCGCGGCCGCACCCCACATCGCCCCCCAGTGCAGGCAGGCCGAGGCCGCACAGCCGGGGTGGCCCGCCACGAGCTCGCCGATAACGCTGCGCGAGCTCACCGTCTGACCGCGTCGCACCCCGGGCTGGACGGGCTCGTAGCTGGTCCGCAGCCCGCCGGGGTGCGCGATCGAGACCAGGGGACGGCCTGCCAACTCACCGGCGAACACCACGGTGCCCGCGCCGGCCGCGTACACCGGCTGTCCGGGCGTCCCGGCGAGATCGACGCCACGATGGCCACGTTGCCAATTAGGCGAGGGCGCGTCGAACGCACGCACCACCGCCGGGCGCGGCCGAAGGGGCCAGTCGAGCCGTCCGGTCTCCGCCGACGCCGGGACCGCCCACACCACCAACAGCGCGACGACGGCCGTCAGCATCCGCATCGCTACAGTTCAATGGACCGCGGCGCCCGTGCGCCAGCCCGCAATGGCCGCCCTGTGGATGCCCGTCGCGGTGGTCGGAGCAGGTGTTTTCACCGTGTAAACTCCTTACCGCAGCTCGCAACTGCGGGCTGACTTCGCGTGTCTGCTCATGGCCACCCACTGGTGGTCATACCTCGGATGCCGGCGGTCTCGTCCCGAGCTTCTCGGAAACGAGTCCGGCTTCCAGCAGACACCAGGGCACGGCGTCACCCGACGCTGCGCGTCAACCGACTAAAGAAGGCCGGCAACAACACCATGGCTGTCGTAACAATGAAGCAGCTGCTTGACAGCGGCGCTCACTTCGGGCATCAGACCCGTCGCTGGAATCCCAAGATGAAGCGGTTCATCTTCACCGACCGCAACGGCATCTACATCATCGACCTGCAGCAGACGCTGACCTACATCGACTCGGCCTACGAGTTCGTCAAGGAGACCGTCGCGCACGGTGGGTCCATCATGTTCGTCGGCACCAAGAAGCAGGCGCAGGAGTCCATCGCCCAGGAGGCGACCCGCGTCGGCATGCCGTACGTGAACCAGCGCTGGTTGGGTGGCATGCTCACCAACTTCCAGACCGTGCACAAGCGCCTTCAGCGGATGAAGGAGCTCGAAGCCATGGAGCAGACCGGTGGCTTCGAGGGTCGCACCAAGAAGGAAATCCTGATGCTGACCCGCGAGAAGAACAAGCTGGAGCGCAGCCTCGGCGGTATCCGGGACATGCAGAAGATCCCCTCGGCGATCTGGGTCGTCGACACCAACAAGGAGCACCTCGCGGTTGCCGAGGCTCGCAAGTTGAACATCCCGATCATCGCGATCCTGGACACCAACTGCGACCCCGACCTCGTCGACTACCCGATCCCGGGCAACGACGACGCGATCCGCTCCGCTGCGCTGCTGACCAGAGTGGTGGCCTCCGCGGTCGCCGAGGGTCTGCAGGCACGGTCGGGCGCCGGAGCCGACAAGCCCGAGGCCCAGGCGGCCGAGCCGCTCGCCGAATGGGAGCAGGAGCTGCTGGCGGGTGCGACCACCGCCGCCGCTGCACCGGAAGCTGCCCCGGCCGAGGCTGCTGCCGCCGCCGAACCCACTTCCTGAAACTCGTAGCGAAAGGCTGACATGGCTAACTACACAGCCGCCGACGTCAAGCGCCTCCGGGAGCTGACCGGCGCCGGAATGATGGACTCGAAGAACGCGCTCGTTGATGCTGAAGGCGACTTCGACAAGGCCGTCGAACTTCTCCGCATCAAGGGCGCCAAGGACGTCGGCAAGCGCGCTGAGCGTGCGACCGCCGAGGGCCTGGTGGCGGCCAAGGACGGAGCTCTCATCGAGCTCAACTCCGAGACCGACTTCGTCGCCAAGAACGCGGAGTTCCAGTCGGTCGCCGATCAGATCGTGGCGGCCGCGGCCGCAGCGAAGGCAACCGATGTCGACGCGGTCAAGGCCGCGAAAGTCGGGGACACCACGGTCGAGCAGACCATCGCCGACCTGTCGGCGAAGATCGGCGAGAAGCTCGAACTGCGCCGTGCCACCTACTTCGACGGCACGGTCGAGGTCTACCTGCACAAGCGGGCGGCGGACCTGCCTCCGGCGGTGGGTGTGCTGGTCGAGTACTCCGGCGCCGACGCGGACAAGGCCAAGGCGGCGGCCCACGCGGTAGCGCTGCAGATCGCCGCGCTCAAGGCCAAGTACCTCACCCGCGAGGACGTGCCCGAGGAGACCGTCGCCAACGAGCGGCGCATCGCCGAGGAGACGGCCCGCAACGAGGGCAAGCCCGAGCAGGCGTTGTCCAAGATCGTCGACGGACGCGTGACCGGTTTCTACAAGGACGTCGTGCTGCTGGATCAGCCGTCGGTGTCCGACAACAAGAAGACGGTCAAGGCGTTGCTCGACGAGGCCGGCGTGACCGTGACGCGGTTCGCCCGCTTCGAGGTCGGCCAGGCCTAGCCCGGTCACTGTCTCACCCGAGGCCCCCGAGACTCCGGTCTCGGGGGCCTCGTGTTTTCCCTGCGTGTCACCGGTCGGCAGTCGGGGAAACATGCGCCGCCGCCGCACGTGTTTGCCAGCGGCGGTGGTGGCCGGAGATCAACCACCAGCCGCACGTCGCCCAGGGGGGATCGTGCCGGCCCACGAGCCCGCGGATTCTTTGCCTGCTCCCCGCCGCGGCGTCTGTGGCAACGGAGGTCAGCAAATCAGTTGTCTCGATGAGGTTTTGGGGACAGGGCAAATGCCGTCGGTTGGAGTAGCCGCGAGTTAACCTCGGGTCATGGCCGAACACGAGAACTGCTCTGGTCAACTATAACCAAAGCGCTCGAGTCTTCTGTCACCGCAAATGCTGTATCGGGCGAGAGCCTCACAGCTGAGATCCTTCGTGATCTCGCTCAGCTACCGAAACGCACGCCGTGGGAGCCGGTTGTCAGTGCGTTGATCGACCTGACGACCGCGTCGTTGGCGGTGGCGATCGGCATGACGTGGGCCAATCGCTCCGGTCTCGAACTCCCGCCGACCTGGATGCTGTGTTTCTTCGCTCCCACGGTCGTGGCCGTGCTGGCGATGCGCTCCATGTATCGGCGATCGCTCAACCGCACCTTCCTGCACGATCTCCCGACGGTCCAAGCCGGCGCGGCCTTCGCGGCAATGCTGCTGACCAGCGGTTTGATGCTGAATTCCCGGATCACTGACTCGCTCGGCAGCACGGTTGCGCGGATCTGGATCTGCGGGGCGGTCCTGATCCCCGCGGGCCGGTGGCTGTGGACGGCGACGAAGCACCAGATGTACCGCCGGAACGTGATGACCGCCCCCACGCTGATCGTCGGCAACGGCAGGATCGCCGACAGGGTCGTGGATCGGATCAAGGCGACGGAGTACGGGCTGCGTCCGGTGGGGCTTGTCGACGACGATCCGCCCTCGATGGGCCCGGCCCGGAACATGCCGTCCAGCATTCCGTACCTGTGCAAGCTGGCCGACCTCGAGGAAGCGATCTCGCTGACCGGCGCGCGGTGCATGATCGTCGCCTTCTCCCGGACGCGCGATGAGGCGATGGCCCAAGCGGTCAGGGTGGCCCACAAGCGAGGTCTGACTGTATGGATCGTTCCCCGGATATTCGACACCATCGGCGTGCATGCGCGTATCGATCACGTCGGCGGCCTGCCGCTGATTGCGGTGGCCCACACCGACCCGCGGGGCTGGCAGTTCGTCGCCAAGCATCTGTCCGACCGGGTGGTCGCCACGGCGGGGCTGGTGCTGATCTCGCCGCTGTTCCTGGCCCTGATGCTGCTGGTGCGGCTCAGTTCGCCGGGTCCGATCTTCTACGGGCAAGAGCGGGTGGGGCGTGACGGGCGGATCTTCTGCTGCCGGAAGTTCCGCTCGATGCGGCCACCGCAGAACCCGGATGTGGCATTCGCGCCGAGCGACGGTTCCGCACCGGGCGGCGTCGAAGGCGAGGATCGCCGCACCGCGATCGGCAGGTTCATGCGGACGACGTCGCTCGACGAACTGCCGCAGTTGCTCAACGTCATCAGGGGCGAAATGAGCCTGGTGGGGCCACGTCCGGAGCGCCCGGAATACGTCGAACTGTTCAACGCCCAGATCGCGCGCTACGGCGACCGGCACCGGGTCAGGGCGGGGATGACCGGATGGGCGCAGGTGCACGGTCTGCGTGGCCAGACGTCGATCGCCGATCGTGCGGAGTGGGACAACTTCTACATCGAGAACTGGTCGATATGGCTGGACTTCCGGATCCTTGCGATGACGGCTCTGGCGGTGTTCCACCGGACCGAGTGATCGACGGTCCGCCCCGGTACGCTTTGGTACCGTCGGCCTATGGACCGTATTCACGCCTTCGGCGAACCATTCTCCGGAGATGCCCTCGGTGACCTCGATGCCGTCGGCCTGGTCGACGCACTCCGCGCCGGGACGGTGTCGGCACGTGAGGTCGTCGACGCCGCGATCGCCCGGGTCGAGTCGGTCAACCCGACCCTGAACGGTCTGGCATACGAGGCGTTCGACAGGGCGCGGGCGCGCACCGAACTTCGTCGGCCGTACGGCGGGTTCTTCGACGGCGTGCCGTCGTTCCTCAAGGACAACGTCGCCGTCGCCGGAATGCCGACGATGGACGGCACCGATGCCTGGGATCCGCGCCCCGCTGATTCCGACGGTGACTTCGCGCGTGCGTACGTGGGAACCGGACTGGTTCCGCTGGGCAAGACCCAACTCTCGGAGTTCGGCTTCAGCGCGTCGGCGGAACACCCTCGGCTGGGGCCGGTGCGCAATCCGTGGAACACCGAGCACACCGCGGGTGCGTCGTCGTCGGGGTCGGCGGCGTTCGTGGCTGCCGGGGTGGTGCCGATCGCGCACGCCAACGACGGGGGCGGGTCGATCCGAATCCCCGCGGCCTGCAACGGATTGGTGGGACTCAAACCATCGCGCGGCCGCCTGCCACTCGACAAGGACATGCGGCAGATGCCGGTGCGCATCGTGCACAACGGCGTGGTCACCCGCTCCGTGCGTGACACCGCCGCGTTCTACCGGGAGATGGAACGGGTGGCCGCCAATCCGAAGTTGCCGCCGATCGGCGACATCACCGGACCCGGCAAGCAGCGCCTGCGCATTGCCGTGTGCACGCAGTCCATCGCGCACGAAGCGAGCCCCGAGGTCAGCGAGCTGACGTTCAAGACCGCGGCTCTTCTCGAAGAACTCGGGCATCGGGTGACCGTCATCGACAATCCGGTGCCGCCCCGTTTCAAGGACGACTTCCTGCTGTACTGGGCGCTGCTCGCGTTCGCTCTGGTGAAGGGCGGTCCCCGCACCTTCGGGGAGAGTTTCGACCGGAGCAAGCTCGACAACCTGACCCTCGGCCTCGAAAAGCACGCCGCGCGTAACCTGCATCGGCTGCCGTTGGCGATCGCCCGGTTGGCCCGGGTACGACGGATCACGTCGCGGCTGTCGGCCGACCAGGACGTGCTGTTGACGCCGACGCTGGCCGAGGTGACACCACGCATCGGCCACCTCGATCCGACGGCCGACTACCAACAGATCGTCGACCGTCTCATCGAGTGGGTGGCGTTCACTCCACTGCAGAATGTGACCGGGGATCCGGCGATCTCGTTGCCGCTGGCCGAATCTGCGTCCGGGTTGCCGGTCGGCATGATGTTCTCGGCGCAGCTCGGTCAGGACGCGCGCCTTCTGGAGCTCGCCTACGAGCTCGAGGAGGCCCGGCCCTGGTCCCGCATTCAGGGCTGACGCCGACGATGATCTTGATCGACGACGAAATCCGTTGCGGGCAAGACACATCGCCGTAACGGGACAGGCTGCGTGTTAACAGCGCCGACACTGCACGTGGCGGCCGGCGAAACGTTGCGCTCGCACCATCGCTGTCGTGGAGACCAGTAAGGTCAACAACGAGCCCACATCCGTTCGATCAACGCAGATCCCTACCGGCACCGGCAACACGTTCGCGTGCCTCGTCCGGTTTGCGCTGGCCAATATCCGGCGACGGCCGGAGCGGTTCACCCTGTCCGTCCTCGGCATCGCGCTGGCGATCGCGTGCGTGACCATCGTGCGAACGATCTCGTCCAGTTTTGCCATCACGGGCGAGGATTCGGTGGCAGAAGTCCTCGGTGGCGCCCAGTTGTGGGTGGTGCCCGCAGCGGGTGTCCACTACGAACCCGCAGCGCAGGCGTTGGTTGCCGACGGGCCCGCGCCGGTGATCACCCTCCCTGACGGCTGGAACGGAACCCGGGTGCTCTCAGGGGTTGTCGACCTGGACGGCCACTCGGTGTCGCTGCGGGGAAGTGACCAAATCGCCGGCGGCGAAGCTGTTCTGGGCGCGGCGCTCGCTGATCGACTGGGTGTCGGAACGGGTGAGAGTCTCACGGTGGGCGGACAGGTTCTGCGCATCGGGATCAGTGGTGACGGACAGTCGATGACGGTGCCGACGCCGGTCGCACAGTCTGTTGTCTGCGACAACGGGTGGTGGCTGGTGTCCGCGCCGCGCGGCTCCGAACATCGCCGCGATCTCGCCCCGACCTTCGGCGCCGCAGTGGATCTGCCGGCCACCCCGGACCCGTCGGTGAACCCGGATCCCGAGGGAGCGGGGTTGATCTACGACACCGTCGGGGGTTCGGGACCGCTGACGTTCGAGCAGAAGTTCTCGGCGCTGTTCTCCGGCAAGGTGACGAGTTCGACGCTCGGTCTGATCTCCACGATCGGACTCGGCCTGGGATTTGTGATCGCGGTGTCCTCGTTCCTGGCGGCGGTGACTGAACGGCGTCGCGAATTCGGCATCATGTCGAGCATCGGCCTCGCCGACGAGGTGTTGTACTTCTTCCTGGTCGAGTCGGCGATCGTGTTCCTTGCCGCATACCTCGTGGGTGTGCTGATCGCGGGTGTCGCTGTGGCGCTGGTGATCCCCGGCATCGCCACCGTGACCGCCTGGGCGCAGGGTGCCGCGGTCACGGCGATGTTCCTGCCCGCGATGGCCATCGTCGGCGCGCTGGTGCCGGTGCACCGGTTGTTGCAGGAACGGCCCGTGGCGCTGCTGGAGGCGCGGTGATGAGCGCGTGCGCGAAGAACGGGCAGTCATGATCAGCAAGGGACTGGCCTACGGGTGGATGTCCGCGCGGCGCCGGATGCGGGAGATGGTGCTGCCCATCGTCACCACCGCCACGGGAGCTTTCCTGGTGGTGCTGGTGTTCGGGATGTCCGCGGGAATCAGCGCGCAGTCCGCATCGCTGGGCCACGTCGACGAGATCAACCGCGCGGTCACGCTGATCGCGGTGACGGTCCTACTGGTCGGTGTGGTGGAGGTGGCGGTGGCCACCACGCGCACCGTCGCTCACCGCACCCGCGAACTCGGGGTGCTTAGCGCCAACGGGGTGCCGCGCGGACCCGTGGTGGCGGCACTGCTCGTCGAACCCGCCGTTGCGGCGGTGCTCGGCGCACTACTCGGCGCGGCACTGGCCATCGGGTCCGGAATGCTGCTGGCAGCAATGGGTTTCGTTGCCACCGGGATCTCCTACAGCGGCATGGCCGTCGGAGTGGTGATCGCCGTCGCCGTCAGCATCGCCGCAGCGCTCGCCACCAGCATTCTGCCCACATGGAACGCGGTGTCGCGTCCACCCATCCGATCCCTGACAGCGGGAGGCTAGACCGCACATGACCGCATTGCACGAAACCGCCGAATCAACCGACGCCGCACCTGCGACCGACACCGAGCTGTCACCCAGACCGGTGATCGAGATCAGCGATGTCTGGAAGTTGCACAAGCTCGGCGACGAGGTGGTCAAGGCACTCGTTGCGGCCGAACTGACGGTGATGCCGGGCGAATTCGTGTGTCTGATGGGCCCCAGCGGCAGCGGAAAGTCCACGCTGCTCAATATCATCGGTGGGCTGGACAGGCCGACCAAGGGCACCGTCAGGCTCGCCGGCAGGGACACCGCGCAGCTCTCGGAGAGTCAGTTCGCCGCCCTTCGGCACGACACCATCGGCTTCATCTTCCAGAGCTACAACCTGATCCCGTTCCTGTCGGCCGTCGAGAATGTCGAACTACCGCTGATGTTCGAGCCCTACGACCGCAAGGCGCTGCGCCGACGCGCGACCGACCTCCTCGACCTGGTGGGCCTGAGCCACCGGGTGCATCATCAACCGACCAAGATGTCGGGCGGAGAGCAGCAGCGGACTGCGATCGCACGGTCGCTGATCAGCAACCCGACCCTCGTGCTGGCCGACGAACCCACCGCCAACCTCGACCACCGCACCGGTGAGACGGTGGTGCGGATGCTGCGCGACCTGTGCTCGACCATGGGTGTCACCGTGGTCGCAAGCACCCACGATCCCACGGTGGCCGATGAAGCGAGCCGTGTCGTCCGGATGAAAGACGGACAAATCATCAACTGACCCAATCATTCTGGGTTCCCTAGCCACCGGAGAATTGATGACCCAAGAACTCGACGCCGTGCGGACGTCGGACCGCGACAAGCTTATGACCACCGAGCTCGTCCCCGAGCAGATTCTGCCCAAGGTGATGAGCACCTTCGGGCTGACGGCTGCCTATGTCTTCATCATCTGCTGGGTCACCGGCTCGTCGATCATGGCCGCGGGCGGTTGGACTGCCATCCCGATGTGGGTGCTGGGCATCCTGACCTTCCTGGTCCCGGCCGGAATGGCGGTGGTGGAACTCGGCAACCTCTGGCCCGGCCAAGGCGGTGTGTACATCTGGGCCTACCGCACCATGGGCGAGAAATGGGGCTTCATCGGCGGCTATCTGTCGTGGGTACCGGTGATCCTCAATGCGGCGTCATCACCGGCGGTGGTGTTGCAGTTCCTGCTGTTGGCGTTCCACACCGAGCTGGGGCTGACGACCAGCATCGTCCTGCAGCTGGTGATCTTGTGGACGGTGATCGGGCTGGCGCTGGCCAAGCTGGCCGCCAACCAGAAGATCATGAACGTCGTCTTCGTCGTGTACGGCGTTCTGACGTTGACGATCTTCATCTGCGGTCTGCTCTTCGCCGTCGAGAACGGCTCTGCCACCCCGTTCAGCTGGGCGGAGGCCACGATCCCCAACTTCGCGGTCGCGGGATTCCTGTACGGGACCGTGTTGCTGTACCTGCTCGGCGTGGAGACGCCCTACAACATGGGCGCGGAGTTCCTGTCGGTGCGCAGGAGCGGACCGCGGATGATCCTGTGGGGTTCCACAGCGCTGGTGGCCATCTACCTGCTGACCACACTCGGCACGATGATGGCCCTACCGGGTGACGAGATCGACCCGGTGACCGGTGTGATCGGCATGCTCGACGTGGCAGGTTTCCCAGGGTTGATGGAGATCTGTGCGGTGGTGCTGGCCGGGATCATCATCGTGGCGTTGATGACCTATCAGGTGGCGTATTCACGGCTGATCTTCGTCTCCGGTCTGGAGCGTCACCTGCCGCGGATCTTCACCCACCTCAACCCGCGCACCCGTAACCCCGTGTCCGCCATCTTGATCCAAGGTGTCATCTCGTCGCTGATCCTGGTCGGGCTGTACTCCCAGAGCAGCATGGCCAACGTGACGATCTACCTACAGGGTGGGTTGAGCACCGTCTGGCTGCTCTCCGGCTTCTTCTTCCTGATCCCGTTGATCGTCGCACGCAAGAAGTACGCGGATCGGTATGTCAACGAGAAGTTCTGGCGCATCCCGGGCGGCATGGTCGGTGTGTGGCTCGTGGTGATCGTCGGCTCGGTGGGAACCGTCGGTGGCATCTACTACTCGTTCGTCACCCCGTGGATCGACGTGCCGCAGGCCACCTGGATGACGTGGGTCGGCGGCATCAGCCTGGGCATGTTCGCCCTCGGCCTGGTCGTGTACATCTTCGGACGCCGGTCGGCACACAAGACCAGTCAGGAAGATTCGCTGGCACACCTGGCCGTGTTCGACCTCACCAAAACCGATACGGAGGAACCCACGAAATGACCATGGACAGCACGGTACTGAGCGAGCCGGGCACCGGTGATTCAGTCCGCTATCCTCTGGACCCGCTCTCGGGCTCTGAGATCGAGTCCGCCGCACGGATCATTTCCGGATCCGAATACGGCACCCCCACATTGAAGTTCGTGATGATCCAGCTCGCGGAACCGGACAAGAACGCCGAGTTGACGTTCGATCCGGCGATCCCGGTGCCCCGGCGGGCGTTCGTCACCATGTACGACGCCGCGGCGAAGATGATCTACGAGGCCGTGGTGGACGTCCTTGCGGGCACCGTCGACGCCTGGACGGCCATCCCGGGACGGTTCCCGTCCTACCTCGTCGAGCACATGATCGGGGTGGAGGAGAAGGTGCGGGAGGATCCGCGCTGGCAGGAGGCGATGCGCAAGCGAGGCGTCACCGACTTCAGCCTCGCAATGATCGACCCGTGGCCGGCCGGCTACTACGGCGCACAGGACCATTACGACAATTCCGCTCTGGTCTGCCGGCCGTTGACGTTCATGCGGGCGGCACCGTCGGAGCACGGGTACGCGCGGCCGGTCGAGGGCCTGATCGTCACCTTCGACCTCGATGCGATGGAGGTCATCGACATCGAGGATCACGGGGTGGTGCCGTTGCCGCCGACGGCAGGAAATTACGCCGAGGAGTTCATGTTCGACCCGAACAATCGGCCGGCGTTCACCGAATTCCGTTCCGACGTCAAGCCGATCGAGATCACCCAGCCCGACGGGCCGAGCTTCACCGTCGACGGGTGGCAGGTGCGATGGCAGAAGTGGGCCATGCGGATCGGGTTCAACCCGCGCGAGGGCATCACGCTGCACGAGGTCTCCTACACCGACCGCGGTGAGACCCGGCCCATCATGTACCGGGCGTCACTCTCGGAGATGGTGGTGCCCTACGGCGACAGCTCGCCGACCCACTGGAACAAGAACGTCTTCGACATGGGTGAGGTGGGCATGGGGTTCTCGGCCAACCCACTACGTCTGGGCTGTGACTGTCTCGGCGAGATCCACTACTTCGACGGCACTGTCAACGACTCCGACGGCAACGCTGTGGTCATCCCCAACGCCATCTGCATGCACGAGGAGGACTACGGAATCTCGTGGAAGCACACCGATTTCCGGACCGAGGAGGTCGAGGTGCGGCGGTCCCGCCGCCTGGTGATCTCGATGATCTGCACCGTCGGCAACTACGAGTACGGCTTCTTCTGGTACTTCTACAACGATGCGTCGATCGAGGTCGAGGTCAAGCTCTCGGGAGTGCTGACCACGGGAGCGATCGAAGACGGCGAGCAGCCGCGATGGGGCAAGATGGTGGCCCCTGGAATCTACGGACCCAACCATCAGCACTTCTTCAACTTCCGGCTGGACATGAGCATCGACGGTCCGGGTAACACTGTCTACGAGGTGGACTCGATTCCGGAGCCGGACCCGGCGCGCAATCCGCACCACAACGCCTGGATCACCCAGGACACCGTGGTCGCTTCGGAGTCCGATGGGGCGCGGGACTGGAACTGGTCGACCGGCAGGTACTGGAAGGTCGCGAACCCGTCGAAGATCAACGAGTTGGGGCAGCCGGTGGCCTACAAGCTCACCCCCAAGGATGTGGTGCCGGTGATGGTGCAGGAGGGATCCCACATCTACGACCGGGCACGATTCGTCCAGCACAACCTGTGGGTCACGAAGTACGACCCGGCGGAGAGGTTCGCGGCGGGCGACTACATGTACCAGTCAGCCGATGTCCAGGGTCTTCCGGAGTTCATCGCCGATGACGCACCGCTGGAGGACACCGATGTGGTGCTCTGGTACACCGTGGGCGCCCACCACGTGGTGCGCCCCGAGGACTGGCCGGTGATGCCGTGCGCCTACACCGGATTCCACCTCAAGCCGGTGGGCTTCTTCGACGGAAACCCGGCCCTCGACATCCCGCCGTCGCCGCCGAAGGCCTGCCACCAGCACTGACCGTCGGCGCGTCTCTACAGTTGGAGGCTATGAATGAAGGTGGCGCACTTCATCCCGGAGACACGCTCACAACCGCGTCTCTGAGCCTGTGTGTCGGTGGGCTGCTGCAGACGTGGACCGAGCCCGGTGGTCCACGGCTGTGGTCGGTGCCGGAAGCGCAGGGGTTGCAGTCCATTCAGGGCACGGGTGTCATCGGTCGATCGCTTCGGGCGCCCAGGCGATTTCGTGAGACTGCTTTGCTCTCCGAGAGCACCGGGACATTGCTGCTCCAACCTCGTTTCCCGACACGCACCGAGGACGGTGACCTGCGATTCGAGGCCAAGGCGTTACGCGTCGCCCCGGCCACGGAGCTACCCACGTCAACGCAGGACGACGTCCGAGCGCTTCTGGTCCAGAGCATCAAGCACTGTCTGAGCAGTGGGGAGTTCTTCGCCGTCGAACGGGGCGGCTGGAACGCCCCGGCCGAACCGTTCTGTCTTTTCATTCTGCTCCCCGACGACGACGGGTCGATCAGCGTGATCGAGACCGCGCCGCCGCCTGACTCCTCGGAGACCTGGCAGCCACACATCGTTGCGGGCCAAGACAGGACGAGCATCGGCGCCCCGGCGTCGGCGACCTCGATCGACGCGGCGCCCTCGATCATGATGGCAGCGATCGAGACGTGGGGGTTGGCGCCCTGGGATCTGGCACTCACCTTCGGCCGACCTGCTCCGTGAACCGCCAGCTCGGTGTCATCGGTCAAATCGTTGGTAGCCGATCACCGATGCCAGTGTGAGCCCGACGTGGCCTTCTGAACCCGGGGTCGCCAGGTACAGCACCAGCCGCTGGCCGGAGGTGTTGTCACACAGCACTTCCCGCTGTAGTTCGAGGAGCCCGAGTTCGGGGTGGACGATGCCGCACTGCCTGGCGGCCACAGCGTTGGTAGCCGGTCTCGTGCGCCAGAGCTCTGCGAACTCTCCACTGCGATCGAGCAGCGCGCTCACCAGATCGCCTGCTGCGCGGCGGGAGGGGTTGAGGCCCACACTGCGACGAAGGTCGGCGGTGATTTCGGCGCCGATCGTCGACTGTTCACCGGCGGCGAAGTGTTGCCGTTCGGCCGGGTCGGTGAACCACCGGTAGTAGCTGCTGCGTGCCCAACCGGTGTGATACATCTGCTCCCCGAAAAGATATGCTGCCGTCGGTGTTTGGTGCAGGACCCGCCCGATCGGGTCGACGGCCAGGGCGGGTGTGTCGGCGAGCCTGTCGAGTACATGCATGAGACCGGGCTCGATGTGTGCGATGACGTCGATGCGGTCGGCTTCACGGTATCCCGCCGCAGAAAAGAGTCGGTCGCGGTCGGCGCTACTGAACCGCAGGCCGCGCGCTATCGAGGCGATCATCGTCGGCGATGGTCGCGGCCCACAGTGCCGGTCCACGCGACGGCGTTCCAGCCGACTGTAATAGGCAGTCGACATCGAACACAGCGCCGCTACTTCCTCACGCCGTAAACCCGGGGTGCGTCGGCGCCGTCCCCGCGGCATCCCGACGTCTTCGGGCTGTAGCGCCCGTCGCCGGGCGCGGAGCAGTCTGGCCACATCGGCGAGATCGATCCCGTCGGACACCACGTGTTGATGATCGTGCCGGATCAGAGACAGCACAAAGGGTCCAACGATCCGCGGATCAACCGTCCGTGGGTCATGCCGGGACCCGTTGCAGTAGTTCGTCGAGCACCACGAGGTCCAGATACGCCGTCACGCGCACCACCCGTTCGTCACGCATCGTCATCACCCAGGCGTAGCTGTTGACGTACGGAAGGCCATCACGTGCGGTCGCGGTGCCCTGCCAGAGCGCCACGACCACATCGTCTGTGGTGATCAATTCCCGTATGTCGGCCTGGATAGGGCCGGTGAGGCGGGTCTGGACGGGACCTGCGCCGTCGCGAAGGAACTCTGATCGGCTCGTGTAGGTCGTCGGGTCCACCGCTCGCGCAACCGTCCACTGCACGTCCTCGGACAGGATCGAGAAGAAGCTGTTCTCATCGCTGACGCCCCGTGCGAAGGCCTCGCGCACGACTTGGGCGTTGCGTTGCTCCTGGTCGGTGCGGGTGAGGTCTTGGGCACTGCTCGTCGCGCTGGTACCGACCGTCACCAGTGCCACCAGGACAGCGGCGATCACCATCGTGACGACGCGTGGTCTTGTTCGAAGCAAAGAAAATGTCATGGCCCCGAACGTAGAGACGCAGACGCGATTGTGGGAGGCCGTAGTACACCCAGGTACGGCGGTATGCCCAGGCACGGCGGACTGCCGATCGGGGGAATGTTGAGCGCTGAATGTGGTTGATCAATAACGGCACTATCGGTGCAGTGTGGCTGACAACCTCAGCCCGTTCAATCCCGAATCGAGGAGTCGGTCTAGCCATGGCGAGCACAGTGCGGGACGTGACGATACCGCGCGGGACAACATATCTCGCGGGCCAGGAGCATCTGCCGGAGAACTTCGCCGACGATGGCAGGCACGCCGCCATCGTCATCTCCACACCGGGTAGCAGCGTCAAGGAGCAGATCGGCGCGGTATACGGATCACGGCTGGCGGACCTCGGTTTCGTCGCTGTGGCGTTCGACCCGGCTTTTCAAGGTCAGAGTGGCGGAGAGCCACGGGACCTCGAGGATCCCTACGCACGGGCCGACGATATCCGGTATGCGGTCGATCACCTGATCGGGCAACACCACGTCGACGAGGGCCGGATCGGAATCCTGGGCATCTGTGCGGGAGGCGGATACGCGGTGCACACGGCCATGACCGATCATCGACTGCGGGCTGTGGCCACGGTGGTTCCCGTGAACATCGGTCGAGCATTCCGCGATGCGGCGACGGCTACGCCGGATGGTGTGGCTTCGGCGCTGGACTCGGTCGCGCAGCAACGTACCGCCGCGGCCCGGGGCGGCGAGGAGGTCCGCGCTCACTGGCTTCCCGAATCTCCCGAACAAGCTGTTGCGCAGGGCATTTCGGACCCTGACGTCTTGGATGCGATCCGGTTCTATCGGACCTCACGAGGATTCAACAAGCACAGCACCAATCGCCGTCTGTCTCGCAGCGACGCGTTGCTTCTCGGTTTCGACGCGTTCCACCTCGCCGACACGCTACTCACCCAACCACTGCAGGTCATCGTTGGTGGTCGCATCGGTACGACCGGCTCGTACGACGACGGCATGGCGCTGGGGGAGGCAGCGCCGAATGCGCAGGATGTCCTCGTCATCGACGGCGCCGGCCACTATGACCTGTATGACGACCCGACGTACGTCGACCAGGCGGTTCGGCAACTGGGTACGTTCTTCACCGAGCACCTCGGGATGAGGTAGCGGGGGTCTGGCGATCCCTGGCTGGCGCCCCCGTCCTTGGTCACAATGGACGCATGGACCAGGGGCAGTTGGCCGATTTCCTGCGCAGTCGACGCGAAGCGCTGACCCCACAAGACGTGGGGCTGCCTCAGGGGCCTCGTCGGCGAACCGCCGGGTTGCGCCGCGAGGAGGTCGCGGCACTGGCCATGATCTCGACCGACTACTACTGCCGAATGGAGCAACGGCGGGCACCACAACCGTCGAAAGAGGTGGTGACGTCCCTCGCGCGCGCCCTGCGACTGTCTGTGGACGAACGCGATCACCTGTTCCGGTTGGCGGGGCACAACGCCCCGGCGCGCACCGTGATCGGCGAGCAGGTCAGTCCGGCCACCATGCGGATCCTGGATCGGCTGCAGGACACCCCGGCGCAGGTGGTGTCGGCACTCGGTGAGGCGTTGGTTCAGACGCCCGCGGCACGCGCCCTGCTCGGTGATCAGACGTCCTATCGGGGTTTTGCGCGCAGCGTGGTGTACCGGTGGTTCACCGATGACAATGCTCGCGCAATGTACCCGGAGGACGATCACCTCGGGATCGCGCGGTCCTTCGTCGCCGGCACCCGGGTGGCCTACGTGCGTGACGGTGCCGGTTCACGGGCGGCCCAGTATGTCGATGCGCTGTTGAGCTGCAGCACCGAGTTCGCCGAGCTGTGGAAGCAGCATGACGTCGCGCACCACCATGAGCTCACCAAACGCATCATTCATCCGAAGTTGGGTCTTCTCGAACTGCAGTGTCAGGCACTCCTGGACCCGGTTCAGCTGCACTCGCTGCTGGTGTTCACCGCGGAGCCGGGATCACCCAGTCACACCAAGCTGGCCGCACTCGGTGCGGACCCGGACTCCTTTCTGCGTGACCGTCACGAGCCGTCGCAGGACGCCCGATCCACGACTGCCGACCTGATCACGGCCGAGGGCCGGTTGTAGCGAGGCCCGCATCCCTTCAGTGATCCCCGGGTCGGGGGAGGGATCGGCAGTCAGCGGATAACCACGCCCTGAATGTGATTCGTGGGAGCTGACACCGTGGAGGACATTCGAGCCGACAACACACTGAGGAGAATTTGATGGCGCGCAGAGCGGACGTGGTCATACCCGACCTGACAGGCAGGTTGGTGGTGTTGACCGGGGGCAGCGACGGTGTCGGTTTCGGGTTGGCGGGCCGGCTGGCCGCCGCCGGCGCCGAAGTCGTCCTTCCGGTGCGTAACCCGGAGAAGGGCCGAAGCGCCGTCGACCGCATCACCGCCGCCGTACCCGGGTCCCGCGTCAGCATCAGGCGACTGGACCTGTCGTCGCTGCAGTCGGTGGCCGACCTCGCCGGTGAGTTGGTCACCGAGGGCCGGCCCATTCACGTGTTGATCAACAACGCCGGGGTGATGAACCCACCGGAGCGACGGACCACTGTCGACGGATTCGAATTGCAGTGGGGCACGAATCATCTCGGTCACTTCGCGCTCACCGCCCGGCTGATGCCGTTGTTGACCGCAGGCGGGGCCCGGGTCACGACGCAGTCGAGTATCGCGGCACGGTCGAACGCCATCAACTGGGACGATCCCAACTTCGAGAAGTCCTACTCGGTGGGCAAGGCATACAGCCAGTCCAAGATCGCCAACCTGATGTTCGGCCTGGAGCTGAACCGCCGCAGTGCGCAGGCCGGCTGGGGCATCACCAGCAACGTCTCCCACCCGGGCGTCACCGCCACCAATCTGCTGGCAGCCCAACCGCACATGGGCCGCTCCCGCGACACGATGTCGGTTCGTCTGATCCGATCGTTCGCGCGCATGGGATTCTTCACCCAAACCGTCGACCAAGGACTTCTGCCTGCCCTGTATGCGGCGACCAATCCAGACGCCGAGGGCGGAAAGTTCTACGGGCCCAAAGGATTCCAGCATACGGCGGGTGCGCCGGCCGAGCAGGAGGTCTACGAGCCGGCGAGGGATATGTCCGATGCCGCCCGGCTCTGGGAGCTGTCCGAGGGGCTCGTCGGGCTGCGCTTCGCGATGCGGTAGGTGGTGGGGATGCCGAGTTCGGTGAGTCAGAGACCCCGCTCACCCGCCGGGACCGACAGCCCCCGGTCGCAGGCGGCCGGGCTTCTCACGTCGGCCATCAGTTGGCTCGGCGTCTCCCTCGTCGCGATCCTGTGCGTGAGCGGATTGCACTTCTGTCTGTACATCGCCCTCGCCTACATAGCGCCTCTCGTCGGTGGAGACCTCGAACGGTGGAACGGCAACTTCCTGCCGGGCTTGTTCAATGCGGACAACCCAGGCGCGACGGGTTCGATCGGCCTGCACTTTGTGACCGGTGCGGTGGTGATGGTGCTCGGCTGCGTTCAGCTGTTGGGCGTCGTGCGCGCACGGTGGCCGGGGATCCATCGGTGGATCGGGCGGTCGTATGTGGTGCTGGCCTTGCTGACTGCACTCGGTGGGCTCGGCTTCATCGTGCTGCAGGGCACGGTCGGTGCCGGCGCGATGAATGTCGGGTTCGGGTTGTACGGAATTCTGATGGTGGTGGCGGCCATCCAGACGTTCCGCCACGCACGCGCGGGTGACTTTCGCGCGCATCGCACCTGGGCGATCCGGTTGTTCGCACTCGTGATCGCATCCTGGCTCTATCGGTTGGAGTACGGACTTTCAGGACTGCTGGAATGGGGCGGTCGCACACCGGATTTTCGCGGGTGGTTCGACGTCGTGATGACTTTCTTCTTCTACCTTCCCAACCTCGCGGTCGCAGAACTGTACGTGCGCGCCCAGCGGTCCGACAGCTCAATCACTCTGCGTCTCAGCGCATGTGTGGCACTTGCGGTGTCGGTCCTCGTCGTCACGGCCGGGGTCTACGCACAGTTGTCCTGAAGGCCGCCGACCGGGCGTCGTCACGAAGTGGCGCCTATCCGAGGATGGCGAGCAGGTTGCGGAACTCCCGGCGCTGCGTGCCGGTCAGCGCCGACAGCACGCGATCCTCGGCCGTATGGACGGCGGTTTCCAGGGTTGCCAGCAGTGTGGTCCCGTCTCGCGTCAGCTGCGCGGGAAGTGAGCGCCCGGACGCTGCCGATGACGGTCGGCCCACCACGCCGCGGGCTTCCAGGGACCGCAGCACCACGTTCATCGCCTGTGGCGACACATTGAGGTCGCGGGCGAGTTCGGCGTTCGAACGGCCCGGGTATCGCGACAGGATGCGGATGCAGAGGTACTGCGGGAAGGACAGATTCAGCGGTTCCAGAGCCGATTCGCAGACTTCGGCGCGCAGCGCGGATGCCACTCGGTACAGCAGGTAGCCCAGAGGCTCGTCGGCGTGCTCCGGCATGTCAATCATATTGACATATATCAACTACGTTGATAAACCGGTGTGATGACGAATGAGAGTGACGAGATGTTCGAAGCCGCCTACCGCGGTGAGGTCGAGGAGCTGGGCGCCGGCAACCGGCCGCCCTGGAGTATCGGCAGGACCCAGCCGGAGATCGCCGCGCTCATCGAAGCGGGCCGTTTTCACGGTGACGTGCTGGACGCCGGCTGCGGTGAAGCCGCTGTCTCGCTCGATCTGGCCGCCCGCGGCTTCACCACGGTCGGGTTGGATCAGTCGCCGACCGGGATCGCGCTCGCGCGTGAAGAGGCCGCGCGGCGGGGCCTGGACAACGCCAGCTTCGAGGTCGCCGACATCAGCTCGTTCACCGGATACGACGGCCGCTTCGGCACCGTCGTCGACAGCACGCTGTTCCATTCCATGCCGGTGGAGCTCCGCGAGGGCTATCAGAAGTCGATCGTGCGCGCCGCGGCGCCGGGCGCGGTCTATTTCGTGCTCGTGTTCGACGCGACCGGTATGCCCGCGGGCGGACCCGTGAACGCCGTCACCGACACTGAACTTCGCGCCGCGGTGTCGCCGTACTGGGAGATCGACGAAATCCGTCCTGCCCGCATCCACGCCAACATCCCCGCGGCGATGGACGCCGAGGTCTTCGCGGGTTCCGGGATCCGCGAGGAGGCCGACGGTCTCAAGTCGATGCCTGCCTGGTTGTTGTCGGCGCACCGCGATTGAGCCGACTGCCGCGCCCGACCGCGGCGTGCCGGGCAGACCCGACCGCGGTCCGCTGGTCGCGATGAGGCAGGATTAGGGGAGCCGTCCGCGGCATCCCGGGGGCGCGATCGCATGCGAGGACCGCAAAGGAGTCGGATGGCGGAATCCACCAGTCCCATCGGCGCGGGGTCGTCATCTCCGATCAGGCCCGCCTACTCGCGAGTGCTGCTCAAGCTGGGCGGCGAGATGTTCGGCGGCGGGCAGGTCGGCCTCGACCCCGACGTGGTGGCGCTCGTCGCGCGACAGATCGCCGAGGTGGTGCGCAGCGGCGCGCAAGTGGCCGTGGTCATCGGCGGGGGCAACTTCTTCCGAGGCGCACAACTGCAGCAGCGGGGGATGGAACGCACCCGCTCCGATTACATGGGCATGCTCGGCACCGTCATGAACAGCCTTGCGCTGCAAGACTTCTTGGAGAAGGAAGGCATTCAGACGCGGGTGCAGACCGCGATCACCATGGGTCAGGTCGCCGAACCCTACCTTCCGCTGCGGGCTCGTCGGCACCTCGAGAAGGGCCGCGTGGTCATCTTCGGTGCCGGCATGGGGCTGCCCTACTTCTCCACCGACACCACAGCTGCGCAACGGGCGCTGGAGATCGGCGCCGAGGTGGTGCTGATGGCCAAGGCGGTCGACGGCGTGTTCACCGCGGACCCGCGGGTGCATCCGGACGCCCAGATGCTCACGGCGATCACCCACCGCGAGGTCATCGATCGCGGCCTCGCCGTGGCCGACGCGACGGCGTTCAGCCTGTGCATGGACAACGGAATGCCGATCCTGGTGTTCAACCTGCTCACCGATGGCAATATCGCGCGTGCGGTTGCAGGTGAGAGGATCGGAACCCTGGTCACCACCTGACCGTGGCCGACCATCGGCAAGGAGCAAGGGAAGTAGGAGCACAGTGATCGACGAAACTCTCTTCGATGCCGAGGAGAAGATGGAGAAGGCCGTGTCGGTGGCACGGGACGACTTGGCGTCGATCCGCACCGGCCGCGCGAATCCAGGCATGTTCAACCGCATCAACATCGAGTACTACGGGTCGATGACGCCCATCACCCAGCTGTCGTCGATCAACGTCCCCGAAGCGCGGATGATCGTCATCAAGCCCTACGAGGCCAACCAGCTCCGCAACATCGAGGACGCGATCCGCAACTCAGACCTCGGAGTGAATCCGACCAACGACGGCAACATCATCCGCGTCTCCATCCCTCAGCTGACCGAAGAGCGCCGCCGTGATCTGGTCAAGCAGGCCAAATCGAAGGGTGAGGACGCCAAGGTGTCGGTCCGCAACATCCGTCGTAAGGCGATGGAGGAGCTGTCCCGCATCAAGAAGGACGGCGACGCCGGCGAGGACGAGGTGACCCGCGCCGAGAAGGACCTCGACAAGAGCACCCACCAGTACACGAACCAGATCGACGAGTTGGTCAAGCACAAAGAAGGCGAGCTGCTGGAGGTCTGAGGTGGCCGATCAGCAATCGATTCCCGTGGTAGAGCAGCCGGTCAACGAACCGCCGCAGAAGAAGGCGTCCCGAGCGGGGCGCAACCTGCCCGCGGCGATCGGCGTGGGCATGGCGCTCGGCTTCTCGCTGATCGCGATTCTGCTGTTCGTTCCCTTGGTGTGGGTCCCGGTGGTGGCCGCGGCCGTCGTGGTGGCCACCCTCGAGGTGGTCCGCCGGTTGCGCGAGGGCGGCTTCTCGATCCCCTTGGTACCGCTGCTGGTCGGCGGCCAGGCGATGGTGTGGCTGACCTGGCCGTTCGGCCCCGCCGGTGCGTTGGGGGCCTTCGGTGGCACCGTCGTGGTCTGCATGATCTGGCGATTGGTGTCGGGCGGCCTTGCTGACGCGCCGCAGAACTACCTGCGGGACATGTCCACCACGGTGTTCGTGGCCGCGTGGGTGCCGCTGTTCGCCAGTTTCGGCGTGCTGCTGATCTATCCCGACGACGGTGCGGGGCGGGTCTTCTGCCTGATGCTTGTGGTCGTCGGCTCCGATGTGGGCGGTTACGCCGCCGGGGTGTTGTTCGGCAAGCACCCGATGGCCCCGGCCATCAGCCCCAAGAAGTCCTGGGAGGGTCTGGCGGGGTCGCTGGTCCTGGGCATCGCGACCTCGGTGCTCGCGGTGGGGTTCCTCACCGACATGCCCGCCTGGGTCGGTGTGCCGCTGGGCCTGATGCTGGTCCTCACCGGAACGCTGGGTGACCTGGTCGAATCGCAGGTCAAGCGGGATCTCGGCATCAAGGACATGGGCACGCTGCTGCCCGGCCACGGCGGTTTGATGGACCGCCTCGATTCGGTGCTGCCGTCGGCGGTGGCGACCTGGATCGTGCTGTCCCTGCTGGCCTGACGAGGCTTGGAATCGGGTCCGGCCGCCTCGGGATGAGATACTGGTAGGACTCATGTCTGGATCCCTGCCGGCCCTGCCGCTCGTGTTCGACCCGCCGCGCCGCGCCAAGCCGCCGCGGCACTTCGCCGATCTCGACGAAGCCGACCGGTCGAGCGCGGTCGGCGAGCTCGGGCTGCCGGCGTTTCGTGCCAAGCAGCTGGCCAACCAGTACTACGGCCGGTTGATCGCCGACCCCAGGCAGATGACCGACCTGCCGGCCGCAGTGCGCGAGCGGGTTGCCGATGCTCTCTTCCCGCCGCTGTTGGACGTGCACCGCGAGATCGAGTGCGATGCAGGCGAGACCCGGAAAGTGTTGTGGCGCGCGGTCGACGGGACCACGTTCGAGTCGGTGGTGATGCGCTACCCCGACCGAAACACCGTGTGCATCTCGTCGCAGGCCGGCTGCGGCATGGCCTGCCCGTTCTGCGCCACCGGCCAGGGCGGGCTGACCCGCAACCTGTCGACCGCCGAAATCCTCGAGCAGGTGCGCGCCGCCAGTGCGGAGTTGCGTTCTCGCGATGGCGGCCGGCTGTCCAACATCGTGTTCATGGGCATGGGGGAGCCGCTGGCCAACTACAACCGCGTGCTGGCAGCGGTCCGAAGAATCACAGCAGCGTCTCCCAACGGGTTCGGCATCTCCGCGCGGTCGGTCACGGTGTCGACCGTGGGCCTGGCGCCTGCGATCCGCAGGCTCGCCGACGAGCGACTCAACGTCACGCTCGCGGTGTCACTGCACACCCCGGACGACGAACTGCGCGACACCCTGGTGCCGGTCAACAACAGGTGGAACGTCTCCGAAGTGCTCGATGCCGCCCGCTACTACGCCGACGTCACCGGCCGCAGGGTGTCGATCGAGTACGCCCTGATCCGCGACGTCAACGACCAGCCCTGGCGGGCCGACCTGCTCGGCAGGAAACTGCACAGCGCGCTCGGTCCGCTCGTGCACGTCAACCTCATCCCGCTCAACCCGACACCGGGCAGCAAGTGGGACGCCAGCCCCAAGCCGGTCGAGCGGGAGTTCGTCCGTCGGGTGCGCGAACACGGGGTGTCCTGCACGGTACGCGACACTCGCGGCCGCGAGATCGCCGCTGCCTGTGGGCAATTGGCCGCCGAGGGCTGAGTTTCCCGGCCTTCAGCGCTGCCCGCCTGGCGCGTTCACGAACCAGACGTTGTCTTCGCGGAGGTGCCTGCTGCGCCATCCGTCGGGTGTGCGTACCAGTTCGTGGTGGTAGTAGCCACCGCAGGAACTCTGCTCTGACATCCCAGGCAACAGCATCGGGTTGTAGAACATCGCCCGCACGGTCGCGGTGTCGCCGGTGATGTCGGCCTCGATGTTGGTGATGTAGTGCATGGTCCAGGGGATCGCGCCGAACCCGGCGGCGAGCCAGTCGGCGACCTCGTCTCTACTTCCCACCGCGGCACCGGCCGACGAGTAGTCGATGTGGGCGTCGTCGGTGAAGACCGTGCGGTAGAGCGCCCAGTCCTTGGTGTCGACAGCGCGAGCGTAGCGGTAAAGCAGCGCGGCGATGTCGGCCTCATCGGTCATATCCGTGGTTCGCGCGCAAGCCTCGCTCACTCGGGCATCCCGATGGTCTTGGCCTCGAGGTACTCCTTGTAGCCCTCTTCGCCGTTGCGGTAGCCCAGCCCGCTCTGTTTGGTGCCGCCGAACGGGCTGCCGATTCCGAAGTGGCTCTTGCCGTTGATCGTCACGTTGCCGGTGCGCATCCGGCACGCGATGGCGAACGCCCGGTCGACGTCGCCGCCACTGACCTCGCCGGACAGGCCGTAGATGGAGTTGTTGGCGATGGCGATCGCCTCGTCGTCGGTGTCGTACGGGGTGACGGTGAGGACGGGGCCGAAGATCTCCTCCTGGGCCACCTGCGAGGCCGGGTCGACGTCGGCCAGCAGTGTGGGCTGGGTGTAGTAGCCCACCGGCAGGTTCTCGGGGATGCCGCCGCCGGTGACCAGGCGCGCTCCCGAGTCGATGCCGGAACGGATCAGCCCGAGCACCTTCTGGCGCTGCGTCTCGCTGATCTGGGGGCCCTGCATGTTGCCCGGCGTCCACGGATCCCCGACGGGAAAACCCTCCATCATCGACTTGAGGACCTCCAGGCCCTCGTCATAACGACTGCGGGGCAACAGGATCCGGCTCGGAAGAATGCACGACTGGCCACTCATCACGCACGCCATCATCGCCGCCATCGGCAGCGCCGACGAGAAGTCCGCGTCGTCGAGGACGATATGAGCGGACTTGCCGCCGAGCTCCAGCAGCGTCTTCTTCACCGTCGGGGCGCCCGCGGCCAGGATCGCCCGGCCGGTCGCGGTCGACCCGGTGAAGGTGATCATGTCCACCCGCGGGTCCGACGCCAGCGCCGCGCCCACCTCGTTGGCGTTGGACACCACCACGTTGAACACCCCGGCGGGGATGTCGGTCTCCTCGGCGACGATGCGGCCGTACTCACTGCCCGACCACGGGGTCAGTTGCGCGGGTTTGAGCACGACGGTGTTGCCGGCCATCAGAGCGGGCACGGTCTCGGCGATGTTGAGATAGAACGGCACGTTCCACGGGGTGATCGCCCCGACGACGCCGACCGCCTCGTAGTGGATCTTGCGTCGTGCCGGGCCCAGTTGGGTGGGATGCACCCCGGTGTCGACGAGATAGTCGAAGGCCTTCCCGTGATCGGCCCAGTGCTTGACCTCCTCGATGGGGCTCTCGATCTGTGATCCCGATACCGTCACCGGGCAGCCGACCTCGGTGATCAGGACCCGGCGCAGCCGCTCCTTGTTGCGTTCCAGCGCGTCGTGCAGCTGCGTCAGACAGTGATACCGGAACTCGAGATCGCGCGACCAGTCGGTGTCGTCGAACGCCCGCCGCGCCGCTCCGACAGCGCGGGCCATGTCGTCGACCGTGCCGTCGGTGGCCTGCCCGGCGACCTGCTCACTGGCCGGGTGGATCACATCGAAAGTCGCTCCGCTGGCGGTCGATTGCAGCTCGCCGTCGATGAGCATCCGCTCGTCACCGGCCAGCACGCCTGTTTCTGTCTCTGTAGCCGTCATGACAGCTAGCTTTACAAGTTTTTGGCCAAGTGTCACGCATTCCTGCCGACTTGCCTCGCCGCGGACTCAGCCGGTCTTGATTCCCACCGCATGTCGGAGTTGTGCCAGGAACTGGTCGTCGTCGTCACTGCGCACGATGTAGTGCGACACCGCGACGCGGATCGCCGTCGCAGCCTTGACGGCGCCGTTGGGCCCGGGCAGCAGCTTCTCCAATTGGGTCCGCATGGCGGGGATGATGTGGGCCAGTCGTCCGATGACGACCTCCGGTTCGATGTCGACCAGTCGCACCCCGGAGTAGGACTGCTGGTACTCGACGATGAATCGCATTGCAGCGTCGACCCTGTCGGTTCCGCGCAGGCCCGCCGTGGCCCGGGCGATGCCGGTCTCGAACATCTCGCGCTCGTAGATTCCGAACGCGTCGAGCAGTTCCTGCTTGGAGGCGAACCAGCGGTACAGCGTCGGGCGGGACACCCCGGCCTGCAGGGCAACCTCGGACAGGCTCAGCTTCGTCTGCCCGCTGCGGCCGAGCACTTCGGCGGTGGCGACCAGGATCCGATGCCGCGTCGAGGTGTCCTCGGCGGGGTCGGATGCTGCGTGTACTGGTTCGTTCACGTCCTGGCCTCGGCTACAGGTTCCGGCGGGTGTCGGTGTTGATCGTAGGGGGTGGCTGTCGCCGTGGCCGCCCGCGTGGCACCGATGTCGGTCACAGAGATTTCTCCAGGAGCGCGACCGTGTCGAGATCTCCCAGCGCACTGAGGCTGCGCTGCACCCCTTTCATCGCGATGTCCTCGGCCTGCATACCGCCCATCCCCGCCGTGATCAGCGCCGCGACGTAGGGGTACAGCGCACCCTGGCGATAGCGATCCCACAGCTCGTCGCTGTCCAGAAGCGGCCCGCCCCCGGCGGCCAGCGCGTGCCGGTAGACGTCGAGCAGATCGCGCTGGGACGCCTGCCGGTCGTCGGTGGCCATGCTGGTGACCAGCGTGTAAGCCAACTCCCGGCTCGGATGACCCCGGCGCACCGCCTGCCAGTCCAACAGCCCGGCGTGCCCGTCGCGGAAGTACAGGTTGCCCGGGTGGGCGTCGCCGTGCATGACGGTGTGTGGCGGACGATCGATCACCGACGCGACCGCACGGTAGTTGTCGTCGATGAAGCGGCCGCGCTCCAGCGGTAGATCGGTGTGTTCGGCGAGCCGTTTCGACGATGTCTTCAACAGCGGGCCGGTCAGAAGCGACGCGCTGTCGTCCGACGCGGCATAGAGCCAGCCCAGGGGGCCGGTCCCGGCGCGGGCGGGGAGGCGGCCCCAGAACGTCGCGTGCAGCCGGGCCAGAAGCTCCACCACCTGCGCCGCCCGGTCGGTGTCGATCGGGTGGAGCGTGTCGGGGAACTCGCATTCTGATACGGAACGATCCGCTAAGTCTTCTAGGACGAGCACGAACCTGCCCGTCCATGGATCGAACTGGGAACCGTAGCTGCGCGGCAGCCCGGTCAGTTCCGGGGCGAGTTGCCGGTAGAAGCGTGTCTCGGTCGCGGCCAGATTGCCGAGCTCACCCATCAGCCGGGTGGCGACGGTCTCGGCTGCCATCTTGACGAACACGGAGGCCGGGACATCCGTGCCGGTGAGCGCGAGACGAGCGCGCGAGGAGGTGCCTGCGTCTCCGCCGAGCACTCTCACCGACGTGACGGTGCGCCCGATGAGCTTCGACATCGCGCGGACGTCGAGGTCGGCGACGGTGCGCGGCATCGGCCGCAACCGCCCGGCCACAGCGTCGGTGGCGATCCGCCCCATGCCGCGGCTCAGGTGTGCGGCAAGGCCCACGGCGGGAGCGATCCGATTTTCGAGGACGGGCACCGCTGGCCTCCCTAGGCTGGACCTGTAGCCCCATCAGGCTTACAAGAGTGCGGCCCGTTGTAAGGGCCGCGGATAAGGAAGCTACATGGCGGGACCGTTGGAGGGCATCACAGTCGTCGAACTCGGGGTGTGGGTGGCGGGTCCCGCGGCCGGCGGCATCCTCGCGGACTGGGGTGCCGAGGTGGTCAAGATCGAACCTCCCGGCGGGGATCCCGCACGGATGTTCGGCCGGATGCTGGGCATCAGCCCGCAGGACCGGCACCACGTGAGCCCGCCGTTCGAGATGGACAACCGCGGCAAGCGCAGCGTCGTGCTCGACCTGTCGACCGATGACGGGCAGGCCCGGGCGCGGGAATTGATCAGTGGCGCAGACGTTTTCCTGACCAATATCCGGGTGGGGGCGCTGCGGCGCATCGGTCTGGACTTCGAAGCGGTGGCCACCGGCAACCCGCGGCTGATCTACGGGCTGATCACCGCATACGGGACCACAGGGCCGGATGCGGACCGGGCCGCCTACGACGTCGCAGCGTTCTGGGCGCGCGCGGGCCTGGCGCACCTGCTGACCCGGCCGGGCGACTCGCCGCCGTTCCAGCGCGGCGGAATGGGTGACCACATGGCCGGCATGACATTGGCCGGCGCGGTGTGTGCGGCACTGGTCGCGCGGGGGCGTACCGGGGTGGGGCAGTTGGTGTCGACGTCGCTGTACCGACAGGGCGCATACACGGTGAGCTTCGACCTCAACACGTTTCTGCTCACCGGCCACTCGATCTCCATCGGTCGGCGTGAGTCGATGGGCAACCCCTGCATGAACAACTACACCGCCGGGGACGGCCGCCGGTTCTGGCTCGTCGGCCTGCAGGGTGATCGCCACTGGCCCGCGTTGTGCGCTGCCGTGCAGCGTCTCGGCTGGATGGCCGACGAGCGGTTCGCGACCGCTCGCGCTCGTGCCGCCAACGCGGTGGAGTTGATCGGCGAACTCGACACGATCTTCGCCACCAGGCCACTGGACCGGTGGGCCGAAGCCTTTGCCGCTCAGCCGGATCTGTTCTGGGCGCCCATCAATTCGATGGAGGACGTGGTGGCCGATGAGCAGTTCCACGCTGCCGGTGGGGTGGTGTACGTGCCCGATGCCGAGTCCAGCGTGCCGATGGTGGCCTCACCCGCGGACTTCTCCGGCACGCCGTGGGAGGTTCGTTCCTGTGCGCCTGAACTCGGTGAGCACACCGAGGCCGTGCTCGCCGAACTGGCTCAGCGGTCGGCGATCTCGCCGTCCCACACCGGCGCCGGTGCATGATGTCTCACGCGGGCGGCATGGCGCAGTTGGGCCAGGAAGTCATCGCTGTCGTCGCTGCGCACCAGATACTGTGAGATGGCCACTCGAACTGCGGTCGCGGCCGACAGAGCGGCATCGGGTCCGGTGCACAACCGCTCCAGGCGGTCCCGCATCAACGGCAGCACCCGCGCCATGCGTCTGATGACCTGATCGGGCTCGACATCGACCATTCGCAGGCCCGGATAGGACAGCTGCTGCTCGACGATGACCTGCAGTGCGGCATCAAGCTTTTCGCAGGCGGGCAGGGTGGCGGTCGCCTGGGCGATGGCGCGCTCGTAGAAGCGCCTCTCCCAGACGACGAAGGCGTCGAGCAGTTCCCGTTTGTCGGTGAAATAGCGGTACAGCGTGGGCCGGGAGACCCCGGCCTGCTGCGCCACCTCGGACAACGACAGCTTCGTCGTACCGTTGCGGCCCAGCACTTCTGCGGTGGCCGCCAGAATCCGCTCACGGGTCGAGGTGTCCGGCCCGACCCCGTCGGGTTGCCCGGGGGATTCGCCCGTCGACGGTGGCCGCATGGTGACAGCTTTACAAATTATTGTCCAAGTGTCACGCTATTTCTGTGACTGCTCGAACTTCCCGCCCGCCTCTGGGTTTCGGCGGCGACGGTGCCCACATCCGGTGACAAGTCCTCAGGAGCGGCGATGAGGGTCGGAGTCGATCTCGCCAAGTGCACCGGGCACGGCATCTGCGAATCCATCGCCGACGAGGTGTTCGAGGTGCAGGACGACGGCACGGTGGTGATCCATGACGCGGAGCGGCCCGAATCCGACCGCGACCAGATGCAGCGAGCTGTCACTCAATGCCCGGCGGCGGCGCTGACGCTCCACGACTGAGCGTGCCTGCCGCGGAATAGCATTCCCGGCTGCTCGGAATAGCTCGAGCGCAGCCCGGAATGCTATTCCGCGGGCTGTGCCGCAACTCAGCGGGGGCGGACCAGAACCGACTGCTGGATCGCGCCGACGGGACCCTGCTCGTCGAACAGCGTCCCGATCGTCGTCCCGATCCCGTCGGGTCCGTAGTTGGTTTCGGCGCGGATGCCGATCCACTCACCGCCGGGCACCCGGTGGACGTGGACCACCAGATCGGTGTTCAGAAACGTCCATCGACGGATGTCGAGCTTGGTGCCGATCCCGTTCGCATCGTCGGCCACGGCGAACAACCGCTCCAACGGTGTCATCGACTCACCCTTGACCAGATCGACGACCGGCTTGATCCACGACTCGCCGGGGCCTTCGCCCATCGGAGTCGTGAGCCAGCGCCAATCCAGGCTGTGCACGTAGTTCCGGTCCCAGTCCTTCTTCATGTCCCGGCTGACCGCATCACTCACCGGGCGCAACGGCGGAGCGGGGGCATGCACGACGGCTGTCGTGTCGAGAGTCTGCAGCCGCCACCCGCTGGCACGCGCCACCGGTCGCGGCTCGCCGTCAGGGCCCAGCGCCAGCATCTCGGCGCTGACGAGTTCGATCTGGCGACCCGACCGCTCCCGCTGGGTGCGCACCCACAGATCGCCCTCGGCGGGCACCGGGCCCAGCAGGTCGATCAGCACCCGGCTCAGCCGGGTGTCCGGGCGGGGCTCGCAGCGTTGCAGTCCACGCACCAGCAGAGCTGACACCGGAGCGGCGTGCTGGATGGCGGCAGACCAGGTGCTGCGGACGAAGTCCGTCGCGGCGAATCGTTGCCCCAGAGGGTTGTCGTCGATCAACTCGTAGTAGGAATCGGACATCTCGACCTCTCAGCGCTGTCCGGTGACCGGGATGTCGACGACGGTGGCGTCCAATCGGGACAGTCGTGTCCCGATCAGACGTTCGGGGTAGGCCTCGGTGGAGGTCACCAGGAACAGCAGATTTCCCTCCGGGCCGCCGAGCGCGCAGGCGATGGCGATCCGGTCGCCGACGTCGATCCGGTCGGTCACGGTACCCACGCCGCCGTCGTGCACGATCCGCTCGAACCGGTGGGCCAGTGTCATCGCCGCCCACACGCCGCCGCCGTCGTCGAGGCAGATCCCGTCCGGTGGACCGCTGAGTCGATCGGCGAAAACCGTTCTGTTGCTTAGGGATCCATCGGTGGCGATGGTGAACGCAGTCAACCTCCGGCCGGTGGACTCGGCCACGATCAGCGTCCGGCCGTCGGGGGTGATCACCATCCCGTTGGGAAAATCGAGATCGCCGGCGACCACGGTGGCGCGACGGTCGACGTCGCGGTCCGGATCGATCCGCACGATCACCCCGCCCGACCGTGCCTGCGAACCGACGTAGGCGCAGCCGTGCCGGTCGACCACCATATCGCCGAGAGGGGCGGATGTCAGCCCGGACAGATCGGCCACCAGGGCGACCGTCTCCCCGTCGTAGCCGAGCACCTGCCTGCGCTCGGTGGACACGATCAGCAGGGTCCCGTCGGGTCGAAATCCCAGGCCGGACGGCGCGTGTCCGGTCAACGGCAGCGTGCTCATCTCACCGCTGAGGGTCACGGTGTGGACGGCCTCACCGAGCATGTCGGAGAACCACACCAGCCCTTCGAACCAACGGGGCCCCTCGCCGAAGCAGAAGCCTTCGGCCAGCGAGGTGAGCGTCATCATCCGGGGACCCCGCCGAGCTTCGGAACGGAGCAACAAGTGACTTTACAAAACACGCGACAAGTGTCACGCTCGCTGGGTGTCACTGTCAACCACCTGCAGCGTCGGTGTCTCCACCGGTGACGGGAACCGGCGATCGTGAACATGAAGAAGTACCACAGCCACACCCTGCTCTACCTGCACGAAACGATCGACCTCGGATCGGTGCGCGGCGAGCAGTTCCTCTCCGAGTTCAGTGGCGTCTACGAGCCGATGATGAGCGAACTGGGCGCCAGACTGTTCGCGATGTGGGAGACGACCCCGTTCAACGGGCACTGGCCGCAGGTCACCGTCATCTGGGAGATCGACGCATTCGCCGACTACGCCCGCATCGGGCGCGCTCAAGCTGCCGGTGGCAGCCACCGCGACCACGCCGCGCAGTGGGCGATGTTTCTGCGCGACAACGGAGCTCGTGGAGAAGGCCGGATCATGTATGCAGGGCGCAGCAACAGGACACTGGCCCAACTGCGAGACGCGGACTTCAAAGCCGAGCTGGTGATCCAGGAGGTCATGCAGACCAAGCCAGGCCGCCAGGACGACTACATCCGTGAACTCGAACGCCTCTACGTGCCCTGGTCGGAATCCACCGGCAAGCGCTGGCTCGGTTCGTTCATCACCACCTTCCGATTCAACGAGGTGATCCACTACTGGGCCCTCGAAGGCGGTTGGGACTGCTTCGAGAACCACTACCCGTCGTGGAAGGACAGCCCGCCCGCGGAGATCGTCACCTGGATGAGTGTTGCGCCCGCCCTGCGCGACGGTTGGGAGGACTCGATCCTCGCCGCGCTGCCGCCGTCCCCGCTACAGTGAGCGCGGATATGCCTGCGACACAGCAGTTCCTCTACGACCCCTTCGACCCGGCCGTGATGGCCGACCCGCTGCCCTTCTACCGCGTGCTGCGCGACCAGCACCCGGTGTACTACCTCGAGCAGTGGGACACCTATGCACTGTCACGATTCTCCGACATCTGGAACGTGTTGGAGATCAACGACGGAACGTTCGTCGCCTCAGAAGGAACGCTGCCCTCCGCGGCCGTGCTTGCCGAGCACAACGACGGGCCGGTTCCCGATCCGCCGATCCACCCGCTGCCGTTCCATGCGAACTTCGACGCGCCGGTGTACGACGACGTGCGTCGCTGCACCGCAGCGCCGTTCCGTCCCAGGAACGTCTCGAAGCTGGCCGCGCGGATTCGTACCCTGGCCAACGAGCGACTCGACGAACTACTGCCGCGCGGCAGGTTCGACCTGACCCAGGACTACGGCGGAATGGTGGCGGCGTCGATCGTCTGCGAACTCGTCGGGTTGCCCACCGATCTCGCCGCCGATGTGCTCGCCACCGTCAACGCGGGCAGCCTCGCACAACCGGGTAGCGGCGTCGAGGTGGCCAATGCCCGCCCGGGTTATCTGGAGTACCTGGTGCCGGTGGTGCAGCGCAGAAGGTCGGGGTCCGGCGCTGACCTGCCGATGGTGGACAACCTGCTGGCCTACCGACTTCCCGACGGGTCGGCGCTCAGCGATGTGGAGGCCGCGGTGCAATTGCTAGGCGTCTTCATCGGCGGCACCGAAACCGTTCCGAAGATCGTCGCGCACGGGCTCTGGGAACTGTGCACTCGGCCCGGTCAACTCGCCGAGGTCCGCGCGGACCTGGACACCAACGTGACGGTCGCGCGCGAAGAGATGATCCGCTTCTGCGCACCCGCACAGTGGTTCGCCCGGACGCTGCGCAGGCCATACTCGCTGCACGGCACCACGATCGAGCCGGGTCAGCGCATCATCTCCCTGCTCGGCTCCGCCAACCGGGACGAGCGGGAGTACCCCGACCCGGACGAATTCGTCTGGAACCGCCCGATCGAGCGCCTGCTCGCTTTCGGCCGCGGCCAGCATTTCTGCCTGGGAAGCCACCTCGCGCGCCTGGAGATCACGATCATGGTGACCGAATGGCTCGATCGGGTAGCCGAATTCCGGGTCGACACCGAGGCGGCGCTGCGGCCGCCGTCGAGCTTCCAATGGGGATGGAACACGATCCCGGTGGAGGTGTGAGGTGTGGTCCCACCGGCTGATCGCGCCGTTCACGTTCGAGAAAACCGAAGTGCCACAGTGCTCACCGGCAGCATTGGACGACGGACGAGTGCTGTTGCGGTTTCTCGCCGCGGGGGTCTGCGGGAGCGATCTGCCGGGATTTCGGGGATCCAAAGGGCGATTGCCCGGCGACACCGGCGCCTGCGCCGCCGAGAAGGACGGCTTCCCGATCCACGAGATCGTCGGCGAAGTGATGGCCAGCCGTCATCCCGCACATCGGCAGGGCGACCGCGTCGTCGGCTGGGCGTCGGGCTTCGACGGGCTGATGGAGCAGGTTGTCGCCGACGGTGACGGCCTGGCGTCCTACGATCCGTCGCTGAGCCCCGCGCACGCCGCGGCCTTGCAACCGTTGGCGTGTGTGCTCTATGCCGTGGAGCAACTGCCCGAACTCGCCGGCCGCCGCGTCGCGGTGCTCGGTCAGGGATCCATCGGTCTGCTGTTCTCCTACGTCGTCAAGGCCGCCGGAGCCACCCACGTCACCGGGGTCGACCCGGTTGACCGTGCCGACGCAGGCGCGGCGTTCGGGGTGGACCGTGTGGTGCGCGCAACCAGCGATCGCTGGGTGAGTGGACTGGCTCCGGATGACAGGCCCGACGTCGTGATCGAAGCAGTGGGTCACCAGGTCGCGACGCTGTCGCACGCGGTGGAGGCGTGTGCGCCCGGCGGCACCGTCTTCTACTTCGGGGTGCCCGACGATGACTGCTATCCGATCAGCATGCGCACGATGCTGCGCAACAACCTGACACTGAAAGCCGGTGTGACGCTGGATCGTCGGCGGGTCCTCGAGCGGGCCGACGAGTTCGCGAGGACGCACCCGGGTCTCCTCGACCGCTACGTGACCCACACCTTCGTCGCCGATGAGGTGCAAGCGGCGTTCGAGTTGGCCTGCCGGCCGGTTCCCGGTCGCATCAAGATCGCGATCGTGTCCTGAGAGGCGACTGACGGTGAGCAGACTGCAGGACCTCCTCGCCACCACGGCGCAGGTGTGGGGCGGCTGGGTGGTGGGACCGACGGTTCTCGGGCCCGAGGAGTTCGCCCAGGCCGGCTACGACTACGTCGGATTCGACGTCCAGCACGGGTATCTCACCGACGCCGACGTCGCTCTGATGCTGCGCAGGCTCGAACACCTCCCGATCGCCACGCTGGTACGCCTGCCCGGCGCCGACGCCGCTCCGATCGGCAGGGTGCTCGACGCGGGCGCCGACGGTGTCGTCATCGCCATGGTCGAATCCGCCGCGCAGGCAGCCGCCGCAGTTGCGGCGACCCGATACACCCCGCGGGGCGTGCGTAGCTTCGGGCCGCTGCGAGCGAGCATGGGGACCGACCTCGCCGCACTCGAAGCGCGGGCATCGGTGTTCGTGATGGTCGAGACGGCGCGGGCGGTCGGCGCGATCGACAAGATCTGCGCCGTCGAGGGGGTGACCGGCGTCTACGTCGGCCCTGCGGACCTGGCCATCTCCATGGGGCATGGGCCTGCAGACGCCTGGACACACCAGGAAGTCGGCGACGCGATGGCGCACATCCATCACACCGCCACCGCGGCGGGGCTGATCAGCGGGGTGCACGCCGGTACCGGCGCGTTCGGACACATCGCAGTGCAGAAAGGATTTCGGATGATCACCCTGGCATCGGAGTCGCAGGCGCTGCGCCGCGGGGCGGCAGCCCACCTGGCCGAGGCACTCGGGACATCAGACAGACGCGAGCAAGCCGAGAACCGACGGGGGACCTACTGATGGCCGGCGACCGGGTGGCACTGGTGACGGGCGCAGCCCGCGGTCAGGGCGCAGCCATCGCGGCCCGGCTGATCGAGGACGGCTTCCGCGTCGCGGCGTGCGACCTGCTCGCCGAGGAGTTGGCCGGCACCGTTGCGTCGCTGGGTGCCGACCGGGTGACCGCCGTGGCACTGGATGTGACCTCGGTCGACCAGTGGGCAGCGGCGGTCCGGACCGCCGTCGACCGATTCGGTGGGCTCACCACTCTGGTCAACAATGCCGGCGTGCTGCATCGTGCTGCACTGGCCGACGAGACGGCGGCGGGGTTCGAGGAATGCTGGCGGGTCAACTGCCTCGGGCCGTTCCTCGGAATCCAGGCTGTGCTACCGCATCTGCGAGAGTCCGAGGGCGCAGCCATCGTGAACACCTGCAGCACCGGGGCGATCCGGCCGTTCCCCAACCACGGTGCCTACGGGTCGTCGAAGTGGGCTCTTCGGGGGCTCACCCAGGTCGCCGCGGCCGAACTCGCGTCCGTGGGCATCAGGGTCAACTCCGTGTTCCCCGGTGCGGTCGCGACGCCGATGCTCGACGAGGCCACCCAAGCGCGCCTGTCCGCAAACGCGATGATGGGCCGCATCGGCAAGCCCGTCGAGATCGCGGACGCGGTGGCGTTCCTGGTTTCCGAACATGCAGCGTTCATCACCGGATCGGAGCTCGTCGTCGACGGTGGGCAGTCTCTGCAGATCGGATGAAAACCCCATGACCAAGACGCTCTCCGTGGGAATCATCGGCGCCGGCCCCGGCGGTCTGGCCCTCGCAATCTTCCTGCGCAAAGCAGGTTTCCACGACTTCACGGTCTTCGACCGCGAGGACGGCATCGGTGGTACCTGGCGGATCAACACCTACCCGGGTCTGGCCTGCGATGTGAAGTCACACCTGTACTCCTACTCCTTTGATCTCAACCCGCACTGGTCGAGGCTGTGGTCCGGGCAGCAGGAGATCCTCGAGTACTTCGAACGATGCGCACACCGCTACCGGCTTCACCCGAACCTGATGCTGAACACCGAGATCGTCTCGGCCAGATGGGAATCGGCAACCAGGACATGGCGGTTGGTCACCGCAGGCGGCGACGAGCACGAATTCGACATCGTGGTGTCGGCGATCGGGCTGTTCACCAAGCCGGTGATGCCCGACCTCTCCGAAGAGCAGCCGTTCACCGGAACGGTCATGCACACGGCGCGCTGGGATCATTCGGTGGACCTGACCGACGCGAGGGTGGCGGTTCTCGGAACGGGTTCGACTGCGGCACAACTGGTTCCCGAGGTCGCGAAGCGGGCCGCAAAGGTGTACTCCGTCCAGAGGTCGCCCACGTGGGTGCTCCCCAAACCGGATCGGGCCTACACCGCGCGCGAGAAGTGGCTCTTCGCGCACGTCCCGCTGGCCAAGAAGATCTATCGCACCAGGCTGTGGCTGCGCAGCGAGTCGAACATCTCCGTCATCGAAGACGGCAGTGACAAGACCCAGGAGTTCAAGGGTGTTGCGCTGCGCGCGTTGGAAGCCGCCATCACCGATGAGGATCTGCGGCGCAGGCTCACCCCTGAGCACCCGTTCGGTTGCAAGCGCCTGGTTTTTGCCACCGACTATCTGAAAGCGCTGAACCAGTCGCACGTCGAGGTGGTGTCCAGCCCGGCGCGCGCACTGCGGGCCCGGTCGCTGGTGACCGAGGACGGGACCGAACTCGACGTGGACATCGTGCTGTGCGCGACGGGTTACGCTGCGGCGGATTACCTGGGGCAGATCGACGTGCGCGGTGTCGACGCCGCGGCGCTGAGCGACACCTGGCGCGACGGCGCGTTCGCCTACCTGGGGATGTCCGTCCCGGGATACCCCAACTTCTTCATGCTCTACGGGCCCAACACCAACGTCGGTTCCAACAGCGTCATCTTCATGCTCGAGGCGCAGGCCCGCTATATCGTGCGGGCGCTGACGTACATGCGGCGCAGGGACGAAACCTATATCGAGGTCCGCTCGGAGGTGATGGCGCAGTTCATCACCCGGGTCGACGCGTGGATGCAGGGAACCGTGTGGTTGACACGGTGCAGCAATTACTTCCGAGCCGCCAACGGCAGGGTCGTCACACAGTGGCCACGCAGCGCCCGCGATTTCTGGAGACTCACCCGGCGGTTCCGGCCCGGGGACTACGCCTTCTCCGACACCCGAGGGCACTCGCGCACCCGGTCGGGCCTCCGGGTCGGCGCTCACGACACGGAGGATCGGCGATGACGGAACGTCCTGCGGCGCGCGACATCGCCGACCGACTCGACCCGGTGCTGCGTCCCCTCGCCACGGCGCGCACCGACCTGGCGCCGGCAGTGCTGGGCGCCGTGCGTGATTCGCTCAACCAGCGGCGCGCGGAGACGGCCGCCACCGCAGACACCGTGGGTGTCGAGATCGAACAGCGTGATGTCGCAGTCGAGGCGGGCAGGGTCGTCACCGTGCGGATCTACCGCGGCGGCCCGCCGCCGGCCCCTGCGGTCGTCTACTGCCACGCAGGTGCGTTTGTGCTCGGAAACCTCGACACCGACCACCGCCAGTGCATCGAGCTTGCCCGTCGCGGCCGGTGCACCGTGCTGTCGGTGAATTACCGCCTGGCGCCGGAGGATCCGTTCCCGGCAGCGTTGGATGATGCGATCGCCGTCCTCGAGTGGGCGGCAGGCAGTGCTGCGGCCCTGGGCATCGATTCCGATGCTCTGGCAGTGGCCGGAAGCAGCGCGGGGGCCGCCCTCGCTGCCCGGCTGGCCCAGCGCGCTGCCGCCGGAATGGCGCCGACGGTCGTGTTCCAGCTGTTGCACCAGCCCGTGCTCGACAACCGGCCGTCACCGTCGAAGGACGAGTTCACCACCACCCCCGGATTCGACGGTCCCGCGGTGGACTGGATGTGGCGTCACTATCTGGCAGACACCCGGGCGACCGCAGACGCGGCCCCTGCGCGTGCGGACGACCTGACCTCTCTGCCCAGTGCGCTGATCACCTGCTCGGAACTCGATCCGCTCCGCGACGAGGCGATCGACTATGCGCTGCGGCTGATGTGGGCCGGGGTCACCACCGAGCTGCACGTGTTCCCCGGCACCTGTCACGGGTTCGATTCTCTGGTGCCCGACTGGGCGACCAGCACGCAGCTCTTCGAGATCCAGGGTGCGGCGCTGCGGCGGGCCCTGCTGCGCTAAGCCAACTCTCGGGCGACAGCCTGATGGTAGGCGTCGATGTGGGCCGGGTTGACCGTGCGGAAGAAGCCATCCGGTAGCGGTGAGTCCTTGAAGGCCTCGACGGTCATGGTGCGGCTGAACAAGGTGATGCCCTCGCCGGGACGGGTGAACTTGTATTGCACGGTGATCCGACCCGGCATGCCGCCGGTGCCGTCGGCATCGTGGCCGAGATTGCCGACGGAGTTGAACATCCACAGCTTCGGGCGCATCGCGATCGCGAGGTGCCAGGTGAAGACACGCGTGCCGTCGGGACCGTTCTCGGTCCAGGTGTCACCCACCGTGAGCGGCAGCTTCTCGGGCACCTTGCCGACGTGCGCGCTACCCGGGTAGGTCTTCGGCCAATTGGCCGGGTTGGTCACGAAGTCGTAGATCTCCTCGGGAGATCGGGTGAATGCCGTCTCCGACGTCGTCGTCACGATCCCCACGGTGTCCGCCCTTCCATCTGGTCCAGCACAGCTTTACAAAATATCGCCGTAATGTCACGCTGCTGGGCATGGACTTCTCCGAGGTAGAGCTGTCCGACGGGGATCGGGAGTTCCAGGCGGAGCTGCGCTCGTTTCTCGCCTCGGTGGTGACCGACGACGTCATCCGCCGCGACCGCGTCACCGGGGACAACTTCGACGAAGGCCTCCATCTGGCGCTCGGGGCGGCCGGATACCTCGAACGCGACTGGCTGCCCGAGGCTGCCGGAGGCTTCACTGCGGTCCGTCGCCGGATCTGGGAACTCGAGATCGGTCGCGTGCACGCACCGTGGTTCCACTGGGGCACCACGTCGATGGTCGCCACCGCGGTGGACCGGTTCGGGTCGGCCGAACTCAAGGAGGAGGTACTCGGCAAGGTCCTGAGCGGGCACCACCGGCTGTGTCTGGGCTACACCGAGCCGGAAGGCGGCTCCGACGTGGCGACCTGCAAGACCCGCGCGGTGCGCGATGGAGCGGGCTGGGTTGTCAATGGCTCCAAGATGTTCACGTCCAACGCCCACCATGCGCAGTACGTCTTCCTGATCACCAACACCGACCCCGCGGCTGCCAAGCATCAGAGCCTGACCATGTTCCTGGTCCCTCTCGATGCGCCGGGAGTGGAGATCCAGCCCATCCGCACCGTCGACGGCGACCGCACCAACATCACCTTCTACAGCGATGTCCGGATCGACGACAGGTACCGGGTCGGCCCCGTCAACGGCGGCTGGGCGGTGCTCCGCGAGGCGCTCAACGCCGAACACGGCACGGTGGAACTCGACGACAGCGGCCTGCACAAGATCGCGGTGATGACCGAGCACGCTCTGCTGCTCGCCGAAGCGATCGACACGATCGCCGGTGAGGCCGACATCTCCGAGGGTTCCGTCGGATACCGGTTGGGCCGCAGCATCGCTCGGACGGAGGTCGCTCTGAGCACCCCGGGGATGTTCGGCCGCGTGGCGATCGCCCAGACCCTTCGCGACGTCACGCCCGATCTGATGGACATCCTCGGCGCCGCGTCGAGCCTTCCGACGGGGACCGGCGGTGCTGCCGGCGACGGGGGAGCGGAGTACGTGTTCCGGCTGGCGTCACCCACCGGTGTCTACGGAGGCACGCTCGAGGTGTTCCGCAACATGATCGCCCAGCATGCGCTCGGTCTGGGCCGGCCCCAGTACGCACCGCCCGCCGACCGCCGCAGCTAGAGCCGGGCGATCACCTCCGATGACAGCACCTCCAGCGTCTCGTCGGAACAGCGGTCGTGGGTGAACAGCACGATCTGACCGAACCCCATCGCGATGAGCTCACCGAGGCGGTCGACCACTGCGGGTGGGGTGCCGATCAAGCCCGCCTCGTGCAGACCGAAGCCCGCTACGCCGAAACGCTTTTCAGCGAGACTGCGCACCTTCGGCAGCGATGCGTCATCCGGTGCCAGTGCCATCACCGCCTCGATCGAGAGCACGATGGTCTGTGGATCACGACCGATGTCCTCGCAGATCGACCGCAGCACCGAGATCTTGTGCCCGATGTCGCCCAGCGCGTAGGTCGGTACGTTCCACACGTCGGCGTAGCGAGCCACCAGTGGCAGGGTGAACTTCTCGCCGACCCCGCCGACCACGATCGGCGGACCGGGCGTCTGGACCGGACCGGGCTTGATCGGCATGTCCGAGACGGTGAAGTGCTTGCCGGAGAAATTGATCCGCTCACCTGAGAAGGCCTGGTGCAGGATCTCCAGCGTCTCGCCCAGACGTGCCGACCGCTCGGCGAAGGTGCCCCATTCCAATCCGGCACGGTGGTGCTCGTCGTCGATCGAACCGCTTCCGATCCCCAGCGCGAGGCGACCCCGCGATATCTGGTCCAGCGTGGTCGCCATCTTGGCCAGCGTGACCGGATGGCGAAACTGGTTGCACAGCACCATGTGTCCGATCCGGATCCGCTCGGTGCGGGCAAGCAGGGCAGTGGCCAGTGTCCATGCCTCCATGGACGGGTAGTCCGGCATTCCCGGTCCGTAGAGGTGGTCGTAGAGCCACAGCGAGTCGATCCCGAGGTCCTCACAGCGCCGGGTGCGGTGCAGCATGTCGTCGAACGAGAAGCCCATCTGGGGCAGATACACGCCGATCTCGGGCCTGCTCATGGCGGTCGCTTCACTTTCCTGGCGCGGGTATCGCTGTACTTTGTCTCGCCTGCATGGTAACGACATTCTCAGTATTGGAGAAGAAAGTTCTGGTCCGCGCCGAGTCGAGGAGAGCTGAGCATGCAGTTCGCCATCACCCATCCGATGCACAGCCACCCCTACAACCCGGAACTCGTGACCGGGTCTGGCATCGCGCGGGTGGCCGCCGCCGCCGAGGCTGCGGGTTTCGGCGGTTTCGGGTTCACCGACCACCCCGCGCCCTCGCAGCGGTGGCTGGAGGCCGGCGGGCACGATGCGCTCGACCCTTTCGTCGCAATGGGATTCGCAGCAGCTCACACCACGACGATGCGGCTCATCCCGAACATCGTGGTGCTGCCGTACCGCAACCCTTTTGTGGTGGCGAAGGCAGGCGCGACGCTGGACCTGGTGTCGGGCGGCCGGTTCACGCTGGCGGTCGGTGTGGGGTACCTCAAGCGCGAGTTCGCCGCGCTCGGTGTGGATTTTGACGACCGGGCCTCGCTGTTCGAGGAGTCCCTTCAGACCATCAGAAAGATCTGGACCACCGAGGACGTGTCTTTCGAGGGGCAGCACTTCAGCGCCAAGGGCATCACCGCCCACCCGAAGCCGATCAGCACCCCCCACCCGCCGATCTGGATCGGCGGCAACACGTCGGCGGCCCGTGCGCGGGTGGCGACCCACGGCCAGGGTTGGTGTCCGTTCCGGGCGCCTGCGGCACTCGCGCAGACGGCCCGCACCGCAACTCTCGACTCGGTCGAGCGCCTCGCCGCCGGAATCGACGATCTGCACCGCCGCCTCGAGGCCGTCGGTCGTGACCCCGCAGGTGTCGACGTCACCTTCACCAACGAGGCCGGTGGCAGTCCGGGCGACGACGACTTCGACGCCGACGCGTTCCTCGCCGGGGTAGCCGATCTCGAGAAGGTCGGGGTGACGTGGGTACAGGTATCGGTGCCCGGCGACAGCCTGGCGCACACGCTCGACGCGATCGAGGAGTTCGGCACCGCGGTCATCTCGCAGCGATAGGTAGCGGGGTCAGGCGCCACCGACCCGGACCAGCGTCTTGCCGATGTTGGCCCCGGTGAACAGACCGTTGAGCGCGTCGACACACGACTCGATGCCCTCGAAGATGTGCTCGCGGTGCACCAGCAGCCCCTCGTCGTCCCACTGCCGCAGGGCGGCGAAGGCCTCGTCGAAGCGGCCCCATTCGTCCAGGGCGTTGAAACCCTGCATCGTCGCGGTCTTGGCCAGCAGGTTCACGTAGTTCGCCGGCCCGGGATGCTCGCCGGTGAGGTAGCTGGAGATGACACCGCAGAGCACCACCCGCGCCTTGTGGGCCAGTCGACCGAGCACGGCATCGAGAATGGGGCCCCCGACATTGTCGAAGTAGACGTCGATCCCGCGCGGACATTCCTTTTTCAGAGCCGCCGGCAGCCCGTCCTGTCGGTAGTCGATGCACGCATCGAACCCGAAGTCCTGCACCACCGCTCGGCACTTGTGCGGCCCACCGGCGATGCCCACCACGCGGGCGCCCGCGATCTTGGCGATCTGCCCGGCGATCGACCCCGTGGCGCCCGCGGCGGCCGACACCACCACGGTCTCGCCCGGCTGCGGTCGGCCGACCCCGCTCATGCCGAAGTACGCGGTGGCGCCGGTGGGTCCGTACACCGACATGACGGCACGCTGATCCACTTGGTCGCCGGGGCCCGGCACCGGCGTGGTGAACAGGTCGTCGCGCACGATCGTGTACTCCTGGAATCCCGTCAAGGTGGTCACGACATCACCGACGGCGTAGGCGTCACATCGCGACGCCACGACCTCACCGATACCTGCCGCCCGGATGCACTCGCCCAGCTGCACCGGTGGCAGGTAGCTCGGCTGGTCGTCCAACCACGTCCTGACCGCGGCGTCCAGCCCCACATAGGTGGTGCGCACCAGGGCTTCACCCTCGGCGGGCTCGGGGGCGGTGCCTGTCACCAACTCGGTGTCCCCGGGCGCAACCAAACCCTTTGGGCGGCGGCGCAACAGGATCTGGCGGTTCGTCGTCGGCACCCGGGTGAACCTACCGAAGGCGAGGCGCCACCGGACCCGCTTCGGGCAACTCCCGGTCGGTCGCGGCCGGAATTGCATTCCGGCAGGCCTCGACCCACATTTCCGCTGCTGGAACGCAATTCCGGCGCAAGGTCGGGTCAGGGGCGGGGCTGCGGCAGCTCGGCGCGCACGTCGAGCTTGGTCTCGTCGAAGCTCAGCATGCCCCTGATCGGCAGGCTCTCGGGCAGCGGCTCGTCGTAACTCCACGCCGCGTCCTCGACGACGGCGTCGGGCACGATCACGCTCCAATAGGTCGCATACCCCTTGTAGTTGCAGTAGCTGGTTGTCGGCGACCGCCGTAGCAGAGCGGTCCGCACCAGGGCCGGGTCGACGTAGAGCCGGGGCGGCAGCGCAGTCTCGAACAGGATCACCGTGTCGACGGTGTCGACCAGCGTGGTGTCCGCCACGTCGACGCGCAGATTCCGGGTCGTCGGACGACAGTCCACCCGGTGGTAGGGGTTGGGTGGGTAGTGCACCAGTCGCCGACCCTCTTCGAGCCAGACGTCGGCATCCGTCCACGGCACCACCACGTAACCGGGAGCTTCGGGCACCGGCGTCGCCGACAGACCACCGATCTCGTCAGCGGCGAACGCAAAGCTCAACGGGTGGCCCCGGCGATGCACGAGCAGCGCGCGTTCGGTGTCGATCACCGCGTGGCCGTCCCGGATCGCCTGTATGCGCCGCGGATGCGGCTCGATGTAGACCAGGTCGTCACCGATCGGCGGGGTGAGCCGGCCCGCGCGGTCGCGGCTGAGCGGACCGCTTCCGGCGACCAGGCTCATCGGGAACTCCCGGCGGTGACGCCGGTGCTGTCCATCCTCATACCGTGACTTTACAAACTCTGAATGCACGACGTTACAAACTCTGACCCAGATGTCATGCGCCCTGCGGCGGGCGTCCGACGATGGCGGTCGCGATTGTGGCAACACGCGGTGTCAGTTTGGGCGAAGACACCCTCTGCGGCGCCAAACCCCTGTGGAATGGGTACCAGGATCACGGCCTCCGCCTGGGGGTGCGACGGTGGGTCGAAGCGAACGGGGTGAAGGTGAAGCGGCTCAACGGCGTGGACGCGATGATGCTGTACAGCGAGACGCCGGAGATCCACATGCACACCCTCAAGATCGGTGTGCTCGACGTCTCCGAGGTCGAGGGCTACGACTTCGACCTCTTCCGTGCGGTTGCCGGAGCGCGGTTGCACGCGCTGGCGCCGCTGCGTTATCAACTCATCGACATCCCGCTGAAGTTCCACCATCCGATGTGGGTGCAGAACGCCGAGATCGATCTCGACTACCACCTCCGCAGAGCGCGGGTCGCCGCTCCCGGCGGGCGCCGAGAACTCGACCAGCTGATCGGCGAGATCGCCGGTACGCCGTTGGACAGGCGCTATCCGCTGTGGGAGATGTACATCGCGGAAGGCTTGGCGGACAACCGCATCGCGATCATCCACAAGGTGCACCACGTGCTGGCCGATGGAGTCGCCTCGGCCAATCAGCTGGCCATGGCGCTCCAGCCGCACGAGCCCCAGGTGAGCGGTGCGCTCGCTGCCCCCGATGCCGCAACGCGAACGCCTGCCAGTCTCCTCAAGGCCGCCGGGCGCGATCACGTGCGCTTGATTCGGCGGCTGCCGCGGCTGATGAACGAGACCGCCACCGGCGTCGCACGGGTCCGCAGGAAGGCCAGGGAGCGCGGGCGAAACCCCGACCTGGCGCGTAATTTCGCCCCGCCCGCGACGTTCATCAACCACGTCGTCACCCCCGGACGGCGTTTTGCGACCGCGCCGTTGGCGCTGGCCGACGTCAAGGAGACAGCCAAGCATCTCGGCGTCACCCTCAACGACATCGTGCTCGCGACTGCCGCGGGTGCCCTGCGACAGCTTCTGTTGCGCTACGACAACAAGGCCGACTTCCCGTTGATCGCCGGCGTGCCGGTGAGCGTCAACACCTCGCCGCAGCGGCTGACCGGCAACGAATTCACCTACATGACACCGTCATTGCCCGTCCATGTCGACGACCCACTCGAACGGGTCAGGCTCACGGCGATGGCAACGTCGATCGCGAAGGAGAACCATCAGCTCCTCGGGCCGACCCTGATCCCGTCCTGGTTGTCGTACCTGCCGCCGGCGGTGACGCCGGGGATCTTCCGGACGCAGGCACGGCGCGTCGAATCAGCCAGCGTGATGAACCTGACGATCTCGAATGTGCCGGGACCCCGGCAGCGGGGCGTCATCGAGGGTGCGACGGTCGACGAGATCTACTCGGTCGGGCCGATCGTCGCCGGCAGCGGAATGAACATCACCGTGTGGAGTTACGTCGATCAACTCTCCATCTCGGTGCTCACCGACGATCGCACGCTCGACGATCCGCACGAGGTCACCGACGCGATGATCGAGTCTTTCGTCACGATCCGCGGGGCGGCGGGTCTGTCCGAGGCGCTCACTCCCATCACGACAGCGTTGCCGTTGGCCCCTGCGAATCATCTCCGCCACTGAGAGTTGCCCGTGACATCCTGCGGAAACCGTTGCTTCGGAGGCGCATTCGGTGCATCCCGCGGCGGCGGCCGCTCGGCCCCGGCGATGCGCGCTCTTTACAGATCTCCGAAGAAGTGTCACGCTGTCTGAGGCGCGACACCGGCGGCGCCGAAGGGTGGCTTGATGCGTTGATGAATCGCGATGGGTCGGGCGTGGCCGCGCCGCGGTGGCGCTCCGACGGTGACTCCGCTGCCGAGGGTGGCCTGCATCGTTATCGGCTCGTCGTGCTCGGGACCGGCGTGAGCGATGTCGTCGAATCCGTCGGCGGATTCCTCTGCGACCGGGCCCGCGCGGGCTGGGATGTCAGCGTGCTGCTGGCCCGCCCCTGCGATATGCGTCCGCTGGCGGTGCTCGGAGTCGCCGCGCAGGAACTCGACACCGACGTCACAGCGGTGCTTCGCGGGCTTTCGGGGGCGGCAGCGATCGCGGTCGGTGCCGACATGCTGACCGATGACGTGCTGGTCCGAGACGACGTGGCGCGCGTGGTGGCCGAAGGGTTGACCGAGGTCATCGTCTGGGGACGCCTAGCATCCGGGGGCTTCGGAGACCGTCTCGAACCTGCTGCCCACCCGCTGAGCGTGGCGGCGAGGGCATTCAAGCGGCACGCACTCGTTGCGACCGGCCGCAACGAGGTCAGCGCCGGTGGAGTGGCACCCGATGAGGTGCTGTTCCGGCTACACGAACGGGGCGGCCGCCGGCTGCATTCGGTCTGAGCCGGAGCTACCTGGTGGCGCTGTTGCGGCCCACGTACCAGCTACGGGCGACCACGCCCAGGACCAGTGCCGCGAAGCCGATGAGGAACCAGTCCTCGACGCGGCCCGTGTGATTGCCGTGCAGCATCAGCAGCAGAAACGCGGCCCCCATCAGGCCACCGATCTGAATGATGCGGGGATTCTCCTTGGACCAGCCCCACTCTGCGGACGGCACGTCCTCGACGTCGACGCCGGTATGACGTTCCACCTCGGTGTTTGCCACGGCTGCTCCTCATGATCGGGCGGCTTGTCGGGTAATTCTGACACAGGTCTACTACCGCCGGACGTAGAGTCGCGGGTTGCGCAGTGAAGGCGCAGTAGGCTCGCCGATCATGGCATCACAACACGCGCCCGGGATCTTCACGGACAAGGTCGTCTTCGTCACCGGAGCCGCCCGCGGGCAGGGGCGCGCACATGCCATTCGGTTCGCCGAGGAAGGCGCCGACGTCATCGCCTTCGATCTGTGCGATCAACTCGACAGTGTCGCGTACCCCATGGCGACACCGGAGGACCTCGAGGAGACGGTGCGCCTGGTGGAGAAGACCGGTCGGCGGATCCTGGCCGAGCGCGGCGACGTCCGCGATCGTGACCGGTTGGCCGAAGTGGTCGCCCGTGGGGTCGAGGAGTTCGGGCGTCTCGATTTTGTGCTCGCCAACGCGGGCATTCTGCCCGCAGCCGGTGCGCAGGGCCGCGACATCACCGCGTTCACCGACGCCATCGGCGTGATGCTCAACGGCGTCTACTTCACCATCGACGCCGCCCTTCCGGCGATGCTGCACAATCCCGAGGGCGGAGCCATCGTCATCACCAGCTCGGCGGCCGGGTTCAAGTCCGTCAGCACCGATTTCGACAGCATGAGCCACGGGGCGGCCGGCTACACCGCCGCCAAGCACGGCGTCGTCGGCCTGATGCGGCACTTCGCGACGTCGCTGGCGAGCAGGAACATCCGGGTCAACTCGGTACACCCCGGCGGCGTCGCCACGCCCATGGTCCTCAATGAGGCCATGGCCGGTTTCGTCGCCGAGCACCCGTCGTTCGGTGAGTCGCAGCGACCACTGCTGACGATCCCGATGATGGAGCCCGGTGACGTCAGCGAGACGATGGTCTACCTCTGCGGACCGGCCGGCCGGCACCTGACCGGGGTGGCGCTGCCGGTGGACGCCGGGCTGATGCTCAAGTAGTCCGACGCTCAGCTCAGGGCGCCGTACCGGCGAAGGGCCTCCTGCCGTTCCTGGGCATGGTCGACGATGGGTTCGGGGTAGCCGTCCGGCCGGTTGCCATTGAGCTTGTGCACGTCCACCGCGGCATCCAGATCGGCCAGCTCGGAGACGTAGCGACGCACGTAGTCGCCTGAGGGATCGAACTTCGAACCCTGGGTGGTCGGGTTGAACACACGGAAGTACGGCGCCGCGTCGGTGCCGCATCCCGCGGCCCACTGCCACCCGTGCTGGTTGTTGGCCATGTCGCCGTCGACCAGTTGCTCCAGGAACCAGCGGGCGCCCCACTGCCACGGCAGGTGCAGGTCCTTGACCAGGAACGACGCCACGATCATCCGGACCCGGTTGTGCATGAACCCGGTCTCGGCCAGCTGACGCATGCCGGCGTCGACGATCGGAAAGCCCGTTCTGCCGGCCTTCCACGCCTCGAACGCCTGCTCCGCGTCGCTGCCCTCGTCGACCTCGATGCGATCGAAGGACTTGTTCCAGTTCCACCACACGCTGTCAGGCCACTCGTTGACCACCGAGGCGTAGAAGTCGCGGAACGCCAACTCCCGCAGGTACGCCTGCGCACCCTTGCCCTGGCCCAGATCGGCGGCCATGGTGCGCGGGTGGATGGTGCCGAACTTCAGGTGCGCCGACATCCTGCTGGTGCCGTCGAGATCCGGGCGGTTGCGATCGTCGGAGTACCCCGCGAGTCCGGAGCCGGTGAACTCCTCCCACTGCCGCCGGGCGGCCTGCTCACCGGCCGGCAGTTCCAGCTCGACCCCGGGATCGGGGATGTCGACGATGTGGGTCTTTCCGGAAACCTCCGCCGGCTCCATCCAGGTCGCGGAGCGGGCCCCGGACTCGGCGGGGGCACGCCAGCCGTGTTTGCGCCAGGACGCGAAGTACGGGGTGAACACCTTGTAGGGCGTGCCGTCGTCCTTGGTGACCCGGCCCGGCGACACCAGGTACGGCGACCCGGTCGCCACCATCTCGATGTCGCCGAGTGCGTCGCGCACCTGCTGATCCCGGCGCTGTCCGAACGGGGTGAAGTCCTCGGACACGTGCACCGACGTGGCGTCGACGGCGTTGGCCAGCAACGGGATCCGGCTCTTCGGGTCGCCGCCGGTGATCAGCAGTCGCCCGTCGAGAGCGTCGTGCAGGTCGCGGAGCGCGTCGTAGAGGTACTGCAATCTGCGGGGTCCGGCCGAGGCCTTCAAGCGGGGGTCCAGCACGTAGCAGGCCAGCACGTCTCCATCGACGTCGGCGGCGGCGAGCAGGGCGGGCAGGTCGGACAATCGCAGATCGCGACGGAACCACAGGAGTGCAGGCATGGCATTGATGCTGCCCGCAATTTCCGATAAAGAAACCAAGGACCGGGGAAATCGGATCAACACGCGGGCCGACGGAGGCGCTGCGCGCCTGCCAGAATGCCTGGATGACTCTGGGGCCGGCCGGCAGCTATCCGCGGGACATGATCGGCTACGGCCCTCACCCGCCCCACCCGCAGTGGCCCGACGACGCCGTGATCGCGGTCCAGTTCGTGCTGAACTACGAGGAGGGTGCGGAGAGCAACGTGCTGCACGGGGACTCGGCGTCAGAGACGTTCCTGTCCGAAATTGTTGCCGCTCAACCATTTCCGAACCGCCACCTGAGCATGGAGTCGCTGTACGAATACGGCTCGCGGGCCGGGTTGTGGAGGGTGCTTCGGGCCTTCGACCGACGCGGGTTGCCGCTGACGGTCTTCGGGGTGGCGCTGGCGCTGGCGCGCAATCCCGAGGCCGTGTCGGCATTCCGGGAGCGCGGCGACGAGATCGCCTGCCACGGCCTGCGCTGGATCAGCTATCAACTCGTCGAACCCGAGGTCGAGCGCGCACACCTGCTCGAGGCCGTGGAAATGATGACCGAGGTGACGGGCGAAGCCCCGCTCGGCTGGTACACCGGGCGCGATTCGCCGCAGACACGTCGGCTCGTGGTCGAACACGGCGGCTTCGTCTACGACTCGGACTCCTACGCCGACGATCTGCCGTACTGGACCGCGGTGGACGGGACGAACCACCTGGTCGTCCCGTACACCTTGGACACCAACGACATGCGCTTCGCGATCGCGGGCGGTTTTCCCACCGGCGAACAGTTCTTCGCCCATCTGCGCGACGCTTTCGACGTGCTGTACGCCGAGGGGGCGGCCGGAGCGCCCAAGATGCTCTCGATCGGGCTGCACTGCCGACTGGTGGGTCGGCCCGCCCGCATCGCGGCGCTGGAGAGGTTTCTCGACCACGTGCAGTCTCACGAACGGGTCTGGATCACCCGCCGTATCGACATCGCACGTCACTGGATCGAGCACTTCCCAGCGCCGTGACCCGCGCCCCTCGACGTTCGTGCTTCGGCGTTACGCCGGAGGCATCAGCACCGTGTCGATGAGGTAGACCTTGGCGTTGGCGGTCTGCACGCCACCGCAGACCACGGAGGCGTTGTTGACCATGAGGTGGTTGGGCTCACCGGTGACGGTCAGCTCGGCGCCCTGCACCGTCGGATGGGTCCCGATGACCTGCATCGGATCGGCCTGTCCCGGAACCACATGGTAGGTCAGGATGTTGGTCAGCAACTCGGAGTCGGTCTTGAGCGTCTCGATGGTTGCGGGGTCGATCTTGGCGAACGCCTCGTCGGTCGGCGCGAACACCGTGAACTCGGCGCCGTTGAGGGTGTCGACCAGGTTCACCTCTGGGTTGAGCTGTCCGGAGACGGCTGCGGTCAGGGTGGTCAACAGCGGGTTGTTGGACGCGGCAACCGCAACCGGTTCCATCGCCATGGACTCCACCGAACCCGGACCCATCGGGACCTGCTGCACGTAGGCCGCACAACCCGGGCCGGCCGGCTGAGCACCGGCCATCGGCGCCGATCCCAACGACAGGCCGATCGCCGCAGCCACTGCGAATCCAGTTCCCGCCAATGCTTTTCCGTTTACCGTCATGTCCTCGAGTTCCCTTCGTTCCATCGACCGTCAAGGCGGCCACTGTGTTGTACCGAATCGTTACCTCCGGTATTCGACGCGGGTTGCGGAACGGATGGGTGGCCGGCCTGAAATTTGTCGGCACTTTTGCGGGATCACGTTGATTGCAAAGCATTTGGACACACAGAATCCCCCGAACGCCGAAGGCGTACCGGGGGATTCTGGTTAGCTGTGCTGGTTGGTCGGCGTGCTTATGCGGCCGGGGGCATCAGCACCGTGTCGATCATGTACACGGTTGCGTTGGCAGTCTGCACGCCACCGCACACCAGTCCGGCGTCGTTGACCATGAGGTCATTGCCCGCACCTGTGACGTTCAGGTTCGCGCCCTGCACCGTGGCATGCTCACCGGCGACGGCGTCGGGTGCAGCCTGACCGGGGACCACGTGGTAGGTCAGGATGCTGGTCAGCAGCTCCGAGTCGGTCTTCAGGGTCTCGAGAGTCGCCGGGTCGATCTTGGCGAACGCATCATCGGTCGGTGCGAAGACGGTGAACTCGCTGCCGTTGAGCGTGTCGACGAGGTTCACGTCCGGGTTGAGCTGGCCCGAGAGCGCCTGGGTCAGCGTGGCGAGCATCGGGTTGTTCGACGCCGCGACGGTCACCGGATCCATGGCCATACCTGCCACCGAACCGGGGCCTTCCGGAACCTGCTCGGCATAGGCCGCGCATCCGGAGCCGACCAGATTGGCGGCGGGATCGGCCATCGCGGTGGTCGTGGGGGTCTCCTCGGTGCCGGTCGCGGAGTCGACGGCCGACTCGGCCGCAGAGGTGGCCGAGGACACGTTGCTCTCGGCTTCCTCGCTCGAACATGCCGCCGCGCCGAAGATGGCGAATGCGGCAAGACCCGCAACCGCAGCTGACTTCCGGTGAATTACCTTCATGTTTTCCTATCCCTTCATGAACGGACATGGTCGCCCGTCCTGAGCTGACACAGGTGATTCCCAGCTGTGGCCACAAAGGATCGGTCTGAGAGTGCTACGTCACATTCACGTAATAAAACGAGGGCCGTCCCACCGGTGTTCGGGCTTACCCGCAGGACGCCTGCTGCGAGCGGCACAATGGTCCGGTGACCGCATCCGACGGACGGCTTCGTGTCCTCATCCTGGGTAGTACGGGATCCATCGGTACCCAGGCGCTCGAGGTGATCGCCGAGAACCCGGACCGTTTCGAGGTGGTCGGGCTCGCGGCCGGCGGGGGCAATCCCGATCTGCTCGCGCGACAGCGCCAGCAGACCGGGGTGACCAACATCGCCGTCGCCGATCCCGTCGCCGCCGCGGCGATCGGCGACGTCGCCCACTCGGGGCCCGAGGCTGTCACCCGGCTCGTCGAGGACACCGAGGCGGACGTCGTGCTCAACGCCCTCGTCGGCGCGCTGGGCCTCAAGCCGACACTGGCTGCCCTGACCAGCGGTGCGCGGCTGGCGCTGGCCAACAAGGAGTCCCTGGTCGCGGGTGGTCCGCTGGTGCTCAAGGCGGCGGCGCCCGGTCAGATCGTGCCCGTCGACTCCGAGCACTCGGCGCTCGCGCAGTGCCTGCGGGGTGGTGCCGCCGATGAAGTGGCCGCGTTGGTTCTGACCGCCTCGGGAGGGCCGTTCCGGGGCTGGACCTCGGCGCAGCTCGAGGACGTCACCCCCGAGCAGGCGGGCGCGCATCCCACCTGGTCGATGGGGCCGATGAACACCTTGAACTCGGCGTCGCTGGTCAACAAGGGCCTCGAGCTGATCGAGACCCACCTGCTGTTCGGGATCGATTACGACCGGATCGAGGTGGTGGTGCACCCGCAGTCGATCGTGCACTCGATGGTGACCTTCACCGATGGCTCGACGCTTGCCCAGGCCAGCCCGCCCGACATGAAACTGCCGATCGCGCTGGCGCTGGGCTGGCCCTCCCGGGTCGCCGGCGCCGCGTCGGCATGCGATTTCACGACGGCCTCGACCTGGGAGTTCGAACCGCTGGACAGCGCGGTCTTCCCGGCGGTCGACCTGGCCCGCGAAGCCGGTCGCGGCGGCGGATGCCTCACAGCGGTCTACAACGCCGCCAACGAAGAGGCGGCAGAAGCCTTCCTCCGAGGACGCATCCCGTTCCCTGCGATCGTGAGAACCATTTCCGACGTGCTGCGCGCTGCCGACCAGTGGTCGTCGGAACCAGCTACCGTGGAGGACGTGCTCGACGCGCAGGATTGGGCCCGTGACCGGGCCCGGCGTGCGGTCGAGCGCGAACCCGCAGGTAGTAACCGGTAGCAGACAGGGATCCGCCACAACATGATGTTCACGATCGGCATCGTGCTCTTCGCACTCGCCATTTTGCTGTCGGTTGCGCTGCACGAGTGCGGCCACATGTGGGTCGCGAGGGCGACCGGCATGAAGGTCCGCCGATACTTCGTGGGTTTCGGCCCGACGCTGTGGTCCACGCGCAGGCCCAACAAGCTGGGGGAGACCGAGTACGGCGTCAAGGCGGTCCCGCTGGGTGGTTTCTGCGACATCGCCGGTATGACCTCGGTCGAGGAACTCACGCCGGACGAGCGTCCGTACGCCATGTACCGGCAGAAGACCTGGAAGCGGGTTGCCGTGCTCGCCGCAGGACCTGCCATGAACTTCGTCATCGGTCTGGTGTTGATCTACGGGATCGCGGTCATCTGGGGTCTGCCCAACCTGCACCCGCCCACCAACGCGATGGTGGGCGAGACGTCGTGCGTGAAATCCGAAGTCACACAGGGCAATCTGGGTGACTGCATCGCCTCCAGCCCGGCGGCGGCGGCCGGCATCCAGGCCGGCGACGTCGTCGTCAAGGTCGGTGACACCCCGGTGTCGTCCTTCGACGAGATGGTCACGGCCGTGCGCCCGCTGGACGGGCCGACGACGTTCACGGTGCAGCGTGACGAGGCCGGTCAGACCCGTGAGTTCACCACGCTGGTCGACGTCACCCCGAGTCAGCGCTTTGTCGCCGGTGACGACGGGGCGGCCGAGCCGGTCTCCACCGCTGTCGGCACCATCGGCGTGACCGGCGCCTACTTCGGGCCGACCCAGTACAACCCTCTCTCCGCAGTACCGGGGACCATCGCCTTCACCGGCGACCTCGCAGTGGAGCTGGGCAAGGCGCTGGCCAAGATACCCACCAAGATCGGCGCGCTGGTGAACTCCATCGGTGGTGGCGAGCGCGACCCCGAGACCCCGATCAGCGTCGTCGGCGCCAGCATCATCGGTGGCGACACCGTCGACGCCGGCTTGTGGGTGGCGTTCTGGTTCTTCCTCGCACAGCTGAACTTCGTGCTCGGCGCCATCAACCTGCTTCCGCTGCTGCCGTTCGACGGCGGTCACATCGCGATCGCCGTGTACGAAAAGCTGCGCAACCTGATCCGGTCGGCGCGCGGCAGGGTCGCCGCCGCCCCGGTCGACTACCTCAAGCTGATGCCCGCGACCTACGTCGTGCTGGTGTTGGTGGCCGGCTACATGTTGTTGACCGTCACCGCGGACCTGGTCAACCCCATCAGACTCTTCCAGTAGGAGAATCCATGACGATGTCCATCGGGCTGGGGATGCCCGCACCACCGGCGCCCACGCTTTCCCCGCGCCGCAAGACCCGCCAGCTCATGGTCAAGGATGTCGGGGTCGGCAGCGACCATCCGATCGCGGTGCAGTCGATGTGCACCACCAAGACCCACGACATCAACGCAACCCTGCAGCAGATCGCGGAACTGACTGCGTCGGGCTGCGACATCGTGCGCGTGGCCTGCCCGCGTCAGGAGGACGCCGACGCGCTGCCGGCGATCGCCAAGAAGGCCAACATCCCGGTCATCGCCGATATCCACTTCCAGCCCAAGTACATTTTTGCCGCGATCGACGCCGGCTGTGCCGCGGTCCGCGTCAACCCGGGCAACATCAAGGAGTTCGACGGCCGGGTCAAGGAGGTCGCGAAGGCCGCCGGAGCAGCCGGAATCCCGATCCGCATCGGTGTCAATGCCGGTTCGTTGGACCCTCGGTTGATGAAGAAGTACGGCAAGGCCACCCCGGAGGCGCTTGTCGAGTCGGCGCTGTGGGAGGCCTCGCTGTTCGAGGAACACGGCTTCGGCGACATCAAGATCAGCGTCAAGCACAACGACCCGGTCATCATGGTGGCTGCCTACGAGCAACTCGCCGCGCAGTGCGACTACCCGCTGCACCTCGGGGTCACCGAGGCCGGGCCGGCCTTCCAGGGCACCATCAAGTCCGCCGTCGCGTTCGGGGCACTGCTGTCCAAGGGCATCGGTGACACGATCCGGGTCTCGCTGTCGGCCCCGCCGGTCGAGGAGATCAAGGTCGGCAACCAGATCCTCGAGTCGCTGAATCTGAGGCCGCGCGGGCTGGAGATCGTGTCGTGTCCGTCGTGCGGACGTGCCCAGGTCGACGTCTACACGCTGGCCAACGAGGTGAGCGCCGGGCTCGAGGGGATGGAGATCCCACTGCGGGTCGCGGTGATGGGCTGCGTCGTCAACGGGCCGGGTGAAGCCCGCGAAGCCGACCTCGGCGTCGCCTCGGGTAACGGCAAGGGGCAGATCTTCGTCAAGGGTGAGGTCATCAAGACCGTGCCCGAAGCGCTCATCGTCGAGACCTTGATCGAGGAGGCTCTGCGAATCGCCGAAGAACGCGGCGCAGATGATGGCAGCGGTTCACCCGTTGTGACCGTAAGCTGAGGTCCGGCCCCGTCGTCGCGGGGCTTGCTGCTCAAGGTATGTCGCAGAAAGAGTCCAGATGTCGGCTCCTCCGCTTTTTCGCCTCGTTGACGAGCGAAGGGTGTCGGTGGTGCGCGACATCGTCGCGGTTCGCCGGGTGCTCGACGACGATCCTGTCGCGTCGTGCATGGTTGCCTCCCGCGTCGCCGAGCACGGCATCGAGCCGTCGGGGATCGGTGGCGAACTGTGGACGCGACGCCGCGCCAGCGAATCACTGTGTTACGCCGGGGCGAACCTGATCCCGTTGCGGGGCGGGCTGAGCGATCTGAATGCGTTCGCCGACAAGGCCATGAGTCAGGCGCGCCGATGCTCGTCGCTCGTCGGCCGTGCCGAGTTGGTTCTGCCGATGTGGCAGCGCCTCGAACACGTCTGGGGTCCGGCCCGCGATGTCCGCGCACACCAGCCGCTGATGGCGCTGAACGGTCCACCGGTGTCTGCGATCGACCCGGCGGTCCGGCCGGTCCGGATCGAGGAACTCGACGCCTATCTCGTGGCGGCCATCGACATGTTCATCGGCGAGGTCGGCATCGACCCGCGCACCGGGGACGGCGGCCGGGGCTACCGGCGCCGAGTCGCCGGGCTGATCGCCGCCGGCCGGGCATGGGCCCGGTTCGAACGCGGGCAGGTCGTGTTCAAGGCGGAGGTCGGCTCGCAGTCACCTGCCGTGGGCCAGATCCAGGGCGTGTGGGTGCATCCGGACTGGCGGGGGCGCGGCATCGGGACCGCCGGGACCGCAGCCTTGTCGGCCGCAATCGTGGGCAGCGGTCGCATCGCGAGCCTGTATGTCAACAGCTTCAACGCCGTCGCGCGGGCGACCTACGCCCGGATCGGGTTCAGTGAGGTCGGGTCGTTCGCCACCGTATTGCTGGACTGAACTCCGGGGCCGAATACTCTTCACTCCATGACCGAGCAGGACATCACGGTGGAACGCCGGGCGATCGCCGGCGCGCTCGTCCGGGCACTCGAACGTCGGCACGAGGTGCTCGACGTGGTGGTCGCGTCCGATGACTACGACGCGGCGATCGAAGCCCTCGGCGATCTGCTCGACACCTCGCCTGCGGCGGCCGAAGCCGTTCTGAGGTTGTCGTTCGACCGGCTCACCAAGGTGTCGCGGCGCCGGATCGCCGCCGAATTGGAGAACCTCAGCAGTCGGGACCTGTCCTTCACGTCCACCGAACAGGCCGGTCGGTCCGCGCGCAGGTTGATGTTGCGACCCTTCGCCGGCGATGTCGACCGGGACATCTTCGCCGCGCGTACCCACGATGTGCGCTCGGCGGGTGACGGAACCCCAACGCCGGCGGGGGATCTCGGCGACGAGATCCGTGATGCCATCGCCCGGGTCGCGGCCGAGGAAGCAGTGTGGCTGGTGGCCGAGGTCGGCACGGCCAAAGTCGGCATGGTGTTCGGCGAACTGTGCGACGGCGAGGTCGACGTCCGAATCTGGATCCACCCCGAGCATCGCAAGCACGGCTACGGCACCGCGGCGCTACGCACGTCCCGTTCGGAGATGGCCGCGTACTTCCCGGCGGTGCCACTGGTGGTGCGTGCGCCCGCCGCCGACGGCTGAGGGCCGAATTTGGCAGGCCGCGTTGAGCAACGTCGACCGCATGAGTCGGATCTCGGCGCGTCCGACGGTGCGCCTCCGCGGCAATGAGGTCTCGAGTTCGTAACATCAGCCTCAATGGCAACTCTGTTCTCATCAGTATCACGCGCAACGGGCCTGGCGATGGTGGCGGCGTTGGTCGTCGCGCTCGCGGCCTGCACACCCCGGCCCAACGGCCCCGAACCCGCGGCCGAGGAGTTCTTCGCCGCGCTGGCGGTCGGTGACACGTCGACGGCCGCCGAACTGAGCGACCGACCGGAGGCCGCGAGGGCGGCGCTCAACGAGGTGTGGGCAGGGCTGCAGGCGACCCGACTGGACGCGCAGATCCTGAGCACCAAGTTCGCCGAGGACACCGGAAGCGTCACCTACCGCTACACCTGGCATCTGCCCAAGGACCGCACATGGACCTACGACGGACAGCTCAACATGGTCCGAGACGAGGGGAACTGGGAGGTCCGGTGGAGCGCCACCGGTGTGCACCCCAGGCTGGGGGAGAACCAGACGCTCGCCCTTCGCGCCGAGGCGCCCCGCCGGGCCTCGGTCAACGAACGCGGCGGCACTGATGTTCTGGTGCCCGGATACCGGTACCACTTCGCCCTGGATGCCCGGGCTGCCGGAGTCGAACTGATGCCCACCGCGCGGGCGGTCGTCGGTGCCCTGCACCGTTTCGACAACACGCTGGATCCGCAACGGCTCGCCGAACTGGCCAGCTCGAAGAAGAGCCCGTTGAGCCTGATCACGTTGCGGCAGGTCGACCACGACGCGGTGGCAGGGGCCATCGGAGCGCTGCCGGGTGTGGTGATCACGCCCCAGCCCGAGATGGTGCCCACCGACGACACGTTCGCGCCCGCTCTGGTCAACCAGGTCAAGACGGCCGTCTCCGACGAACTCGACGGCACCGCGGGGTGGCGCGTGGTGACCGTCAACCAGAACGGCGTCGACGTCGATGTGCTGCATGAGGTGGCCGGTGACCCCGCGCCGTCGGTGACCATCAGCCTGGACCGCTCGGTGCAGAACGCCGCCCAGAATGCCGTCGACACGACCGGCAAGCAGGCCATGATCGTGGTCATCAAACCCTCCACCGGTGAGATCATGGCCGTCGCGCAGAACGCGTCTGCCGACCGGGAGGGGCCGATCGCCACGATGGGCCTGTTCCCGCCCGGGTCGACGTTCAAGATCGTGACCGCCGGTGCGGCCATCGAACGTGACATGGCCACGCCCAACACGCTTCTCGGATGCCCGGGGCGGATGGACATCGGCCACCGGACGGTGCCCAACTACGGCGGTTTCGATCTCGGGACCGTGCCGATGTCGCGGGCGTTCGCCAGCTCGTGCAATACCACCTTCGCCGAGCTCGCCAGCAGGATGCCGCCCCGTGGCCTCACCCAGGCCGCTGCGCAGTACGGGATCGGCCCGGACTACAACATCGAGGGCATCGACACCGTCAGCGGATCGGTGCCGCCGACGGTGAATCTGACCGAACGCACCGAGGACGGGTTCGGCCAGGGCAAGGTCCTGGTCAGCCCCTTCGGCATGGCGATGGCCGCCGCGACCGTCGCTGCCGGCCGGACCCCGGTTCCGCACTTGATCGAGGGTCGCGACACCGAGATCACCGGTGAGGGCGCGCCCATCTCGCCCGAGGTGGTGGACAGTCTGCGGCCGATGATGCGGCTGGTCGTCACCAACGGCACCGCCGAGGACCTGCAGGGCGCGGGGGATGTGCGCGGTAAGACCGGTGAGGCCGAATTCGTGGGCGGGTCGCACTCGTGGTTCACCGGATACCGTGGCGACATGGCCTTTTCGGCACTGATCGTCGGCGGCGGCAGTTCGGAGTACGCCGTGCGGATGCTCAAGGGGATGCTCGACGAATTGCCGCCGGACTACCTCGGCTGAGAATCGTCGGAATCACACCGGGTTCTTCCGGTTGTTGCAGTTGACGGCGGTACCGTGGAGGGCGCCATGACCGATATCAACCATGCCCACTCCGACGCGGTCGAGATGAGGATCTCCGATGCCGACCGCAACGGCACGCTGCGGCGGCTGCACAACGCCGTCGCACTCGGGCTGATCGACATCGGGGAGTTCGAGGAACGTTCGGCGATGGTGTCGAGGGCGCGGCTGCGCTCCGACCTCGACACGCTTGTGGGCGACCTGCCCGGCCCGGGTGCGATCGTGACGTCGGCGGCGGACCGCGTCGAGTTGCGGGGAGTGTTCGGATCCTTGAAGCGGCAAGGCGAGTGGGTGGTGCCCAGCCGGCTGGCGCTGCACCGACGCATGGGGTCGGTCGACCTCGACCTGACCCGCGCGCGGTTCGCGGGACCGATCATCGTCATCGAACTCGACATGAAATTCGGTGGCCTGGAGCTGCGGCTGCCCGATGGTGCCAGTGCCTCCATCGACGACGTCGAGGTCAATGTGGGCAGCGCACACGACCACCGCAGAGACGCCCCCGCCGAGGGCAACCCGCACGTCATCCTCACCGGCAAGGTGGTGGGCGGCTCGGTGGACATCCGCGGTCCCCGCAAATCGTGGCGGTTGGGCCGCCCGCTTCGCTCGACGTAGCGGCCTTCTACCTGATCGGCTCGTCGGGCACGCCGTAGCGCTGCTGGTACCCGCGCACCTGTTCACGCACCTTGTCGGCATCCAGGCCGGTGTCGGCCCATCGGTATCTGTTGCCACCGCGATCGCCGGGATGGTCCTCCAGGTACTGCCGCATCCGCATCTCGGCACCGGGTTCGAGGTCGCGGCCGAGTTCGCGGTACAGGCCGGCGACAGTCGCCAGCGGATCGCGCATGAAGTCGGCGAACTGCACGTCGATCACCTTCTGTCCCGCCAGGGCGCCCGAGTCGCGCAGCGTCATGCCCCGTTCCAGCCCGACGATGATCTCCTCGCAGGACTGCGCTGCACAGTCGGTGATCGAGGAGTCGTCGGAGGCAAGCCTGCGCAGGTGATGGGTCAGGGCGCTGACCGACGAGATGACGTTGAGCGGGTCACGATGGGTCTGCACGATCAGCGCGTCGGGGTATTCGGCCACCAGCTTGTCGAGCTGCCACAGATGCGCGGGGGACTTGAGCAGCCATTGGCCTGCGACTGCGGACTGCAAGTGCTGCAGGAACATTCGGTGATATCGGTAGGCCGGTCCATGGTCGGCCTCGTACAGCAGCCACCGGTAGTAACCGGGCAGCCGGTACTGCACCGAGAAGATCATGCTGCAGAACTGCGCCGCGGTGATGCGCACACACTCCTGCCCGACCAGAGCGCCCATCGGGTGGTGGGCCAGCAGGCCCGGCACGATCTGCTCCGACACCTCCAGTGCGGCTTGCGTCTCGGCGATCCGCGGGTCGGTGCCGTAGGTTTCGGGCCGCGGTAACGGGTGGGGGTTGTCGACCTCCCACGTCAGCGGTGGGCGCAGGGCGGGATCCTGGGACAGCAGGTCGAACAGGATCGTGGTGCCGGTCCGCGGCTGACCCACGATGAAGATGGGCCGGCACACGGGTCGGGTGCCGACATCGGGATTCTGCGTGCGCCACCGGACGATCTGGAGTCGGCCGGTCAACGCCCGGACGACGTCCATGGCGGCGATCTCGACCCCGAGGTCGTTGAGTCTCGCCTCGTGAACCAGACCGTCGCACAACCGGTTCAACCCCTCGCGCCAGGTGTCGTCGTCGCCGAAGTCGTCACTGCCCGCGGTCTGGCACGCCTGCTCGACGAGTCGGTCGGGATCGAGTCGTCCGGTGATCACGCGGTCGCTCCGCCGCGTCGCACCGCGGCGCGCACCGTCGGAGCATCGGGTTTGTCGAGCCACCGCAGGATGACGAACCCACGCTGCCGGCCACCGGTGTCCAGCCAATGCCCGTGACCGAAATCGTTGGCGCCGATGGCGATCCGGACATTCCCGTCGTCGTCCGGCTCGACCCCCCTGTTGGTGACCGAGCTGTGCCGGTGGCGTGGTTCGAGGCACTCGTGCCAGATGTTCTCCAGGGTGATGTTCCAGTAACGCGTCTCGGGCGGGGCGAATTCGAGTATTAGTGATTCGTCGTCGGCCAGCGAGAAGGTGCCCATCATGTACAGGTTGTCGGGGGTGGTGTCCGCGGCCCCGAGTTCGGCAGCCGCGGCCGTCACCAGGGTGTTGGGCTGGGTCAGCAGTTCGGGCTTCACGGTGCGGTGCAGGGTGGCGAGCTTGACGATGGTCCACGCCATCGCGGTGAACGCCTCGGCCGCCGCCGCGTCGGAGATCGGTTGCAGCTCTGCGCCGTCCAGGCATTCGACGGCCATCGACGCGGGTTCTTCGTCGCGGCTGTCGCCGATGTACTCGCGCACCACGATCGCCGAGGCGTCGGTCGGGATCCGTACCCATTGCGCGTCACCCAGGACATCGGGCGGTGGTTCGGACGGTGACAGCACGATCTCGAATGCGCCGGCTTCACAGTCGAGTTCGGTGTCGCTGAGGTAGCCGGCCATCCGCCGCGGTGTCAGGCCGGTGCCCGCGAGCACCTGGAACCCGAGATATGCGCTGCTGCCGCGCGTCCCGGTGATGCGGTAGGTACGGTCACCACGAATCATGGCGAGCAGATAGCGGCCGTCGGGATTGGGGCCGCCGATCATCCTGGTGTCTGTGCTCATGTCGAAGAAGTGCGGGCGGTGCGGGTCCGCCTCGACCGAGAGTTCGGTGCACAGCGCGCTCACCTTCGACAGCACGCGAAGACCCTCGAGCAACTCGCGTTCGCTGGTCGCCTCCTCGGCGACCGCGGTGGTGAGGTCCGCGAGCATCTGCTGGACGAACCTCCAGGACTCCAGCGCCGCCGGTGCGTATTGATTGCTCTTCGCGTCCACAATGAGACATAGTCTCATCATGGACGGCGTCTCAGGTGGAAAATCGACGGAGAGCTGGACCGTCCGCAGGCAACGTGCGACCCGGGCGCGGATCGCGGCCGCCGCCGCGCAGACCGTCTCCGACCACGGTCTGGCCGGTGTGACCGTCGAGCAGATCGCCGCCGCCGCCGAAGTCGGTCGTGCCACGTTCTTCCGCTACTTCAGTGCCAAGGAGGACGCGGTCGCCGACGGGATGACCGCCCACTGGCTGGATCGGATCACGGCGGCGATCGCCGCACAGCCGCCGGGGCTACCGGCCGCCCAGGCGGTGGTCATGGCATTCGAGGATCTCGGCGACGGATTCGATGCGATCAGCGGGCAGGTTCGCGACCTGGCGATGTTGACGCGCTCGTCACCGGTGTTCAGCGCCTGGACGCTGCAGATCTACCTCAGGTACGAGGCCGTGATCGCCGATCTGGTCACACCCCGGTTCGCTGATCTGGTGCCCGACGATCCGCGGCCGCGACTGCTCGGGGCGCTGACGATGGCCTCGATCCGGATCGCCCTCGACGACTGGCTGAGGCACGGGGGATCGCTGCCGGCGCGGGTGCGCAGTGCGCTCGCAGCCCTCAGTGTCGACTGACGCCCATAGGCTCAGCGCGGCTCGAGGACGGCGAAGCTGAGCGTGGCTCGGGCGGCAAGCCTGCCGCGAGCCGCGTCGGTGACGTCCACCGCGATCACCGACAGCCGCCGACCCGCACGGACGACGGTGGCCTCGGCGCGCGCCGGCCCTTCGAGGATCGGCGCGAGGAAGTGGATCGTCATGTCGGCGGTCGTGACATCCTGGCCGGGGCCGACGTGCCGGTCGGCCAGCCGGCCCGCAGCGATGTCGATGAGCGTCGCCACCAACCCGCCCTGCAGCGCGCCGCGTCTGTTGACCAGGTCGGGGCGGTTGTCCAGCTCGAGGACCAGGCGCTCGTCGGACTCCTCGACATCTCGGAAGTCCAGTTGGCTGAACAAACGTCCCGGGGTGACCTGCATGCCGGAACGCTAGCACCATTCTCCACATACGAGAGTTCCATTCTCCCGATAGTCTGGCGTCATGTCAGTACGGACCGCCCTTCGTCCCGGTGTGGTGTCACCGACGCTGCCGGTGCCCAAGTCGATCGCTCGTCCCGAATATGTGGGACGGCCGACCGCGCGAGAGGGTTCCGAACCGTGGGTGCAGACGCCGGAAGTGATCGAGAAGATGCGGGTGGCGGGGCGGATCGCTGCCGGCGCTCTCGCCGAAGCAGGCAGGGCCGTCCGCCCGGGGGTGACCACCGACGCACTCGACCGGGTCGCCCACGACTACATGGTGGACCACGGTGCGTATCCATCGACCCTGGGCTACAGGGGCTTTCCGAAGTCGTGCTGCACGTCGCTGAACGAGATCATCTGCCACGGAATTCCTGACTCGACGGTGGTGGAGGACGGCGACATCGTCAACATCGATGTGACCGCCTACATCGACGGCGTCCACGGCGACACCAACGCGACCTTCCTGGCCGGCGATGTCTCCGAGGAACACCGCCTCCTCGTCGAACGCACCCATGAGGCCACCATGCGCGCGATCAAGGCGGTCAAACCGGGCAGGGCGCTCTCCATCGTCGGCCGGGTCATCGAGGCGTACGCAAATCGGTTCGGCTACAACGTGGTTCGGGACTTCACCGGCCACGGCATCGGCACCACGTTCCACAACGGGCTGGTGGTGCTGCACTACGACCAGCCGGCGGTCGAGACCGTGCTCGAACCGGGAATGACGTTCACCATCGAGCCGATGATCAACCTGGGGACCCTGGACTACGAGATGTGGGACGACGACTGGACAGTGGCCACCAAGGACAAGAAGTGGACGGCGCAGTTCGAGCACACCCTGGTGGTGACTGATTCCGGCGCGGAGATCCTCACCCAGTTGTGACGCGTGAGTAGCCTGAAGAGATGACCGGGCGGCAGGTGACGACGGCTGCCGCGGCGACGTTGATCACGGTGCTACTCGCGGGTTGTTCACACCTGGTCAGCGGTGCCGCGGTGTGGCCCGGCGCCAAGTTGGAGCGGGCGATGCTCACCGCCGCCGATTTCCCGCCGGGCGTCCGGTACGAGCGCATCGTCAGGGACGCCGGCGAGGAGGACGGCGCAGGCGGCCCCCCGCCGATGCTCTCCTCGCCTCAGGGCTGCACCGACGGGTTGACCCGCGACATCGCGTCCACCGCTGAGCGTGGCGCGGGCAGCGCTGCGGAGTACATGGCCGCCTACGACGGTGCGCGGATGGTTCTCACGGTGTTGACCTGGCCGCTGAATCTCGAGCGGTTGGCTGCCACCGCCGAGCGCTGCGCCGAATACAAGACGTTCTTCGAGCCAACGGATCCCGGCATCCCCGTGACCACCGAGCGGCTGCAGACTCCGCGCCAGGATGCTCTTGTCTATCGGCAGACGATGTCGCTGGGCGGCCAGCAGAACAGTGTGTACTTCTCGTTCGAGAACGTCGGATCGATGGCGGTCTTCGCCATCGCGTTCCCCACCGAGGATCCGTCGATACCCGTCAAAGGCACGCTCCCGCAGACTTTTTTGGAAATCACCGGAAAACAGGCCGAACGTATGGAAGCGGTCTGACCCGCGTGTCCAGAGCGGGAAAACCTGCCCGAAGGATCCGCTGCTGCCTGTAGCGTGACGCCCGTGCCCTCTCCGCCTACTGCCACGATCACCGTCGACGGTGTCGCCGTGCCCGTCGAGGTGACCGGACCCGACAAGGGATCGGCCGTGGTGCTGCTGGCCGCGGCGCACCAGGCGCCCGCCGCGTATGCGGCCGTGTGCGAGCGCCTGCACACGGCCTCGCTGAAGACCATTGTCGTCGGCGCGGATCCGCGGCTGACGGCCAAGTCGGTGGTGGGGATTCTCGACGAACTCGACGTGCGATGGGCGTTGCTGGTCGGAGACCGGCTGGGCGCGGAATTGGCGTGGGAGTTGGCCGCGACGCGGCTCGACCGGTTCATCGGGCTGGTGGTCATCGATCGTGGCCACCCGAAGGTCGCCGATCTTGCCGGGGTGATCCGTGACGAGAACTGCCCGCCGGTCGAGCTGAATACCACAGCGCTGGTCAGCACCAACGCCGCGCGGGCGGTCGCCAGGGCCAGCCAGCGATTCGTTTACGGCGACTACCGGGTAGTCGAGCTTCTGGGCCGACGGAACGCGGCTGATTCGACAGCGCAACTGGCCGCCGAGATCGTGATGCGCACCAGCACCTGGTGACGGCGTCAGGCCGTCTCGGGGCGGTCGATCTCGTCCGGCGTCCAGGCCTGCGGCAGACCGGGCTGGCCGGGGAAGAGAAAATCCACGAACGCCTGCGCGGTGGGCTGTGGCTCGTGATTGGCCAGACCGGGCCGTTCGTTGGCTTCGATGAACGCATATGCCGGCTGGGTGACGTCGGGGACGAGCAGGTCGATGCCCGTCACCGGAATGCCGATCGCGGTGGCCGCGGCGATGGCCACCGACCTCAGGTCCGGATGCACCGTGGCGGTGACGTCGTGGATGGTTCCGCCCTGGTGCAGGTTCGCTGTCCGGCGTACGCGTAGTCGCTCGCCTTCGGGCAGGACGTCGTCGAACGACCAGCCCGCCTCCCGCACCGTGGCCTCGGTGACCGCATCGACCGGAATCCGCGACTCTCCGCCGGTGACGGCGGCGCGCCTGCGGCTCTGCGCGTCGATCAGCTCCCGAATCGTGTGGCGCCCTGTGCCGGTGACCTCGGCGGGCCTGCGCAGTGCGGCGGCCACCACCTTGCCGTCGATCACCACCAGCCGCAGGTCGTCCCCCTCGGCTCGCTGCTCGATGAGCACCTCGGGATGTTGCTCACGCGCCCGGGCCAGCGCTGCGTCGAGCTCCTCGGCGGTGTTGATCCCCACCGTGATCCCTTTGCCCTGTTCGCCACGGGTGGGTTTGACGACGACGTCGCCCACCTCGGCGAGGAACTCGTGGTCGGCGTCGTCGAATGTCGCAAGGCGTCCCTTGGGCACGGTGATTCCGGCGTCGGAGACCAGACGGCGCGTCAGGCGCTTGTCGTCGCACCGACTCATCGCGACCGCAGAAGTGTACTCGGACAACGATTCCCGGGTCACGACACTGCGCCCGCCGTGCGACAGACGGATCTCACCGGCTTCGGCGTCGAGCACCTCGACCCAGATCCCGCGACGGATGGCCTCGTCGGCGATGATCCGCGCATACGGATTGAGATCGTCGACCGTCTCCGGCGGATGGGTGAACAGCGGCTCGTTGATCGCGTTCTTGCGTTTGACGGCCATCACCGGCACCCGGGTGAACCCGAGCTTCTCGTAGAGCGCGATCGCGGCGTTGTTGTCGTGTGCCACCGACAGATCCATGTAGGCGCGGCCGCGGTCCCGGTAGATGTCGCCGAGTTTGCGCGTCAGTGCCGCGCCCACCCCCGGGACGCTCGCCGTCGGATCCACCGCCAGCGTCCACAGACTCGAGCCGTTCTCGGGATCGGAGAACAGCGCCTCGTGGTCGACACCGGTCACCGTGCCCAGGATCGCGCCGTCACCGTCTCGCACGGCGACGAGGTAGTCCACCGACGGCTGGCGGGAGTGGTTGTCCCAGATGACATCCAGAGGTGCGGGCACCATGCCGCAGCGTACGTATACGCGGTTCATCTCGTCGGCGTCCTCGCGACTCTGCAGCGTGCGCACGCTGAACCCGCTGAGCGCCGGTCCGCTGCTGTCACTGTCGGCGAACCGCAGCCGGTAGGTGTGGCTCGGGTCGATGAACAGCTCGGCTGGGGCTTTCGACACCAGAACGTGGGGTTCGCGCGCGTAGATGCAGATGTCGCGGCGGCCGTGCCCCTCCTGGCGGAGCACCTCCGCCAGCTTTTCCGGGTCGGCGAAGGTCTGGCCGAAAATGAGTCGGCCCCAACCGAGTTCGAGAACCACGTCGTCGGCCATGGCGTCCACCATGTGCGGCGGCGAGGCGTCGTGGAGGGCGAGGGTGATGCCCTCCGGGTGATCCTGATCGGGATCCGGTCGGGGAACGGGGTCGGTCATGCGGCGGGCCCGTTGATGCCGTGCCGCTGCAGCCACAGTTCGAGGAGCGCGATCTGCCACAGCTCGTTGCCGCGCAGTGGCGTGAGCTTGCCGTTGGGGTCGGCGAGCAGCCTCTCCACGGCCTCGGGCCGGAACAGTCCGCGCTCCTTGGCCTCGGGCGCGTAGAGCGCATCGCGGACCAGATCGAGGTACGGACCCTCGAGGTGGGTGAGCGCGGGCACCGGGAAGTAGCCCTTGGGCCGGTCGATCACATCGGCGGGAACCACTTGGCGAGCAGCCTGTTTGAGCACACCCTTGCCTTCGTGGGCGGTCTTCAGGTGCGGTGGGCAGGTGGCTGCCAGTTCAACCAGCTCGTGGTCGAGGAAGGGCACTCGGCCCTCCAGTCCCCACGCCATCGTCATGTTGTCCACGCGCTTGACCGGGTCGTCGACCAGCATCACGGTGCTGTCCAGGCGCAGCGCCCGGTCGACGCCGGTCTGCGCGCCGGAACGGGCGAAGTTTTCGGCGACGAACAACTCGCTGGGGTCGTCAGCGGTGGCGACGGCAGGCGACACCAGCGACGAGTAGGCCGACTGGTCCCGATCGAAGAACGCCGCTCGGTAGCTGGCCAGCGAACCCGCCACCGACGCGGCAGCCGGCTCGCCCATCGGCGGGTACCAGTGATAGCCGGCGAACACCTCGTCGGCGCCCTGTCCGGATTGCACGACCTTGACGTGCTTGGACACTTCCTGACTCAACAGGTAGAAAGCCACGCAGTCGTGGCTGACCATCGGCTCGCTCATCGCGGCGATCGCGCCGTCGAGCGCGGGCAACATCCGGGCGGTGTCGATGCGGATCTGGTGGTGGTCGGTGTCGAAGCGTTTGGCGATGATGTCGGAGTAGTGGAATTCGTCGCCCTTCACACCGCCGACGGACTCGAAGCCGATCGAGAAGGTCTTGAGACCGTGCTGTCCTGCTTCTGCGAGCAGACCGACGATCAGGCTGGAGTCCACACCACCCGAGAGCAGACAGCCCACCGGCACGTCGGCCACCAGCCGCCGTTTCACGGCGACCCGAAGCGACTCCAGAACGGCGTCCTCCCAGTCCTTTTCCGACCAGTCGGCACGGTCGTCGCGACGGGTGAAGTCCGGCTCCCAGTATGTCGTGGTGGTGCGGGTCCCGTCGGGCTCGATGGCAACCAGAGAGGCGGGTGGCACCTTGCTGACGCCGCGCAGGATCGTGCGGGGGGGCGGTACCACCGAATGGAAGGTCATGTAGTGGTGCAGCGCCACCTGATCGATCCGGGTGTCGATGCCACCGCCGGCCAACAGTGCGGGCAGCGAGGATGCGAACCGGATCCGGTTTGGATCCTCGGCGAGGTAGAGCGGCTTGATGCCCAGCCGGTCCCGGCCGAGCAGCACCCGGCCACTGTCCCGTTCGACGATGGCGAAGGCGAACATTCCATGGAGGTGGTCGACGAAGCGGTCACCCCAGTGGTGGTAGCCCTTGAGCAGCACCTCGGTGTCGCTGGTGGAGAAGAAGCGATAGCCGTGACCGTGGAGTTCGTCGCGCAGCTGCTGATAGTTGTAGATGCAGCCGTTCCAGGCGATCGACAAGCCGAGGTCGGAGTCGACCATCGGCTGTGCTCCGGCCTCTGACAGATCGATGATCTTCAGGCGCCGGTGCCCGAGAGCGACCCTGCCTTGCGACCACACTCCCGCGGCATCGGGTCCACGCGGGACCATGACCTCCGCCATCGCAGCGACGGCGCTGATATCTGGGGTTTTTCCGTCGAGGCGTACCTCGCCGGTGGCTCCACACACCTGTTCGACCCTACTCCAGTGTCGGCGGTTCCTCGATCCGACCGAGTGCCCTGCGTCGGGACCCGGCTGGGGTCAGATACCCGACGCAGAGCAGGTCAAACCCGCGTCGGGAGTCGGCGGCGAGAGGCTCGTCACACACCGTCGGCCGGAATGTCGCGGGGTTCGATCCGACCGACGCCCCGGTGGTGCGGACACACACCAGATCGTCTAATGGTCTGGTGTCCTACCTTTGAACATGGCAGTTTGTATAGGCGTGGGAGAAAGTCCGCTGGCGACGCAGACGCCAATGGTCGGAGGTCGACGAGATCGCAACAGGTGTCGCGGCGCTGCCGCACACCAAGGAAGGTCAGGGCGGTACTGATGGGCACACGGGGCATGCTGACAAAAGCCGATCTCGAGCAACTGGTCGCCGCGGGCGACATCGACACCGTGATCGTCGCGTTCTGCGATATGCAGGGCAGGCTGACCGGTAAGCGGATCTCGGCGCGGCTGTTCGTCGAGGACGTCGCCGACCACGGCGCCGAGTGCTGCAACTACCTGCTGGCGGTCGACGTCGACATGAACACCGTCGACGGCTATGAGATCTCCAGTTGGGAAACCGGCTATGGCGACATGGTGATGACACCGGACTTCACCACGCTGCGGCTGCTGCCGTGGCAGCCCGGCACCGCGCTGGTGATGGCGGATCTGTCGTGGACCGACGGCAAGCCGGTGATCCAAGCGCCCCGCAGCATCCTGCGGTCTCAGCTCGACCGGCTCGCCGAGCGCGGCATGGGTGCGATCGCGGCAACCGAGCTCGAGTTCATGGTGTTCGACGACAGCTACCGCGACGCCTGGAAGGCGGGCTATCGCAGCCTGAAACCCGCCACCGACTACAACATCGACTACGCCATGCTGGCCTCGACCCGGATGGAGCCGCTGCTGCGCGACATCCGGGTCGGGATGGAAGGTGCGGGGCTGTACTGCGAGGGCGTCAAGGGGGAGTGCAACCTCGGCCAGCAGGAGATCGGCTTCCGCTATGACGACGCGCTGGTCGTCTGCGACAACCACACCATCTACAAGAACGGCGCCAAGGAGATCGCCGACCAGCACGGCAAGAGCCTGACGTTCATGGCGAAGTTCGATGAGCGCGAGGGCAACAGCTGCCACATCCACATCTCGTTCCGGGGTGATGACGGTTCAGCGGTGTTCGCCGATGAGGACGACGAGCTGGGCATGTCGGCGATGTTCCGCAGTTTCGTCGCCGGACAACTGGCCACGCTGCGGGAGATGACGCTGTTCTATGCGCCGAACATCAACTCCTACAAGCGCTATGTGGACGGCAGTTTCGCGCCGACCGCGGTCGCATGGGGGATCGACAACCGGACCTGTGCACTGCGGGTGGTCGGCCACGGCCACGGCATGCGGATGGAGTGCCGCTCCCCGGGAGGCGACGTCAACCAGTACCTCGCGGTGTCGGCTCTGATCGCCGGCGGTCTGCACGGTATCGATCAGGGACTCGAGCTGCCGGATGCCTTGCAGGGCAACGCCTACACCAGTGGTGCCGAGCGGCTCCCGACGACGATGGCCGAAGCGGTGGAGTTGCTCGACAACTCACAGATCGCGCGCGAGGCGTTCGGCGACGATGTCGTGGACCACTACCTGAACTACGCGCGGGTGGAACTCAAGGCGTTCAACTCGGCGGTGACCGACTGGGAGAGGGTGCGCGGTTTTGAGCGGCTGTGACGACGCGGGTGTCCGTCCCGTGGTCGGTTTGACCACGTATCTGCAGCAGGCGCAGACCGGGGTGTGGGACGTGCGGGCCAGCTTCCTGCCGGCCATCTACTTCGAGGGCGTCGGGCTGGCAGGCGGCATCTCGGTGCTGCTGCCCCCGCAGCCCGCAGACGAGGCCATCGCCGACCGGGTGCTCGACAGGCTCGACGGCCTGATCATCACCGGCGGCCGCGACGTCGACCCGGCGGCCTACCGCAGCCGGCGCCACCCGGCGACCGACGAGCCGTCCGCGGACACCCGCACCAGAGACGCCTTCGAGTTCATGCTGCTGCGCGGGGCGCTGCGCAGAGGCATCCCGGTGCTGGGCATCTGCCGCGGCGCTCAGGTGCTCAACGTGGCGCTCGGCGGGACGCTGCACCAGCACCTGCCCGACGTCGTCGGGCACACCCGCCACCAGCAGGGCAACGCGGTGTTCTCCACGTCGTCGATCAGCACCGTGTCCGGCACCAAGGTCGCCGGCCTGATCGGGCCGACCACCGACGCCCAGTGTTACCACCACCAGGCCATCGACCGCCTCGGCGACGGTCTGATCGTCAGCGCGTCGGACGCCGACGGGGTGATCGAAGCGGTGGAGATCGATCCCGCGAAGTACCCCCACAGCTGGGCGATCGCGGTGCAGTGGCATCCCGAGGAACGGCTGGACGACCTTCGACTGTTTGCGGGGCTGGTCGGCGCCGCGACGGCCTACGCGACCGAGAGAGTGAGCCTGTGACCGTCAGTGAAGTGATCAATCCGGCGACCGAGCAGGTGCTGCGCACCGTCGAGCAGACCGACGAGGCCGGCGTCGACGACGCGGTGGCGCGCGCCAAGGTCGCCCAACGGCGCTGGGCGCGGCAGGCTCCCGCGGACCGCGCGGCCGCGCTGCGCTCGTTCGCGGCCGTGGTGGATGCGCACACAGAAGAACTGGCGGAACTGGAAGTGGCGAACTCCGGTCATCCGATCGGGAATGCGCGGTGGGAGGCCGGCCACGTGCGCGATGTCCTCCAGTACTACTCGGCCACGCCGGAACGTCTGTCCGGCAAACAGATTCCGGTCGCCGGCGGGTGGAACGTCACCTTCAACGAGCCGCTCGGGGTGGTCGGGGTGATCACACCGTGGAACTTCCCGATGACGATCGCCTCCTGGGGCTTCGCCCCCGCGCTCGCCGCGGGCAACGCAGTGCTGGTCAAGCCCGCGGAGTGGACACCGCTGACAACGATCCGTCTCGGCGAACTCGCCGTCGAGGCGGGACTGCCCGCCGACCTGTTCTGCGTGTTACCCGGCCGGGGTTCGGTGGTCGGGGAGCGGTTCGTCAGCCATCCCGACGTCCGCAAGATCGTGTTCACCGGATCCACCGAGGTCGGCACCCGGGTGATGGCAGGTGCTGCGGCACAGGTCAAACGGGTCACCCTCGAGCTCGGAGGCAAGAGCGCCAACATCGTCTTCGACGACTGCGACCTGGCGCGCGCCGCTGCCGCCGCGCCGTACGGCGTGTTCGACAACGCCGGGCAGGACTGCTGTGCCCGCAGCCGAATTCTGGTGCAGCGCAATGTTTATGACCGATTCATGGAGCTCTTCGAGCCCGCGGTCAAGGGTGTCGTGGTGGGAGACCCCCGTGCCGGTGAGACCGAAATGGGCCCGTTGGTGTCCCGGAAGCACTGGGACTCGGTGGCGGAGTTCGTTCCCGACGATGCGCCCGTCGCCTTCCGGGGTTCGGCTCCGTCGGGTCCCGGATACTGGTTCCCCCCGACGGTGCTGACTCCGCAGCGCGGCGACCGCACCGTCACCGAGGAGATCTTCGGGCCGGTGGTCACAGTGCTGCCCTTCGAGGACGAAGCCGATGCCATCGCGCTCGCCAACGACACCGTGTACGGACTGTCCGGTTCGATCTGGACCGACAATGTGTCTCGGGCGCTGCGGGTGTCGCGCGCCGTGGAAGCCGGCAATCTGTCGGTGAACTCGCACTCGTCGGTGCGTTACAGCACGCCGTTCGGCGGCTTCAAGCAGTCCGGGCTGGGCCGCGAACTCGGACCGGACGCCCCCCTGTCGTTCACCGAGACGAAGAACGTGTTCATCGCTGTTCAACCCGACGAGGAAGGTGCCTGATGGATCTGACCGAGCGACTGAAGGACAAGGTCGCCGTGATCACCGGTGGCGCCAGCGGCATCGGTCTGGCGACCGCGAAGCGGATGCAGTCCGAGGGCGCGATCGTTGTCATCGGGGATGTCGACCCGGCCACCGGCCAGAGCGTCGCGAACGACCTCAACGTGACCTTCGTACAGGTCGATGTCTCGGACCAGGTTGCGGTGGACCACCTGTTCGACACTGCAGTCGAGGTCCACGGTGGTGTCGACATCGCCTTCAACAACGCGGGCATCAGTCCGCCGGAGGACGACCTGATCGAGAACACCAGCGTCGACGCATGGGACCGGGTGCAGGACATCAACCTGAAGTCGGTGTTCTTCTGCTGCAAGGCCGCACTGCGGCACATGGTGCCGCAGCAGAAGGGGTCGATCGTCAACACCGCGTCGTTCGTCGCCGTGATGGGTTCGGCGACGTCGCAGATCTCCTACACCGCCTCCAAGGGCGGCGTGCTGGCGATGTCGCGCGAACTGGGTGTGCAGTACGCACGTCAGGGCATCCGCGTCAACGCGCTGTGCCCGGGACCGGTCAACACGCCTCTGCTCAAGGAGTTGTTCGCGAAGGATCCCGAGCGGGCCGCCCGCAGGTTGGTGCACGTGCCTGTCGGCCGGTTCGCCGAACCGGAGGAACTCGCCGCCGCGGTGGCATTCCTGGCCAGCGATGACGCATCGTTCATCACGGGATCGTCGTTCCTCGTCGACGGCGGGATCAGCTCCGCTTACGTCACACCGCTCTAGCGGGCCACCACGCAGATGGCAGCCCCACCGGACCCCAGTGACAAGGCCAGATTTCCCGAGGGCGCTGACGTCAGCGACGCCCTGCTGCGTCCGGTTCGGCCACTCAACGCGTTCGAGGACACCGTCGAGCGGCTCCTGCAGACCATCCGACTGGGAATGCTGCATCCGGGCGAATCCCTGCCCCCCGAACGGGAACTCGCGGCGCGGCTCGGGGTCAGCCGGGACACGGTGCGCGAGGCGATCAAGTCGCTGGCCGACGCGGGCTATCTGGTGTCGCGCCGTGGCCGCTACGGCGGCACGTTCCTGGCCGACGCGCTGCCCACGCCCAGTGCCGACGAGGTCAGGTTCACCCGCGCGGACATCGACGACGCGCTGAGCCTGCGGGAGATCCTCGAGGTGGGTGCCGCGCGGATGGCGGCGGCGCGGACACTCACCGCTACCGAGCGTGAGGCGTTGTGGAGCCGGCTGGCCGATGTGCGCGACGCCGCCACCGAGGACTACCGGCGCCTGGACTCGCGGTTGCATCTGGCGATCGCCGAGGCCGCCGGAGTGCCGTCGCTGGTGCCGCTGGTCGCGCAGAACCGGATGCGCCTCAACGAACTGCTGGATCGGATCCCACTGCTCGCGCGCAACATCGCCCACTCCGACGAACAGCACGAGGCCATCGTGATGGCGATCCTGGCCGGCGACGCGGACAACGCGGCACAGACGATGACCGCGCACGTGTGGGGTTCGGCCTCGCTGCTGCACGGATTCCTGGACTGAACCGGGCATCGTCCATCGTGTCGAGTACGACCTCCAGAGTGCTCTGAGGACTACATTTGGCGGTGTGGACGATCGGTCGGTGGTCGAGTTGGCGTCGTCGGCGCTGTCCGACGTCGATACGGCGGGATGGGCGCAGCGATTCGACCTGGTGTCCGATCCGCACCGGCTGGAGATCCTGCTGAGCCTGCACCGCGCGCCCGGAATCTGTGTCAGTGACCTGGCGGCTGCGCTCGGCCGATCGGAGAACGCCGTGTCCCAGGCGCTGCGGGTGCTCCGCGCGCAAGGGTGGGTGACCAGCACGCGGACCGGCCGTTCGGTCAGCTACCGGTTGGACGACGAGATCGTGCACGACCTGCTGCACTGGATCGGCGCCCGGCACTCGGAGCCGGCGGGGCGCCACGGGCATCACTGACCGCCTTCCGTCATCTGATCAGCTGGACAGGTGAACAGATGGCGGAATACGCTCGGCGGATGAACGTCGACCACGTCGCGATGCACATGAGCGACGGCATCGTCAACGCACCGATCTCGCTCCTGTTCGGCGGTATCGCAGTGGTGGCAATGGCTGTGTGCGTGGCGAAGGCACGGACCGAGCTCGACGAACGCACCGTGCCACTCGCCGGACTCGTGGCCGCCTTCGTCTTCGCCGTGCAGATGGTGAACTTCCCGATCCTTCCCGGTGTCAGCGGCCACCTGCTCGGCGGCGCGCTCGCCGCGATCCTCGTCGGCCCGTACACCGGGGCGCTCTGTGTGTCGATCGTCCTCATCGTCCAGGCACTTCTGTTCGCCGACGGTGGGGTGACGGCGTTGGGCACCAACATCACCAACATGTCCGTGATCGGTGTCGTCGCCGGCTACGGGACCGCGGCGGTCTTGTACCGCCTCGCGCGGCGCCGCCGGGCCGATGTCCCCGTACCCGTTGTCGGGACGATCGCTTTCATCTCCGCGGTGATCGGCACTGTTTGTGCCGCAATGGGTTTCGTACTGGAGTATGCGCTCGGGGGAGCGGCGACGACGTCGCTGGGCACGGTCGCGGCCTACATGTTCGGCACCCACGTCCTGATCGGGATCGGCGAAGGAATCATCACCGCACTGACCGTGATGGCGGTGGTGCGGGCCCGGCCCGATCTCGTGTATCTGCTGCGCACCAACACACGCGCCGAGGTCACGGTATGACGGCGCCGACGCCACGCCGATGGTGGTTCTGGATCGGATTCGCCATGGTCACCCTGCTGATCGCCGGGGGTGTGTCGTATTTCGCGAGCTCGAGTCCGGACGGTCTGGACTCGGCGACGCTGCAGGGCTGCGAGGTGATCGAGACCCCGGCCGGCGAAGAACTCCGGGGTGAATGCATTGCACAGCACGCCGACGAACATTCCCTCGCGGCCTCGCCGCTAGCCGACTACGCGATCGGCGGCCAGGACGGGACCGGCGGGCTCGCGGGCATCGTCGGCGTCGTCGTCACGGTCGTGGTCGCCGGCGGTGCCTTCTGGCTGATCGCCCGGTCCCGCACGAAACCCACGTCGCCGACGAGAGATTGACGGTGGGCGCAGGTCACTCGCATCCGCTGTACCGCGACGGTGACTCGCCGCTGCATCGGGCACCCGCGGAGGCCAAGATCGTGTGCCTGGTTCTGTTCGTCCTCGCCGTGGTGGCCACGCCGCGGGAGTTGTTCTGGCCCTTCGGTCTCTACGCGCTGATCATCCTCGTGCTGTGGCAGGTGGCGCGTATCCCGCTGCGCTGGATCCTGCCCCGCATGCTCATCGAGGCGCCGTTCATCGTGCTCGCGGTACTCCTGCCGTTCGCCGAGGGCGGTGAGCGGGTCACTGTCGCGGGCATGGAGTTGTCGGTGGCAGGCCTGTACGCGGCGTGGGGCATCGTCATCAAGGGCACCCTCGGTGTGGCCGCGTCTTTGACCCTGGCCTCCACCACCACCGCACGCGAACTCCCTGTCGCGCTGAGCAGGCTCCGGGTTCCCGCGATGATCGTCTCGGTCCTGACGCTGATGATCCGTTATGTCGACGTGCTGACCGCCGAAGCCCGCCGGATGCGGATGGCGCGGGTTTCGCGCGGTGATTCGCCCCGGATGCTGCATCAGGTCGGTGCGACGGCGAAGAGTGTCGGCGCGCTGTTCCTTCGGTCCTATGAACGCGGTGAGCGGGTGTATATGGCGATGCTGTCGCGGGGCTTCGACGGCCGGGTTCCCGCGCTGGCGGTGGGGTCCGGATGTGTCGCCGCCGCGACGCCGCGACAGTGGACGGTCGTGTTGCTGCCTGCGGCGGCCGCGGTGATGGTCGCAGCCGCCGCGTGGGTGCTGAGGTGAACCGGCCGGCGATCCGTGTCCGGAACCTGAGCTACTCCTACCCGGGTGGGCTTCCGGCGCTCGGCGGTATCGATCTCGAGGTCGCCGCAGGGGAGCGTGTCGCGTTGCTCGGCCCCAATGGAGCCGGAAAGACGACCCTCATGCTCCACCTCAACGGTGTGCTGACCGCGTCGCAGGGCACTGTCGAGATCACCGGGACGGCGTTGTCGCGCAAGACCCTTCGTGATATCCGGCGCAAGGTCGGAGTCGTCTTCCAGGATCCCGACGACCAGCTGTTCATGCCGACCCTCGCCCAGGACGTCGCCTTCGGACCCGCCAACTTCGGGGTCCGCGGCGCCGAGCTCGAAGCGCGTGTCGCGCGTGCCCTCGAGGTCGTGTCGATGACCGACCTGGCCGCGCGCAGTCCCGCCCACATGTCGGGTGGTCAGCGCCGGCGCGCGGCACTGGCCACCGTTCTGGCGTGTGAACCCGAAGTGCTCGTTCTCGACGAGCCGTCGGCCAACCTCGACCCCGTCGCCCGCAGGGAACTGGCCGAGACCCTGGCGGGGCTCGACGCGACGATGCTGATCGTCACCCACGACCTGCCGTACGCAGCTCAGCTGTGTGACCGCGCGATCGTCATGGATGGCGGCCTCATCGTCGCCGACGGTCCGATCGGCGACGTGCTGTCGAACACCGAACTTCTCGCCGCGCACCGCCTCGAGTTGCCGTGGGGCTTTGTCGTCGGCTCACGCTGACGTCGGCGCGGCCGTGACGGCGGTGCGCATCGTGGCCAGGCGGACGGTGAAAGCGGTTCTGCCCGAATCGGATCGGGCCGAGATCGTGCCGCCGTGGGATTCGACGATCGATGCGGCGATCGACAGACCGAGTCCGAAACTGCCGGTCTGCCGGGAGCGTGACTTGTCGGCGCGCACGAAACGCTCGAACAGGTGTGGCAGCAGATCCGCCGTGATACCCGGTCCGTCGTCGGCCACGGTCATCTCGACGTAATCGCCACCGCCGTCGTCGGTTCCGGTCGAGATGCCGGCCGTCACCGTCGTCCCCGCAGGGGTGTGCAGGCGTGCGTTGGACAGCAGGTTGGCTACGGTCTGGTGCAGCTGCGCCCGGTCCCCGCGCACCCAGACCGGGCCGTCGGGGACCGCGGTCAGCCAGCGGTGTGACGGAGCGGAGACCGCTGCGTCGTTGACGGCGTCGACCACGAGGTCGGTGAGATCGATCTCGGTGGCCTGGAGGTCCTGTCCTTCGTCGAGTCGGGCGAGCAGGAGCAGATCGGCGACCAGTGAGCTCATCCGCTGTGCTTCGGCCTCGATCCGCGCCAGCGAATACTCGGTGGTCTCGGGCAACACCGAACTGTCCTGCCGGGTCAGCTCTGCATAACCGGAGATGGCGGCCAACGGCGTGCGCAGTTCGTGGCTGGCGTCGGTGATGAACTGCCGCATCCGCCGGTCCGAGGCGGCGACGTCGGCCAGGGCGCCTTCGACGTGGTCGAGTAACCGGTTGAGGGTATCGCCGACGAGCCCCACCTCGGTCCGGGGATCGTTGTCACCGGCGGGCACCCGCGGGGTGATCGCGTGGTTGTCGCGGTCCAGCGGAAGTGCGGCCACCTCGGCTGCGGTCGCGGCGACACGGCGCAGCGGCCGGAGGGCGAACCGGACGATGGCCACGGTGCTCAATGCCGTGATCACCAGGGCCAGCGCCGACATCCCGGACACGATCGCCGTCTCGCGGATCATCGCCTCCCACGCGGGCGTCCGCGACACGGCCGTCACGAGGATCTCGTCGCCGTCGCCGGGCCGGCCCACCATCCGGTACCAGCCCAGGTCGGGCAGTTCCACGGTGTGGGGCTGCGGGTCGGTCCAAGACCGCTCGGCGATCGCCGCAATCGCCGCCGGTGGGGCGGGGCGGGCATCGCCGTCGCCGAAGATCGCCGAGTCCACCACCTCACCGTTCTGGATCAGCGCGACGACATTTCCCGGCGCCTGCCCGATGAGCTGGGTCAGCGGCTTCATCGCGTCCGGCGCAGGCAGCATCCCGTCGGGACCGGGCGTGGCACGGTACTTGGCCACCGAGTTGGTGGTCCCGTCGGCGGCCCCCGACAGCTGCGAGTCGATGATGCCCAGCACCGACGCCCGCAGCGTCACCACCGACATCACACCGACGGTCACCAGGGCGATCATCACCACCGCGGAGACTCCGACAACAAGTTGCCGCAGCAGGGTCCAGCTCTGCCAGGTGCGCTTCATTGCGCCGGTCGCAACATGTATCCGACCCCGCGGACGGTGTGGATCATCGGTTCGCGGCCCGCGTCGACCTTCTTGCGCAGATAGGACACGTACAGATCGACGATGCTGGAGCGTCCACCGAAGTCGTAGTTCCACACCTGTCGCAGAATCTCGGTGCGTTCGAGCGCTTTTCGCTGATTACGCATCAGCAGTCGCAGAAGCTCGAATTCGGTGGACGTCAACGAGATCGGCTCGCCCGCGCGTGCCACCTCGTGGCTCGCAGCGTCGAGGGTGAGGTCGCCCACCACCAGCGACTCGTCTCCGGCGGGAGTCAGATAGGCCGACCTCCGGAGTAGCCCGCGCAGCCGGGCGACGAGCTCTTCCAGCGAGAACGGTTTGGTCATGTAGTCGTCGCCGCCTGTGGTCAGGCCGGTGACCCGATCCGCTACCGAATCGCGGGCGGTCAGGAACAGCGTCGGCGTGTACGTGCCCGACTCCCGGAGCCGCCTCAGTACGCCGAGCCCGTCCATGTCGGGCAGCATGATGTCGAGCACGAGCAGATCGGGAGGGTCGGCCTCGTACTTGGCGACGGCCTCCGCGGCATCGTGGGCGACGTCGATGTCCCAGCCCTCGTACTTCAGGGCCATCCGGACCAGGTTGGTCAGCGCCCGTTCGTCGTCGACGAGCAGCACCCGGATCGGCGACCCGTCGGCGCGGTACATGCGGGGCAGTTGGCCCAGAATCGCGCGACGGGGGCCTTGGTCCTCGACCGGTGCAGACGTCACCAGACCATTGTGACGTCCACTGCACGCTCGGTCGCCACGCTCATACGAATCTCATAGGACTGCGGCGCCTCGAGCGCATGTGAATCGTCTATGAGAGGCCCCAAATCGGCCGCTGAATCCGCGAGGATGGGCAGTCGGAGTCGGCCGCCGTGGTCCGGCACCCAGTTCATGCATGTGCGATCACGCAGTGGCGCAGTCGCTGCGGCGCCGTGCCACGTTCAAATCCAGGGAAGGCACACCACGACATGTCAACAGAGACCGTGCTCGAGACACGCCTGAACGCACAGTCGTCCATGGCGCTCGGCATCTTCCGGATCGCCGTCGCGCTGCTGTTCATCATGCACGGAACGGCGAAGCTGTTCGGATGGCCGCAGGGCTCACCCGCCGCGCTCGGCGCTTGGCCGATGTGGTGGGCGGGCGCGCTCGAAGTGGTGCTCGGCGGCCTCATCGCTGTCGGACTGTTCACCCGTCCCGCGGCATTCGTCGCGTCCGGCATGATGGCGGTCGCCTACTTCTGGCGGCACTTCCCCGACGGCTTCTGGCCGATCGTCAACGGTGGTGAGACCGCAGTGCTGTACTGCTTCGTCTTCCTGCTCATCGTTTTCACCGGCCCCGGCGCGCTCACCGTGTCGCGGCGCTGAGCGGTGGGTCCCGAACAGCGCTGTGCGAGCAACTTTTTCATATCGCCTGCAAATGTTTGGGTTTCCTATGCAGATCTGGCCGGAGCGCGATCTGTCGATACCGTGGAATCATCAGTCAGAGAATAGATTTGGAGGTTCCTGGGATGAATATCGTGATGGAAGATGAGGTAGCGCAACGCTTTGAGCGCGACGCGCTGCCGATGCTCGATCAGCTCTACCGTGTCGCATGGCGTTACGTCGGCAACCCCTTCGATGCCGAGGATCTGGTGCAGGAGACGATGTTGAAGGCCTACCGGTCGTTCGGAGGGTTCGAAGACGGGACGAACATCCGCGCCTGGATGCTGCGGATCATGACCAACACCTGGATCAACTCCTATCGCAAGAGGCAGTGCCGGCCCGCGGAGGCGCTCTCCGAGGACATCACCGATGCGCAACTGGCGGCGCACGCCGGTCATTCGTCGAGCGGACTGCAATCCGCCGAACTGGCGGCGCTGCAGGCTCTCGGCGACGACGAGGTCCGGAACGCACTCGATCAACTGCGCGAGGATCAGCGCCTGGTGGTGTACTACGCGGACGTGGAAGAGTTGCGGTACAGGGAGATTGCGCTCATCCTCGACATCCCGGTGGGAACCGTGATGTCCCGCTTGCACCGTGGGCGGCGCGCCCTGCGGTTACTGCTGGTGGACGTGGCGTCCGACCGGGGCTATCTGCGTGACCGCGACCGCGCCGCGTGAGCGTGAGCGTTTCTTCGCCGAAACTGTATTCCGCGAGGGCTTTTCGTGAGTTTCGCCGCGTGGAATACAGTCTCGGCGGCGGGGGTCAGTGCCGCCGCGGCGGCGGCCAGGGCGGTTCGCCGCACAGCGCCAGCAGCGCGTTCTCGATCACCTCGGGCAGGGCGGGATGGATCCAGTACTGCCCACGCGCCATGTCCTGGGCAGGCAGATCGAACGCCATCGCCTGGATGATCGGCTGGATGAGCGACGACGCCTGGTGGCCCATGATGTGCGCACCCAACAGCAACCCGCTGTCGTCGTCGACGATCAGCTTGGCGAACCCGGTGGAGTCCTCCATCGCCCAGCCGTACCCGACGTCGCTGTAGTCCTGCACCTTGGCGCGGAGGCGGTGGCCGGCGGCCCGCGCTTCGTTCTCGGTCATTCCGACGCAGGCGATCTGCGGTTCGGTGAACACCGCCCACGGCACGTGGCGGTGATCGGACGGCATCAGGTTGGCACTGTCGTCCCAGTCCTGGAGAAGGTTGTGCTTGACCACCCGCGCTTCGTGGTTGGCGACGTGCTTGAGTTGGTACGGCGAGCAGACGTCGCCGAGCGCGAACACGTTGTGTGCGGTGGTGCGCTGGAATTCGTCGACGACGACCATTCCGTCGTCGACCCGGACGCCGGCGTGATGTGCGTCGAGGAGATCGCCGTTGGGAATCCGCCCGGTGGCGACCAGCAGCGTGTCGGCGTGCACCGTCGAACCGTCATCGAGGGTGAGGGTGACGCCGGAGTCGTCTGTGCTGCCGTGCACGATGTTGCGTCTGCTGCGGATCTCCCACTTCCTGGAAGCGATGTCGGTGAAGCGTTCGCAGATGGTGTCGTCGCAGTGGGACAGCATCGTCGAACCGCGCAGCACGATCGTCACCCGGGACCCCAGAGACGAGAAGACGTGCGCGAACTCGGCCGCCACGAACCCCCCGCCCACGATCACGATGTGCTCGGGCAGATCCGAGATCCGCATGATCGTGTCGCTGGTGTGATAGGCCACTCCGCAGTCGAGGATGGCGGGCGGAACGGTTGCCCTCGCTCCGGCGGCGATGACAACCTGATCGGCGCTGAACTCGTCGCCGTCGTCGGTGCGCAGGCGATGTCCGCCTCCCGCGGAGGGTTCGGCGAAGCGGGTGTGGCTGGCGAACACCTCGACGTTCGGCGAGGACCGTCGGTAGTGTTCCCCGCCGCTCGCGAGCGGATCGATGCGCCCGAACACCCTCGAGACGATGTCGGTCCAGCGCACCCCGTCGAGGTGCGCGTCGACACCGTAACGGCTTGATTCGCGCACTTGTTGGGCCACCCCGGCGGCGTAGACGAACATCTTCGTCGGCAGGCAACCGACGTTGAGGCAGGTACCGCCGAACACCCCCTGCTCGCAGATCGCCACCCGCTTGTCGGCGTAGCGCTCGTCGAGGATCGAGTTGCCCGATCCGGTGCCGATGATCGCGATGTCGAAGTCAGCCATGAGTCCCGCTTCCGTCGGTTGAGTACCAGTCCAGCCAGCGGTCCATCTCGGCGTAGGCGTCCGCCCGCGACTCGGGCACCGACAGGAACACATCGTGTTTGGCGTCGGTGATCGGCACGATCGTGGTCCGGTTGCCGATGCAGCCCGCCCAGCGTGCGATCTGCGCGACGTCGAGTACGGCGTCACCGCGGTGGATCTCCTCGATCCGGGAGGCGTCGCTGACTTCGCGAACACTGCGGTCCGAGCGCAGGATCAGGTTCGGCACACCGACGTCGAGTCCGCGGTGAAGCCTCGCCTGCCCGCGCCTGATCGCATGGATCCAGCCGAACGTGACCGGGAAGCCCCCGACGGGCTTCCAGGTCAGGTCGTAGTCGAACTCGCCGTGGTAGTCGCGGTGCAGGGTGCTGCCGTAGCCGCCTTCGGTGGGGCGGCGCACCACCGAGAGTTTGCGGAGCCGGCCGAGGGCGGACAGCGCCGCCGAGGTGGGTGGTGTCCGCAGAATCGGATGCCCCTGCAGATCCAGCCACGGGCTGTTCAGGATCAGCCCCGACACACCCTTGCGCGCCGTCTCGGCACGACGCCGCAGCCGGTCGAGCCACAGCGAGACCACGAGTCCGCCGGCCGAGTGACCGTAGACCAGCACCCGCGCGTCACACTCGGCTGCGATGACATCGATCGCCCGCTCCAGTTCGACGTCATAGCGGGCCAGGTCTGTAGTGAAGTGCGGAGTCTGGCCGTCGCGATGGGACCGTCCGCATTTGTGCAGGTCGAGCGCGTAGACCAGGAAGCCGCGCTCGGCGAGATGATCTGCGAGTTCGGTGTTGAAGAAGTAGTCGGTGAATCCGTGCACCAGCAGCACCGCGCGGTCCGCCTCCGGATCCGGCGAACCGCGTCGGACCAGGGTCGCCACGAGCTCACCCTCACCGTCCGGATCGGTGCCGAGGGCGAACGTCTGCTGCCAGTAGCCAGGCAGCACATCGGGCTCCCATCCGGACACGACAGCCACCCTAATGCCGAACGCCGGCGTTCAGGAGGACGTGGGTACGTTCAGGAGGACGTGGGTAGTGGTCGGCAGGTTGGGACCCACCGCGGCGGGATAACCTGAACGCTGGTAAGCCGTGATCCACGGGCAGCGACCACGAAGGACCAATAACAAGGTGTCTGAACCAGAGAAAACCGACGTCCTGCTGGTAGGCGCAGGCATCATGAGCGCCACGCTCAGTGTGCTGCTGCGCCTGGTGGAGCCGGGTTGGTCGATGACATTGGTCGAGCGCCTCGACGGCGCGGCCGCCGAGAGCAGCGATCCGTGGAACAACGCGGGCACCGGACACTCGGCACTGTGTGAGTTGAACTACACCCCGGCGCGGCCGGACGGCTCGATCGACATCACCAAGGCAGTGCACATCAACGAGCAGTTCCAGGTGTCGCGGCAATTCTGGTCGTACGCCGTCGAGAACGGCGTGCTGCCCGATGTGCGCAACTTCCTCAACCCGATCCCGCATGTCAGCTTCGTCCACGGCGCGGACCACGCCGACTATCTGAAGAGACGCTACGAGGCGCTTGTCGGCAATCCGCTGTTCGCCACGATGGAGTTCATCGACGACCGCGACGAGTTCACCCGGCGGTTGCCGCTGATGGCGCAGAAGCGGGACTTCTCCGACCCGGTCGCCCTGAACTGGACGCAGGACGGCACCGACGTCGATTTCGGGTCGCTGTCGCGACAGTTGATCGGTTACGGCGCGCAGCGCGGGATGTCGACGCTGTTCGGCCACGAGGTGCGCGACCTGAAACAGAACTCCGACAGCACGTGGACGGCGAAGGTCGTCAACCGGCGCACCGGCGGTACCCGCAAGATCAACGCCAAGTTCGTCTTCGTCGGCGCGGGCGGCTACGCGCTTCCGCTGCTGCAGAAGGCGGGCATCAAGGAGGCCAAGGGCTTCGGCGGCTTCCCGGTGGGCGGCGAATGGCTGATCACCGGCAAGCCGGAACTCACTGCGGCGCATCAGGCCAAGGTGTACGGCCTGCCGCCTCTGGGCGCGCCGCCGATGTCGGTGCCGCACCTGGACACCCGGGTGATCAACGGGAAGTCCTGGTTACTGTTCGGCCCGTTCGCCGGTTGGTCGCCGAAGTTCCTCAAGCAGGGCAAGGCCACCGATCTGCCGTTCTCGGTCAAGCCGGACAACCTGATTCCGATGCTGGGTGTGGGTCTGACAGAAGGCGGTCTGCTGAAGTACCTGATCGGCCAACTGTTGCTCAGCGAAGCGGCGCGGGTCGAGACACTTCGTGAATTCGCCCCCAGCGCAGTCGATTCCGACTGGGAGCTCGACATCGCAGGTCAGCGTGTCCAGGTGATCAAGAAGGCCAAGGGCAAGGGAGGGGTGCTGGAGTTCGGCACCACGGTGCTGTCGGCCGCCGACGGCAGCATCGCCGGCCTGCTCGGGGCGTCCCCCGGGGCGTCGACCGCGGTGCCGGCGATGTTCGACGTGATGCAGCGGTGCTTCGCCGACCGGTACGAGGGTTGGGTTCCCAAGCTCAAGGAGATGGTGCCGTCGCTGGGCACCAAACTGTCCGACGAACCTGGTCTTTTCGAGGAGGTGTGGGCGCACGGCACCAAGGTGCTCAAGCTCGACAGCCCGGCCAGTGGCGTCCCTGACGTTGCGAAGGCCGGCACCGAACACTCACCGACCGCGGCAACCGCGTGACGGCGGCCGCCGTATGACAGTGGCGCTGCGGCGCAGTTGGGCCAAGGATCTTGATGCCGGGACGCTCTACGAACTGCTCAAGTTGCGCGTCGAGGTCTTTGTCGTGGAGCAGGCCACCCCGTACCCCGAACTGGACGGCCGTGACCTGCTTGCCGAGACACGCCACTTCTGGCTGGAGAGTCCCGAGGGCGTCGTCATCTCCACGCTGCGGCTGATGGAGGAGCATCCCGCGGGCCAGAAGGCCTTCCGGATCGGGCGGGTCTGCACCAAACGCAGCGACCGCGGCCATGGCCACACCGCCCGCCTGCTGCAGGCTGCGCTGGCGGAGGTGGGTGACTACCCGTGCCACATCAACGCGCAGACCTACCTCGAGGAGATGTACGGCAGGCAGGGTTTTGTGCGCGACGGTGACGAATTCCTCGATGACGGAATCCCGCACGTGCCGATGGTGAAACCGTGACCGGCCCCGACGGCACCGCCGCGAACTACCCGTTCAGCGCGGTGGTGGGCCACGATCGGTTGCGGCTGGCGCTGATGCTGTGCGCGGTGCGACCCGACATCGGGGGTGTGCTGATCCGCGGCGAGAAGGGCACCGCGAAGTCGACGGCGGTGCGCGCTCTGGCCAAGGTGCTGACCCAGGCGTTCGAGGCGTCCGGTGACCACGGCGGCCAGCTGGTCGAACTGCCGATCGGCGCCACCGAGGACCGTGTGGTCGGATCGCTCGATCTGCAGAAGGTGCTGCGCGACGGTGAACACGCGTTCTCGCCGGGCCTGCTGGCCCGCGCGCACCGCGGCGTGCTGTACGTCGACGAGGTCAATCTGCTGCACGACCACCTGGTCGACGTGCTGCTGGACGCGGCCGCGATGGGCCGGGTGCACATCGAGCGCGACGGTGTCTCGCACAGCCACGATTCCCGGTTCGTGCTGATCGGCACCATGAATCCCGAAGAGGGGGAGCTGCGTCCGCAGCTGCTCGACCGGTTCGGGCTGACCGTCGACGTGGCCGCATCGCGGGACGTCGACGTACGGGTGGCGGTGATCCGGGCGCGCCTCGCCTACGAAGCCGCGCCGCAGGAGTTCGCAGAGCGGTATGCCGCAGCCGATTCCGAACTGGCTGAACGTATCTCGCGGGCCCGCGCGCTGTTGCCCGATGTGGTGTTGCCCGACAAGGAATTACGGCGTATCGCCGCGCTGTGCGCGGCCTTCGACGTCGACGGGATGCGCGCCGATCTGGTGGTCGCCAGGACCGCGGTGGCTCACGCGGCGTGGCGCGGGGCGGGCGAAACAACCGGGGCGGGCGAAGCGACGGAAGCAAGGATCACCGTCGACGAGGACGACATCCGGGTGGCCGCCGAACTCGCGCTACCGCACCGCCGCCGCCGCGACCCGTTCGACGATCCCGGTCTGGATCCGGACCGCCTCGACGACGCGATGGACCAGGCGGGTCAGGACGCCGAGGAGCCGCCCGAGCCGGACCCCGAGCCGGATCCGCCGGGGGGTGGCGAAGCGGCCCCCGAGGAGTCTGCGAACGGGCAAGCACCCCAGCAGGATTCAGCGGAGGCGGCGAGCTCGCCGCGATCTGACGGGTCTCCGGCGAAGTCGGTCTCGAACGCCCCGCCTGCTCCGACGCTGTCCAGTGCCCCGCCGTCGTTGGCGTTCCGCACCAAGGCGCTCGTCGTTCCCGGGGTGGGCGAGGGTGCGCCGGGCCGGCGATCACGCGCCCGCAACCGCACCGGCACCGTCGTCGCCGCAGCCACCGAACCCGATGCGGGACACGGAGTTCACGTGTTCGCGACGCTGCTGGCCGCGGCGGGACGGCAGGCGGCGGCGGGCAGGGTGCGACCGGGTCCCGGTGATGTCCGGCGCGCAGTCCGGGAAGGACGCGAAGGCAATCTGGTGATCTTCGTCGTGGACGCCTCGGGTTCGATGGCGGCGCGCGACCGGATGTCGGCGGTCGGAGGCGCCACTCTGTCGCTGCTGCGCGACGCCTATCAGCGCAGGGACAAGGTCGCGGTGATCACCTTCCGCCGGGACGCCGCGCAGGTTCTGCTGCCGCCGACGTCGTCGGTATACATCGCGAGCAGTCGGTTGGCCCGCTTCGACACCGGTGGCAGGACGCCGCTGGCGCAGGGATTGTTGGCCGCCCGCGACATGGTGGTGCGGGAGCGTGCCCGTGACCGCGCACGCCGCAGCCTCGTGGTGGTGCTCACCGACGGCCGCGCGACCGGTGGTCCCGACCCGCTCGGCCGGACCCGCATCGCTGCGGCCCGCCTCGTCGCCGAAGGTGCCGCCGCCGTCGTCGTCGACTGCGAAACGTCCTACATCCGACTGGATCTGGCGAGTGATCTGGCCCGGCACCTGAACGCGCCGGCGGTGCGGCTGGATCAGTTGCGAGCCGACAGCCTGACCGATCTTGTCAAGGTGCAGACCGACCGCGGCGCGGCGTAGGAGGGTGGGCCGATGCCTCAGGGACAACCGCTGACAGTTCCCCGCGACGGGTTGACGACTCGGGCGCGGCGTAACGCCCCGCTGCTGGCCGTGCACACCGGGCCGGGCAAGGGCAAGTCCACCGCCGCGTTCGGGATGGCGCTGCGGGCTTGGAATCAGGGCTTCGACATCGGGGTGTTCCAGTTCGTCAAGAGCGCCAAGTGGCGGGTCGGGGAGGAGAGCGCGTTGAGCGAACTCGGCCGCGTCCACGACGAGCGCGGCGTCGGCGGACCTGTGGAATGGCACAAGATGGGCTCGGGTTGGTCCTGGTCGCGTAAGGCCGGAACCGAGGTCGACCACGCCGTCGCGGCGGCCGACGGCTGGGCCGAGATCACGCGCCGGTTGGCCGAGCAGCGCCACGACTTCTACGTGCTCGACGAGTTCACCTACCCACTCAAATGGGGCTGGGTGGACACCGACGAGGTGGTGGAGGTGCTGCGTTCGCGGCCGGGCAATCAGCACGTGGTGATCACCGGCCGCGACGCCCCTGCGGCGCTGTTGGAGGCCGCCGATCTGGTCACCGAGATGACGAAGGTCAAGCATCCGATGGACGCCGGCCGTAAAGGTCAGAAGGGCATCGAGTGGTGACCTTGCGGAGCGGGTCGTGAGCACCCCGGCCGTCGTGATCGCCGCGCCGGCGTCGGGCAGCGGAAAGACCACCGTCGCAACGGGTCTGATGGGTGCCCTGCGCCGTGCCGGCCACCGGGTGGCGCCGTTCAAGGTCGGACCGGACTTCATCGATCCGGGATACCACGCGTTGGCCGCCGGGCGTCCCGGGCGCAACCTCGACGCGGTGCTCGTCGGGGAGGACCTGATCGGTCCGCTGTACCGGCACGGCAGCGACGACGCCGACATAGCGGTCGTCGAGGGCGTCATGGGTCTGTTCGACGGCCGCATCGCAGAGGGTGGCTCGGCAGCTGCGCGGGGTTCCACCGCACACGTCGCCGCGCTGCTGGGTGCTCCCGTGGTGCTGGTCGTCGACGCGCGCGGTCAGAGCCACAGCGTCGCCGCACTTCTGCACGGTTTTGCGACGTTCGACCACAGCGTGCGTCTGGCCGGGGTGATCCTCAACCGCGTCGGGTCCGCACGCCACGATGCGGTGCTGCGTCAGGCGTGTGCGCAGGCGGGGGTGGCGGTGCTGGGGTCCATACCCCGCGCCGACGAGTTGAGCGTTCCGTCGCGGCATCTCGGGCTCGTGACGGCCGTGGAGCACGGCCGCCGGGCCGGCGCCGCGGTCGAGGCGATGATCGGGTTGGTGGCCCGCCACGTCGATCTCGACGCGCTTGTCGCCGCTGCGGCGAGCCATGTCGCCGACGAGCCGTGGACACCGCGGCAGTCCGAACCACTCGCCGAACCGGTGACCGTCGCGTTGGCCGCGGGCAAGGCGTTCAGTTTCGGCTACACCGAACACGGCGAGCTGTTGCGGGCCGCCGGCGCGCACGTCGTGGACTTCGACCCGCTGCACGATCCGTTGCCGCCGGGGTCGGCGGCGCTGGTGCTGCCGGGAGGGTTTCCCGAACAGTTCAGTACCGACCTGTCGGCCAACGCGTTGGTGCGCCAACAGATCGGCGCGCTGGCCGCGAGCGGTGCACCGGTGCACGCCGAGTGCGCGGGGCTGATCTATCTGGTCGACGACCTCGACGGACACCCGATGTGTGGCGTACTGGCCGGATCGGCGGCGTTCTCCGACTCCCTGACCCTCGGCTACCGCGACGCCGTGGCGGTTGTCGATTCCTCACTGCACGCCCTGGGTGACCGGTCCGTCGGCCACGAGTTCCACCGCACCAAGGTGCAGTTCGCCGACAACCCGCAACCGGCGTGGCGCTTCAAGGGTTGGGGCGGCGGGATCGTCGACGACGGCGCCGTGCAGGGTGGCGTCCACGCCGGATATCTGCACACCCATCCGGCCGCGCACCCGCAGGCGATCGCCCGCTTCGTCGCTGCGGCCGCAACATCTAGGCTCGCCGGGTGATCGAGAACGCCTATCTGGTCGGCCTGCAGCTGACGGGCAAGAAGGTCGTCGTCGTGGGTGGGGGCACCGTCGCGCAGCGCCGACTGCCGCTGCTGGTCGCCAGTGGCGCCGATGTGCACGTCATCACCGTCGCTGCCACCCCTGCTGTCGAGGGCATCGACGGAATCACGTTGACGATGCGGGAGTTTCGTGAGGGTGATCTCGAAGGCGCCTGGTATGTGATCGCCGCCACCGACGACCCCGAGGTCAACGCCGCCATCGTCGCGGAAGCGGAACGTCGGCACATCTTCTGCGTGCGTGCCGACGTGGCGCGCGAAGGTACCGCCGTGACGCCGGCGTCCTTCGAGTACGAGGGGCTCGCGGTGGGGGTGCTGGCAGGCGGCGAGCACCGCCGGTCGGCGGCCATCCGCTCGGCGATCCACGAGGCCCTGCAGCAGGGTCTGATCGCGGCCGAGGCCCCTGGAGTGGTGCACGGCGGCGTGGCGTTGGTGGGCGGCGGGCCCGGAGACGCTGAACTGATCACGGTGCGCGGTCGGCGACTGCTGGCACATGCCGACGTCGTCGTCGCCGACCGCCTCGCCCCGCAGGAACTCCTCGCCGAGCTGTCGCCGGATGTCGAGGTGATCGACGCGGCGAAGATCCCGTACGGCCGCGCGATGGCCCAGGACGCGATCAACGAGGTGCTCATCGACAGGGCCCGAGCCGGCAAGTTCGTGGTGCGGCTCAAAGGCGGCGACCCGTTCGTGTTCGCGCGGGGCTACGAGGAGATCATCGCGTGCGCCGATGCGGGCATTCCGGTCACCGTGGTGCCCGGTGTGACCAGTGCCATAGCGGTTCCTGCACTTGCCGGTGTCCCGGTCACGCATCGGGCGGTCAACCATGAGTTCGTGGTGGTCAGCGGCCATGTGGCGCCCGACCATCCGGAATCGTTAGTGAATTGGGATGCGCTGGCCGCGATGACCGGCACGATCGTGCTGCTGATGGCGGTCGAACGGATCGAGCTTTTTGCCGAGGTTCTGATGAAAGGCGGCCGACCAGCCGATACGCCGGTTCTGGTGGTGCAGCACGGCACCATGTCGTCGCAGCGCACGCTGCGGGCCACGCTCGCCGACGCGCCGGAGCGAATCCGGTCGGACGGCATCCGGCCTCCCGCGATCATCGTGATCGGTGCTGTCGCGGGCTTCGCTGGGTAAAGGAATCTTAAGAGTACTGTAAGGTAACTCGGTATGACGGCTCTCAATGACGCAGAGCGCGCCGCCATCCAACGTGATGCCGAAGGCAGAAAAAAGTGGGGCTCCAAGCGAGCGCAACCCGCCACTGCCTCCGGAACGGCCGCCGCCGGTGCTGCTGCGCCGCGATCCGGCAAGACCCCTGCCTGGCTTCCCTCGCGGCGCTTCTTCGCCGCGGTCATCGCCATCGGTGGCATGCAGCTGCTGGCGACGATGGACAGCACCATCGCCATCGTCGCGCTGCCGAAGATCCAGGACGAACTCAACCTGTCCGACGCCGGCCGCAGCTGGGTCATCACCGCCTATGTCCTGACGTTCGGCGGGCTGATGCTGCTGGGTGGGCGCCTCGGCGACACCATCGGCCGCAAGCGCACCTTCATCGTCGGCGTCGCGCTGTTCACCATCGCCTCGATCCTGTGCGGCATCGCCTGGGACGAAGCCACCCTGGTGATCGCCCGGCTCCTGCAGGGTGTCGGCGCCGCCATCGCCTCACCCACGGGTCTGGCGCTGATCGCGACGACATTCCCGAAGGGGCCGGCCCGCAACGCGGCCACAGCTGTCTTCGCGGCGATGACGGGCGTCGGCTCGGTGCTGGGCCTGGTCGCCGGTGGTGCGCTGACCGAGGTGTCGTGGCGGTTGGCCTTCCTGGTGAACGTGCCCATCGGCCTGCTCGTGATCTACCTGGCCCGCAAGACGCTTCGGGAGACCAACAAGGAGCGGCTGAAGCTCGACGCGGCAGGTGCGCTGCTGGCGACGCTGGGCTGCACGGCCGCGGTGTTCGCCTTCTCGATGGGGCCCGAACAGGGCTGGTTGTCGACGGTCACGATCGCCTCCGGTGTGGTGGCGCTGGCCGCCTTTGCGGCGTTCCTCTTCGTCGAGCGCACGGCCGAGAACCCGGTTGTTCCGTTCGAGTTGTTCCACGACCGCAACCGGGTGGCCACCTTCGCCGCGATCTTCCTCGCCGGCGGTGTGATGTTCACGCTGACCGTGACGATCGGCCTGTACGTGCAGGACATCCTCGGGTACAGCGCGTTGCGCGCCGGTATCGGGTTCATCCCGTTCGTCATCGCGCTCGGAATCGGCCTGGGCCTGTCCTCGGCGCTGGTGTCGAAGTTCCCGCCGCGGATCCTGGTGATCGCCGGTGGTGTGCTGGTACTCGCGGCGATGCTCTACGGCTCGACGCTGGACGCCGGCATCCCGTACTTCCCGAACCTCGTTCTGCCGATCACCATCGGTGGCTTCGGTATCGGAATGATCGTGGTGCCGCTGACGGTGTCGGCGATCGCCGGTGTCGGGTTCGATCAGATCGGGCCCGTGTCGGCCATCGCCCTGATGTTGCAGAGCCTCGGCGGGCCGGTCGTGCTGGCCGTCATCCAGGCCGTCATCACCTCGCGCACCCTGTATCTGGGCGGCACCACCGGCCCGGTGAAGGACATGAACGCAGCACAGTTGCACGCGCTGGACCAGGCGTACTCGTATGGCCTGTTGTGGGTGGCCGCGGTGGCGATCATCGTCGGCGGCGCCGCACTGTTCATCGGCTACACCGCCGAGCAGGTGGCGCACGCGCAGGAAGTCAAGGACGCCATCGACGCCGGGGAGCTTTAGCTCCTCTCGGATTCGGCGCGTCGGGCGATCGTGACGGTGCGCTGGCGCGCCCGATTCACCCGCAGAAGTAAGGTTGTCGGCTGTGATCACCCGTATGTCCGAGCTGTTCCTGCGTACCCTGCGCGACGACCCCGCCGATGCCGAGGTGCCCAGCCACAAACTGTTGATCAGGGCCGGATACGTGCGGCCCATCGGCCCCGGTCTCTACAGCTGGCTGCCGCTGGGCCTGAAGGTGCTCCGCAAGGTCGAGGCGGTCGTCCGCAGTGAGATGAACGCCATCGGCGGCCAAGAGATCCTGTTCCCCGCGCTGCTGCCGCGTGGCCCCTACGAGACGTCGAACCGGTGGACCGAATACGGCGACGGCGTGTTCCGGCTCAAGGACCGTCGCGGCAGCGACTACATGCTGGGGCCGACGCACGAGGAGTTCTTCACCCTGACGGTCAAGGGTGAGTACTCCTCGTACAAGGATTTCCCGTTGCGGCTCTACCAGATCCAGACGAAGTACCGGGACGAGGCCCGCCCACGGGCGGGCATCCTGCGGGGTCGCGAGTTCGTGATGAAGGACTCGTACTCGTTCGACGTCGACGACGAGGGGCTCAAGAACGCCTACTACGCGCACCGTGACGCCTATCAGAAGATCTTCGAACGGCTGGCCGTGCGCTACGTCATCGTGTCCGCGGTGTCGGGGGCCATGGGCGGCAGCGCGTCTGAGGAGTTCCTCGCCGAGAGCGACATCGGCGAGGACACCTACGTGCGCTGCCTGGAATCCGGATACGCGGCCAACGTCGAGGCTGTGGTCACAGCGCGGCCGGAATCCATCGCTTTCGACGGGCTGCCCGAAGCCGTCGAGTACGACACCGGCAACACCCCGACGATCGCCACGCTGGTCGAATGGGCCAACGGCGCCGGACTCGGCAGGCAGGTCACCGCAGCGGACACGCTGAAGAACGTGTTGCTCAAGACCCGGTTGCCCGGTGGCGACTGGGAACTGCTCGCGATCGGTGTTCCGGGCGACCGTGAGGTCGACGACAAACGACTCGGTGCCGCCCTCGAGCCGGCGGAGTACGCGATGCTCGACGACGCCGACTTCGCCAAGCATCCCTTCCTGGTGAAGGGCTATATCGGCCCGAAGGGCCTGCTCGCCAACGGGGTTCGATATCTGGTCGACCCCCGCATCGTCGACGGCACGTCGTGGATCACCGGAGCTGACGCGCAGGGTCGCCACGTGGTCGGGCTGGTGGCCGGTCGCGACTTCACCGCCGACGGCACCATCGAGGCCGCCGAAGTCCGCGAGGGCGACCCCTCACCCGACGGCTCGGGACCGCTGGTCGCTGCGCGTGGTATCGAGATCGGCCACGTCTTCCAGCTGGGCCGCAAGTACACCGACGCGTTCACCGCCGACGTGCTCGGCGAGGACGGCAAGCCCGTGCGGTTGACGATGGGGTCCTACGGCGTCGGCGTATCGCGACTCGTGGCGGTGATCGCCGAGCAGCATCACGACGAGCTCGGGCTGCGCTGGCCGTCGTCGGTGTCGCCGTTCGACGTGCACATCGTCATCGCCAACAAGGACGCCGACGCGCGCACCGGGGCCACCGAGCTCGCCGGTCAACTCGACGTGCAGGGCTTCGAGGTACTGCTCGACGACCGGAAGTCTTCGCCCGGGATCAAGTTCAAGGACGCCGAACTGCTCGGTGTGCCGTGGATCGTCGTGGTCGGCCGGGGGTGGGCCGACGGTGTGGTCGAGCTACGCGATCGGTTCAGTGGCGAGAAGCGCGATGTGCCGATCGAGGCCGCAGCGGCCGACATCGCCGCGGCTATCCGCTAGCGGGCCGGTCATTCGGTGCCGCCGGGAAACGCCACGGTGATCGTGGTGTCCTCGCGGACGCGGCGCCAGAGCGCTGCGGTGATCGCGCATTCGGTCAGCGCGGTGACCCCGAATGTCCGCACGCCCGGTTCGGTCGCCTGCTCGATGACGGCGCGCCACGCCGTGGCCGCGTCCTGCTCCATCGTCACCGCCAGGTTGGCCGCATCGGCGGGAGTGTCGACCTCCATCGGCAGCGAATACCCGGCTGCGGGTATCGGCTCTGCGGCTCCACTGTCGTTGAGCAGCACGATCGCTGCCTCCCGCCGGGCCCGGTGCTCGGCCATCGCCTGGGCCACGAGGTAGTTGACCTCGGGGACCGAGTGCGCGGAGACGACGCCGTACCCGTAGATGGTGGCGTGCTCGGTGGCGATCGCATCGAACAATGCGCCGTCGGCCGCGTCGCTCGGACGGGTCGGTTCCGGTGCGGGATCGGGGGATGTCACCGGGCACCACCGGCCGGGGTCAGCGCCACGCTGTAGGCGGTCGTACAGGCTGCGGCGATCGACCCGAGCAGCCCGGCGCGATAGCCGGACAACTCGGCCGCGGCCTGCGCGGCGCTGTCGGCCGACGCCCGCAGGGAGCCGATCACGTCGTCGACGGTGGGCACGGTTGTGGCCGCCGACTCGGTCGTCGTGGTCGTGGTCGTGGTCACGGAAGCGGTCGGGGCGGCGTGGCCGGTCATCCGCACGATCTCCTCGGAAAGCGCCTCGGCGTGCGCCGCGCGCTCGGCGGCGACGTCGGTCAGTGCATCGGCGGCCGATCCACGGGCGGCCACGACGGCGTCGGTGGCCAGGCGGCTGTCGGCGCGGGCGCGATCCAGCGCGGTCGTCAGGTCGTCGAGGTCGGGCGGGGGAGCCGCGGTGCCACATGCCACCGATGTCGCCGCCGTCGCCCCGACCATCACCAACGTTGCCGCCCCGACGAGTATGCGGCGGCGGCTGAGGGTCGGCGAAGGGCTCGGCACGCCAACATCCTGCCATTGCCGCCGCCGGCGCCGCGGAGGTGGAGATCGGTGTCGGACCCCCGCCAGGGACCGGTTTTCGTTATTTGGCTTGCCGACGCTGGCGTATCGTGGTGTGTCGGGTCCGCGACTTACGTTCTGCGTGATGTCGCCACGACCCGTGGTCCGGACAACTCAAGACGAGGAGCTCGCCGTGGCGGAGCGGTCTACGGAATTACCGTCGCAACGACAGGTGATCGAACTGCTCGAAGGCGAGTTCGCGCGTGCCGGATTCGACATCGAGGACGTGGTGATCGACGCCTCGGCGCGGCCCCCCCGGATCGCGGTGGTCACCGACGGAGACAACGGGTTGGACCTCGATTCGGTTGCGCGGCTGTCCCGGGTGGCCTCAGAACTGCTCGACGGCCTCGACAGCGCGGCCTACCTCCTCGAGGTGACCTCACCGGGGGTCGAGCGCCCGCTGACGACCGACAAACACTTCCGCCGGGCCCGTGGCCGCAAGGTCGAGATGACGCTCGCCGATGGTGAGACCCTGACCGGACGGCTGGGGGAGGCGACGGGATCCACGGTCCGCCTGGTGCTGCGCGCCGGTGCCCGCGGCGAGTTCGCAGTCCGCGACATCGACCTCGACACCGTCGTCAAAACTGTTGTACAGGTGGAGTTCTCGCCGCCAGATCCACGCGAGTTGGAGTTGGCCGGCCAAGCAGGAAAGGAGGCCTGAGCGTGAACATCGACATGGCGGCACTGCACGCGATCGAGGCCGACAAGGGAATCACCGTCGACGTCGTCGTCGACACCATCAAATCGGCACTGCTGACGGCGTATCGACACACCGAGGGCCACGAGGCCGAGGCGTATATCGACATCGACCGCAAAACCGGTGTCGTGAAGGTGATGGCCCGCGAAACCGACGCCGACGGCAATGTGTTGCACGAATGGGACGACACCCCTGAGGGTTTCGGCCGGATCGCGGCGACCACCGCGCGCCAGGTGATCCTGCAACGGCTCCGCGACGCCGAGAACGAGAAGAACTACGGTGAGTTCGCGGCCCGGGAGGGAGACATCGTCGCCGGTGTCATCCAGCGGGACGCGCGCGCGAACGCCCGCGGTCTGGTGGTGGTCCGCATGGGCAGCGAGACGAAGGGGTCCGAGGGCGTCATCCCGTCCGCCGAACAGGTGCCCGGCGAAAGCTACGAGCACGGAGATCGGTTGCGCTGCTACGTCGTCGGTGTGTCCCGTGGCGCCAGGGAACCGCTCATCACGCTGTCACGGACACACCCCAATCTGGTGCGCAAATTGTTCTCCCTGGAGGTCCCCGAGATCGCCGACGGGTCGGTCGACATCGTTGCGGTGGCCCGGGAGGCCGGTCACCGGTCCAAGATCGCCGTCACGTCGCGCATGCCGGGTCTGAACGCCAAAGGTGCCTGCATCGGTCCGATGGGCCAGCGGGTGCGCAATGTGATGAGCGAGCTGTCCGGCGAGAAGATCGACATCATCGACTACGACGAGGACCCTGCCCGGTTCGTGGCCAACGCACTGTCGCCGGCCAAGGTGGTGTCGGTGTCGGTGATCGACGAGGGCACCCGGGCGGCACGGGTGATCGTCCCGGACTTCCAGCTGTCCCTGGCCATCGGCAAAGAAGGTCAGAACGCCCGGCTGGCGGCACGGTTGACGGGCTGGCGCATCGACATCCGCAGCGACGATGCGGCAGCCGACAGGCCCGCGGAGCGCACACCGCCCCGACCGGATGCGGCCCACGGCGCGGTGGGGGAACGCTGACCCGCGGCCGAGTCCGTTCGCTTTCGGCACCGATTTTCTTTTCGGTACTGCGGTGACGGTAGACTCAGCTGTGATCCAGCGCGAGATGTCGGCTCGGACGCAGAGAAGCACCGTCAAACCCCCGGGTGAGCCAGTGCGGACCTGCATCGGATGTCGACAACGAGAGCTGGCCGTCGAATTGCTTCGGGTTGTCGCTGTCGACGGCGGGAACGGCCAGAGTGCCGTGACCGTCGATGTAGCGAAAAAGCTCCCGGGGCGGGGTGCCTGGTTGCATCACGACCCCGAGTGTCTCCGGGCGGCGATTCGCCGGCGGGCCTTCGGCCGAGCGTTACGGATCACCGGTAACCCGGACATCACCGCGGTGGAAGAGCGTTTCCAGGTAGTGGACGCGTTCGACCCGCCCGGCAACAGGACAGGTAGCGAAGAACATGAGCACACCGTGAAGTCTCGATGACCATGCGTCATAGCTAAACCGAGGCGCGGCGCCCACCACCGCTGTCGCCTCCCAGACAGGAGATGTAGTGGCAGGTAAGGCCCGCGTGCACGAGTTGGCTAAAGAACTCGGTGTCACCAGCAAGGAAGTTCTCGCCCGACTGAATGATCAGGGCGAATTCGTCAAATCCGCGTCGTCAACGGTCGAGGCGCCCGTCGCCCGCCGTCTTCGTGAGTCGTTCGGGGGACCCAAGTCCACCGGCGAGAAGGTCCCCAGCAGCGGAAACGGCTCACCCGCCAAGCCCGCCGCCCCCAAGCCGGCAGCTCCCAAGCCGGCTGCGCCGCCGGCAGCGCAGGAGCCCGTTGCTCCGCCCGCACCTGCAGCTCCGCCCGCTCCCGCGGCGCCGCCTGCGGCGCCTGCCGCCGCTGCGTCGCCGGCCCCACCGGCCACCCCCGGCCCGGCGCCCACTCCGGGCCCCCGTCCCGGTCCGGTGCCAGGTGGCGCTCCCCGTCCGAGCGCGCGGACCCCGCGTGTCGGCAACAACCCGTTCTCTTCCCAACAGCCCGTCGAACGGCCTGCGCCACGGCCCCAGGCCCCGCGTCCCGGTGGCGGCCCCGGTAGCCCCGCGGGTCCCGGCGGTCCACGGCCCGGTGGCGGTCCCCGTCCCGGCGCCACACCCGGCAACATGCCGCCCCGTCCGCAGGGAGCTCGTCCCGGCGGCGGGCCGCGCCCCGGTGGCGGGCCGCGTCCCGGTCCCGGTGCCCGTCCCGGCGCAAGCACAGGTGGTCGTCCCGGTGGTCCCGGTGGCGGCGGCGGTGGCGGTAACTACCGCGGCGGTGGCGCCGGTGGTCCCGGCGGTGGCGGTGCGCCCGGAGGCGGCGGCGGTTTCCGCGGTCGTCCCGGTGGCGGCGGTGGCCGTCCCGGCCAGCGCGGCGGTGCTGCTGGTGCCTTCGGTCGTCCCGGCGGTGCAGTCCGTCGCGGTCGCAAGTCGAAGCGCGCCAAACGCGCCGAGTACGAGAACATGCAGGCGCCGGTCGTCGGTGGCGTGCGGCTGCCACACGGCAACGGTGAGACCATCCGGCTCGCCCGCGGCGCGTCGCTGGTCGACTTCGCCGAGAAGATCGACGCCAACCCGGCCGCACTGGTGCAGGCGTTGTTCAACCTCGGCGAGATGGTGACCGCGACGCAGTCGGTCGACGATTCGACGCTCGAACTGCTCGGCGGCGAGATGAACTACGTCGTGCAGGTCGTCTCGCCCGAAGACGAGGACCGCGAACTGCTGCAGTCCTTCGACCTCACCTACGGCGAGGACGAGGGTGGCGAGGACGATCTGGAGTTCCGTCCGCCGGTCGTCACGGTCATGGGTCACGTCGACCACGGCAAGACCCGACTGCTGGACTCGATTCGTCAGGCGAACGTCCGCGAGGGCGAGGCCGGTGGCATCACCCAGCACATCGGCGCCTACCAGGTTCTCACCGAGCTGGACGGCAACGAGCGGCTTGTCACCTTCATCGACACCCCGGGTCACGAGGCGTTCACCGCCATGCGTGCCCGTGGCGCGAAGGCCACCGACATCGCGATCCTCGTGGTCGCGGCCGACGACGGTGTCATGCCGCAGACGGTCGAGGCCATCAACCACGCGCAGGCCGCTGATGTGCCGATCGTGGTGGCGGTCAACAAGATCGACAAGGAAGGCGCTGATCCGTCCAAGATCCGCGCTCAGCTCACCGAGTACGGCCTCGTCGCCGAGGACTTCGGTGGCGACACCATGTTCGTCGACATCTCCGCCAAGCAGGGCACCAATATCGACGCCCTGCTCGAAGCGGTGATCCTGACCGCCGATGCCGCGTTGGACCTGCGTGCCAACCCGGACATGGAGGCCCAGGGTGTGGCCATCGAGGCACATCTGGACCGCGGTCGGGGCCCTGTGGCCACCGTGCTGATCCAGCGCGGAACGTTGCGCGTCGGCGACTCGATCGTGGCCGGCGACGCCTACGGCCGTGTCCGCCGCATGGTCGACGAGCACGGCGAGGACGTCACCGAGGCGCTGCCGTCGCGGCCGGTGCAGGTCATCGGCTTCACGTCGGTGCCAGGAGCAGGCGACAACCTGCTGGTCGTCGACGAGGACCGCATCGCCCGGCAGATCGCCGACCGGCGCAGCGCGCGCAAGCGCAACGCGCTGGCCGCCAAGACACGCAAGCGCATCAGCCTGGACGATCTGGACGCCGCGCTGAAGGAAACGTCGCAGCTGAACCTGATCCTCAAGGGCGACAACTCCGGCACCGTCGAGGCGCTGGAAGAGGCCCTGTACGGGATCGAGATCGACGACGAGGTGGAACTGCGCGTCATCGACCGCGGTGTCGGCGGTGTCACCGAGACCAACGTCAACCTGGCGTCGGCATCGGACGCGATCATCATCGGGTTCAACGTCCGTGCGGAAGGCAAGGCCACCGAGCTGGCCAACCGCGAGGGCGTCGACATCCGGTACTACTCGGTGATCTATCAGGCGATCGACGAGATCCAGAGTGCGCTCAAGGGCATGCTCAAGCCGGTCTACGAGGAGAAGGAACTCGGCCGCGCCGAGATCCGGGCGATCTTCCGGTCGTCGAAGGTCGGCAATATCGCCGGTTGCCTCGTCACCTCGGGCATCATGCGGCGAAACGCCAAGGCCCGCCTGTTGCGCGACAACGTGGTGGTGGCCGAGACGGTCACGATCTCGTCGCTCAAGCGGGAGAAGGACGATGCCACCGAGGTCCGCGAAGGGTATGAGTGCGGTCTGACTCTGACCTACAACGACATCAAGGAAGGCGACGTCATCGAGGCGTACGAGCTCGTCGAAAAAGCACGCACGTGATGACCAGCAGCCATGGTTGATGTCGGTCGGGCGCGCAGGCTGTCCAAACGCATCGGCACGGTGGTGGCGTCGGCGATCGAGTTCGAGATCAAGGATCCCCCGCTGGCCTTCGTGACCATCACGGACACGAAGGTCACGGGAGATCTGCACGACGCCACGGTGTACTACACGGTGCGCGGCGAGACGTTGCAGGAGGAACCCGACTACGCGGCGGCCGCGGCGGCGCTGGAGCGGGCCAAGGGCACGCTGCGGAGCAAGGTCGGTGCGGCCACCGGTGTGCGTTTCACCCCGACGCTGGCTTTTGTCCTCGACAAGGTGCCGGAGACCTCGGCCCACATGGAAGAACTGCTGGCCCGTGCGCGGGCGGCAGATGAGGATTTGGCTAGGGTTCGCCAAGGCGCCAAGCATGCCGGTGACGCCGACCCGTACCGTGTAACCGGGGCGGAGGACACAGCAGACGTGGGGCCGGACGCTGAGGACACTGGTGACCGCAACAGAGACGACGACTGACGCACTGGTGACCGGTGCGCGCGTCGATGCGCGTGCCGCTGCTGCACTCCTTTCGGACGCCGACTCCGTCAGCGTCGTCTGTCATGTCTTCCCCGATGCCGACACCATCGGTGCAGGGCTGGCGTTGGCGTTGGTTCTCGACCGCGCGGGCAAATCCGTCGAGGTCAGCTTCGCCGAGCCGGCGCAGCTACCGGAATCACTGCAGTCGCTGCCCGGCGGTCACCTGCTGGTGGCCTCGCAGGATCTTCGTCGTGACGCCGACCTGGTGGTCACAGTGGACATTCCGAGCATGAACCGGTTGGGCGCGTTGGGCGATTGCGCTGCGCCCGGCCGGCCGGTGTTGGTCATCGACCACCATGCCTCCAACAATCTGTTCGGCACCGCGAACTATGTTGACTCGTCCGCGGATTCGACGACGATGCTGGTCGCCGACCTCCTGGATGCCTGGGACAAGCCGATCGACGCGGACGTCGCGCACTGTCTGTACGCGGGTCTGACCACCGACACCGGTTCGTTCCGTTGGGCGAGTGCCCGCGCGCACCGACTTGCGGCGCGTCTGGTCGATCTCGGCGTCGACAACGCGGCGATCAGCCGCACCCTGCTGGACACCCACCCGTTCGCATGGCTTCCCATGCTGTCGCGGGTCCTGGGATCGGCTCGGCTGCTCGCCGACGTCGCCGCCGGCCGCGGCCTGGTGTACGCCGTGGTCAACCACGAGGAGTGGTCCGGCGCACGGCCGGAGGAGGTGGAGAGCATCGTCGATATCGTCCGCACCACGCAGCAGGCCGAGGTGGCAGCGGTGTTCAAGGAAATCGAGCCGCGGAAATGGTCGGTGTCGATGCGCTCGAAGTCGCTGGACATCGCGGCGGTCGCCAGTGAGTTCGGCGGCGGCGGCCACCGCCTCGCCGCCGGCTATTCGGCGGTCGGCAACGCAGACGACGTGGTGCAGGCGCTCGCCGATGCGCTGGGCTGACTCCGTCGACGAACGCCTTGGCTGACGGGACACTCCAGCCGGCGACCAGTCGCCGAATCGCCGCGCTGGCGTTCCCCGCGCTGGGAGTCTTGGCCGCCGAGCCTCTCTACCTGCTCTTCGACCTCGCCGTCATCGGCCGTCTCGGCGCTCTGAGCCTGGCCGGTCTGGCGATCGGCGCGTTGATCATGGGTGTGCTGAGCTCTCAGCTGACCTTCTTGTCCTACGGCACCACGGCCCGTGCCGCACGGTTCTACGGGGTCGGCCGCCGGGCTGCGGCGGTCGGGGAGGGGGTGCAAGCCACCTGGCTGGCGTTGGGCATCGGCGTCAGCATCGTGATCGCTGTGCAACTGACCGCGGACCCACTGGTGTCCGCCCTCGCCGCCGGCGGTGAGATCGCCGAGGCGGCACTGCCGTGGGTGCGCATCGCCAGCCTGGCGGTACCGGCGATCCTCGTCGCCGCGGCGGGCAACGGCTGGATGCGTGGCGTCCAGGACACCATGCGGCCGCTCCGTTATGTCATCGTCGGTTTCGCAGTGTCCGCGGTGCTGTGTCCAGTGCTGGTCTACGGCTGGTTGGGGGCCCCGCGGCTGGGCCTGCCCGGCTCGGCGGTCGCCAATATGATCGGTCAGTGGCTGGCCGCGGTGTTGTTCTTCCGCGCGCTGTTCGTCGAGAGGGTCCCGCTGGGGCTGCAGCCCTCGATCCTGCGCGCGCAGGTGGTGATGGGCCGCGACCTGGTGCTGCGGACCCTGGCGTTCCAGGCGTGCTTCGTCTCCGCGGGTGCGGTCGCGGCCCGGTTCGGGGCGGCCGCTGTCGCCGCACACCAAGTCGTGCTGCAGCTGTGGAGTTTCCTTGCGCTGGTGCTCGATTCACTGGCCATCGCGGCACAATCATTGGTCGGCGCCGCGCTCGGAGCGAGCCAGCTGGCGCACGCGAAATCGGTGGCGTGGCGGGTGACGATCTTCTCGACAGTGGCCGGCACCGTGCTGGCTGCGTTGTTCGCGTTGGGGGCCTCGGTGGTGCCCGGAATCTTCACCGATGACCGTTCGGTGCTCGACGAGATGAGTGTGCCCTGGTGGTTCCTGGTGGCCCAATTGCCGGTAGCCGGAATCGTCTTCGCCATCGACGGGGTGTTGCTCGGTGCCGGTGACGCCAAGTTCATGCGCAATGCGACGCTCGTCAGCGCCCTGGTCGGATTTCTGCCGATGATCTGGTTGTCGTTGGCGTTCGGATGGGGGCTGCTGGGGATCTGGATGGGCCTGAGCATGTTCATGGTGCTGCGGCTGGTGTTCGTCGGTTGGCGGGTGCTCTCAGGGCGCTGGCTGGTCCCGGGAACGGTGTAGCTCAGCTCCTCCGGGCGACCGCGGCCCAGCCGAACGGGTTGGTGCGCACCTCCACGTCGCTGATCTCCACCGACGTGAGCTGCGCGACGGTCCTGCTCAGAACGTCCGTGGTCGCCCCGTACCCGGGGCCCACCTCGAGGACGTCGTCGCCCAGTTGATGATCACCGATGGCCCACGGCAGGATGACGTCGCGGATCATCGCACGCCACTCGTCGCCGCCGCAGCACTGATGCGCCTCGTTCACGGTCGGAGCCTAGGGTCGGACGCCACTCACCGTCCATACCTCTGCGCGGCCGGCTCCGTGGCAGCGGACCCGTAGATCCACCAGCCCTGCCGTACGGCACAGCGCTGCAAAGGATTCCGCTTGCTGTGCGGTCCAGCCGTGACTGGCGAACCCTGTGGCGTCCGGCGGTGATCGACGCTCGACGGCAAGCAACCGGCCGCCGGGCGCCAGCACCCGGTGAACCTGTGCCAAACCCGTACCGACATCGCGCCAGTGGTGCACGGTCGACAGCGCCCAGATGACCGAGGCCGAACCGTCGGCAAGGGGAAGGTCCTCGGCACTGCCCTCGGCCCACGTGACGGCGGTACGTCGGCGCGTGACTGCCCGGGCCAGACGCAGCAGGGGAGCCGACGGGTCGATGCCGGTGACGTGCGCGCCGCGACGGGCGGCGACCCTGGCGGCAGTGCCGGGGCCGCAGCCGATGTCGACCACATGGTCGGCCGCCGAGACCTGCGCGAGGTCGGCTGCCAGTCGGGCATTTCGACGGCCCGTGAGCAGGAACACCAGCCCGAAGAGAGTGCCGGTGATCCCGGCGAAGCCGGGGTGGTCACCGTGGTGGTTCACCGGCATAGGGGACGATTCATCGCTCATGGAGTAGACCTTGCCCGTTCAAGCCGGGTTGAAGTCAAATGGCGGTATGGACGTGATACCGATCAGCGAAGCCGCATCGCGGCTGCAGATGACGCCGTCGGCGTTGCGGTACTACGACGAGCGTGGGTTGGTGCGCCCGCGGTCGAGGCGGTCAGGCCGCCGGATGTATGGCATCGAGGAGCTACGCCGCTTGGCATTTCTCAAGATCGTGCATCGGCTGGGGCTGCCACTGGACACCGCGGCTGCCGTGCTCGACGCCCCGAGTGAGCAATGGCGCGACACAGTCCGTCACCAGATCGACGAACTGGACCGGGTGATCGCGCAGGCGCGGGCAGCGCAGCAGTTCCTCACACACGCGTTGCACTGTCCGACTGAGCACCCCGCCCGCGAGTGCGCCACCATGAGAGGTGCCTTGGACGGACTGCTCAATGGGATGAGTGTGGAACAGCTTGCCGCCGAGCACCCTCCGGCCGAATGACGCGGGCTGGCGCGATCAGTCCGCGGCCGTCGTGCTGCCGAGCAGATCACGCACCCGGTTGGCGACCCGGATGAATTCCGGGCGCTCCATGCTCTCGGCGTAATCCCGCTCGGCAGGCAGGTCGACGTCGAGTGTCTCGACGACTCGACCCGGCCGCGGACTCATCACGACCACCCGGTTGGCGAGGTATACCGCCTCGGCGACCGAATGGGTCACCAGAACCACCGTCGTGCCGGTTTCGCGCCAGATACGGTGCAACTCGACGTTCATCTTTTCGCGGGTCAAGGCGTCGAGAGCCCCGAACGGCTCGTCCATCAGCAGCACGCTCGGTTCGTGCAGCAGCGCCCGGCACAACGAAACACGTTGCTGCATACCGCCGGAAAGCTCATAGGGCAGCGCGTTCTCGAACCCGGTGAGGCCGGTCATGTCGATCAGCTGGTCGCATCGGCGCTGGGCGACCTGACGCGGCATGCCGCGCATCTCCGCCTGCAGCAGGATGTTCTTGCGGACCGAGCGCCATTCCAGAAGCGCAGCGCGCTGGAACACGTAGCCGATTTCGCGCTGCGGACCGTCAACGCTGTTGCCGCGCAGCCGAACCGTGCCCGACGTGGACTCGGTCAGGCCGGCGACGACCTTGAGCAGCGTCGATTTACCGCAGCCCGAAGGGCCGGCGATCGACACGAACTCGCCGTCGGCGACCCGCAGATCGACATCCTCGATCGCGGTGACGGTGGCACGTTTCGACGAGAACGTCACGTTCAGGTTCTCGATGGTGATGGCGTCAGAGGTCATGGTGGTCCTCGGCGCGGTGATGGATGCGGTGGTCATATCGTGGCTCTCCCTACTGCCCGGCATTGGGGGCGAAGGACGACGCCCAGTACTCGCCAGGGTCTTTGGCGCTCTGCAGCAGTCCGGCGTCGCTGAGCGTGGCGATGGTGGAAGTCCAGTCCTCCTCGGCGTTCGTGCCGGGGGCCTGCCCGGTGGTGGCCGGAGTGCTCAGCAGCGGAATGGTCTCCTGCCACTGCTGGAGCAGCACATGCTCCGGGGGCGTCTGGGGGTCGACGCCGACCATGGCCGCGACCGCGGCTTCAGGATTCTCGATGGCCGCGGCGTAGGACTCACTGGTGGCATCCAGCATCGCCTGTGCCAGTTCCGGGTTGTCGGCGATCGTCGAGTTGTGCGCGATCAGTCCGTTGCTGAAGAAGTTCAAGCCGGCATCGGAGTAGCGGAAGTAGCGCATCTCGCGGCCACTCTTGTCGGCGAGGTTGGGTCCCTGATCGTGGGCGAACCCGATCAGCCCGTCCACCCGGCCGGCCAACAGGGCCGCCATCTTTCCGGCCGAGTCCAGGTTCTGTTGGCCGACCTCATCAGGGTTCAGGCCGACGTCGGCCAGGAACAGCGGGAACGTGGTGGTGGGTGCATCTCCGGCGGATACCGCGATGGTGCGGCCCGCCAGATCGGCCGGTTCCTCGATCCCGGAGTCGGCGAACACCTGAACCGCCGACGGAGTGGTCTGCAGGAAGACCCCGATGCTCTTGATGTCGACGCCCTGGTCGATGTTGCTCAACACCGCCGCGGTGTCGGACCAGCCGAAGTCGACCTGCTGACCGCCGACCGCCTGAGCGGTCCTCGTGGACCCCTGGCCGGGTTCGATGGTCAAGTCGATGCCGTGGTCGGCGAAGATGCCTTCCTGCACGCCGTAGTACAGCGGGGCGTGCTCACCGTAGGGATACCAGTTCAGCATCAGCGTCGCCGGTGTCGTCGAACCTTCGGCTCCGCCGTCTGCGGCGGGGGTGGTCTCCGATGGGGTGCTGGTGCCCCCGCAGGCGGTGATGGTCAGCATCGCGGCGGCTGCGGCGGCGATGGCCGCCATGGTACGTCCTCGAGTCAAAGTCATTGTTATTACTCCTGATTCGGTGTTGGCGTCGCGGTCAGGCGGCGGTGGAAGCGGAATTCACGGTGCGGCGCGAGGCGTGCCACGGGATCAGCAGCCTTTCGGCGATCTCGATGATCGCGAACAGCACGATGCCGAGGATCGACATGATGATCAGCGCGGAGAACAGCATCGCGGTGTCGAGGTTGCCGTTGGCCTGCAGGATGACGTATCCGAGACCTTCGTTGGCGCCGACGAATTCGCCGACCACGGCGCCGGTGACCGCCAGGGTGGCTGCCACCTTCAGCCCCGACATCAGCTGGGGCAGTGAAGCGGGAAAGCGGATCTTCATGAACGTCTTGAACCTGCTCGCGCCCATCGTCGAGGTGAGCTCGAGGATTTCGGGGTCAACCGAGCGCAACCCGGCAAGCCCCGAGATGACGATCGGGAAGAAGGCCATCAGGACAGCCACCAGGATCTTCGGGGACGGTCCGAACCCCAGCCACACGACGAACAGTGGCGCGATGGCGATCTTCGGGATCACCTGGGCGAACAGGATCAGTGGGTAGACGGTTTTCTCCAGACTCGCCGAGTAGACCATCACCACGGCGACGAGCACCCCGACGATGGCGGCGATGACGAACCCGATCACCGTCTCCCAGGCGGTCACCCAGGTGTTCTGCGCCAGGTAGGCGGCGTTCTCCTGGGTGACGCGCCAGGTGTCCGCGGGGGACGGCAGGATGTAGGGCGCCACCAGTTCGGCCTCGGTGACCGCCCACCATCCGGCGAGGAGCGCGAGTACCAACGCCAGCGGTCGCCACAGGTTGGCCGCGGTTCGGCGCACCGGGAAACTCGGCCGCCAGGAGCGTCGTCGGGTGGTGGTCGGCGGGGAGGCCGACCCGGAGGGGCGCAAGCCCGCCGATGCGGTTATCGCCATGTGGAATGTCCCTTGGTTGCAGTGCTCGAGTATGGGACCCGAGTGGGAATGCGCTTTCCGAAGCGGTTCCGACGATAACGTGACCCAGCGCACACTGTCAATCGATTCCCGGCCTGAGCCGCAAACCGGCTGGTCAGGGAAGTTTGGTGCTGTCGCGGAGCACAACCTGCCCCGCGACGCGCTCCCGCAGACCGTCGATGTCCGAGCACAGCGCCAGTTCGATCGCCCGGGCGCCGATCTGCTCCAAGGGTAGGGCCACCGTGGACAGGCTCGGGGTGTGGTCACGCAGCGTGGGGATGTCGTCGAAGCCCGCGATGCACACATCCCGGGGCACCTGGAGTCCCAGTCCACGCCAGGCCGCGATGGCGCCGATCGCCATCACGTCGGTGACGGCGAACACGCAGGTCGGCGGGCCGCCGGCGTCGGGATGGAGCTGCAGGGCGGCCGCGAGTCGTCGCGCGGCGGAGAACCCGCCGTCGCGGGTGAAGTCACCCGACACCTCGACCAGCGGGGTGAGTCCGCAGCGTCCCAGCGCCTCAACGAATCCGTTGCGCCGGTCCACTGCCGTCCGAATGCTGCCGGGGCCGCCGATGATCGCGAACTGGGTGTGTCCCGCAGCCACCAGGGCGTTCGCCAACTCACCTGAGGCCGAATGGTTTTCGGGCTCGACCGCACTGCCGAACGCCAGTGGCTGGCCGATGACCACGACCCGCCCGCCGTTGTCCTGGTAGCGGCCGAACTCGGCTTCCAGATCGCGGTCGAGGTGCCCACTCTGGCGGGATCCGGCAAGGACGATCGCATCGGCGCGGTGGGCGATGAAGGTGCTCACCGACTCCCGTTCGATGTCGTAGTCACGTTCGGTGCTGGCCAGGAGCACCTGCTTGCGGGCGGTCCTCGCGGCCGCCTGGACGCCTCGGGCGATCGACGAGAAGTACGGGTCGGCGATGTCGTGCACGATCAGGCCGAGGAGTCCGGTGGATGCTCGTGCCAGGGCCTGTGCCTGCGCGTTCGGCACGTAGCCGAGTTCCCTGGCGGCGGTGCGGACGCGGTCTGCCACCCCTTCTCCCGGAATCCTGCTGGATCCGTTGAGCACCCGCGACGCGGTGGCCTGCGAGACGCCGGCCCGCACCGCCACATCCTGGAGTGTCACCGCCGCCATGTTCGCTGCTCCCGCTCTCGAGCGCCGTGTTGTCGCCGCGGGCCGCACCGGTGGCCGACGCGGCCCGGGTTGACCGTGACGCCTGTACAGCTTACGCTGGAAAGCGCATTCCGAAGTGCTGACACCACGTTTCCTCTCCCCTGAGGTGCGACTGGTGCAGGTCAATCGACAGCACGCGCCGGTGGCGGCCGAGATCCGCCGAGGTGCACGGACAAGGAAGCTTCCTGATGACTTCACCGACATCATCGTCGACGCCCCCTGGAAACGGTCGGAGAACACTCCGCATCGCCATGAACGGCGTCACCGGGCGGATGGGCTACCGCCAGCACCTGGTGCGCTCGATCCTTCCTCTGCGCGACGACGGTCTGCTGCTCGAGGACGGCACCCGCATCGACGTCGAGCCGATCCTGATCGGCCGCAACGCCGACAAGATCGCCGCCCTGGCCGCGCAGCACGGCGTCACGGAGTGGACCACCGATGCCGCGTCGGTGATCGCCGACCCCACGATCGATGTGTACTTCGACGCCCAGGTGACGTCCCGGCGGGTCGAGGCCCTGACGTCGGCGATCAAGGCCGGAAAGCACGTGTACACCGAGAAGCCGACCGCAGAAACCCTCACGGAGGCAATAGAACTGGCCCGGATGGCGGAGAACGCCGGGGTGGTGGCCGGCGTGGTGCATGACAAGCTGTACCTGCCGGGCCTGGTCAAGCTTCGGCGGCTGGTCGACGAGGGATTCTTCGGACGCATCCTGTCGATGCGTGGCGAGTTCGGCTACTGGGTGTTCGAAGGCGACGGCCAACCCGCCCAGCGGCCGAGTTGGAACTACCGGTCCGAGGACGGCGGCGGCATCACCGTCGACATGTTCTGCCACTGGAACTACGTCATGGAGAGTCTCCTGGGGCCGGTGCAGGCGGTGACCGCGCGTGCTGTCACCCACATCCCGACGCGGTGGGACGAGGACCGCCGACCCTACAGTGCGACCGCCGACGACGCCGCGTACGGGATCTTCGAGATCGACGGCGGCATCGTCGCTCAGATCAACTCCTCCTGGGCGGTACGGGTATACCGGGACGAACTCGTGGAATTCCAGATCGACGGCACGCACGGGTCCGCGGTCGCCGGACTGAGGCGCTGTGTGGCCCAGCAACGGGCGCACACCCCCAAACCCGTCTGGAATCCCGACCTTCCGGTGACCGAGCCGTTCCGTGACCAATGGCTCGAGGTGCCGGCGAACGCGGACCTCGACAATGGCTTCAAGCTGCAGTGGGAGGAGTTCCTGCGCGACGCCGTCGCCGGGCGGCCCCACCGGTTCGGATTGCTGTCGGCTGCCCGCGGTGTGCAACTGGCCGAACTCGGCCTGCAGAGTTCGGCGCAGGGGCGTCGCCTCGAGGTCCCGGAGATCGTGCTGTGACGGCCACCACCGACCCCGCGACCACCGCGTCGGTGCTGTTGCCGTCGGGTGTCGGGCTGGATCGGTATCACCTGGGCGAGCCGGGGCAGTGGCGTCGGCCCGTCGCCCCGATCACCTCCCGGGTCGTCTACGCCGCGGCACACGTGGTGCCGAAGACCCTGGCGGACAACACTCCCGGTGCACCTGCCGACCTGGACTGGGACACGACGATGGCATACCGCCATGAGCTCTGGTCCTACGGGCTCGGAGTGGCCGACGCGATGGACACCGCCCAGCGCGGCATGGGCCTGGACTGGGCCGCCACGCGTGAGCTGATCGAACGCAGTGGGCGCGAGGCCGCTGCCGTGGGCGGTCTGCTGGCCTGCGGTGCAGGCACCGATCAGCTCGCAAGCGGCGACGTGCCCGGTGGGGCCCGCGGGCTGGCTGTCATCACCGACGCCTACCGCGAGCAGATCGACGTGGTGCGTGCAGCGGGTGCCCGGGTGATCCTGATGGCATCGAGAGCGCTCGCAGGCGCGGCGTCCTCACCCGCGGACTATCTGTCGGTCTACGGCAGCCTGCTCGCCGAGGCCGACGCTCCCGTGATACTGCACTGGCTCGGCGAGATGTTCGATCCTGCGTTGCGCGGCTATTGGGGGAGTACCGACATCAAGAGCGCCACAGGGGTATTGCTGAAACTCATCGAGCAGCACGCCGACAAGGTGGACGGTGTCAAGGTGTCGCTGCTCGATGCCCGGCACGAGGTCGAACTGAGACGGGCGCTGCCCGCCGGCGTCCGTATGTACACCGGTGACGACTTCAACTACCCCGAGCTGATCATCGGTGACGACCAGGGTCACTCCGATGCCCTGCTCGGAATCTTCGCCGCGATCTATCCTGCTGCGTCGACGGCGCTGCAGGAACTCGATGCCGGCAACCGGGACATCGCGCAGAACATTCTCGAGTCCACCCGGGCGCTGGGCCGTCACATCTTCGCCGCACCCACGTTCTACTACAAGACCGGCATCGCGTTCCTGGCGTGGCTCAACGACCACCAGCGTGGCTTCACGATGGTCAGCGGACTGGCCACGGGACGCTCCGTGAGCCACCTGTGCGAGGTCTTTGTGCTGGCCGACCGTGCCGGACTGCTCGCCGATCCGGATCTGGCGGCGCATCGGATGCGAGAGTTCCTGTCGGTCAACGGAGTCGGCTGATGTCGAATCCGTTCGCCAGGTTGTCGCTCAACACGATGACCACGAAGAACTGGACCCTGCGTCAGGCCGCGGAGGCCACCGCGGCGGCCGGCCTGCCCGCGATCGGTGTGTGGCGTGACCGCGTCGCCGAATCCGGAGTCGAGCTGTCGGCAAAGATTCTGCGCGACAACGGATTGCGGGTGTCGTCGTTGTGTCGGGGCGGATTCCTCACCGGGGTCGACGATGGTCCGGCTGCCGTCGATGACAACCGACGGGCCATCGACGAGGCCGCCACCCTCGGCGCCCCCGAGCTGGTCATGGTGATGGGCGGCATCCCCGATCGCGACCTCGTGGGCGCGCGTGCCCGGATGGCGCAGCGGCTGGCCGACCTCGTGCCCTACGCCGCCGAACGTGACGTGCGGTTGGCTTTGGAGCCGCTGCACCCGGTGTTCTGCGCCGATCGGGCGGTGATCTGCACGCTCACACAAGCTCTCGAGCTGGCGGCGCCGCATCCGGCGCGGTCCGTCGGCGTCGTCGTCGACACCTTTCACGTGTGGTGGGATCCCGCGCTGGCCGGCGCGATCGCCGCTGCAGGCGCTCAGGGCCGGATCAGCAGTTTCCAGATCTGCGACTGGCTCGTGCCGATGGCCGCAGACCCTCTGGTGTCACGCGGCATGATGGGCGACGGCGTCATCGACTTCGCCGCGATCGGCGCGCTGGTCCGCGATGCCGGCTACGTCGGCGATGTCGAGGTGGAGATCTTCAACGAGGCCGTGTGGGCCACCGACGGCAGCACCGTGCTGGAGACGATGAAGCAGCGGTACCACGATCTGGTGTGGCCGACGCTGGCGGGCTGAGGAGCCGCACTGCGGTCATGGCCGGACAGCGGACCGCAGTACCCCCGACGGAGTCGGACCGAGCGCATCGGAGATCGCGTCCAAGCCGACCGGTTCAGAAACGATCGAGGCCCACGGGTAGACGTCGCGGGTCCGTGCCAGGAACCGAACCGCGGCGAAGAGGTGGTGTGGTTCGTAGTTGTGCACGCCGGTGATGGTCAGCCAACCGCGGACCACCGCCTCGGGGTCTACTGCCAGTGAGGGGCCCGGCAAGACGGATCCGGCCAGGATCAGCACGCCGCCGACGTCGAGTCGGGCCAGGGCGTTGCCGACCGCCGACGTGGCGCCGGTGTAGTCGATGGCAACGTCGACCGGACCACCGTCGTCGGGGACGCCGCCGAATCGACGTGCCAACTCGAGTCGGTGCGGATCGATGTCGGTGATCGACACCTCGGCGCCGGCATCGGCACAGGCTGCCGCAGCCGTGACGCCGAGTAGACCCGCGCCGCAGATCAGCACGCGGCGACCTACCAGGGTTCCCGCCGGGTCGAGCGTGGCCATCACCGTGGCCGTCGCGCACGCCGCCTGTGCGGCAACGGCATCGGTCAACTCATGGGGCACCTCGGCCACCGCGATGCCCTTCGGCAGCACGATGTGCTCGGCGTATCCCCCCGAGAGGGGCCAGTCACCGTCGAACCCCTCGTGGCCGGTCTTGCGCACGAACAGGCATTTGGCGGTGCGACCGGAACGGCAGCGCGCGCACTGTCCGCATCCGACGGTGACTGACCAGACGATGCGCTGACCCACCCGCGCCGCGGCGCCGGCCCCGACCGCGACGACGTCGCCGACCGCCTCGTGGCCGAGCACCGAGGGACACGGTGCTTTTCGTCGGCCGCTCACGGTGTGCAGATCGCTGCCGCAGACGGTGGCCAGTCGTATCCGGACCAGCAGTTCTCCGTCGAGCAGCTCCGGGATGTCGACCTCCCGGACGTCGATGCCGGCACCGGTCCACACCGCTGCCCGGGTCACACGAGGCGCGACCGAATCCACCCTGACAACCTCTCGATGGCGTAGACCACGACGAAGATCACGAGCACGATCGCTCCGGCGACGTCGAAGTTCAAGGTCCTGATGGACTCGAACAGCAGGTAGCCGATGCCTCCTGCGCCGACGATGCCCAGAATCGTCGAGGTGCGGATGTTGACGTCGAACATGTACAGGCTCGAGCCGACCATGGCGGGCATGGCCTGCGGTATGACCGCGGAGAACAACGTCTTCCACCATCCACCGCCCACCGAGCGCACCGCCTCCATGGGTCCGGAATCGATCTCCTCGACGGAGTCGGCGACCAGTTTGGCGAGGAATCCCACCGAGCCGATCGCGAGCGCACACGTGCCGGCGACCGGCCCGAGTCCGAGCGCGGCTACGAAGATCACGGCCAGGATCAATTCAGGTACCGCGCGTACCGCCAGGATCCATCCGCGCGCCAGCCAGTACAGCGTGCCGTTGGGGGTGACGTTGCGCGCAGCCAGGATGCCGACCGGGATCGACAGCACGATGCCGATCGCGGTGGACACCACGCCGATCGCGACGGTTTGGGCTGCCGCGCTCCACAGCGCAGTGCCCACCGCGTCGAAGTTCGGCGGGACCATCCGGGTGAACACCTCGACCGACGGCCCGACCCACGTCAGCAACGACAGCGGGTTCAGCTGCAACACGATGAACGCGGCCACGGTGAGACCGGCGAGCACGCCGGAGGATATGAAGCGGACCGCACGGTCACGGCGCGGGTTGGACTGCGCGGGAACGAGCAGCGTTCTCCTGACGCCGATGGCGACCAGCTCCATCGCCACGATGAGTGCGAGGATGACGAGGACGATGCCGAGCGCGCGTGGATATATCAGCCCGCGAAGCGCATCCTGCAGCGCGAATCCGATACCGCCGGCGCCGACGAACCCGAGTACGACCGACATTCGGAGATTGATGTCGATGCGGTAGATGAATGTGCCGATCCATGACGGAATGACCTGCGGGATGACCGCATTGATCATCTCGCGGAAGTACCCCACCCCGGTACTGCGCACCGCTTCGCGCGGACCCGCGTCGGTCTGCTCGATGGCGTCGGCGAACAACTTGCCGAGCATTCCGATCGAGTGCAGCGCGAGCGCGAGAATGCCTGGGAGCACGCCGATACCGAGCGCGCGGACGAAGAGCACCGCGAACAACAGATCGGGCATTGCGCGACAGAATGTGATGAACGCCCGCGCGACCGCATACACGGCAGGATGCGGGGTGGTGTTGCGGGCAGCCATGAAAGCCAGTGGCACCGAGGCCACTGCGGCCAGCACCGTGCCCAGTAGCGCCATCAGCAGGGTCTCGACCGCCAGTCCTCCGATCCGGCCGGGGTCGTCCAGGCGCGGCGGGAACATGCGGTCGAGCAGCCGCCCGACCTCGTCGAGACCGTCGATCAGCGTGGTGGGCGCGAAGTCGATGTACCACGCCGACACCAGTGTGGCGATCAAGGCAGCCAGGGTCAGGGCGGGCAGCATGCCCTTGCTGGGGAGCCTGACGCGGCGCCGCCGTTCCTCCGGCTCGACCGGGCGGTCGGCAATCGTGGTGCTCACAACTTGCGGGCAGTCGACGACGACTCCGAGAGTGCTGGATCGACGCGCTGGTAGATCTCCATGACGTCGTCGCGCGTCATTCCCACCGCCGGCCGGTCGAGCACCTTCTGGCCGCCGCGGAGGCCGACCAGGCGGTGCGCCCACCCCAGTGCGAGGTCGACCTGGTGCAGCGTGCACACCACCGTGAGTTTCTCCTCGATGCAGACCCGGAACAGCAGATCCATGACGACACCGGCATTCTCGGGATCGAGGGACGCCACCGGCTCGTCGGCGAGCAGCAGGCCGGGCTTCTGCATCAAGGTTCGGGCGATCGCGATCCGCTGCTGTTGTCCGCCGGAGAGCGTGTCCGCGCGGCGCTCGGCGAAGTCGGCCAGCCCGACGCGATCGAGATGACCCAAGGCCTGGGCTCGCATGCTCTTCGGGTATGTCAGCGCGCCGTAGCGGGGCACCCGCAACTTGCCGAGACCCCCGATCAGGACGTTCTCCAGGCAGCTGAGTCGACCGACGAGGTTGAAGTGCTGGAACACGAATCCGACGTTGCGGCGCAACGCCCTCAGTTGCGCTTGCGAGGCGTTGTGCACATGCGTCCCACCGACCTCGACGGTGCCGGACGTCACCGGGTGCAGGCCGTTGAGGCACCTCAGCAAAGTGGACTTGCCGGACCCCGAAAGGCCGAGCAGCACGACCATTTCGCTGCGGTGGACGTCCAAAGACACATCGTCGAGCGCGGTGGCGTCGCCGAATTTCTTGGTGACGTTTCTCGCGGAGATGACGACGTCATCCCCGGCCACCTCGGGATGCAGCAGATTGCTCATCAGCCCTTGCACTTTTCCGAGCCGGTGACCTCACACACCTTGCGGACGCCGTCGTAGTCGCCGTCTGCTGCGGGGACCACGCCCCAGGCCCGCTCGTCGGTGATCAGGCAGCCGTCTTTCTCGCAGAACCCCTCGGCCTCCAGGGCCTCGGCATTGACCTTGGTGGTGAACAGCGTGGTCAGCTTCTCGACGGCCTCGGGTCCGAGAGAGTCGTTGGCCGCGAACACCGAACCGGCGATCATCTCCGACTTCCACACCGTCTTGAGCTGACCGGGCTGAAGGTCGCCCTTCTCGATCATCGTGCTGTCCACCATGCTGTCGAACGCGAAGCCCGCGTCGCAGTCTCCGGAGGCGATGGACAACGCGGAGGCATCGTGGCCGCCGGCGTAGATCGGCGTCATGGCTGCAGAGATGTCGGCTTCCGAACCTGACTCGACCACGCCGGCCTCGATCAGTCCGGCGGTCGGGTAGAGGAAGCCAGATGTCGAGCTGGGGTCGACGAAACACACCTTCTTGCCCGCGAAGTCGGCCAGGCCGTTGATATTGCTTTCCTCCGAGCGGGCCAGGCCGTAGGACTGATAGCCGGGCTCCGCGCCCTTCTCGCCGATGACCGCGCCCAGCGGGGTGAGCTTGGCGCCGTTGAGGCCGGCGACGACGTAGGCGAATGGACCGAAGAACGCGAGATCGACGTTATCGGCGATCATGCCTTCGACCACACCGGCGTAGTCGGAGGCCTGCACGAACTCGATGGTGGACCCGGTTTCCTTCTCCAACAGCTTGATGAGCGGCTCGTAGCTGGCCTGGAGGTCGGCAGAATTTTCTGCGGGTACGGCGGCCAACGTCATGGTCGCCGGGAAACCCTGCTCGTTGACGGAGTCTCCGCCGGAGTCGGATCCGGAACATCCGGACAGCGCGAGTGCCAGGCCGGCAACTGCAGCAGCTGCGGTGCGGCCGTGTCGATGGAGGCGAGTGGTCATGTGTCAGGTCCTTTTCGGTTGGCTCGGCGGCTTTTTCGGGTCAGGCGGACAGGATGAGTTGGGGGAAGTCGGCGACGGAGTCGAGCACGTGGGTGGCACCTGCGGCGCGCAGGGTCGGCTCGTCGTGTGCCCCGGTCAGGCAGCCCACGACCAGCGAAGCGCCGGCCCGCCGGCCCGACAGGATGTCGCTCCCGGTGTCGCCGAGAACGGCCACAGTCGCGACGTCGTCGACCTCGAGTCGCATCAACGCGTTGAGAACCAGGTCCGGATAGGGTCGACCGCGGCCGCCGTCTCCTGGTGCCAGCGTCAGATCGGCCAGGGTTTCCCAGCCGAGCGCGGCGAGGATTCGCTGTTGGGTGGCGGGGCTGAAACCGGTCGTCAGCGCAACCTTGACGCCGGCCGACTGGAGCTGCGAAATTGCCTCTGCCGCACCGGGGATCGGTTTCACACCGCCGTCGATGTACTGGTCGTAGGCCTTCTCGAACGTGGTGTTGGCCTGCTGGGCGCGATTCTCGTCGGAGAACAGTGCGCGGAACACCTCGATCTTCGATTGCCCCATGGTGTCGAGCACGTACTGACGGGCCGTCTCGCGTTCGGTGCCTTCGGCGGGCACGCCGACCGCAGTCGCCGCCTCGTCGAACGCTCGGATGACCAGGCCGCCGTCGGCGACTGTGGTGCCGGCCATATCCATGACGGCCAACGAGATCGCGGTCATCACGCCCCGGTCCTGAGAACGTCGGCGAGGCTTCGGGTTCTTGGCATGTGAATACCCTGAGCCTTGGTATAGACCAATGCGTGCACCCGACGGTAACGGCGAGTGAACAAGTGATGGCGCTTTTGGTCTATACCAAATTTATGAGTGCACCCGAACGTCGGCCTTGAGGGGCCGAAGGTTGTGTGGGGGCTACAGTCCGACGAGGTCGGCGGTCTGCTCTCCGAGGGCCGGACCCAGCGTCATTCCGCGGCCGCCGGGACCGGTGATCACCCATACGCCGTCGTCCGCCGCCGTCCGGCAGACCAGTTGGTTCGGGGCGGTGCACTGGCTGTAGACCCCGGCCCAGCGCTGCACGACCGGCGGGAGCGGCCGGCCGAGGAATTCTTCGACGACCTCGGTGAGGTAGGCGTACGGCGCCTCGTGGACGTCGAAATCGAACGGTTCTTCGTACGCGTGGGTGTCGCCGATGGTGAGTCCGCCGTGCAACCGCTGCATGCACAACAGCTGCATATGGTTCTCACCGGCAACGAGGTGCTGAGGCTCGTTGTGCCGCAGTTCATCCAACGCCGATCCCTGGAACGCGGGGTAGTAGCGGAAGCTGTCACCGTCGGCGATCGCGGTGGTCAGCTGTTCGTCGAGCGGTGCTGTCTGCATCATCTGCAGCCGCACCCTGCGCACTGGCAGGTCGCCGGCGATCTCGCGGGTCAGCCCGCCGTGTGCCGCGCCGGGGCACACCAGAATCGCATCTCCCTCGTGGCGATTGCCGCGGTCGTCGCGAACGGTGCGATCGGTGATCGACGTGGCTTCGGTGGAGGGGAGGAACCGGTAACGGCCGGTCGCCTCGAGGTAGGTGCGTATCGCGGGCAGCGCCTGCCGGGACTCGACGGCGGCGTCACGCGAACAGTGAAGCCCCCCGAGGAATTTGCCACGCAGAGCCGGATTCAGCGCCTGCACCCGATCGGGTTCCAGTAGTTCGAAACCCCGGGCCCCGGCATCCGGTCGCGCAGCGACGTCCTCGGCGACCGCGACCTCGCGGGGTGTGCGCAGCAACGTCAGCGATCCTGCCGGCCGGAAGCCGATGCCGGGAATCCTCCGGCCGAGATCTTCCCAGAGTTCACGCGAGCGCAGACTCGTTTCCAGTTCGTGCTCGGCGCGCCCCGAGACCCAGACCAATCCGAAGTTTCGCACCGTTGCGCCGCGTGCCTCGACCTCGCGTTCGAGGTGGGTGACCTGATGTCCACGCTTGACTGCTTCGAAAGCGTGTGCAGTGCCGAGGATTCCGCCTCCGATGACGATGACCCGCATCGAGCCCACCCTTCCTCGTCGATTGCGACGACACGGTGCCGCCCGGTGTCGTCGACACGAACGGCAGATGAACAAATGGTATAGACCAATTGGGATATACTGTATCGCATGTCTGTGATCGAGGAAACCGCGGCGTTACTGGGATCGCTTCGCGGGCAATGGGATGAAGAGGCCGTCGACGAACTGGACCATGCACTGCAGTCCGCCGCCCACGCGCTCGACGACCATGCCGACGACGAGTTGGTGCTTGCCGCTGCCTTGCACGACCTCGCGCGCAGTCCCCTGGTCGATGGATCTGCGGTCGTGGGTCACGACCACATCGCGCGCGAATGGCTGACACCCCGGTTCGGGATTCGGGTGGGGTGGTTGGCGGGCGCGCACGTGGCGGCAAAGCGCTATCTGGTCGCTACGGAACCGGGCTACGGCGACGGCTTGTCGCAGACGTCGGTGCTGTCGTTGGTGCGGCAGGGCGGCGCCGGGGTCGATGACGAGTTCGTCCGGCATCCGTGGTGGCCGGACGCACTTCGGTTGCGACGCTACGATGACGCCGCGAAGGATCCCTCGGCGACGGGTGCCACAATCGGGGACGTGCTCACCATCGCCGAACGCGTGCTCGCGAGGGATGTTCGGCAGCCACGATGACAGCCCGGTTACCGAAGCCGTACGTGGTGCGGACGGCCCTCGACGAAATTCTCTCCAGCCTCGTCGAGGGCGACTCCGTGCCCCCTGAACGGGAGCTTGCACTGCGATTCGGGGTGGCCCGCGAGACCGTGCGCCAGGCGCTGCACGAACTCCTGGTCGAAGGCCGTATCGAACGGCGTGGCCGGGGCACCGTCGTGTCGCGGCCCAAACTCACGCAACCACTGTCGCTGAAGTCCTACACCGAGGGTGCGATTGTGATGGGGCGGAAGCCCGGGCGATTCCTGGTCACGTGGGAGAACATTGCGGCTACCCCGGAAATGGCTGCCGCACTGGCCATTTCGCCCAAGCGTTCGGTCATGCATCTGGAGCGCGTGTTGCTCGCCGACGGCGAGCGCATCGGCCTGGAGAGCACCTATCTGCCCTTGCACCGCTTCGGTGACTTCAGGAAGACCTTCGACCCGGAGACGTCGCTGTACGCCGCCATCCGCGCTGCCGGTGTCCAGTTCGGCTCGGCCACCGAGCGGATCGAAACCGTGTTGCCGTCGCCGCGTGAAGCCGATCTGCTCGAGTCGACCACCGCGATGCCGATGCTGCTGCTGAACCGACGATCCGTGGATACCGACGACGAACCCATTGAACTGGTCCGCGCGCTGTATCGCGGTGACCGCGTCGCGTTCGAAGCCAAGCTGACGGACTGAGGATCAGCGCACCTGGGTGCGACCGCGTTCGATGACCGCACTGCGGCTGGCGGCGATGTCGTCACCGGAGGCGCTCTTCATCCACTCCCGGGCCGCGTCGGCCTCGAGCCAGAGGGCGCCGCTGTTCTGTGCGTCGTCGATGCGGTGATAGGAGGCCAACAGCGCCTGCACCGATCGTTGGTTGTTGCCGACGATCGACGTGGCGATGCGGCGGGCGACGCCGAGCAGATCACCGTGCGGAACCACTTCGGTGACCAGACCGGTGCGCAGTGCGTCCTCGGCGGACAGGTAGTCACCGGTCATGCTCATCCGGCGTGCCATCCCGACACCGACCTTCTGCGGCAGGCGCACCGACAGACCCCAGGTGGGCAGCAACCCGACGCGGGCGTGGGTGTCGGCGAAGCGGGCCTGCTCGGAGGCGATCAGGATGTCGCAGTAGAGGGCGATCTCGAGTCCGCCGGTCACTGCTGCCCCGTTGATGGCCCCGATCACCGGCTTGGTCATCGGCGGCCACTTGGGGGAGATGTCGGGAAGGTCGGTGGTGTCACCCAGTTCCTTGAGGTCGAGCCCCGCGCAGAACACCGGATCGGTTCCGGTGACGATGACGACGTCGACGCTGTCGTCGGCCTGTGCCTCCCGCAGCGCCGCGTAGAACTGCGTGCGCAGCGCCGACGACAACGCGTTACGTGCTGCGGGGCGGTTCAGGGTCAGCGTCCGGATCCGGTCGCGGGTGTCGATCAGCAGGACGTCGGTGGGCGCAGAGGCGGCAGGGTTGGGCACCCGCTCACCGTATCGGCACGGGTTTTCCGGCCTATCGTGGAGACCATGTGCCGAAACATCACCGAGCTGCGGGGTCTGGAACCGTCGGCCACATCCGAGGAGATCGAGGCCGCAGCGCGTCAGTACGTCCGCAAAGTCAGCGGGATCACCAGGCCCTCGGGCGCCAACGTCGACGTCTTCGAAGCCGCGGTCGCCGAGGTCACCGCGTCCACCGAGCGGCTGCTCGCCGGTCTGCAGCCACGCCGGCAGCCGCCGAAAACGGTTCCGCCGCTGCGTCGCCCGGAGGTCCGAGCCCGGCTCAACCTCCGATGACCGCGACGCTGACCCAGCCTGCGCTCAAGGAGTGGGGTGCGGTCGTGCATGCGTTGCTCGACGGCAGGCAGACCGTACTGCTGCGCAAAGGTGGTATCCACGAGAAGCGGTTCGAGGTGACCGCATCGCGTTTCCTGCTCTTCCCGACGGTCGCCCACAGCCACGCCGATCGGGTGCGCCCCGAGCATCACGACATCCTCGACTCGGCATCGGGGGACAGCACCGCCGACGACGTCGTGCTGCGTGCCGGTGCGCGGGTGGTGGCCGCGGTCGAGGTCACCAGGCCTGAGCAGCTGGATGCGATTGCGCTGCATCACATCTGGACGTCGGACTCGGTGCGTGCCGACCGGCTCGACTTCCGGCCCAGACATCGGCTGACGGTGCTGGTCGTCTCGGCGGCTCCGCTGGTCGAGCCTGTGCGGCTGGCGCGCACGCCTGACTACCGCGGCTGCTCGAGTTGGGTGCAGCTGCCGGTCGACCCGCAGTGGGCCGCACCGGTGCACGACCAGGCGACTCTCGAGGGCGTCGCCGCCGAGGTACGCCGATCAGTCGGTTGACGGCGGGCGCTCGCCGGCGGGCAGGATCAGCCGGGTAGCGGCTCCCAGGTGGACGGTGTGCCGGGCGGTGGCGAGCCTGGTCCCGGTGGCGGCGGACTCGCCGGTGCCGAGGTTGCGCAGGAACCGGGGGTGCGAGCCGCCGGCGATGACCACCCGGATGCGGGAACCCGCCGGAAACGTATGGGCGACTGCGTCGAGGTGAAGCCGCACGGTCCCGGAATCAGGCGCCGAGGCGAGGTACCCGTCGCTGACGTTGCGTGAGCGGCCGTGCTCGTCGACCTGACTGATCCGCACGAACAGGTCGTTGTGAGGGTTGGCGCAGGAGTGTTCCAGCTCGAGCGCCGGCGTCCCGACGACGTAGAGGTCGGCGGGCAGCGGGTCGCCGGTGAACGTCAACACATCGGCGCGACGGGCCAGAGACGTGTCGTCGCGGTAGCCGCCCACCGGGGACAGCAGTCGGCCCCCGACGGTGGGTGTCGGGTCGGCGGGGTTGTAGACGAAGGTCGCTGTGTCAGACGAGGTCGCGCTGCCGGACGAGGGAACGGTGTCCGACAGCCCGCCCGACGGCTGCAGGTAGAGCTCTCGCTCGGGCATCGCGGGCGGCCAGTCGGCGAGGTCGAGCCACCCCTGGCCGTCGAGGTGGATGCGCACCGGCGCCGATCGCTGCTCGGGCGCGCCGCCCAGATGGGTGTTGAGCCAGTCCAGCGATTCGCGGATCACGGTGGCGGCGGCCTTGGTCATCATGTGGCTGTGTGTCCACGGACCGACTGTGAGGCCGGTGGTCACCCCACGGTCGCGCAGCCGGTGGTACTGATGGAGGGTCTGGTCGACGAACAGGTCCTGCCAGCCGGTCAGCAGCAGCACCGGGATCTCTGCCCGGTCCAGCGCGTCGCGCAGATTGACCTTGGCCCAGAACGGATCGTCGGCCTGCGGGTGCTCGAGCCACGACTCGAACCAGCCTGCACCGTTCCCGAGCAGTGTCCGACTGGACTCGCCGAGCGGTAGTCCCAGCGATGCCTCGGTGACCCGTCGTTGGGCGCGGGCCTGGCGCATCAGCACCCGCAACCGCCGCGGGTCTTCCTGGTTGGCGACCAGATCACTCCAGCCCAGGAAGTCATTGAGGCCGAAAGACCCCGCACCCCAACGTGGCCCGCTGGCGTCGTGAAGTCCGACGGTGATCACCGCGGCCTTCATCTCCGGCGGGGGATCGGCCAGCAGCGCCCACTGGGTGAACCCCAGATACGACAGTCCCACGGTGCCGAAGGTGCCGGTGAACCACGGCTGGTCGCGCAGCCAGGCGACGGTGTCGGCGCCGTCGTCGATCTCGTGGACCATCGGGCTGAATTCGCCGCCGGAGCCGTACGTGCCGCGCACGCTCTGGATGAGCACGTGGTAGCCGCGCGCGGCGTACACCGAGCCGAACAGCGCGGCGAACGGCCAGCCACGCCCGTACGGCCCGCGGACCAGCAGCGTGCCCACCGGCGTCGTTGTCCGGGGCGCGTAGTGGTCGGCGACCAGGTCGACACCGTCGCGCATCGGCACCAGCTGTCCACGGTCGACGACAAAATCGGTGGTCGACGGTGGCAGCTCGAGCACACTGCTGAGCTTGCGCAGGACGGATTGCTGGAGCGTCACGCTGACGAGGCTACGCATCCGGCCGACGGGGACCGGAGGTCAGTAGACGTAGAACGGGCTCAGCTCGTGCGCCTTCTGCAAGTTCGTCTGCATGCAGTCCGGGTCGGGCTCGGAGTAGATGGGGGAGTAGAACAGCGACTGCTGGATGACGCCGTAACTGGTCTTGAACGTCACCATGCAGGTGATCCACCAGCGGTTGTTCCAGTCGGTCGGCTTCATGATCCAGTACTGAGCGGCCCGGTGACCGTTGATGTCGAGTTCGACCGCATCTGCGGGCAGGGTCTGCTCGTAGGTTCGCCACACGAACGCCTCGACGGTCATCTGGTAGTTGCCCGCGTCGTACTTGCAGCGCAGGCTGTCCTCCGGCGTCGGTGGGGTGACTGCCAGCCCGATGCGCTGTACGACGTCGAGCGGGATGTCCCGGCACGGGTCGAACGGATCGGGATCCACCAGATCGATGACCGGATACTTGATGGTCGTCGACACGGCGGGCAGTGGGGCGCCGGTCGCTCTGAGCTCGATGCGGTCGGCGTTCAGTGGGCCGGCGGGGTTTGCTTGCCAGACCACCACAACTGCGGCGACCAGCGCACACAGCGCTGAGAGCAGTCGCAGCTTGGCGACCATCGCACCCCCTGATCTCGTGGCGGCGGGCACCGCCGAATGGTCCGACCCTGCCCGGGAGTGTAGCGGGCCGGGCCGCGCCGTCGGGACGGAACTTAGAACCTGTTCTAGTTGCCGGGACGGCGGTGCCGCGGCGCGCCGGTAGGCTGACGGGTTGTGACCAGTGACGACCGACGTCCGACGTTGTGGGCCGTCAGTGACCTCCATACCGGACACACCGGGAACAAGCCGGTGACCGAGTCGCTGCACCCCGCCTCACCCGATGACTGGCTGATCGTGGCCGGCGACGTGGCCGAGCGCACCGACGAGATCCGGTGGGCCCTCGACGTGCTGCGCAAACGTTTCGCGAAAGTGATCTGGATCCCGGGCAATCACGAGCTGTGGACCACCCAGCGCGACCCGATGCAGATCCACGGGAAGGCCCGCTACGACTATCTCGTCAACATGTGCGACGAGATGGGCATCGTGACCCCCGAGCACCCGTACCCGGTCTGGACCGAGGAGGGTGGTCCGGCGACCATCGTCCCGATGTTCCTGCTGTACGACTACTCGTTCCTGCCGCAGGGGGCGGGCACCAAGGCTGAGGGCCTGGCGATCGCACGAGAGCGCAACATCGTCGGCACCGACGAGTACCTGCTGTCCTCGGAGCCCTACGCCACGCGCGACGCCTGGTGCCGCGACCGGGTCGCCTACACCCGCAAACGACTCGAGGATCTGGACTGGATGATGCCGACCGTCCAGGTGAACCACTTCCCGATGGTGCGCGAACCGTGCGACGCGATGTTCTATCCGGAGTTCGCGCTGTGGTGCGGGACCACCGCCACCGCGGACTGGCACACCCGCTACAACGCCGTCTGCTCGGTCTACGGACACCTGCACATCCCACGCACCACCTGGTACGACGGGGTGCGCTTCGAGGAAGTGTCGGTCGGCTATCCGCGGGAATGGCGGCGCCGCAGGCCGTATCGATGGCTTCGCCAGATCCTGCCGGACCCGAAGTACGCGCCGGGCTATCTCAACGAGTTCGGCGGGCATTTCCAGATCACCCAGGAGATGCGCGAGCACGCCGAGACGATGCAGCAGCGGATCAAGGACCGTGCATGATCGCAGCGACGCTGCTCGCCGGGGTGCTGCCCGGCTCGGTGAACGCGTTGGCCGCCGCCGAGATGTACTCCGATCCCAAGGAACTCGCACCGCTGCCCGAAGAGGAACCGCTGATCGCCCGGTCAGTGGCCAAGCGGCGCAACGAGTTCATCACCGTGCGGTACTGCGCGCGTCAGGCACTTGTCGACCTCGGCTTGGAGCCGGTGCCGATCCTCAAGGGGGACAAGGGCGAACCGTGCTGGCCGGCCGGGGTCGTCGGCAGTCTGACCCATTGTGAGGGCTTCCGCGGGGCCGCTGTCGGTCGTCGCGAGGAGGTCCGCTCGGTCGGCATCGACGCCGAACCTCACGGCGTGCTGCCCGACGGAGTGCTCGACGCGATCAGTCTGCCCATCGAACGGCACGAACTGCGGGCCATGCCCTCGGGGGTGCACTGGGACCGGGTGTTGTTCTGCGCCAAGGAGGCGACCTACAAGGCGTGGTTTCCGTTGACGCACCGGTGGCTGGGCTTCGAGGACGCCCACATCGTGTTCGACGTGGACGACTCGGGTCAGAGGGGAACCTTCACCTCGGAGATCCTGATCGACCCTTCCGCCGAATCCGGGCCGCCGCTGACGGCCCTGTCGGGTCGTTGGTCGGTGCAGAACGGGATTGCCCTGACGGCGATCGTGCTGTGACCCCGGAGGGCAGGAGCGCAGCGACCCGGGAAGGGGTGACCGAGCCGGGACTCGTCGTCGTCGACAAGCCGGGCGGGCTCACCAGCCACGATGTGGTTGGCCGATGCCGGCGACTCTTCGGCACCCGCAAGGTCGGGCATGCGGGGACGCTGGACCCGATGGCCACCGGTGTCCTCGTCATCGGGATAGAGCGTGCGACCAAGATCCTCGGGCTGCTGACGGCCACCGACAAGTCCTACTTCGCGACGATCCGTTTGGGGCAGACGACGTCCACCGAAGACGCTGAAGGCGAAGTCCTGCAATCGGTTTCGGCCGCCGCGGTGACCGAGAGCCAGCTCGAATCGGCGATCGCGCCGTTGCGTGGCGGGATCGACCAGATCCCGTCGGCGGTCAGCGCGATCAAGGTCGACGGCAAGCGTGCCTACCAACTGGTGCGCGACGGCCAGACCGTCGAATTGAAGCCGCGTCGGGTCAGGATCGACCGATTCGAGGTGCGTGAGGTGCGGCGGGAGGTCGGCCTTCCCGGTGTCGTCGACGTCGATGTCGACGTGGACTGCACCAGTGGCACCTACATCCGCGCCCTCGCCCGGGATGTCGGCGCCGCACTCGGTGTCGGCGGGCACCTGACCGCGCTGCGGCGCACCCGTGTCGGGGCGTTCGGGCTCGAGCAGGCCCGCACCCTGGAGCAGTTGGCCGATGATCCGGCGCTGTCGTGCACGCTGGACCAGGCGTGTCTGCAGGCGTTTCCGCGCCGCGACCTCACCGAGAACGAGGCGATCGATGTCGGCCACGGCCGGCCGTTGCAGTCGGCGGGTGTCGACGGGCTGTACGCCGCAGCGGCGCCGGACGGCCGGGTGATGGCCCTGCTGGAGGACGCAGGTGCCCGTACCAGAAGCGTTGTCGTGATCCGGCCCGCGACGCTCCAGGGGTAACACGCCGGCGGCGTCGACGATGAACATCCGTGCGGATTTCACGGAGAACTCGAACAGGCGCGGCGGTAATGGTGGCAGGGGTACTCGCGGCGGTGAGCGGCGTACCGACCGCCGCGGCGCTGCCGGAGGCGTTCCCGGACCTGGACGGCTACCCGGCTGTCGATCCGGGTCCCTACCAGGTGTTCGGTGCGCACCCGAGCAGTTCGGGCTGGGCATTCAGCACGCCGTCGGGTCTGCAGTGCCGCAACAGCCTCATCCCCGATCTCGGGGTGGTCTGCTTCGGGCCGGTTCCCGGAACCCAGCAGGGTGTCGATTCGGTGGGGGTGTCGCTGACCCGCGAGGGCACGTTGATGACGACGGACGACACCGGCACTGACGCCGACCCGTATCTACTGCTGCCGACGGGTTCGAAGTTCGCTGCGGGCAACGGCGTCGAGTGTGCCGTGATCAGCGACACCTCCCTGGCGTGTCTGGCGCGCAAACCCGACTCCTGGGCTGCAGACACCCCCGACCCGCCCGATCGCCACTATGGCGAGCACGGTTTTGTCGTCCAGCCCGAAGGCACCTGGACCTTCTAGGTGTAGAGCTCTTCGAACTTCTCGATCGACTTCTCGATGTCGCCCTTGACCGCGCGGACCGCCGCGGACCCGATCGGGCCGAACAGCGGCGCCCCGCCGAGATCCATGCGCACGGTGAACTTGCAGCCGTCGGCGGCCGAGGCGACCTTCATCGCGAGCTTGTATCGGGTGCCGCCCACGCCTTCGCCGCTGATCTCCATCTCCGAGGGCGGATCGAACTTGCGGATCGTCCAGGTCACCCGGTTACGCATGCCTTTGGCGCCCGCGACACCCACGACCTTCTCGCCGACCTCCAACTTGTCCGGCAGGTCCGAACGCCAACCCTGATGCATCGTCATCCAGTCGCCCAGCGTGGTCAGATCCGAGGCGTGCGCCCACGCCTCCTCCGGGGGGAGCGCCAGCGTGCGCGACAGCTCTAGTTTCGCCATGACCGAATCCTCCTACGCTATGACCCAGATTGCTTGTGCAGCAGGGCTTCCCAGGTCGACAGTGGTCTCGGCATCCCCCTCGACAGGCGGGTTGCCCGGGTTCTGCACGGCCACCGAGATCATTCCGGCGAAGTCGCGCCGCGCCACCACCCGCAGTCGGGAGTCCAGGCTGATCCCGACGGTGTCGAAGTATCGCAGCATCTCCGGGTCGGCATCGGAGATCCGCGCAACGGTTCCGGCGTCGCCGTCCTGGCACACCGACAGTTGACGCGCCGGCGGGGTCGGGACCTGACCGTCGGCGGCCGGAATCGGATCACCGTGCGGATCACGCGTCGGATACCCGAGCTTGGCATCGATCCGGTCCAGCATCCGGTCGGATACCGCGTGCTCGAGGACCTCGGCCTCGTCGTGCACCTCGTCCCAGCCGTAGCCGAGTTCGTTGACCAGGAAGGTCTCCATCAGTCGGTGCCGGCGGACCATCGCCAACGCCGCCCGTCGTCCCGCGTCGGTCAGCGTGACCGCGCCGTACTTCTCGTGATCGACAAGGCCCTGATCGGCGAGCTTGCGGATGGACTCCGACGCGGTGCTGGCCGAGACGCCGATGCGGTCGGCGAGCAGCTTGGTGCTGACCTTCTCGTGCGACCACTCCTGGGCGGTCCAGATCACTTTCAGGTAGTCCTGGGCGACCGTCGTCAGGTCGCGGGGGGTGTCGTCAGGACTCACAAGCACAAAGTTTAGGCAATCATCACCTGATCTGGTGGTGCTGCTGGGCCGGTGTTGCACTCGGGCCGTAGGCTAGCGACGTGCAGCGCTGGCGGGGGCAGGACGAAATCCCCACCGACTGGGGCCGATGTGTCGTCACGATCGGCGTGTTCGACGGTGTCCACCGAGGTCACCAGGAGCTGATCAGTCGTGCGGTGAAGGCGGGACGGTCGCGCGGTGTCCCGACGGTTCTGATGACCTTCGACCCGCACCCGATGGAGGTCGTCTTTCCCGGTAGTCACCCGGCTCAGCTGACCACTCTGACGCGGCGCGCGGAGCTGGTCGAGGAGATGGGGATCGACGTCTTCCTCGTCGTGCCCTTCACCACGGACTTCATGAAGCTCACCCCGGACCGCTACGTCCATGAGCTGCTGGTCGAGCGACTCCACGTGGTCGAGGTCGTGGTCGGGGAGAACTTCACTTTCGGCAAGAAGGCCGCCGGCAACGTCGGGCTCCTCCGCAAGGCGGGGGAGCGGTTCGGATTCGCGGTGGATTCGCTGTCGCTGGTCGCCGAACACCACCGGGACGAGACCGTGACGTTCTCCTCGACCTACATCCGGTCCTGTGTCGACGCCGGTGACATGGTCGCGGCCGCGGAAGCGCTGGGCCGCGCGCACCGGGTCGAGGGCGTGGTGGTCCGCGGGGACGGGCGCGGCAAGGTGCTCGGCTATCCCACGGCGAACGTCGCCCCGCCGATGTACTCGGCCATCCCGGCCGACGGTGTCTACGCCGCCTGGTTCACCGTCCTCGGGCACGGACCCGTCGTCGGTTCCGTCACGCCGGGCGAGCGCTACCAGGCCGCGGTGTCCGTCGGCACCAACCCGACCTTCTCCGGGCGCACCCGCACCGTCGAGGCGTTCGTCCTGGATACCGCGGCCGATCTGTACGGCCAGCATGTGGCGGTCGACTTCGTCGCACGCCTGCGCGGTCAGGAGAGATTCGATTCGGTGGCCGACCTGGTGACGGCGATGGGCGCCGACACCGAACGCGCGCGCACCATCCTGGCCGCGCGCTGACCCCTAGCTCGTGGCAGCTCAGCGGATTCGCCGGGGTGCCGGCCGCGCTGCTAAACTCCCACCTCGACACGGCGCGTGCTGCAGTTCGCGGTGGCCGCGCCCGTTGGATGCTCCAGTGGAGCTTTTCCGACGCCCTGATCGCGGACCGATGTGATGGAGTTGTTTCGTGGCGCTCACCGCCGAACAGAAAAAAGACATTCTCGGCCAGTACGGCCTGCACGACACCGATACCGGTTCTCCGGAGGCCCAGGTCGCACTGCTGACCAAGCGGATCGTGGACCTCACCGAGCACCTGAAGACCCACAAGCACGACCACCACTCGCGACGGGGTCTGCTGCTGCTCGTCGGCCGTCGTCGCCGGCTGCTGAAGTACGTCGCTCAGGTCGACGTCCAGCGCTACCGCTCGCTGATCGAGCGCCTCGGCCTGCGTCGCTGACCCTGGCCCCATGCGAACCCTGTTCGTGATCACGTCGGTCGCGATCATCGCAGCGGGGGGATTGGCCGGTTGCCGTTCGGCGGCCACCGCCGACGTGGTTGTGGGCGACTGCCTGGAAACAGGTGGTCCACCCGACCGGCCGGAGGCGAGGAAAGTGCCCTGCGGCACGGCCGAGTCGAACTACAAGGTCGTCGCCGTGGTCGAGGAGACCGACGAATGCCCGACCGACGTCGACTCCTACTACTCGATGGGCAGTTCGTTCTCCGATTCGCGAACCACCGTGTGCCTGGACATCGACTGGGTGGTCGGCGGGTGCATGAGCATCGCCCGGGAGACCGGCGAGGATCCGGTGCGGACCGAGTGCGATGACACGGCGGTACCCGGTCGTCAGCGGGCCACGCAGATACTGGACGACGTCGCAAGCGCCGACCTGTGCGCCAGCGGGCTGGGCTACGCCTACGACGAACGCGACTTCACGGTGTGTGTGGAAGACGTGGCGTGACGGTTCTGCCCCCACGCGGCACGTGCCCCGGATTAGGGATTACGCACACAGCGGGATGTACGATGGGTGCGTTCGCCAGCCGTATGGCGCGAGCAACCGGGTGCGGTCCGCGCAGAACCGCGTGCGCCGTTCCCGCGTGACACGACTGACACCGCCCGATCGTGCGGTCTTCGGTAGTGGCTGCCGGAGGTACTCCGGCCGCTTCGACTGACGGCCGTCGACGCATCCGGGCCTGTCGCGAGACACTTGAGGTTGTCCGTAACCGACAGCCTTCAGCGCGCAGTGATCACGCGAAACAGCTGAATGATGACCCAGAGAGGCCGTACGGACGTCTATGTCTGTAGTTGAAATTGAGGACGGCGTGTTCGAATCCACCGCCGTGATCGACAACGGGAGCTTCGGCACCCGCACCATCCGTTTCGAGACCGGTCGGCTGGCCCAGCAGGCCGCCGGCGCCGTCGTCGCCTACCTCGACGACGAGACCATGCTGCTGTCGGCGACCACCGCCAGCAAGAATCCGAAGGATCACTTCGACTTCTTCCCGCTCACGATCGACGTCGAGGAGCGGATGTACGCCGCCGGGCGGATTCCCGGCTCCTTCTTCCGCCGTGAGGGCCGCCCGTCCACCGACGCCATCCTCACCTGCCGACTGATCGACCGGCCGTTGCGCCCGACCTTCGTCTCGGGTCTGCGCAACGAGATCCAGGTCGTGGTCACCGTCATGAGCCTTGACCCCAAGGATCTGTACGACGTGCTGGCCATCAACGCCGCGTCGGCATCCACCCAGATATCCGGACTGCCGTTCGCCGGCCCGGTCGGTGGCGTGCGGGTCGCGCTGATCAACGGCCAATGGGTTGCGTTCCCGACGGTCGAACAGCTCGAGGACGCCGTGTTCGACATGGTCGTCGCGGGCCGCAAGGTCCAGGATGCCGACGGCAAAGACGACGTGGCGATCATGATGGTGGAGGCCGAGGCGACCACCAAGGTCATCGAGTTGGTGGCCGGTGGTGCCACCGCTCCCACCGAGACCGTCGTCGCCGAAGGGCTCGAGGCTGCCAAGCCGTTCATCGCCGCGCTGTGCACCGCCCAGCAGGAGTTGGCGGGCGCCGCGGGTAAGGAGACCCGCGACTACCCGGTGTTCCCCGACTACCAGGACGACGTGTTCTACGCAGTGTCCTCGGTGGCCACCGAGGAGCTGTCCAAGGCGCTGACCATCGCGGGCAAGGACGAGCGCAACTCCCGTACCGATGAGATCAAGGTCGAGGTGCTCGAGCGTCTGGGTGACACCTACGCCGGCCGCGAGAAGGAGATCGGCGCGGCCTACCGGTCGCTGACCAAGAAGCTGGTCCGCCAGCGGATCCTCACCGACCACTTCCGCATCGACGGTCGCGGCGTCACCGACATCCGCGCGCTGTCCGCCGAGGTGGCCATCGTGCCGCGGGCCCACGGCAGTGCGCTGTTCGAGCGCGGCGAAACCCAGATCCTGGGCGTCACCACCCTCGACATGGTCAAGCTGGCCCAGCAGATCGACTCGCTGGGGCCGGAGAAGACCAAGCGCTACATGCACCACTACAACTTCCCGCCGTACTCGACCGGTGAGACCGGTCGGGTCGGGTCGCCCAAGCGGCGCGAGATCGGCCACGGCGCGCTCGCCGAGCGGGCGCTGATGCCGGTGCTGCCGAGCGTCGAGGAGTTCCCGTACGCGATCCGTCAGGTGTCGGAGGCGTTGAGCTCCAACGGCTCCACATCGATGGGATCGGTGTGCGCCTCGACCATGTCGCTGCTCAACGCCGGGGTGCCGCTGAAGGCTCCGGTCGCCGGTATCGCGATGGGCCTGGTGTCCGACGACGTCGAGGTGGACGGAAAGACCGAGCGTCGCTTCGTCACCCTGACCGACATCCTGGGCGCCGAGGATGCCTTCGGTGACATGGACTTCAAGTGCGCAGGCACCAAGGACTTCGTCACCGCGCTGCAGCTCGACACCAAGCTCGACGGCATCCCGTCTCAGGTCCTCGCCGGCGCGCTGGCGCAGGCCAAGGAAGCCCGGATCACCATCCTCGAGGTGATGGGCGAGGCGATCGACGAGCCCGACGAGATGAGCCCCTACGCGCCGCGCATCACCACGATCAAGGTGCCGATCGACAAGATCGGCGAGGTCATCGGGCCCAAGGGCAAGATGATCAACTCGATCACCGAGGAGACCGGTGCGTCGATCTCCATCGAGGACGACGGCACCGTGTTCGTCGGCGCCTCCAACGGGGAAGCAGCGCAGGCCGCGATCGACAAGATCAACGCGATCGCCAACCCCCAGCTGCCCAAGACGGGCGAGCGGTTCCTCGGAACCGTGGTCAAGACCACCGACTTCGGTGCGTTCGTGTCGCTGCTGCCGGGACGGGACGGACTGGTGCACATCTCCAAGCTGGGCCGCGGCAAGCGGGTCAACAAGGTGGAGGACGTCGCCAAGGTCGGCGACAAGCTGCGGGTCGAGATCGCCGACATCGACAACCGGGGCAAGATCTCGCTGGTCCTCGTCGCCGAGGGTGACTCAGCCGAATCATCTCCCGAGTCCGAGCCCGCGTCGGTAGATGCCGCGACCACCAGCAGCTAGCTCGGGGTCGCTGCGGAAGGGACGTCGCAACGATGACACGTCCCTCGCGGTGCGCCGCACCGATCTGCCCGGTGGCCTGCGTGTGGTCACCGAGCACATCCCGCACGTCCACTCGGCCTCGGTCGGGGTGTGGGTCGGTGTCGGCTCCCGCGACGAGGGCCGTAGCGTGGCCGGCGCCGCGCACTTCCTCGAGCACCTGTTGTTCAAGGCGACGCCGACGCGCACTGCGGTGCAGATCGCGCAGGCGGTCGACGCCGTCGGCGGTGAGCTGAACGCGTTCACCGCCAGGGAGCACACCTGTTACTACGCGCATGTCCTCGACGCGGATCTGGCGCTGGCCGTCGATCTGGTCGCCGACGTCGTGCTGAACGGGCGCTGCGCACAGCACGACGTGGACATCGAGCGCGACGTCGTGCTCGAGGAGATCGCGATGCGCGACGACGACCCGGAGGACACGCTCGGCGACCTCTTCCTGTCGGCGATGTTCGGCGACCACCCGGTCGGCCGTCCGGTGATCGGCAGCGTGGAGTCGATCTCGACGATGACACGCGCGCAACTGCACTCGTTCCACGTCCGCCGCTACACCCCTGACCGGATGGTCGTCGCCGTCGCCGGAAACGTCGACCACGACGAAGTCGTCGGCCTGGTGCGCGAGCACTTCAGTGCGCGGTTGGTGCGCGGCCGGTCTCCGCTGGCGCCGCGTAAGGGAACCGGGCGCGTGCCGGGCAATCCGACCCTGCAGCTGGTGAGCCGGGACGCCGAGCAGACCCACCTGTCGATGGGGGTACGAACCCCGGGACGGCACTGGGACCACCGCTGGGCACTGTCGGTGCTCAACACCGCACTCGGTGGCGGGCTGAGTTCGCGTCTGTTCCAACAGATTCGGGAGACGCGCGGGCTTGCCTACTCGGTGTACTCGACGGTGGACACGTTCGCCGACAGCGGCGCACTCTCGATCTACGCCGGCTGTCTGCCCGAGCGGTTCGACGAGGTCGTTCGGGTGACGACCGACGTGCTCGCCGATGTGGGCCGCGACGGGATCACCGCCGACGAATGCCGAATCGCCAAGGGGTCGATGCGCGGCGGGCTGGTGCTGGGCCTCGAGGACTCGGGGTCGCGGATGAACCGCATCGGGCGCAGCGAGCTGAACTACGGAGAACACCGCAGCATCGCCGATACCTTGGCCCACATCGACGCCGTCACCCTCGACGAGGTCAACGCCGTGGCGCGACTGCTGCTCTCCCGCCCGTTCGGCGCGGCGGTCCTCGGGCCGGTGCGCGGGAAGCGGTCGTTGCCGAAGGCGCTGCAGACGATCGCGGGTTGATCGCCTAGCCTCGTCTGCGTGACCTCGCTGTCCAGACGGCGCCTTGTTGTCGGGGGACTGTCACTCGCTGCGCTGGCGGCATGTGCTGATCCCACCGTGCTGGCCGGGCCGGACGATCCCAACCCGCCGGTGCCGCCGACCGACCAGCGGATCGAAGCACTCGAGCGGCAGTACAACGTGGTTGTCGGTCTCTGGGCGGTCGATGTGGCGAGCGGTCGGTGGCTGGCCCACCGCGCCAAGGAGCGTTTCGCCCTGTGCTCGACCTTCAAGACCTACGCCGCCGCCGCGATTCTGCAGAGGGCCGAACGCGGCGAGCTATCGCTGACCGATGCGGTCCGGGTCGAGCCGACCGACATCATCTCCCACTCGCCGGTGACCGGGACACGGGTGGGAGCGACGATGACGCTGGCCGAGCTGTGCCAGGCGACGTTGCAGGTCAGTGACAACGCCGCGGCGAACCTTCTGCTCCGGGTGCTCGGCGGACCGCCCGCGATCACCGATCTTGCGCGCAGCATCGGTGATGAGGAGTCCCGCCTGGACCGGTGGGAGACCGAGTTGAACTCTGCTGTTCCCGGCGATCCCCGCGACACGACCACGCCCGTCGCAGTGGGCGTCGGCTACCGCAACCTGCTGACCGGCGGGGCGCTCGGTGACGAGAACCGCCGTCGTCTCGAGGGCTGGATGCGGGCCAATGAGACGTCGAGCATGCGCGCTGGACTGCCCGCAGGGTGGACGAGCGCGGACAAGACGGGCAGTGGCGATTACGGAACGACAAACGACATCGGTGTCGCCTACGCGCCCGACGGGCAGCGGTTACTTCTGTCGATCATGACGACGACGGCCGCAGACGATCCGGATGCGCCGAACCAGCGTGCGCTGATCGGCGAACTGGCCGCGCTCGCCGTCGCCGATCTATACAAGCTGCAGTGAGTCGTCGCGCTGCAGAACGAAGAAGTACGGCGCCTTGATCCCGCGCAGGTCCATCGCGCCGAGGACCGTCCGGTCGTCGAGCAGTCGGAACACGTCGTTGATCGGCAACTGGTCGTACACCATCGTCGCGGTGTCAACGCCGCGGTAGCGGGTGGTGCGCAGCCGAGCTTTGGGCCCACGCGCCTGAAGCGCGGGCTTGAGCCTGGTGATGGTGCCCGCAAAGCTCTGCTTCTTCAGTGCCGGGATCTTGGTGGCCAGACCGAGTCCACCGAACGCCAGCGCCGGGTTCAGCGGCCACAACGCGGTGCGGTCACCGGTGGGAAACAGCAGCGGGTGCACGGTCTCGGCGTCCACGAACGCCTTGCCCCACCAGCCACTGGCCGCCAGCATGCCGTCGAGCGGATGGTTGGTCGGCAGCTCTGCGCCGTGCCAGGTGCCGATCATGAATTCGGAGTCCACAGCCGGCAGTGAATCGAACAGCGTCAGTGCCTCGGCCGTCGTGGTCGGGGCATCAGGAAGGACGTCGGTGAGCGAAAGCATGCCCAGACTCTACTTGACACCTGTCAAATCCGGCACACTATTGGATGTGCGGTCAGACAGTCCATGCCCCTGCGGCAGCGGTGATCCCTTCGGCCGTTGCTGTCTGCCGCTGCACACCGGGGACCGGGAAGCCCAGACCGCGGAGCAACTCATGCGGTCGCGGTACACCGCCTTTGCGACCGGGGACGTCGACTATCTCTGGCGCACCTGGCATCCCCGCACCCGCCCGGACCGCGTCGACGACGCCGGACTGATCTGGACAGGACTCCACATCATCGACTGTGTCGCGGGCGGGCCCGGCGACCAGACGGGCGAGGTCGAGTTTCGCGCGCGGTACCTCGACAGCCAACGAACCGGGACGCTCCATGAGCGGTCCCGGTTCGCTGTGAGAGCCCGTCGGTGGTTCTACCTCGACGGGGAGTTGTTCAGTTAGGTGTACCGACCACGGACGTTAGGGACGGCGTGGCGTGGTGACATGAAGAAGACCTCCGAGTGAAGTGCGAGCTGTCTAGGAACACACCACTCACTCTGGAGGTCTTCGTGGTCCACCGTAACGCCCCGCTGTCAGAAACCGGTCGCCTGCGCCTGGCTCGTTGCATTGTTGAGGACGGCTGGTCGCTGCGCCGAGCCGCCGAACGGTTCCAGGTCGCGGTCACCACCGCCCAGCGGTGGGCGCAGCGCTACCGCCAGGAGGGGCCGGCTGGGATGGCTGACCGCAGCTCACGGCCCCATCGCAGCCCCAATCAGACCCCGACGCGCACCGAACGCCGCATCATCAAAGTCCGGGTGCTGCGCCGGTGGGGCCCGGCCCGAATCGCCTATCTGCTGGGCCTCAACGTGTCCACGGTGCATCGGGTCTTACGCCGCTACCGAGTCGCGCGATTGCGATGGCTGGACCGCCCGACGGGGCGTGTCATCCGCCGAATGGAGTCCGCTGCTCCCGGCGATCTGGTGCATGTCGATGTCAAGAAACTCGGCAAGATCCCCGCCGGCGGCGGCTGGCGCAAACTGGGCCGCACGGCGGGCAACCGCAACTCCAACGCCGACAAGAGCAGCGGGGTCTTCAGCAAGTACCGCAACCCGGTGCGCGGCTATCACTTTCTGCACACCGCCCTTGATGCCCACTCCCGGCTGGCCTACTCGGAAATGCTGACAGATGAACGCAAAGAAACCGCCGCAGAGTTCTGGACCCGGGCCAACGCCTGGTTCCTAGAGAACGGCATCGCTGTGCGAAATGTGTTGACCGACAATGGCTCCTGCTACAGATCGCACGCGTTCCGTGATGCGCTCGGCGACATCAAGCATCGCAGGACCCGACCCTATCGACCGCAGACCAACGGCAAGGTGGAGCGATTTCACCGCACCCTTGCCGATGAATGGGCCTACGTGCGGCTCTACACCAGCGACGCCGAACGTTGCGCCGAGTTCCCGCTCTGGGTGCATCACTACAATCACCACCGCGGCCACACCTCACTCAAGGGTCAAGCACCCGCCAGCCGCGTATCTAACCTCTCAGGTCAGTACAGTTAGGCCAGCAGGTCGGCGGGGTCGGTGAACGGGAGGTCGAGATCGGCGGCCACCTGTTCGGACAGCAGCGCGCCCTCGTGTGTCGACAGGCCCTTCGCCAGCGAGTCGTCGGCAGCGCAGGCGGCCTTCCGGCCCTTGTCGGCGAGTTTGAGCACGTACGGCATGGTGGCGTTGGTCAGCGCGAACGTCGAGGTCCGCGGTACCGCACCGGGCATGTTGGCAACGCAGTAGAACACGGTGTCGTGGACGGCGAAGGTGGGATCGTCATGGGTGGTGGGCCGGGAGTCCTCGAAGCAGCCGCCCTGATCGATGGCGATGTCGACCAACACCGCACCCGATTTCATCTGCGCGACAGTCGAATTGGTGACCAGCTTGGGCGCCTTGGCGCCGGGCACCAGCACCGCGCCGATCACCAGGTCGGCTTGCTTGACCGCGTCCTCGAGTTCGAGCGTCGACGAGTAGCGGGTCTCGATCGCGCCGCCGTACTCGGCGTCGATCTTGCGCAGGATGTTGATGTTGAGGTCGAACACGGTGACATGAGCGCCCATGCCCCACGCGACGGCGGCCGCGTTGTCACCGGCCATTCCGCCGCCGATGACGACGACCTTGGCCGGTGCGACGCCGGGGACGCCGCCCATCAGCACACCGCGACCGCCCTGGGTGCGCATCAGGTGGTATGCGCCGACCTGTGCGGCGAGGCGTCCGGCGACCTCGCTCATCGGCGCCAGAAGCGGAAGCGCACCGTCAGCGGTCTGCACGGTCTCATAGGCGATCGACGTGGTTCCCGAGGCCATCAGCGCATCGGTGCAGGGTTTGGACGCCGCCAGGTGCAGATAGGTGAAAAGCGTCTGGCCCTTGCGCATCCGGCTGTACTCGGCCTCGATCGGCTCCTTGACCTTGAGCAGCAGGTCGGCCTCGGCCCACACTTCGTCGGCGGTGTTGATGACCTGCGCGCCGGCGGCCTTGAAGTCACTGTCGGAGATCGCCGAGCCGGCGCCGGCGCCGGCCTGCACCAGAACGTCATGACCGCGGCGGGTCAGCTCGGCCACGCCTGCCGGGGTGATGGCGACGCGGTACTCGTTGTTCTTGATCTCGGTCGGGATGCCGACACGCATGATCGCTCCTCAGAATCGTGGTGGGTTGCGTTCAATTGTGAAGAACTGCCCGATTGGACGCAATAATAACGACAACAATTCGCTACGATGTGGAAATGGCTGAAGAATCGCCGGAGTACGGGCGACGAGAAGCGCGACCGTCGAAGGATGTTCGGCCCAGCCCCGTGGACGACGTCGATCGCCGGATTCTGACCGCTCTGCATGCCGACGCCCGCATGTCCAACAGCGCATTGGCCGACCTCGTCGGAATCGCGCCGTCGACGTGTCACGGGAGGGTGCGCAGGTTGCAGGACATCGGGGTGATCCGTGGATTCCACGCCGACATCGACCCGGCGGCGATCGGCCTGAACCTGCAGGCGATGATCTCGGTCAACCTGCAGTTCAACGCGCGCAGCAAGATCCGCAACTTCATCCAGCAGATCCGCCGGAAGCCCCAGGTGATGGATGTCTACTTCCTCGCGGGCGCCGACGACTTCATCCTGCACGTCGCCGCGCGCGACACCGACGATCTGCGCTCGTTCGTGGTGGAGAATCTGAACGCCGACGAGGATGTCGCCGGGACGCAGACCTCTCTGATCTTCGAGCATCTCCGGGGTGCGTCGCCGTTGTGAGCGAAGGCGGCGGTCGCGTCGGTCAGCGAACCAGTTCGGGATGGAACGTCGTGACCATGCGTCGGATTCCCGTCACGCCAGTCGACCGTGGTGCCGCCGGTGAGCTCACGCATCCGGGTGGCATCGGTGGGCCCGCCGCGCAACGCCTGGAGACTTTCCTCGAAGACCGGCTCCCGCTCGACCAGCGAACCGATGTGCGAGGCCCACTCCTGAAGACTGACTTCCTGTTCCCCACACCAGTTGACCGTCGTGGCTGGTACTGACGCGGCGTCGAGCAGCTTGGGCAGAGTCGCGATGATGTCGTCCTCGTGGATCGGGTTGTAGTGCGCCGGCCCTCCGGGTGGAACCGGGATCGGAACGCCATTCAGCAACATCTCTATGTGATAGAACGGCCAGCCGCCGTAGTTGCCGTACGGCACGTTCAGGCGTGCGATGACGGTCGGCGTGCCGAGGGTGCGCGCCATCGAACGTGCCACCACTTCGCCGGCGATCTTGGAGATCGAGTAGGTGGGGAACAGCGACTTGTGATTGTCGCCGAGGGCAGTTGCCTCGGTGCGGGGCTCGTCGTCCGGCGGGTCGTACACGGCGGCTGAGGAGCATTGCAGAAACGCTTTCGCGTCAGGGCAATGCGCCATCAGCAGGCCGACTGATTCTGCGTTGGCACTGAGATCCTTGTCCCAGCGGCCACTCTTGGCCACCGCCAGATTGAGCACATAGTCGAAGTCGGAGGGAATGCCCGAAAAATCGCCAGAGGCCAGATTGACTGTCGTGCAACGAATCCCTGCCGCCTCCAGATCGGCGCGAGCCGAGGCATCTTTGAAGCGGGCGATGCCCCACACTTCGTTGTCGGCCGCGAGTGCTTTGGCCAGCGGAGTCGCGACTTGGCCTGTCGGGCCGGTGACCAGGATCTTGTAGCCGCGCACGGGTCGGTTCTACGCCGCTGTCAGCGTGACGTTGTACAGGCTCACAGCCACGTCGTCGGGCAGGATGTCGACAAACGTCGGCGCGTCGCGCAGCGCACCGCCCGTGGCGATGATGTTGGCGGGAGATGTTCCTGCACAGGGGAAGTCGCGACACCGCAGCCAGTAGCCCGGAGCGCTCTGGTAGGGCCGCATGCTGGGAGACTGGTCGACGCGGTAACGGCCCGGTGGGATGAACGTGGTCGCCCAGCCCTCGCGCGGCTGGGTGCTGACGCCGAACACGCCATTGCTGCCGTAACTCCCCGGAGATGCGATGGCCGGCGCAGCCAGGACACCCGCGGATGCCAGGCCGGCGGCAATCACGGCGGAAACAATGCTCTTCACACCATGGAGCGTAGACAGCGCGTCACGGATCTTTGCTGTCTTCGGGTAAGTCGCCACCATCGGGCGGGTCGTCGCCGGGCAACTTCCCCCGCCCAGCAACGCTCAGCATGTCAGGCCGGAATCACCGACAAATCCACAGTCCCCGATGGTGCGGACTGGCGAGTTGTCGGCAACCGATATCTGCAGCGGTCAGGCTGCTTGGTTGTCGGGTGGTGCGGGTCCGCCGGGTTCGCTGGTGTGGTCGCTCGGTTGGGGGTCGAGTTCCTCGTGGGTGATGGGTTCGGGGGCAACCCGCTCAGGGTCGATCGGTTCAGGGTCGATCGGCTCGGACGCGATCGGTTCGGCGTCGCCGGGTCGGGGTTCATCTGGTGGGCGGAGGAGGGCTTCGGGGCGGTGGTAGTAGTTGATCCGCGCTTGGCCGGTGTCCAGTCCCGGTGGTGGGATCCATTCGACCTCGTGGCGATCGTTCATCCGGGTGGTCCAGCCGCCGTGGGTGTTGACCATTCTGTTGTCGGGTCCACACGCGAGGCCGAGGTCGTCGATGTTGGTGTTGCCGCCGTCGTTCCAGTCGGCGGTGGCGTGGTGGACTTGGGTGCCGTAGATGCCGACGGTGCAGCCGGGTTTGGTGCAGCCGCCGTCGCGGGCGGCGAGCATGAGCCGTTGGGCGATCGAGGCGACGCGTTTGGTGCGGAACAGGTCCAGGGCGGATCCGGTGGCGCGGTCGAATACCGCGAGGCTGTGGTGGGCGTGGGCGCCGAGGCGGATCACGTCGTTGATCGGCATGACGGTGCCACCGCCGGTGACACCGACCCCGGCTCTGCTCTCGAGGTCTTGCAGGGTGGTGCGGATGATGACCATGACCGGCAGTCCGTTGAGCTGTCCGAGTTCCCCGCTCATCAGCGCGATCCGCCCGGCCACCACCAGCGCGTCGTGTTGGCGTTGCGCCAGCGACCGGTGGTCGTTGTCGATCTGAGCCTGACTCGGTGTGCCCGAGGTGCACGGTTGCGCATCGTCGGGGTTGCACATGCCGGGGGCGGCGTATTTGGCGAAGATCGGCTCCCACACCGCCCACGCCTCGGGGGTCAGCTCTGCGGTGAGCGGTGTCATCAGATCGGCGCGTTGTTTACCTGCCGACACACCGCGTTTGCGGGCGCGTTCGGTGTCGTCGGGTTCGGGGCCGTCCTGATCGAGCAGGAACAACGCCCGCGCGGCTTCGCCTTCGAGTTCTTTGGGTCCGACACCGACCGCGACGCGCACCAGGTCGACTTCGAACTGGGCGGCGGTGGCCGCGTCGACGAAACTCGGGAGTTTTTTGACCGCAGCGCGGATCACCGCGACATGCTCGCTGGTGATCAGCCCGAGGTCTTGGGCGGCCGCGGTCGCCGGCAGCGCGGCAGGGAGGGGTTCGCCGGTGATGGTGCGCCGCGGCGCCAACACCGCCGCATCGTTCAGCCGACGATTCGCTTCGGCCCCCGAGAGGCGCCAGCGGACGGTCAGGACGTCTTTCCAGGACTTGGCACCCAGCTGCTGTGGAGTGGTCTCGGTCTGCAGCCGGGCCAACAACCGCTGCCTCACCGCCGGGAGCTGGCACCCCAACGTTTCGAGCTCGTCGAGGGGTCCGATCAGCTCAGCGCGGGTCAGCAGGTCGATGTCGCAGGCAGCGACCGCGTCGAAGGCGGCCCGTAACGCGGTCACCGCCTCCTGCAAAACCGCCGTACCCGACATGCTTCGAACATACATTCGACCACCGACAAAACCGCTCGGAGTGTGAACCTTGAAACCGCAGTGACACAAGTGAATTGAGTGGCGAAAGCGGTAGGCCCGAGTGCCGTCGGGCGGCACGTTAGGGTTAGCCCATGCGAGTCGGAGTGCTGGGCGCCAAGGGCAAGGTCGGCGCGACCATGGTGGCTGCTGTGCAGGACGCTGATGATCTCACCTTCTCCGCAGGTGTGGATGCGGGCGATTCTCTGACCGCACTGGTTGACGCCGAAACCGAGGTCGTCATCGACTTCACCCATCCCAGTGTGGTGATGGACAACCTGAAGTTCCTCATCGACAACGGCATCCACGCGGTCGTCGGTACCACCGGGTTCACCGACGAGCGCATCGAGCAGGTCAAGGGTTGGCTGGCGGCCAAACCCGATGCGGCCGTGCTCATCGCGCCGAACTTCGCCATCGGCGCGGTGCTGTCGATGCACTTTGCGAAACAGGCCGCGCGGTTCTTCGACTCGGTGGAAGTCATCGAACTTCATCACCCGCACAAGGCCGATGCGCCGTCGGGGACGGCCGCCCGAACCGCCAAGCTGATCGCCGAGGCGCGGAAAGGGTTGCCGCCCAATCCCGATGCCACCAGCACCGGTCTGGAGGGAGCGCGCGGAGCGAACGTCGACGGAGTTCCCGTGCACTCGATCCGACTCGCCGGGCTCGTCGCTCATCAGGAAGTGCTGTTCGGCACGATGGGGGAGACGCTGACAATCCGCCACGACAGCATCGACCGGACCTCGTTCGTGCCCGGAGTGCTGCTCGCGGTCCGCAAGATTCGCGAGTTCCCGGGTCTGACCATCGGCATCGAGCCGCTGCTCGACCTGACATGAGCGACGGGGCACGCGCACTGCGGATCCAGCTGCTGATCGGCTTCATGTGCGTGGCGCTCATCGTCTACTTCGTGATGCTGGGCCGCGCTGCACTGGTGTTCATCACGTCGGGGCGACCCGCGGCAATCGGGCTGGGTGCCGCCATCCTGATCATGCCCGTCATCGGTGTCTGGGTGATGGTCTCGACGTTGAAGGCGGGCCTGGCACATCAGCGGTTGGCGCGGCTGGCACGCGAAGGCGGGATGGAACTCGACGTCAGCGACCTACCGCGGATGCCCTCCGGGCGCATCAAAAGGGACGCCGCCGACGCGCTGTTCGAGACGGTGCGTAGCGAGCTGGAGTCCGATCGGGACAACTGGCAGCGCTGGTACCGATTGGCACGCGCGTACGACTATGCAGGTGATCGCACACGCGCCCGAGAGGCGATGAAGAAGGCCGTCCAGATGGAGGCGTCATGAGTAAGACGCTGCTGATCGTGCACCACACGCCGTCGCCGCACTGCCAGGAGATGCTCGAGGCGGTGCTTTCCGGTGCCACCGATCCCGAGATCGACGGCGTCGAGGTGGTGCGCCGGCCCGCGCTGACGGTGTCCTCGGTGGAGATGCTGGAAGCTGACGGGTATGTGCTGGGAACGCCGGCGAACCTGGGCTATATCTCGGGCGCTCTCAAACACGCGTTTGATCAGAGTTACTACCAGCTGATCGATTCGACGTCGGGCCGCCCGTTCGGTCTGTACCTCCACGGCAACGAGGGCACCGAGGGAGCCGAGCGTGCAGTGAACGGAATCACCACGGGGCTGCAGTGGGAGCGTGCCGCAGAGACGGTTGTCGTGTCGGGCAAGCCGACGAAGGCCGATCTGGAAGCATGCTGGAATCTCGGTGCGACGGTTGCTGCTCGATTAATGGAATGACGCGGCCAGTCGCGCCGCATACACGACGGTGGAAACCGGCGAGCCGAATCGGCCTGTCGTGGGCGACCGAACCTACAATCACATGCGGGTGCGCTCGTGGAACGGCACGTTCAATGCAGACCCCTGACGCTCGCTGAGGAGTCACATGCCGGGTATCGCCGAAATCGCCATGGCCGGCGCACCGATCGCCGGTGGGGCACTGCTGGGGTCTTGCCGCAGGCGGCTTCAAAGGTCCTGATGTTCGGGCGTCGATCAAGACCGACATGGACCTTCTGGACCGCATCCCGCCCGAGGATGTCGAGCGCCGCGCCGAACTGCAGCGGGTGATCGACCTTCGGATCGACGACATCGTCGCGGCGGTCGACAAGAACCGCCAGATCCGCGAGCTTGCGACCTCCTACGAGGGCAACTGGCGCGACATCGTCGTGTTCATCTGCGCGATCCTGTTCACCATCGTCTGGTGGAACGTCAGCCACAGTCGGAGCAACTGGCTGATCCTGTTCATCGTGCTGATCATCCTGTCGATCATCGCCGGCGTCTACGCCGCGCGCGGCATCCTGCGCGGAGTGGCAACCTTCATGCACTCCCGCAAACGCGCTCAGTAGTGGTAGGTGTCCGACGGCGCCGGGATGTGCACCGGGTCGTCGACGTCGTCGAACTCTGAGGGTTCGATCCCGTAGGCGCGTGCCAGATCCAGGATTTTGTTGGCGCGTGCGATGCGCGGCAGATCCGAGCCGTTGCGGATCTCGCCGCCGTCGCGCTCGTACTCGACGAAAAACTCTTTGGCCCAACTGATCTCTTCGACCGACGGGGACAACCCCTCGTTGATGGTGGCGCACTGATCGGGTGTCAGGCAGATCTTGCCGGTCATGCCGAACTCCGCCGAGACGGCGGTGGCCTCGCTCAGCCGCAGCGCGCTGGAGCCCACCGTCGGCCCGTCGATGGCGCTCGGGAGGTGCGCTGCCTTCGCGGCGATCGTGAAGCGCGACCGCGCGTAGGCCAGTGTTGTCGGGTTATCCCCGAAGCCGGTGTCGCGGCGGAAGTCGCCGATGCCGAACGCGAGGCGGAATGTGCCTTTCGCCGCCGCGATCTCGGTGATCCGTTCCAGACCGCGAGCGGTCTCGACCAGGGCGACGATCGGCACTCCCGGGAGTCGTTTGGCGGTTTCGGTGACATGGTCGACCGATTCGACCATCGCGAGCATCACCCCGCCCACCGACGTCCCGGCCAGCATCTCCAGATCGCCCGCCCACCATGGGGTTCCGAACCCGTTGACGCGCACCCAATCGGTGTTGCCCTCGGCGAGCCAGCGGGTCACGTTGCCGGATGCGGTCGCCTTGTCCTTCGGTGCGACAGCGTCCTCGATGTCGAGGACGACGATGTCGGCCCGCGAGTCGGCCGCGGACTGGAAGCGCTCGTACTGGGCGCCGTTGACCAGCAGCCAGCTACGGGCCAGCACTGGATCGATGCGGGTTCCGCGCTCATGGGAGGTCGGATCGCCGAAGGTCTGGTCATACACGGCGTTCATGGTCGCTCATCGGGCACTTCCCGGGCAAAACGGTTCATCGCAGATGGCTGGCGAAAAACGATTCCGTCGCCTCCCAGTGGCGCCGCGCCGCCGGCTCGTCATAAGGCCCGTTGTCCGGGACGGCGAATCCATGGAACGCCGAATAGAACTCGATGGTGTGCTCGACACCTGCCTCGGTCAGAGCCTTGGCCAGCGTCTCGCCGTCCTGGGTGGTGAATGCGCGGTCGTTCTGGGCGGCACCCACGTAGACCGCCGCCCGGATCCGGCCGGCGAGCAGATGGGGGCTGTCGGGATCCTCGGTGACAAGCCCGCCACCGTGGAACGACATCGCCGCCGCGACACGCTCGGGAATCCTGCCGGCGACGATCAGTGAGGTCCGTCCGCCCATGCAGTACCCGGTGGTACCGAAGGAGTCTCCGCTGACCTCCTCCCGTGACGACAGGTAGTCGAAAAACGCCCGCGCGTCAGCGGCCATGAGGTCGGGTGTGATCTTGCTGATCATCGCGAACAGCCGGCCGCGTTCACTCTCGTCCTCGAAAACCGTGGCCATGCTGAACGGCGTCCAGTCACCGTCGCGGTAGTAGACATCGGGTACCAGCACCGCGTATCCGTGGTCCGCGAGTTTGTCGGCCATCGCGCGGAACGTCGGACGGACACCGCCGGCATCGGGGTACATGACGATCCCCGGCCAGGAGCCCTGGGAGTCCGGAGTGTGCAGGGAGACGGGGCAGGTGCCGTCAGCGGTCGGCACGGTGTCGGTGATCCTCGGCATGGTTGTAGTTCTACTCCGGCCGACGCGACGTAAGCTGACGGCGTGCCGATCGCCACTCCATACGAGGATCTGTTGCGCCTGGTGCTCGATACCGGGGTCCCGAAATCCGATCGCACCGGCACCGGCACCCGCAGCTTGTTCGGGCATCAGCTGCGCTACGACCTGGGTGCCGGGTTCCCGCTGATCACCACCAAGAAGGTGCACACCAAGTCGATCGTCTACGAGCTGCTGTGGTTCCTGCGCGGAGATTCCAACGTCAGGTGGCTTCAGGAGCGGGGCGTCACGATCTGGGACGAATGGGCCTCTCCAACAGGTGATCTCGGGCCGGTCTACGGGGTGCAATGGCGGTCGTGGCCGACACCGTCAGGTGAGCACATCGATCAGATCAGCGCCGCGGTGAACCTGCTCAGATCCGATCCGGATTCGCGGCGCAACATCGTCTCGGCGTGGAACGTGGGCGAGATTCCGCAGATGGCCCTGCCGCCGTGCCACGCGTTCTTCCAGTTCTATGTCGCCGACGGCCGGCTCAGCTGTCAGCTCTACCAGCGCAGCGCCGACCTGTTCCTCGGGGTGCCGTTCAACATCGCCAGCTACGCCCTGCTGACCCACATGATGGCCGCCCAGGCCGGCCTGCAGGTCGGCGAGTTCATCTGGACCGGGGGAGACTGCCACATCTACGACAATCACGTCGAGCAGGTCACCCTCCAGCTTTCCCGGCCGCCGCGGCTGTATCCGGAACTCGTTCTGGGGCATCGCGATTCAATTTTCGACTACACCTATGAGGACGTTGTGATCAAGAACTACGACCCGCACCCGGCGATCAAAGCACCCGTCGCTGTATGAGGACTGCTTTCAGGTCCGGGTCATGACCACCACACAACTCAACCTCATCTGGGCGCAATCGAGCTCAGGCGTCATCGGTCGGGACAACACAATTCCCTGGCGGATACCCGAAGACCTGGCTCGCTTCAAAGAGCTCACCATGGGCCACACCGTGATCATGGGTCGGATGACATGGGAGTCGTTGCCTGCGTCGGTACGGCCGTTGCCCGGCCGCAGAAATGTCGTAGTGACCCGGCAAGCTGACTACGTGACCCAAGGAGCAGAAGTAGTCCAGTCCCTCGAAGACGCCCCCCTCGACGACGCCTGGGTGATCGGCGGTTCGCAGATCTACGGCCTGGCGATGCCGTTGGCGACACGATGCGAGGTGACCGAGGTGGATCTCGACCTGCACCGCGAAGACGACGACGCGCTGGCGCCGCTGCTCGACGAGTCGTGGATCGGGACCGAAGAGCACTGGCGCGACAGTGCGTCGGGGCTGCGCTACCGGTTTTACAGCTATCTGAGGCGATGAGGCTCACCGCTGCGCAGGCGCGGCGGGTAGCGGTCGCGGCTCAGGGCTTCCACGAAGCCAAGCCGGCCGGACCTGTCACCCGGGCGCACCTGAAGCGATTGGCGGCCCGGCTGCAGGTGTTGCAGCTGGACTCGGTGTCGGTGGCGGTGCGCGCCCACTACGCACCCGTGTTCAGTCGTCTCGGACCCTACGATCGCGACATTCTGGACCGGGCGGCGTGGAGCCATTCGGCGCGATCGCCACGGCTGCTGGTCGAGTACTGGGCACACGAGGCCGCGCTGATGGCGGTCGACGACTGGCCGTTGCTGCGGTGGCGGATGCGCGAATACCAGCACGGTCGGTGGGGCACCGAGATCGTCAAGAAGAACGCCAAACTCGCCGACGACGTAGTCGACGCCGTCGCAGCGTTGGGTCCCTCGACCGCGGGCCAGATCGAGGCCCACCTCGACTCGTCCCCCCGGGGTCGCAAGGGTCCGTGGTGGGACCGCAGCGACACCAAGTGGGTCGCCGAGGCGCTGTGGTCGGCCGGGGTGCTGACGACGGCGACCCGGGTCGGGTTCGCGCGGCATTATGACCTGACCGAACGCGTGTTGCCCGCCGAGGTGATCGACCGTGAGGTCGACGAGGGCGAGGCCGTCCGCGAGCTCACGTTGCGGGCTGCCACCGCCCTCGGCGTCGGCACCGAGGCCGATCTCCGCGACTACTTCCGGCTGGGTGCCCGGCAGGTCAAACCGGCGATCGCGGATCTGGTGGCATCGGGTGCACTCGAGCAGGTGGAGGTCGCCGGGTGGTCTGTCCCGGCATACCTACGGGCGGGCCAGGTCGTCCCGCGGCGGGACCGGGGAACGGCGCTGGTCTGCCCTTTTGATCCGCTGATCTTCTTCCGGCCGAGGGTGGAGCGGCTGTTCGGCTTCCACTACCGCATCGAGATCTACACACCGGGCCCCAAACGTCAGTTCGGCTATTACGTGTGGCCGTTCCTGCTCGACGGTGATCTCGTCGGTCGCGTTGATCTGAAGGCCGACCGGGCGAACAGCACGCTCAACGTCGTCGGGGCGTTCACCGAGGGCGGGCGCGACCGCTCACACGTCGCCACCGCGTTGGCGGGGGAACTGCGCTCGATGGCGAGCTGGCTCGCTCTCGGTGATGTCAGCGTCGCCGAACGCGGGGATCTGGCCTCCGCGTTGCGTAGCGCGCTCGACTAGCGACGGGCAAACTGCGGAGATGGCCTGGTGGCGGCAGACCGACCAGTTCGACTGGTTCAGTAGCTATCTGCGCGACCGCGGTCTCCAGCGGCAGTGGCGGCTGGCCATCTTCGTGTTCACCGTGCTCCTGGGCGCGGTGCCCGTCGTGATGCTCGCCAGTCCCGAGGGTCCCAGCAGCGCGCTGACAACGGCGGGCGCGCTCATCGCGTCGGGCGCGGCATTCGCCGCATCGACGCTGTGGCTGTTCCGGTGGCCCTCCCGCGCGCAGTCGCTCGCCTACAACGTCATCTGCTGCGGGTGCATCGCCGCGGGTTGTCTTGTGGTGCCGAACGCCTACGGCGGGCTGATGGGATGCACGTTGTTCGCCGCACTCGGCGGGTTTCTCGCGTACTTTCACGCCTTCGCGCACGTGCTGGCGAACTTCGGAGTGGCGATGGTGTGCGCAACGTTGAGCGCCAGTCGGATGTTGGGCGGCCCCGAAGACGTCGCGGTGGTGGCCGGATCGTTTCTGATCGTGCTCGGCCTGAATGTCGGGGTGCCGTTCGGTATCCATTCGCTCGTCCATTCCCTGCACACCGATCTGCGGAACTCCGACCGTGATCCCCTCACGGGGTTGCTCAACCGCCGGTCTTTCTACAACGCGGTTCACGAGCTCACCGTGCGCGAGCGGGATGTGACCGGATTCCGGCTGAACGTCACCATGGTCGATCTCGACAGTTTCAAGACGCTCAATGACACCCAAGGTCATGCCGCCGGCGACCAGGCCCTCGTTCGCGTCGGGGCGGTGCTCCAAGAAACCGGTGGTGCCGACGGGATCCTCGGTCGCCTGGGTGGCGAAGAGTTCGTCGTCGCAGATTCCGATACCGCCGCGCGCCATGCCGTCACCGTCGAGCGCATCCGCGTCGGCATCGCCGCACTTCCCTTCCGCATCACTGCCAGTCTGGGTACCTGCAGTGCGGTCGTGGACGCTGATGCCTCCCTCGAGCACCCGGAGTTCATCGACCAGCTCATCCGAATGGCGGATGCGGCGATGTACCGGTCGAAGCGGGCAGGTGGAAACCGGATCGAGCACCGGTATCTCGACCGCGATCGAGGATGAGGTCGCGACGCACGTCGATCCCTGCCACCCGACCAAGTGCTGAAGCCGGAGATGCAGCGTCAGTTGAGCGGAATATCGTTGTCGCCCTTGCGGTCCTGATACTGCACTGACAGTGCGTCGTACCGTCTGCGGATCCGATCACGTTGCTCGAGCAGTCGGACGCGCAGTGGCTCGGGTGCGCCCTCGATGAGGTCGCCGATCGCATAAGCCGTCCAGAACGCATTGGTCCTGCGGTAGCCACCCGGATCGAGGCCGAACACCTCTTTGAGGATCTTCAAGTCGTGAGGGATCGCGAAGCTGTCGCGGGAATCCTCATGACTGTAGAAGTAGTAGTAATTGTCGAACCCCGCCCACGTGATCGCCGACATACACAGGGTGCAGGGTTCGTGGGTGGTCAGAAACACCAGATCCTGCGTCGTGGGCCGATCGGGTAACTCGTAGAACTGCCGCAGCGTGTTGATCTCCCCGTGCCAGAGCGGGTTGTCGGTTTCGTCGTTGGTGCCCGCGATAACCACGGACAGATCGGATTTGTCCAGTATCGCCGCCCCGAACACCTTGTTGCCGCCGGCGACGCCGCGTTCGGTCAGCGGCAGGATGTCGGACTCGATGACCTCGAGCAGGCGCGAGGCGAGCGTGGTCGCGGTCATGGGCCACCCTAACCGCGCGGCGCGGTCCATGCAGTGTCGAAACGGCGGCTAGGCTGCAGCGCGTGGCCGAGATCGCGCCGCTGCGTGTGCAGCTGATCGCCAAGACCGAGTTCACCGCACCGGAGGACGTGCCATGGAGCACCGACGCCGACGGAGGCGCCGCGCTGGTCGAGTTCGCCGGTCGCGCCTGCTACCAGAGCTGGTCCAAGCCGAATCCGCGCACTGCCACCAACGCTTCCTATCTGCGTCACATCATCGACGTCGGCCACTTCTCGGTGCTCGAACACGCCTCGGTGTCGTTCTACATCACCGGCATCTCGCGATCCTGCACCCATGAGCTGATCCGGCACCGGCACTTCTCCTACTCGCAGCTGTCGCAGCGTTATGTACCCGAGCACGACTCGCAGGTCGTAGCCCCCCCGGGCATCGAAGACGACCCGGAACTTCAGCAGATCCTCGCCGCCGCAGCGGACGCCAGTCGTGCCGCCTACACCGAGCTGCTCACCCGGCTGGAGGCCAAGTTCATCGGCGATCAACCCGCGGGAAACGCTGCGGTGCTGCGGCGCAAACAGGCCCGCCAAGCTGCCCGCGCGGTGCTACCCAACGCCACCGAGACCCGGATCGTCGTCACCGGGAACTATCGCGCCTGGCGTCACTTCATCGCGATGAGAGCCAGCGAGCATGCCGACGTCGAGATTCGCCGGCTGGCCATCGAATGCCTGCGCCAACTCGTCGAGGTCTCTCCCCAGGTGTTCTCCGACTTCGAGATCACCGTGCTCGCGGACGGCACGGAGGTCGCGACCAGCCCGCTGGCAACGGAGATCTGAGGCGACAATGCAGTCGTGTCTCGATCAGCCGACCAGGTAATCTTGCTTCCCGTGAGTACCAGCGGATTCGACGTCACCGCCCGTTTGGGCACCCTGTTGACCGCGATGGCCACTCCCTTCAAGCCCGATGGCTCGCTGGACACCGAGACTGCCGCCCGGCTGGCCACCCACCTCGTCGACGCCGGCTGTGACGGTCTCGTGGTGTCCGGAACTACCGGCGAATCGCCCACCACCACCGACGACGAGAAGATCACCCTGCTGCGCGCCGTGCTCGACGCCGTCGGGGACCGCGCGCGGATCGTGGCCGGAGCGGGCAGCTACGACACCGCTCACAGCGTTCACCTGGCCAAGGCCTGCGCCGCCGAAGGGGCTCACGGACTCCTGGTCGTGACCCCGTACTACTCGCGGCCGCCGCAGTCGGGCCTGCTTGCGCACTTCACCGCGGTTGCCGACGCGACCGATCTGCCGCTGATCCTCTACGACATCCCGCCGCGGTCGGTCGTCCCGATCGAGTGGGACACGATGCGCCGCCTGGCCGAGCATCCCAACATCGTCGCGATCAAGGACGCCAAAGGGGATCTGCACGGCGGTGCGCAGATCATCGCCGAGACCGGGCTGGCCTACTACTCCGGCGATGACGCACTGAACTTGCCGTGGCTGGCGATGGGTGCGGTCGGCTTCGTCAGCGTGTGGGGACATGTCGCTGCCGGTCAGCTGCGAGACATGTTGGCGGCCTTCGCCTCCGGCGACGTCGCCACCGCGCGCAAGATCAGCGTCGCGCTCGGCCCGCTCAACGCCGCCCAGACGAGGTTGGGCGGAGTCACGCTGGCCAAGGCAGGGCTGCGGCTGCAGGGCTTTGATGCGGGGGAGCCGCGGCTGCCCCAGATGGCTGCCACCGACGAGCAGCTTGATGCACTGGCCGCAGACATGCGTGCCGCGGCGGTATTGAGGTAATTGGACCTGATGGATTCAGAACTCACCCCGCCGGGGCCGCTCGCCCCGGGCAGCCTGCGGGTGACCGCATTCGGCGGAATCAACGAAATCGGCCGCAACATGACCGTTTTCGAGCATCTGGGACGGCTGCTCATCGTCGATTGCGGGGTGCTCTTCCCCAACCACGACGAACCCGGCGTCGACCTGATCCTTCCCGATCTGCGCCACATCGAGGGGCGACTCGACGACGTGGAAGCGCTCGTCGTGACCCACGCGCACGAGGACCACATCGGTGCGATCCCGTTCCTTCTCAAGATGCGCCCCGACATCCCGGTTGTCGGCTCGAAGTTCACCCTCGCGCTGATCGGCGCGAAGTGTCGGGAACACCGCATCAAGCCGGTGTTCGTCGAGGTCGCCGAGGGTGGTCGGTCCACCCACGGCGTGTTCGAGTGTCAGTACTTCGCGGTCAACCACTCGATCCCCGGATGTCTGGCGATAGGCATCCACACCGGAGCGGGCACGGTGCTGCACACCGGAGACATCAAGCTCGATCAGCTTCCGCTCGACGGCAGGCCCACCGACCTGCCGGGGATGTCGCGACTCGGCGACGCCGGGGTGGATCTGTTCCTCTGTGATTCGACGAACTCCGAGATCCCCGGCGTCGGGCCGTCGGAGAGCGAGATCGGCCCGGCATTGCACCGACTGATCCGCGGTGCGGACGGTCGGGTCATCGTCGCCTGCTTTGCCTCGAATGTCGATCGTGTACAACAGATCATCGACGCCGCGGTCGCGTTGGGGCGGCGGGTGTCCTTCGTCGGTCGCTCGATGGTGCGCAACATGGGAATCGCGCGCGACCTGGGATACATCAAGGTCGCCGACGAGGACATCCTCGACATCGCCGCCGCGGAGATGATGCCGGCGGACCGCGTCGTGCTGATCACCACCGGCACCCAGGGTGAGCCGATGGCCGCGCTGTCGCGGATGTCGCGCGGTGAACACCGCAGCATCACCTTGACCGCCGGCGATCTCATCATCTTGTCGTCGTCGCTGATTCCGGGCAACGAGGAGGCAGTGTTCGGCGTGATGGATGCGCTGGCCAAGATCGGCGCCCGAGTTGTCACCAATCAGCATGCGCGGGTGCATGTTTCGGGTCACGCGTATGCCGGGGAGTTGCTGTTCCTCTACAACGGCGTCCGGCCGCGCAATGTGATGCCGGTGCACGGAACGTGGCGGATGCTGCGTGCCAACGCAGCTCTGGCCGCGCGTTCCGGCGTACCGGAGGACAACATCGTGCTGGCCGAGAACGGCGTCAGCGTCGACCTGACGGCGGGCCAGGTCAGCATCGCCGGGGGAGTCACCGTGGGCAAGATGTTCGTCGACGGTCTGGTCACCGGTGATGTCGGCGACGCGACCCTGGGTGAAAGGCTCATCCTGTCTTCGGGTTTCATCGCTGTGACGGTCGTCGTGCACCGCGGTACCGGTCGGCCGGCAGCCCCGGCGCATCTGCAGTCCAGGGGGTTCTCCGAGGACCCCAAAGCGCTCGAACCCGCGGCCCGCAAGGTCGAGGCCGAGTTGGCCGGCCTTGCCTCCCAGAACATCACCGACCCGTCCCGCATTGCGCAGGCCGTCCGTCGCGCGGTCGGCAAATGGGTGGGCGAGACGTACCGCCGCCAGCCGATGATCGTGCCGACGGTCATCGAGATCTAGCGGTTGCCACTCAGACCGCCTCGAGACGGTATCCCATGCCGCGCAGCGTCACAAAGCGGTCGGCGCCCAACTTGCGACGCAGGTACCGGACATAGACGTCGACGACGTTGGAGCCGGGGTCATAGTCGTAACCCCATACCTGGCTGAGCAACTGCTCGCGGGACAGTACCTGCCCGGGATGCCGGAGAAACGTCTCGGCCAAGGCGAATTCGCGTGCCGACAGGTCGACGGTGCGATTGTCCACCAGGGCCTGCCGGGTCCGCAGATCCAACCGCAGGCCGCCATGGGACAACACGGTCAACTCGCCGCCCCGTTCGGTGGCCAGTCGCAGGCGCACCCTCGCCAGTAGTTCTTCGAAACGGAACGGCTTGGGCATGTAGTCGTCGGCTCCGCCCTCGAGGGTGGCCACCGTGTCGGCGACGCTGGTGCGGGCGGTGAGAACAATCACCGGAAGTGAACTGCCCTCGGCCCGTAGGCGTTCGAGCACCGCGAAGCCGTCCATCTTCGGAAGTCCGATGTCGAGCACCATCAGATCGAAGTCGCCGGTGCGGGCGTACTCGTAGGCCGACGGGCCGTCGGAGACCACTGTCACTGTGTAGCCGTTGGCGGACAGGCCTTTCCGGATGAAAGCAGAGATCCGGGGTTCGTCTTCGGCGATCAGGATGGCTGCCATGGACCCGGTCACCACCCGTTCTGCAGGGGGATCGCGACGGTGAATGTGGAACCGCGACCCACCACCGACTCGAGAAGGACGTCCCCGCCGTGTGCGACCGCGATCGCCCGGACGATCGACAACCCGAGACCGGCACCGTCGGAGTGGGTTCCGATCTGCTCGCCGCGGGCGAAGCGGTCGAAGATCCTGGCGCGGTTCTCGGGAGTGACACCGGGCCCGGAATCGGACACCCAGAACCTGAGCCAGCCGTTCGCGACCTCGGATCCCACGCCGATCCAGCCGCCGGGGCCGGTGAACCGGCACGCGTTGTCGGCAAGCGCGACCAGTGCCTGCGTGATCCGCTGGGGGTCGAGGACGGCGGTGCAGTGGGCCGCGACCTGCAACTCGAAGTTCCGGTCACCGAGGCCTGTGATCTTCTCGAACGTCTCAGCGGTCAACGCGGCGACGTCGACGGATTCGGGGCGCAGGAAGGTGGGCTGCTCGGAATGTGCGAGCACCAGCAGGTCGGAGACCATGCGGTTCATTCGGGTCAGTTCGTCGTCGACGAGGTCGACGGTTGCGCGGACATCCTGCTGGTCGGTGGGATCGAGCACCTCCAGATGTCCTTTGACGATGGTGATCGGTGTGCGCAGTTCGTGCCCGGCGTCGTCGATGAACCGCCGCTGGGCGCTCACCCCGGACTCGACACGATCCAGCATGCCGTTCAGTGTCGTCACCAGGTCGTTGATCTCATCGCCGTCAGGCCCGCCGGGAGACGGGATGCGCAGCGACAGATCGGTGTCACTGATGGTGCGTGCCGTGCTGACGATGTCGCGCAGCGGTCGCAGAATTCGGCCGGCCACCAGCCACGCCGCACCGGCGGCGCCGACCACCGTGATCGATCCGACGAACAGCATCAGCCGTGCGGCGTCGCCCGCCTCGGCTCGCTCGGCGTCACCGAGGTACGCGGCGACGATCACCCCCTTCGCCGGGTCACCGGCGAGTGAGACGGGTATCGCGAGGTAGCGGACCTCGCCGACCTCCGGATGGTGATATCGGCTCTGACCGGGATCGGTGACAGTCGCGACCCGGTCGGCGAATGCGGAGTCCGAGGCCAGCACCTCGGGGGTCCCCGGCACCTGCCGGCTCTGCGCCACGTACCGACCGTCGACGTAGCCGAGGAATTTCTCGTTGGGCCGCGCGACGTTGTAGGCGATCGCCTCGCTGATCACCTCGTTGACGTCGGCGAACGGTTCGCCGGTGCGTGGGTTGACTCCGTCGGCGGTGAGTTCGTTGAACTCTGCGACCTCGATGCGCAAGGCCTCATCCATGCGCTCGTTGGTGACCGAGACGAGCAACAGCCAGGTGACGAACGTGACGATTCCCAGGGCTGCCAGCACCAGCAGCAGCACCCACCCGATGATGCGGGTACGGGCGGTCGTCGGCACGAGTCGGCGCCACCGTTCGGGCTTGCTCATGGACGCCATCCTGCCGGGCGGAGCGGTCACGGTCAGTCGTCATCGTCATCGCCGTCACCACCGCCGTCATCCCAGTCGTCATCCCGGTCATCGTCGTCGTCCCAGTCGTCATCCCAGTCGTCCCGGTCGTCCCAGTCCGCACCGCCGCCCTGAACGCCGGGATTCACCGTCGGCGCCTGGGTGTGCGCGGGCGGCGGAGGGGGCGGAACACCCTGTTGGTCGGCGGTCACGCGGGGGGCGGGGGCCGGATCGGCAGTGGGCGGAGCCGGATCTGCTGCGGGCGGGGGCGGGGCGGTCACCTGTGGAGCGGTGACCTGGATGGGCCGCAGCGGTTCGCTGTCGGAGCTGGGCACCACCGACAGCGTCGTGGCGCCGATTCCCGCCGCCAGGACGAGGACGATGGCGCCGATCAGGGCGATACGCATGTCCTCGAGGGTGTCGTGCGGGTGTGTCGCCGAGGTGAGACGGAGATGAGAGGGCTCTCATCTCAGCGCTCGGCCAGGACGGTCCATTCGATGGGTGAAGCCGAGAGCACCCGTCCGGTGGGACGGATGTAGGTGTCGCGGAAGTAGCTCGGCCCGGCCTGCTCGACGAGCCGCCATCCGTACTCGGCCAGCAGTTCCCCGACCTCCTCGGGCACCAGCCCCGACTTCCACACCTGGGTGCGCTGCCGGAATCGTCGAAACACCGCCTCCGCGCCGTAGCGCTGCGTCCCGTCGATGAAGTCCTGCCGCACGTAGGTGAAGATCAGGCGGCTGCCCGGTGCGGCGTCGCTGAGCTGGCGCAGCGTCTCCCGCACCGCCTCCGGGGTGAGGTACTGGGTGACGCCCTCCCAGATGAAGAACGTACGGTCGCCGCCGCGGTACCCGTGCGCCTCCAGGGCTGGAATCAACTCGTCGTGCTCGAAGTCGACCTCCACGAGATGCACCGATGCGGGGGCCGCGCCGAGCGCCCGTTGCACGACAGCGGCTTTGTGTTCGATGTTGACCTTCTGGTCGACCTCGAACACCGGCAGTTCGCTGTGCCGGGCGATCCGATACGCCCGGGTGTCCAGCCCGGCGCCGAGCACGACCACGGTGTCGAATTCGATGATCGGGTCCGACAGGCGTTCGTCGATGTAGCGCTTGCGGCAGGCGATGCTGGCCCACAATCCGGGACCCGACCGGTCCACGGCGGCCAGCGCAGTCCGGCGCACGGCATCGAACCGGGTCAGCCGCACCAGCAGGCGGTAGCGGGCCGGCAGGAAAGACGCCGCCAGGTCGTCGTCGACCAGGCGGCGTTCCGTCGGCTCGTTGTGCTCGATCGCCGACAGCACGATGGGCCCGAAAGCCGTCTGCGCGGCCGGGTTCCGAGGCTGCGTCATCGTGTCAACGCTTGTTCACATACCCCGCGTCGACGGGCAGCGTGATCCCGGTGACATAGCGGGCGGCGTCCGAGACCAACCAGAACACCGCGTTGGCGATGTCTTCCGGTTCCAGCGCCTGCACCGGAAGTGCGTTGCCCATGTCCGGACCCCCCTCGCTCTCCTGCGCCATGCCCTCCAGCCACGACCGGGTGAAATCGTTGTCGATCATCGGGGTGTTCACTCCTGCGGGGTGCACCGAATTGACCCGAATGCTGTACTGCGCAAGGAAGTTCGCGTACACCCGCATGATCCCGACCATGCCGTGCTTGGCGGCCGCATAACCGACGGACCCGCCGACCGGCGCACCCAGGCCCACCAGGCCGGCGACCGAACTGATCAACACGATCGAGCCGCCGTTGCCGAACTTGACCATCGGTTTCATCGCGACGTCGACGGTGTTGTAGACGCCGGTGAGGTTCACGTCGATCACGTCCTGCCACGCGCCGGCGCCTGCCATCGGAGCGATCCCGGCGTTGGCGACCACGATGTCGAGGCGGTCACCGAGTTTCTCGGTCCCCTCTCGCACGGCGGCCTTCACGGCGTCGCGGTCTCGGACGTCCGCCTGGACGGCCACGATCCGCGAGCCGGCCTCCTCGACGAGCTTGACGGTCGCGGTCAGGTCGTCGGGGGTGGCCAGCGGGTACGGCACCGAGTCGATCTGCTCGCAGAGATCGAGCGCAATGATGTCGGCGCCCTCGGACGCCAGCTTCACGGCGTGTGCGCGGCCCTGGCCCCGGGCAGCGCCGGTGATGAATGCGACCTTGCCGGTGAGCTCACCCATGGTGCGCAGACTACGGCCGCAGCTGACCCTTGGCGGGATCACCCGCCACCACCGGCTGCAGCATCTTGATGTCGGGGGCTCCGTCGAGGTGCTCGCCGATGGTGCCGAACAGCGTGGCCACCGCGGGCGCGGTGCTGTGGGCGGTCAGCGCATCGGTGTCGGCCCACTGCTCGACGAACACGAAGGTGCCGTCCGCCTCGTGCAGTGAGTACAGGTCACAGCCCGGCTCGTTGTGCACCGCCTCGATGGCCTGCTTGCACGCGTCCCTCACGGCGTCCACGGACTCAGGCTTGGCGGTCATGGTGGCGACGACGACTATCGGCATGGGTGCGGGCTCCTCGATCTCGGCACTGAGTTGGACAGGTGTCCACCTTATTACGGTGCGAGTGGATCCGACGTGGCAGGGCGCGTCGCTCGGGTCACGCTGGGATCACGGATCGACACCTCGTTGTTACCTGTGTGGCAGATGGTGCAACTGGGGCGTTTGGGACTAGGCTTACCGGCATGGCGAGTAAGACCGCGGCCCGATCTGCAGCACGTCCGACCAGGTCAAAGGCCAGTTCGCGGGGTGGTGCGCGATCATCCAGACCTGCCGCCCCACGGCGCAAGCCGGCCCGCCGGAACCCCTCCGCGGTGTCGGCAGCAGGCACCGCGGTCGGTCGCGGCATGCGTGCCGGCTGGCTGATGGTGGCGAAGGGCGCCGGGGGCACCGCTCGCTCGGTCGGCCGGGCGCGCGAAATCGAGCCCGGACATCGCCGCGACGGGGTCGCCCTGGCACTGCTGGGCCTCGCGGTCGTCGTCGCCGCGAGCTCGTGGTTCGAGGCCGCGCGACCGGTGGGTGAGTGGATCGACACGTTCCTGCGGGTGCTGATCGGCTCCGCGGTGGTGCTGATCCCGATCGCACTGGCTGCGCTCGGCATCGGGCTCATGCGTTCCGAACCGGACCCGGAATCGCGCCCGCGGTTGATCCTGGGGACGGCGATGATCGTGCTGCCCGCGCTGGGCCTGTGGCATCTGTGGGCGGATTCGCCGCAGGATCCGGTGGCCCGTCAGGGTGCGGCCGGCTTCTTCGGCTTCGCGATCGGCGGCCCGCTCTCCGACGGACTGACCGCGTGGATCGCCGCTCCGCTGTTGTTCCTCGGGGTGCTTTTCGGTGCCCTGCTGGTCACCGGAACGACCATCCGCGAGGTCCCGAACACGGTGCGGGACATGTTCTCCACCCGATGGCGCTCGGAATACGACGACGAGTACGACGAATACGACGAGTACGACGACGAAGTGGGCGACACCGAGGAAGCCGAAGACTTCTCCGACGGCTACTACGACGATCCGGACGGGTACGGACCGGACGAGTCACGGTCGTGGCCGTCGGCCGCGGCAACCCAACCGTTGGCCCCGCTGGCGCTGACTGCCGGACCCGCGGGCACGCCGCTGGACAACTACCCGATCGAGGAAGACGCACCGACGCTTCCCGAGCCGGCCACCCGCTCGCGGAAGAAGAAGCCCAAAGCGGAGCCGATGCAGCTGGATCGGGTGGTGGAGGGCCCGTACGCGCTGCCGTCGCTGGATCTGCTCGTCGCCGGCGATCCGCCGAAGATCCGAAGTGCGGCCAACGACAAGATGGTCGAGGTCATCGGCTCGGTACTGGATCAGTTCAAGGTCGATGCCGCGGTCACCGGATGCACCCGCGGGCCGACGGTCACCCGCTACGAGGTCGAGCTCGGCCCGGGCGTCAAGGTCGAGAAGATCACGGCGCTGCAGAAGAACATCGCCTACGCCGTGGCCACCGAGAGTGTCCGGATGCTCGCCCCGATCCCGGGCAAGTCGGCTGTCGGCATCGAGGTGCCCAACACCGACCGCGAGATGGTGCGGCTGGCCGACGTGCTGACCGCCCCGTCGACCCGCCGTGATCACCATCCTCTGGTGATCGGGCTGGGCAAGGACATCGAGGGCGACTTCATCTCGGCGAACCTGGCGAAGATGCCGCACCTGCTGGTCGCCGGTTCGACCGGTTCGGGCAAGTCCAGCTTCGTCAACTCGATGCTGGTGTCGTTGCTGGCGCGGGCCACCCCCGAAGAGGTCAGGATGATCCTGATCGACCCGAAGATGGTGGAACTGACCCCCTACGAAGGCATTCCGCACCTGATCACGCCGATCGTCACCCAGCCGAAGAAAGCGGCGGCGGCGTTGGCGTGGCTGGTCGAGGAGATGGAGCAGCGCTACCAGGACATGCAGGCCAACCGGGTGCGGCACATCGACGACTTCAACTCCAAGGTGCGCTCCGGTGAGATCGTCGCACCGCTGGGCAGCGAACGTGTCTACAAGCCGTACCCCTACATCATCGCGATCGTCGACGAGCTCGCCGACCTGATGATGACCGCGCCCCGCGACGTCGAGGACGCCATCGTGAGGATCACCCAGAAGGCCCGCGCCGCGGGCATTCACCTGATCCTGGCAACCCAGCGCCCGTCGGTCGACGTCGTCACCGGCCTGATCAAGACCAACGTGCCGTCCCGACTGGCGTTCGCGACGTCGTCGCTGACCGACAGCCGGGTGATCCTCGACCAGCAGGGCGCCGAGAAGCTGATCGGTATGGGCGACGGGCTGTTCCTCCCGATGGGAGCCAACAAGCCGGTCCGGTTCCAGGGCGCCTACATCAGCGACGAGGAGATCTACGCCGTCGTCGCCGCGTGCAAGGACCAGGCCGAACCCGAGTACACCGAAGGCGTCACCACCGCCAAGGCCGCCGGCGAGCGCACCGACGTCGACCCCGACATCGGTGACGACATGGATGTGTTCCTGCAGGCGGTCGAGCTGGTGGTGTCGTCGCAGTTCGGGTCCACCTCGATGCTGCAGCGCAAGCTGCGGGTCGGCTTCGCGAAGGCCGGCCGGCTGATGGACCTGATGGAGACCCGCAGCATCGTCGGCCCGTCAGAGGGGTCCAAGGCACGTGAGGTGCTGGTCAAGCCCGACGAACTCGCGGGAACGCTGGCATTGATCCGCGGCGGCAGCGACGCCGCGGGCGGCGACACCGACGAGCCCGACTTCTAGCCCACCCGGGCCTGCGAGTCACCGCACCGACTCACCGGCTCATCAATCGCCGAGGCTGTATTCCGCGCGGAAAAATACGACAAAAGACCGCGTGGATTACAGTCTCGGCGGGGTCAGTCAGAGGGTCAGCAGCATCCGGGTGTTGCCCAGGATGTTCGGCTTGACGTAGGACAGGTCGAGGAACTCCGCCACGCCGGTGTCGTAGGAGCGGCGCATCTCGTCGTACACCTCCGCGGTGACCGGGGTGCCGTCGATCTCCTCGAAGCCGTGGCTTCCGAAGAACTCGACCTCGAAGGTGAGGACGAAGATGCGCTGCAGGTGCAGTTCGGTGGCGACGGCGAGCAACCGGTCGACGATCGCGTGGCCCACGCCGCGGCCGCGCACCTTGGGGTGTACCGCGACAGTGCGCACCTCGCCGAGATCGGACCACAGGACGTGAAGGGCTCCGCATCCGATCAGCTCGCCGTCGAGTTCGGCGACCCAGAACTCCTGCACCGATTCGTAGAGCGTCACCAGATTCTTCTCGAGCAGGATCTTCCCGGAGTAGATGTCGACGAGCGACTTGATCGCCGGCACATCGGACGTCCTGGCGCGCCGTAGCACGAGCCGACCGGCGGGCTCATCCGGAACTGGGCTCACACACCGAAGAGTATCGGCACTGGCAACCAGTATTCTGTGGCGGTGCCGGGACAACCACATACCGATCCCGTGGTCCCGCGCGCTCGGGTGGCCAATCTCGCCAACGCCCTCACCGGTGTGCGACTCATCCTGGTGCCGGTTTTCCTCGTCGCGCTGTTCGTGGGCGACGGGCATGAAACATATTGGCGGGTAGTCGCATTCATCATCTTCACGGTGGCTGTCATCACCGACCACTTCGACGGGGCACTGGCCCGCAGCTACGGCATGGTGACCGAGTTCGGCACGCTGGCCGACCCGATCGCCGACAAGGCTCTGATCGGCGCCGCGCTCGTCGGACTGTCACTGCTCGGCGATCTGCCGTGGTGGGTGACTGCGGTGATCCTTGTCCGTGAGGTCAGCGTGACGGGGCTGCGACTGGCGGTGATGCGACGCGGCATCATCCCTGCGAGTCGCGGCGGCAAGCTCAAGACACTGGTTCAGGCGGTTGCGATCGGGCTCTTCATCCTGCCCCTGTCGGGCGGCTGGCTGACCGGGGCCTGGGTGATCATGATCACCGCGGTGGTGCTGACGGTGATCACCGGCGTCGACTACTTCGTCTCGGCGGTGAGGGACTCGCGTGGACGACCCGCTGGTCAATGACGATGCTCGCGCGCTGGTCGCCGACCTGACCGTGCGTCGGGAGACCGTCGCCACCGCGGAATCGCTGACCGCCGGTCTGCTCGCGGCCACGCTTGCCGGAGTGCCCGGCGCGAGCGTCGTGCTGCGGGGCGGTCTGGTGACCTACACCGTCGACGCCAAGGTCGAGTTGGCGGGTGTGGCACCGGAACTGCTCGACGACGTCGGTCCGGTGGCCGAGCCCACGGCACGCGCGCTGGCCGTCGGCGCCATGCACCGGTGCGGTACGACATGGGGCGTCGGGCTGACCGGCGTGGCGGGCCCCGAGCCCCACGGCGGGCACCCGGTCGGCACGGTGTTCTTGGGGTTGGCCGGTCCGGTGGCCACCGATGTGGTCGAGCTGACGCTCCACGGGTCCCGCTGGGACATCCGGCTGGCGGCGGTGCAGGCGGCGATCAGCGAGTTGCGCCTGTTCATCGCCCGATCCTGAACCGATGTCGGATGCTCCGGCGATCATGGGCCCGGATCGGGAACCATCTCGGCGACATCGAGCGTTGGGCTAGAGAGCCAAGCGATTGAGGAGAACGCGATGACGGCATTGCTGCGCGAGGTGATCGGCGACGTGCTGCGTCGTTCCCGCGTCGAGCAGGGACGCACCCTGCGCGAGGTATCGGATTCGGCGCGCGTCAGCCTCGGGTACCTGTCCGAGGTGGAACGCGGCCGCAAGGAAGCCTCGAGCGAGTTGCTCAGCGCGATCTGCGGAGCCCTCGACGTGCCGCTGTCGCGGGTGCTGTCGGAGGCCGGGGACGATCTGGCGATCGACGAAGCGCGTGTTGCGATCACACCGGTCGTCGAGCCTGCCGGCACCGCCGGCATCGACGCCTCCACCAAGGTGGTCATTCCGCAGGTCGTGTCCATGGCGGTGGCCTGACCCCGACGGGCCTGTGCAAAAGACCCGCAGGGGTGTGGTGATCTGCGGGGAACCGATAAGTTGGGTCCAAGGCACTTCCAGGTACAGCTGACACTGTTCGAACACACAGACACGTAAGGCGGAGCGAACCGATGGCCAATCCGTTCAGCAAGGCATGGCGCTACCTCATGGCGCTGTTCAGCTCGAAGGTCGATGAGTACGCCGACCCCAAGGTGCAGATTCAGCAGGCGATCGAGGAAGCCCAGCGCCAACACCAGGGACTGACCCAGCAGGCTGCACAGGTGATCGGCAACCAGCGGCAGCTGGAGATGCGGCTCAACCGGCAGCTGGCCGATATCGAGAAGCTCCAGGTCAATGTGCGCCAGGCTCTCACCCTGGCCGACCAGGCGACCGCGGCCGGCGATGCCGCCAAGGCCACTGAGTACACCAACGCCGCGGAGGCCTTCGCCGCACAGTTGGTGACCTCCGAGCAGAGCGTCGAGGACCTCAAGGGTCTGCATGATCAGGCCTTGCAGGCCGCCGGGCAGGCCAAGAAGGCGGTCGAGCAGAACGCCATGATGCTGCAGCAGAAGATCGCCGAGCGCACCAAGCTGCTCAGCCAGCTCGAGCAGGCGAAGATGCAGGAGCAGGTCAGCTCGTCACTTCGGTCGATGAGCGAGCTGGCCGCACCGGGCAATACGCCCAGTCTCGACGAGGTGCGCGACAAGATCGAGCGCCGCTACGCCAACGCGATCGGCTCCGCCGAGCTGGCGCAGAACTCGGTGCAGGGCCGGATGATGGAAGTGCAGCATTCCAGCGTTCAGATGGCCGGGCATTCACGGCTCGAGCAGATCCGCGCCTCGATGCGTGGCGAGCAGTTGCCCGCGGGTGGCCAGGCCACGCCGGCCACCCCCGCCCAGGCGCCGGCAACCCCGGCGGCCAACCCGAATCCGACACCGGAAAACCCGCTGTCGCAGTAGTTTCGACGAGGACGCTGAGTTGTTTCGATGAGCACACACACCGGCAGACCGCAGGCTTGGCGCTCCCTGGCGCAACGCGGGGTCGACACCGCCGCGGACTGGTCGGGCGTGCTGGCCGACAAGCTCAACGCGGCCGCCGACCCTCGGGCGAAGCTGTTGCGCAAGCGGCGGTGGGCACTTCGGCTCGGCGTCTTCCTCACCGTCTCGGCGCTGTTCTGGGTGGGCGTGACGGCCGTGCTGGCGTCCTGGAGCACCCCGGTCTGGGCGTTGTTCATCCCGGCACCGATCGCCGTCGGCGCCGCGTTCCTCGCGACACTGGCGTTCCTGCGTTACCGCTGGCTGCGTGGCGAACCGCTGCCGCCGGAGCGGAACCGGGCGGCCCGGCGGTTGCCGCCGTCGGGGTCGGCGGCCCGTGCGCCGATGTCGGCTCTGGCGACCTCAGAACGGGGACTGAGTTCGCTGCTGGGCGTCATGGAGCGGGGCCGGATGCTGCCCGCCGACGAACTGCACGAGTTGAGGACTGCCGCGGACATGACGGTGGCGACCATGTCGGCCACCGCCACCGAGGTGGTGTCGATGGAGCGAGCCATCAACTCGGCGCCGCAGTCGCGGGCCCACCTCGCGCCGACGATCGCCGCTTTCAGGTCCCAACTCGACCGCGGTGCCCATCAATACAACGAGATGGTCACCGCCGCAGCGCAATTGGTGTCGGCGGCTAACTCGGGCTCGATGTCGAGTTCGCCGATGTCACAACGGCGCTACCGCGACGAGCTGGTCCTGGCCACCGACCGGCTGACCGGTTGGGCGCAGGCCTTCGACGAACTCGGCCGACTGCGCGGTGCGTAGCCTGCGCTCGGGTTCATCAGAAGGTCGGGCGTAGCGACGGGAACACCGACGCGGCGACGGCCCGCAGCGGAGCTTTCACGAGGGTGTCGAAGAAGTCGAAGTAATCGCGCCACAGCGTGACCTTGCCGTCGTGCACCTCGAACGTGCCACAGACCCAGAACTGGAGCCGTAGCGGCCCGATGATGATCGCGTCGGTGCGCTCGGTCAGCACCGTCGTGCCGTCTTCGGCGATGCGGTGGAACTTCACGGCGAACCCGACCTTGCCCTCGCCGCGTCGCAACACCTTCATGATCCGGGCGCGACCGCGAATGGACGGCAGGCCGACGTTCTGCCAGATCAACTCGGGCGCCGCGAGCGACTCGACGGTGTCGAAGTCTTCGTCGGCCAGAGCGAACAGGAACGCCTGCACCGTACGGGAGTTGGTCGCTGTCGTGGTGAGCAGTGCCTCGTCGGTCATCGCCTGAGCCTAACGGCGGATGCTGTGGCAGGGTAGCCCGCATGCGTGTCGCCGTGGTCGCAGGACCCGATCCCGGACACGCCTTCCCGGCGATCGCGTTGTGCCTGCGCTTCCTTGCCGCCGGCGACGAGCCGACGCTGTTGACCGGCAGGAAATGGCTGGATGTGGCGCGTGGTGAGGGCATCGACGCCGTCGAACTCGACGGGCTCGATCCGACGGCCGAGGACGACGATGCAGATTCCGGTGCCAAGATCCACCGGCGGGCCGCGCGGATGGCGGTGCTGAACACTGAGCGGATCGGGGACCTGGGGCTCGATCTGGTGATCTCGGATTCGATCACCACCTGCGGCGGACTGGCTGCCGACCTTTTGGGCCTGCCGTGGATCGAGCTGAACACCCATCCGCTCTACCGGCCGTCGAAGGGCCTTCCGCCGCTGGGCAGTGGGCTGGCGCCCGGCACCGGTCTGCGCGGCCGGCTGCGGGACTCCGTCTTGCGGGCTCTCAGTGCGCGTTCCTGGCGTGCCGGTCTGCGCCAGCGGTCCGAGGCGCGTGTCGGGATCGGCCTTCCCGCCGTCGATCCGGGCCCGCTGCGTCGCCTCATCGCGACGCTGCCCGCCCTGGAGGTGTCCCGACCTGACTGGCCCGCCGAGGCCGTCGTGGTGGGCCCGCTGCATTTCGAGCCGACGACAGCGGTGTGGCAGCTGCCGCCCGGGGACGGTCCCGTCGTGGTGGTGGCGCCGTCGACCGCCAACACCGGGGCCAGTGGGCTCACCGAACTCGCACTGGAGACGCTCGTGCCCGGCGACGTGCTGCCGAAGGGCGCGCGCGTGGTGGTGTCGCGGCTGGAAGGACCGGAAGGGCAGATCCCGCCATGGGCGGTGGTCGGGCTCGGACGGCAGGACGAACTGCTGTCCCGCGCGGATCTGCTGATCTGCGGTGGCGGCCACGGAACCGTCGCAAAATCACTGCTCGCCGGCGTGCCGATGGTCATCGTCCCCGGCGGCGGCGATCAATGGGAGATCGCCAATCGTGTTGTGCGGCAGGGGAGTGCGCAGCTCATCAGGCCGCTCACCCCCGACGCGCTCGCGGCGGCCACCCGGGAAGTGCTGGGCACACCACGCTATCGGGAGGCCGCGAGGCGGGCCGGTGCCGGTGCCGCGGAGGTCGCCGATCCGGTACGGGTGTGCCACGACGCACTCGACCCGTCGGCGTAAGTTGGGCCTGTGCGGCTGACGGAATTCTCTGAGCTCGTGGAGCGCCAGTTCGGTGCGATTCGGGCGTCGTCGATGTTGGTCGACCACGTGCTGACAAGCCTGGGTGGTCGCACCGGGGCCCAGGCCATCGAGGACGGGGTGGATCCCCGCGAGGTGTGGCGGGCGCTGTGCGCGGACTTCGAGGTCCCACGCGATCAGTGGTGAAAATGTCACACACTGCTGTCCAGGCTCGGCAGCGCGACGTTGACCAGTGTCAGAGTCCGTTGGGTCGCCGCTTCGAGGTCGGTGACCTCTGCGGCGGTCAACGGTCCGCAGATCCAGTCCCAGTGCGCAGCCACCATCTGCCCACGCTTCGGCGCGGGCGCCAACGACGCTCCGTTCCTGCGCCACCGCACCTGCTCGGCGGCCGGCGGACCTAGGCCGAGCGCACCGGATTGGAAAGTCAGCGGCCGCGAAATGATCACGGCGTGATCGTCGCGGACCTCGTCAACGAGACCCCAGCGAATCCTGCAGTCCTGCATGACCTTCAACGGCGTGGTGGGGTCGCGATCCAGAAAACGCGCCCACGGGTACACCACGAAGACGTGAAAGCTGTGATTGGCCACGGCGTTGTCAGGCGCGACCTCGGCGAGCAGGCCCGTCACCTGGCGACTGAACGCATCCCGGAGTCGGGCCAGCAGCGCCGAGGGATCGACGTGATCCAGCAGCTGCCCGCCCACCCAGTAGCTGCGTACGACCTGTTCGTCGAGGGGATCCGGCCGGCCGGCCGCATCGGCGATGGCGCGGAGGTAGGGCCATGCGCCGTCGAACTCGCGGGCATAGTCGGCCAGCTCCGTTACATCCCGGCCGGGCAGGTTCCCGGTGCCGGGCGGGCCGCAGTACCCGAGTTCGTTGGGCGGGTAGGCGTACCTGGCAAACAGTGCGTGTCCAGGATGGGCACGGCCGCCCGTCGCCGCCATTCAGCAGATCCGTGGAAGTTGTTCGCCGATGGGCAGGTCGACAACCCGGGTGCCGCCGAGTGCGGTACGCGCCACCACCATCCCCGGGTGTTCGGCACCACAATCACCGATGATCGCGGCGCCGCCGCCGTGGGGGTGGGCGTGCATCGCGGCGAGCACCCGGTCGGCGTCTTCGGGTGCGACGAAGGCGATCAGCTTGCCTTCGTTGGCGACATAGAGCGGATCGAGGCCCAACAGTCCGCAGGCGTCGCGAACATCGCCGGGAATGGGAATGGACCGCTCGATCAACGAGATTCCCACACCGGCGGCTTTGGCGATCTCGTTCAGCGTCGCCCCGACGCCGCCCCTGGTGGGGTCGCGCAAGGTGTGGATGTCGGCGCCGGTGTTGATCATCGCCGCCACCAGACCGTGCAACGGTGCGCTGTCGCTGGCGACGGCGGTGCTGAACTCGAGACCCTCGCGGCAGCTCATCACGGCCACCCCGTGCACGCCGATATCGCCGCTGACGATCACCACATCACCGGGGCGAGCCCGCTCGGGGCGGATGTCGGCGCGCTGGTCGACCAGGCCGATGCCCGCGGTGTTGATGTAGACGCCGTCACCGTGCCCGGAGTCGACCACCTTGGTGTCACCGGTCACCAACCTCACCCCGGCCGCCAGCGCCGCGGTCCCCACCGCGTGCGCGACCCGCGCGAGTTCGGCCAGTGCCGTGCCCTCCTCGAGGATGAACGCGGTGGACAGCGCCATCGGCTGAGCTCCGGCCATTGCCAGGTCGTTGACCGTGCCGTTCACCGCCAGATCGCCGATGCTGCCGCCGGGGAAGAACAACGGCTTGACCACATACGAGTCGGTGGAGAAGGCCAACCTCTCGGAGCCGACCCGCAGTACCGCGGAGTCGCCCATCGCGGCGTCCGCCGCCGAACCGAATGCCGGCAGGAACAGGTGCTCGATCAGCTCGGCGGACATCGCCCCGCCGCCGCCGTGTCCCATCAGGATGTTGGGCGCATCCCGCAGAGGTGCGGGGCACACCCACGCTTCGATGTCGATCGCCGTCGGTCCGGAAGTCTCAGGCATGCGTCACCTCCAGCCGGCGGTACAGGTAGTAGGCCGCGCACGCGCCCTCGGACGAGACCATGGTGGCGCCCAACGGGTTCCGCGGTGTGCACGATGTGCCGAACGCCGAACATTCGTGCGGCTTGATCAGGCCCTGCAGCACCTCGCCCGACCGGCACACCGCCGACTCCTCGGTGTGGATGTCGGTGACCGCGAACCGGTGCTCGGCGTCGAAGTCGCGGTACTCCGCGGACAGCCGCCAGCCGCTCGACGGGATCACCCCGATGCCGCGCCAGGCCCGGTCCGTCACGTCGAACACATCGAGCAGCATCGCCTTTGCAGGGGCGTTGCCTTCGGCCCGCACCGCACGTGGGTACGCGTTCTCCATCTCATGTCGCCCGGACTCCAGTTGCAGCACGGTGCGCCGGATACCCTCGAGGATGTCCAGTGGCTCGAAGCCGGTGACCACGATCGGAACGGCATATCTGTCGCACAAAGGCGGGTATTCGGCGGTACCCATCACAGAGCAGACATGGCCTGCGGCCAGGAACGCCTGCACCCGGCAGGTCGGAGACTCCATGATCGCCGCGATGGCGGGCGGGACGAGCACGTGCGATACCAGAAGCGAGAAGTTCCTGATGCCAAGACGTTTGGCTTGATACACCGTCATCGCGTTGGCGGGGGCGGTGGTCTCGAAACCGATCCCGAAGAACACCACCTGCTTGCCGGGATTGTCCTTGGCGATGGTGAGTGCATCCAGCGGTGAATAGACCACCCGCACGTCGCCGCCCTCGCTCTTGATCCGGAACAGGTCCTTGCCGCTGCCCGGAACCCGCAGCATGTCACCGAACGAACAGAAGATCACGTCGGGCCGGGACGCGATTTCCAGCGCTTTGTCGATGATCTCCAACGGCGTCACGCACACCGGGCAGCCCGGGCCGTGAATCATCTCGATCTCATCGGGCAGCAGCTGGTCGATGCCATGCCGGATGATCGAATGGGTTTGTCCACCACAGACTTCCATGATGGCCCACCGCCTACTGGTCGCCGCCCGGATTTGATCGAGTAGCTTTCCCGCCAGTTCAGGATCGCTGAACTCGTCCAGATACTTCATCGCGTCACCTCAGGATTGGTCAGGCCCGCCTGCTGCGCGGCCAGGTCGAACCCGTCGCCGAATTCCTCCCGGAGCACCCCGAGACGCTCGAACTCGGCCAGAGTCTGGATCGCGGATTCCTCGTCGAGACGCTGAATCGCGAACCCGACATGGACCACCACGTATTCGCCCACCCGGGCGTCGGGTATGTACTCCAGGCAGACGTCCTTTTGGACGCCGCCGAAGTCGACAACCGACATCAGCGTGCCGTCGCGGTCCACCAACCGCAGAATCTTTCCCGGTACGGCCAGGCACATGAGACGTTCTCCTTTCTGCTACCCCGAGGTTCCGACCATGATCTGTCCCAGCGCGATGCCGCCATCGTTGGGCGGTACCCGACGATGGGTGATGACCTCGAAACCGTTGTCGCGCAGAGCTGTGATCGAGTTCTCCAGGAGCAAGGCGTTCTGGAACACGCCGCCCGACAAGGCGACCGTCGCGCCTTCGGTCGCGAACTCTGCGGTGAGAGAGACGATCAACCGGGCGACGGCGGCGTGGAACCGGGCGCCGATCACGCCGCAGGAAACTCCGGTGCGCACATCGTCGACGACGGCGTTCAGGAGCGGTGCGGGATCGATCAGCGCGGTGGCGCCGGGTGCGAAGTCGATAAGGAAGCGGTACTGCAGCCCGCCCGGATCCGCGCCTCGCGACAGGCCTTCCAGTTCGATGGCCGCCTGTGCTTCGTAGTCCACCACCTGGCGGACCCCGGCCAGCGCGGCCACCGCATCGAACAGCCTGCCCATGCTGGAGGTCGGGGCACAGCCCAACCCGGTCTCGAGTTGATGCAGCAGTACGGCGGTCTCGTCCGGCGGGCAGGCACGAACAGGTGGCAGGTCGTCGGCCCACGGCACACCGGCGGCCCACAGGTGTGCCATGGCCATGCGGTAGGGTCGGAGCACACTCACGTCCCCGCCCGGCAGGGGAACGTATTTCATGTGCGCGATCCGTTGGAAGCCCTTGTAGTCGGCGAGCAGGACCTCACCGCCCCAGACCGCGCCGTCGGTCCCGTAACCGGTGCCGTCGAACGCGAAGCCGAGCACCTGCCCGGAACCGTCCAGACCGTGTTCGGCCATCACCGCCGCGATGTGGGCGTGGTGGTGTTGAACGGTGCGCACCGGCCGGCCATCGGCGTGGCGGTGCGCCCAGGAAGTGGACCGGTATCGGGGATGCGCGTCGGCGACCAGGATCTCCGGTCGCACTCCTGTCAGCGCACCGAGGTGGGCTGTCGCCGCGCCGAACGCAGACAGGGTGGCGAGGTCGTCCATGTCGCCGATGTGCTGGCTCAGCCACGCATACCGGCCCTCGGCGAGCCCCATGGTGTTCTTCAGATCCGCGCCGACCGCGAGTGTCGGGGGCACGGACACCGGCAGCGCGATCGGCAGGGGTGCATACCCGCGCGAGCGCCGGATCGGCAGTTCGACGCCGCTCACCACCCGTACCACCGAGTCGTCGCACGGCACCAGGATCGGCCGATCGTGCAGCAGCCAACCGTCGGCCAGATCCGAAAGGCGTTCTGCCGCATCATCATCGCGATAGCAGATCGGTTCACCACCGCGGTTTCCGGATGTCATCACCAAGGTGGCGGGCCCCGGTTCGTCACCGGGAAGCCCGAACAGCAGTGTGTGCAGCGGGGCGTAGGCCAGCATCACGCCCAGATCAGGATTGTGTGGCGCCACCGAGTCGGCGACCGGGGCGTCCGGTGACCGGACTGCCAGTACGATCGGTCGCTGCGTACCCGACAACAGTCGCTGCGCGGCCCCGTCGAAGACACACAGCGTGCGCGCCGCCGGCAGATCCGCAACCATCACGGCAAAGGGCTTGTCTCCGCGCTGTTTACGGCGGCGCAGCTCAGACACCGCAATGTCGTTCGCGGCGTCGCATGCCAGGTGGTAGCCCCCGATCCCCTTGACCGCCAGGATGCCGCCGTCCCGCAGCAATCGCCGGGCGCGTCGCAGGCCGTCCTCGCCGTCCGTGCGTCGGTGCCGTCGGTCTCTGTAGGACAGGCGCGGGCCGCAGTTCGGGCAGCACACCGGTTGGGCGTGGAACCGGCGGTCGGTCGGATCGGTGTACTCCGCCGCGCAGTCCGCGCACATCGGGAAGCCGGCCATGGTGGTGTTGGCGCGGTCGTAGGGCACCCCGGCGATGAGCGTGAAGCGCGGACCGCAGTTCGTGCAGTTGACGAAGGCGTGCCGGTATCGACGGTTCGACGGGTCGTGCTGTTCCGCCCGGCAATCCGCGCACATCGCCACATCGGGGGAGACGAGGGTGCGACCGCCGCCCGAACGGGACGTGTCCTCGATCCGGAAGCCGGTGCCGCCGATAGTCGGAATGTTCTGGACATCAACAGCTTCGATGACTGCCAGCGGGGGCGGGTCAGCACGCAGCAGGTCGAGAAAACCGTCGACATCGTCTGGATCGCCCTCGACCTCGATCACGGCACCGGAACTGTCGTTGCGCACCGTGCCGGACAGGCCGGCCGCCGCGGCGGTGGTGTACACGAAGGGCCGGAATCCGACACCCTGGACCACACCGCTCACGCCGATCCGCCGCCGGCATCGGCCCGTCACGGCGAGTCCCCGCTGCCCATCAACTTCAGGCCGGCCAACGCAGCATCCGCCCCCGCTTCGTCGGTCTTCTCCACGACGAAGCCCATGTGGATGACAACCCAGTCGCCTGCCTCGAATGTCTCCCCGGGCAGCATGCCGATGTTGACCTTGCGCGCCTCACCTGCGACGTCGACGAGGGCGAGTTGACCGCCGTAACCGTCGAGCAGGTGCAGGACCCGTCCGGGAATCCCCAGGCACATCGCTCAGCCCTCCCGTGCCGTGGTGCGTGCCGACAGCCCAGCCACCACGTTCATGACCTCGCGGACCGCGGCGGGAACTGCGGATGCAACGGCGTCGGAAAGGCCGATGTGCTCCTCGATACAGACCACTTCGCAACCGATCACCACGGTGTAGGGCGGGCTGCCGCCGAGTGCGTTGAGGCTTGCGAACACTGCTGCTGGATCCATCGCATGGGCATCGAGACCGGTTGCCGCCGAGAGGCTCCCATGATCGGCCTCGAAGACGTGCACGGCGCCGGGTGTACCGCGATCCGGTATCGCATCGACGAGCACCAGCGCGTCGTACCCGTCGAGCAGGTCGTACGCCAGGTGCATGCCCCGGATACCGTAATCGGTTGCACGCACTGCCGGGTCGCTGAGGAGTGGCGCGACATGGCGCAACACCTCGGGTCCGAAACCGTCGTCGCCGAGGAAGATGTTGCCGATACCGGCTACCAGCGTGGTGGGCTTGATGTCTGCCTCGCTGCTACATCCGGCGCATCTTCAGATAACGCTTGGCATCCGGTACCGACCGCACACCAACCATCACGGCCACCACGACGACCACTGCCACAACTCCCGTGGCGATCCAGCCGACTACCTCCATCTCGAACTCCTTTCCGGGCTGAGATCCTGCGTTTCGAGAGGTTCCACTTCGTCAGGTGCGAAGTACAGGTAGCGGCCGTACCACTCGTGCAGGTCGGCAGCCGGGTCGTCCTCGATCACCACGCCGACGTGAGTTTCTCCGTCGACGGTCTCGTGCACCGCCGTCACCCGCGCGACGCGGTCCCTGTAGAACAGATCCTGCGCGTCGGCGCGCCGGGTGGGCCGCAGCCGAACACGGGTGCCTGCGCTCACCCGGATTCCGTTCACCAGCACGGCGTCCACCCCGGGGTTGACGGCGTTGTCCGCCATCGGGTCCCACCAGTCGACGCCGTCGGGGATTTCGGGGATCAGCCCCGGATCGGCAACGTGGGCATGCGGATCGCGCAGCACACCGTGCAGGTTGAGCAGGGCCTCGGCCGACATCGTGTCGCACCGGTCGATGATCTGGGCTGCCAGCGGATCGGTGGCGCGGGCCTGGGCCTTCTCCTCATCGGTCATCGTCATGATCCGCAGCGTGAGTATCTCGTCGATCTCGCACGAGTCGAAGAGCGCGCCGTCGCTCTGTTCCGCGATCTCGGGATGGTCGTACAGGATGATCGGCGAGATCAGCATCAGGTCGGTGGCATCAGCAGGTCCGGCCAGCACCGGGAAGCAGCGGTGGCGTCGGCACCGTGACACCGCGTCGATGGCCTCGGGTGGGGGTTCGAGTAGCGAGACGAATTGTCCACCGTGCACTTCGGTGAGCACATGGGTGCCGATCAGGGACATCGCGATCGCGTCGTCCTTGTCGTCTGCGGGTGGGGAGATATTGCGCACCGCCATACGCACCCGGATCAGCCCGTCGTCGGGTTCGGCCGACAGCGTCACCTCGGCGCGGAGTTCGCGCCTGGTCCTCAGCAGTCGCCCGCCGTCGATGGTCTCGATCTCTTCGGTACGCGGTACCGCCAGCGGGAGTCTCGGCGTGTCAGCCAGTGCGGCGACGCTGAAGGGACCGAACGGGATCTCGTGTTCGACGGCTTCGTCCCACGTGAGCCACGATCGGTCACCGCTGACGATTTCACCGACCGGCTCGAAACGACCATCGCCGGTGGCCCGTTCGACCGCCCGATGCTGCAGCTGCAGGAAACGGACCACAACAGACAGCGCCGCCGTATCGCCCGGTCGCACCAGCACGTCCGCCCAGAGGCCGTCGTTCTCGCCGATGCCACGCTGTTCGGCATCCTGCGGACCGAGCACCCCGAACTGCCAGCGGGACTGGTTCTTCGCCGACGTCGCGCGGTAGGGGTAGAGCAGATAGCCCTCGTAGAGGACGGCGTCGGCGACCGCGCGGGCCCGGTCCCAATTCGTCATTGCACGTCCTCGCTCGACCGGGCGAGCAGCGACATGATGGCCTCGTCCTGCGACAGCAGCCCGTGGGTCGACCTGTAGTGGGCGAGCGCGTCGACGGTACTGCGGTCCAGCCGTAGCCAGCCGGTGTTCGGGAAGTGCTGCTGCATCAGGTCGCGCCACACCGACACCGGCATGTCGTAGCGGTCCTCTCGGTCCCACGGCACCTGCTGGACGGAGAAGCCACGGGTGCCCTGCACAAAAACCGTTCCGCTGAAGAGGAACTGCAACGCAACGGTGCCATCGCGCAGGGCGTGCAGATACTTCGCCGACGACACCTCGAAGTCGTACGTGCACTCCAGCGGCATTCCTATCTGGGTGACTCCGGTGAATCCCTGCACCATGGCGGTCGTGTGCTGCCAGAGGAAGGTGTGCTGCGTGGTGGCCCAGCGCTCCCGCGTGCCGAACAGGTCGGTCAGGCCCGCGGCCTCCGCGTCGGAGTAGGTGCGCCGAATCGGGTCGATCCGCACCTGGCAGCGCAGCGCGATCGCGTGGATCGGGTCGTCGCCGACTGCGGCGATGCCGACCCTTGCCGTCAGGACCGGGGTCACCGCGTACGGTTCGGGCGCCACTCCCAGCACTGCGAACGTCACCGAGGTCGCCGGCCCGGTCATCGGACCATCACCTTGCTCCGGTCGGCGACGGTCTGGAAGAAGTCGTCCATGTACCGGCGCGCGTCCTGCCCGCCGTCGAAGCCGCGCCACAGCAGCCGGAGCCGGCCGACGAACTCATAGCAGGCGTCGATGGGCAGGAGATGGCAGACGGGCGGCGCGTCCTGCTGGTCGGGGACCCGCACCAGCAGAGCCTCGGTGTCTTCGGCCAGGGTGTCGACCCGGGGGTCGGCAGCGCGAAGGTCGTTCCAGGACTCCAGATCCAGTTCAGATTCGGTGGCCCCTGCGGGGCCGGGATAGAAGGCGACCGTCCGGTCGAGGTGGGAGTTGCGGAAGAAGAAGGCGAGTCCGACCGGAATCTGCAGGGCCTCCCACCGGCGGCGGTCGAGCGCGAAACCCGGGAACGCCAGGTAGCGGTCCGGCACTGCGCGATACCGCAGGGTGGCTTGCCGGTCGGTGAACAGCAGATAGCAGCCACGGCAGACGCACATCAGTTGGCGGCCCTCGACGTTGACCACATGCCGGTGGTCGTCGGCGATCTGTTCGGCGCACATCTCGCAGGATTCCCCAGCCGGGCGCGGTGCCGCCCGGTTGGCGCGGATGCGGGCCAGGACGTCGTAGGCGCTCCCGGAGGTCATCAGGCCACACTCTCCGCCGACGCGCTCGGGAGTGCCATCGACAGCACGCCGTCACGCAGTAGCACCGGAATCGGGTCCAGGTGCTGGGCACTCCCGGTGATTTCGTCGGCCGACGCCCCGGCGTGCACGACGTCGAAGTGCGCGTGGCAGCGGGGGCACCGCAACACCACATCGGCCGAGGCCAGCCGGCGGTGCAGGACCGCGCCTGCGAGCGACTCGCGGCAACCGGCGCAGCGGTCCCGGTAGGCGTACACGTCATCGCCCACACGGCAGGCGAGCACCGTCATCCCGGCCACGTGGAAACCGCCGACTTCACCGGGGACCAGCTCGGCCAGGGCGGGGACCGGATGCCACACGGCGGGTACATGCCGAACCGCGTGCACATGATCCAGCAGCGAGGCGGCCGGAATCACCGCGGCCGTGGGATCCTCCTCGTGCGGGACGACTTCAATGGACGAGATCTCGGGCGCTGCGGCCCGCACCGCGTCCTCGACCGCCAGTTCCAAGGTGACCGCCGACGAAGGGCAGCTCTTGCAGCTGCCGGAGAACCGCAGGCGCACGGCGAAGTTCCCTGGCTCTCCCTCGACACTGAGCAAGTGCACGTCGCCGCCGTGCGACCCGAGGTAGGGCCTCACGGAGTCCAGCGCGTCGGTGATGCGGCGTTCCACGGGATGCGGGTGCAGGCCGTGCACGAGAAGCAGACTGGCGATCAGGTCGTCGGCAACGAGTTCGTCGGCTATCGCGGGGCTCGCCCGAACCGCGAGCCCCAACAGCCTTTCCAGCCCGGCGCCGTAGAGATCGGTGATTTCGCGTACCAGTTGCTCGGCGCGTTCGCGCGCGACGGCGCCGCCCGACGATGTCGCGTCGAGCAGCGCCTGTATCCGATCGCCCGCCGTGCGCCATTGCGCATCCGCCGCGGATTCGTCCGGGTGTGACGATCCAGACGGGCCCATCCGCTATTCCCCGGTGACCGACTGAGTGGGGGAGTGCAGCAGATCCAGGCTCTTGCCCTCGCCCAGATACATGTGCACCCCGCACGGCAGGCAGGGGTCGAAACTGCGGACCGTCCGCATGATGTCGATGCCCTTGAAGTTCTCCCTGCTGTTCTCCTCGAAGATGGGCTGGCCCTGGACTGCGTCCTCGTAAGGGCCCGGCGTGCCGTAACTGTCGCGTGGGTTCGCATTCCACGGCGTCGGTGGGTACGGGTGGTAGTTCGCGATCTTGCCGTCACGGATCACCATGTGGTGCGACAGGACTCCGCGCACCGCCTCGGTGAACCCGCACCCGATGCCCTCGTCGGGCACCTCGAATTTCTCCCAGGTCTTCGTGCGGCCGGCCCGGATCTCCGCCAGCGCCTTCTCGGCGAAGTGCAGCGCGCAGGCCGCGGCGTAGGCCTGGAAATAGGTGCGGGCCCGGTTGCGCTCGATGGTGTTGCTCCCGTACTGGGGAATCTTCCACTCGAATTCGACCGGTCCCTTCAGCGCGGTCTTCGGCAGGTTGATCTGCACGCTGTGACCGGTCGAGCGCACGTAGCCGATGTCGACGAGGCCGGCGAGCGCGGTGGACCACAGCCGCGCCAGCGGTCCGCCACCGGTGTCGAGCGCCAGATGGTCCGTACCGTCGAACCAGCGCGGCGACATCACCCAGCTGTAGTTGTCGTCGAAGTCGCGCTTCTGCGGCTTGGGGTTGGTGTGCTGGTTCCAGGGGTGCCGCCGATCCACCGGGTTCCCGAGTGGATCGGTCTTGACGAACATCTCCTGGTCTTTCCAGTCGTCGTAGTACGAACTGCCCAAAAGAATCCGGATACCGAGGTTGATGTCCACCAGCGACGTGGTGACGAGCTTGCCGTCGACCACCACGCCCGGGGTGACGAACATCTTGCGGCCCCAGTTCTCCATGTCCTTGTAGGCGAAGTTGCAGTGCTCGGGGTCCTGGAACGACCCCCAGCACCCCAGCAGCGTGCGTCGCAGACCCACCTGGTCATAACCGGGAAGCGCGTCGTAGAAGAAGTCGAAGAGGTCGTCGTGCATGGGCACGACCTTCTTCATGAACTCGACGTAGCGCATCAGCCGGGTCATGTAGTCGGTCATCAACTGGATCGTCGCCGTGGTGCCCACCCCGCCCGGGTAGAGAGTCGAGGGATGGACGTGCCTTCCTTCCATGAGGCAGAACATCTCTCGTGTCCACCGGCTGACCTGCAACGCCTCACGGTAGAAGTCGCCGGTGAACGGGTTGAGCGCGCGCATGATATCGGCGATGGTCCGGTACCCGTGCTCGCCGGCGTGCGCCGCCTGGGTGTTCTCCGCCTTGGCCAGCACACTCGGGTTCGTCTCGGAGACCATCTTCTCGCAGTAGTCGACCCCGACCAGGTTCTCCTGAAAGATGTTGTGGTCGAACATGTATTCTGCGGCTTCGCCGAGGTTGACGATCCACTCGGCGATGTGCGGCGGCTGCACGCCGTATGCCATGTTCTGGGCGTAACACGAGCAGGTGGCGTGGTTGTCGCCGCAGATCCCGCAGATGCGGCTGGTGATGAAGTGGGCGTCGCGGGGATCCTTGCCCTTCATGAAGATGGAGTAGCCGCGGAAGATCGACGAGGTGCTGTGACACTCGACGACTTCGCGATTCTCGAAATCGATCTTGGTGTAGATGCCCAGGCTGCCCACGATCCGGGTGATGGGATCCCATGCCATCTCCACCAGTTGTCCGGGATCGCGCTTCACGTGGGACGGCTCGGGAATGATCGTTGTCGACATCGAATTCAACTTCTTTCGTCTAGAGGCGCTGCACCGGAGAATCTTTCGACACCCGGAGGAGTCGCGGAGCGCACGGAGTAGCCGGCACCTACCAGGTACGGGTCGCTCCGGTTTCGAGTGTGCGCCCGGGATGCCGCCACCTGGGCTCCTTGTCAACGGTCTTTCCGGTGACGTGGCGCAGGCTGCGGATGACGGAGCCGTACAGGCCGGAGGCGGCGGTGGAGACCTTGCCGCCCGGCGGTTCGTCCATGAACGGCATGAACTTGTCCGGGAACCCGGGCATGGTGCAGCCGATGCAGATGCCGCCCACGTTCGGGCAACCGCCGATGCCGTTGATCCAGCCGCGTTTGGGCACATTGCACTTGACGACCGGACCCCAGCAACCAAGCTTCACAATGCATTTCGGTGAGCCGTACTCGGTGGCGAAGTCACCCTGCTCGTAGTAACCGGCCCGGTCGCACCCCTCGTGAACGGTCTGGCCGAACAACCACTGTGGCCGTAGTGCGTCGTCCAGCGGAATCATCGGTGCCTGGTCGGTCGCCATGTAGAGCAGGTAGGTCAGGGTCTCGGCCATGTTGTCCGGATGCGCCGGGCATCCCGGTACGCAGACGATCGGGATGCCGGCCTTGCTCTTCCACTCCCATCCGAGGTAGTCCGGAACGCCCATGGCGCCGGTTGGATTACCCGCCATCGCATGGATTCCGCCATACGTGGCGCAGGTACCGACCGCCACGATCGCAGTCGCCTTGGGTGCGAGCCGGTCGAGCCACTCGCTGGTGGTCATCGGCTGCCCGGTTGCGGGGTCGTTTCCGAAACCGCACCAGTACCCATCGTCGTGGAGTTGTTCGTTGGGGATGGACCCCTCGACGACCAACACGAACGGTTCCAGTTCGCCTCTGTCTGCTTTGAAGAACCATTCGAGGAAGTCGTCGGCACCTCCATTGGGCCCGCACTCGAAATCGATGAGTGGCCAATGCACGGCGATCTTGGGAAGACCGGGAAGAGCGCCCAGGGCGATCTCCTCGATGCTCGGTTGTGTGGCGGCAGTCAACGCCACGGAGTCGCCGTCACAACTCAATCCGGCATTGATCCACAGCACGTGGATCAAGGCCTCTTCTGCTTTGACTGCCGCCTCTGTCGGCATGGTCACAGCTTTCCGGGCTCTGGGCTGGAGAGCCCTGCGCCAATGGAGTCGACCGTCGGCCCACTTGCGCGGCGCTAACTTTGAGGTCTACTCCGGCAACCTTGACTTGTCAACGGATTTCGCGACATCTAGCAACTCCTCGGCTGTCCTGCCAGACATCCGAACCAGTCGTACCAATCGGAGACGCCATCACCCGTGGACGCCGACAGCGGCAGGATGGTGACGTCAGCGTTGATCGACCGTGCCCAAGCGGTGCACGCGCCGAGGTCGAAGTCCACGTAGGGCAACAGGTCGGTCTTGTTGACGACGACCAGTCCCGCCGCGGCAAACATGTGGGGGTACTTCAGTGGCTTGTCGGCGCCCTCGGTCACCGAGATCACCACGACTTTGCTGTGCTCCCCGAGGTCGAACATGGCCGGACAGACCAGATTGCCGACGTTCTCGATGAACAGCAGCGATCCCGGTTCGGGATCGAGCGTCTCGAGGGCACGGCGCACCATCTCGGCGTCGAGATGGCAGCCCGCGCCGGTGTTGATCTGTACGGCACGGGCGCCGGCGTCCCGGATGCGATTCGCGTCGAGCAGGGTCTCTTGATCTCCTTCGATGACCACGATCGGCCGTTGTCCCGCCAGGTCGCGAATGGTGCGTTCGAGGAGCGTGGTCTTCCCGGCGCCCGGCGAACTCGTCATGTTCAGCGCCAGGATGTCGCGCTCGGCCAGCCACCTGCGGTTCTCGTCGGCGATCAGGTCGTTCTTCGCGAGGACCTTCTGCTCCAGGGTGACCGTCGTGGTGTGAGTGTGCTCGTGCGGGTGCTCGTGCTCGTGCTCGTGTGGGTGGTCGGCATGGCGGTGACCGTCGTGATCGTGACCGTGGTCGTCGTGTTCGTCGTGGTGAAGGCCGGCCAGCGTGATGACCGCACCGTCTTCGCCGCAGCCACAGGTTGCGCACATGCTCAACTCACTTCCATCGAGAGTATCTTCATGTCCCGGCCTTCGAGCACCTCGACATCGGCACTGCCACACGGGCACAACAGGATCGGGTCGCTCAGCTCAAAACGCGCAGCGCACGTGCGGCACTGCGCGGCGCCCGGTCGGACGTCGACGTCGAGCTTTGCTCCCGCGGCAACGGTCCCTTCGGTCACCAGGTCGAAACAGAACTCCATCGCCGCGGGCACAATCGCGCAGAGCGCGCCGACTTGCAGTTGGACACTGTGCACGCGCCGGCCTGCGGCGTGCTCGCACACCGTGTCGACAAGACTCTGGGTGATCGCCATTTCGTGCATCGTCGAACCGTTCTTGCAGGGTCAGCCCACGATAGGCCGGTGTCCTGTCGACGTCCACGAATCGGTGCGGCGAGCGGTGTCAGGCGTGGTCCGACAGGACGGCCGGCACCGCGCGTCGCAGGAAGTCGATCTGGTCGGCCTTGACCCGTGGGTCGTGGTAGATGTCGAAGTGGTCGTACGGATAGCGGCGAAGTTCGCCACGCGGTGCCCGGTGCGCCGCCTTGATCGTCGAACCCGGCGGTGTGGTGGTATCGGTCTCACACACGCAGACCAGCAGCGGCATGCGGATCTCCGATGTCTTCCGCCCGGGGCGGTAGAACGGGAACCGCAGCATCAGGCGAGCCGCAAAAGTATTGTGCCACAGAGAATCCGGGCCGACGATCGCCTTGAAGCCGGCGTCGGCGCCGGGTGATGTCATCGCAGCAACGGTGCCCGGGGTGCCGACGACGGGAACCAGCCGGGGTGGACGTCCGCGCCACGCGTCCAGTTGATCGCGGAGTCCGGCCAGGGTGAGCGCCGCTGCGGTCCTGAGCGGGACCTCGCGCAGTGCGGGCACGGAGTCGGTGAACGGCGCCTGGGAGATCACCGCCGCGAATCTCGGATCCTGCGCAGCCACGGCGAGGACGTGACCGCCGCTGAAGGAGGACCCCCACAGCACGATCCGATCCGGATCGATGCCGTCGAGTCGGCGCGCCCAGGCGATGACCGTGCGGTAGTCCTCGTGTTGGCGGCCGATGTCGAGCAGCTGCCGTGGCTCGCCCGTCGAGGCGCCGAAGTGCCGGTAGTCGAACAGGACGACGACGTAGCCGGCGTCACGGAAGGCCTCGGCGTAGGCGGGCAGGCCGTCGTCGCGGGTGGCGCTGAAGCCGTGGGCCATGACGATGCAGGGCAGGTCGAGGTCGGTGGACTGCGGCCGGTAGACGTAGGCGGCGAGCTGTTCACCGTGCGACGGAATCCGGACATCCTGTGGCGTCGTCATGGTCGACAACCTAGCCCGACGGCGTGTCTCCTTGTATCGAACACCTGTTCGTCTACTGTGGGGGACGTTCGACGCAGTGACTTGTCGGAGCCCTGATCTAACGTCACGGCCAACCGACCGAGAACCGGTCAACAACGACTACCGGAAGAGGTACCACCATGGCGCAAGCGCCCGACCGCGAGAAGGCTCTGGAGCTGGCTCTCGCTCAGATCGAGAAGAGTCACGGCAAGGGCTCGGTGATGCGACTCGGGGACGAGGTGCGCACGCCGATCTCGGTCATCCCCACCGGATCGATCGCCCTCGACGTCGCCCTGGGCATCGGTGGGCTGCCCCGCGGCCGTGTCGTCGAGATCTACGGCCCGGAGTCCTCGGGCAAGACCACCGTCGCGCTCCACGCCGTCGCCAACGCGCAGGCCGCCGGCGGCATCGCCGCGTTCATCGACGCCGAGCACGCACTCGATCCGGACTACGCCCAGAAGTTGGGTGTCGACACCGATGCCCTTCTGGTGTCCCAGCCGGACACCGGTGAGCAGGCGCTGGAGATCGCCGACATGTTGATCCGGTCCGGCGCGCTGGACATCCTGGTCATCGACTCGGTCGCCGCACTGGTCCCGCGGGCGGAGATCGAAGGCGAGATGGGTGACAGCCACGTCGGTCTGCAGGCCCGGCTGATGAGCCAGGCGCTACGCAAGCTCACCGGTGCGCTGAGCAACTCGGGTACCACGGCGATCTTCATCAACCAGCTCCGCGAGAAGATCGGGGTGATGTTCGGTTCTCCAGAAACCACCACGGGCGGAAAGGCCTTGAAGTTCTACGCCTCGGTGCGGATCGACGTGCGTCGGATCGAGACCCTCAAGGACGGTACCGACGCGGTGGGCAACCGTACCCGCGCCAAAATCGTCAAGAACAAGGTGGCGCCGCCGTTCAAGCAGGCCGAGTTCGACATTCTCTACGGCAAGGGCATCTCCAAGGAGGGCTCGCTCATCGACATGGGTGTCGAGCATGGCTTCATCCGCAAGTCCGGCTCCTGGTTCACCTACGAGGGTGAGCAACTGGGTCAGGGCAAGGAGAATGCCCGCAACTTCATGATCGAGAACCCCGAGATCGCCGCCGAGGTCGAGAAGAAGATCAAGGAGAAGCTCGGCATCGGCGCCGTGTTGACCGACGATGTGATCGATGACGCACTTCCCGCCCCCGTCGACTTCTAGCCGCTCGGATTCGACCGGCGAGCCGGCCACACGTGCGGAGCAGGCGCGGGCGTTGTGCCTGCGTCTGCTCACCGCGCGGGCGCGGACCCGCGCAGAGCTGGAGGGCCAGCTCGCCAAACGCGGCTACGCCGACGACGTGAGCGCAGCCGTGCTGGATCGTCTGGTCGACGTGGGGCTGATCGATGACCGTGACTTCGCCGAGCAGTGGGTGCGTTCCAGGCACGCCAACGCCGGAAAGAGCAAGCGGGCCTTGCTCTCCGAGCTTCGCACCAAGGGTGTCGACAACGAGGTGATCACCACCGCGCTGGCCGGCATCGATGCGGGAGCCGAACGGGCACGGGCCGAGCAACTGGTCCGAGACAAGCTGCGCCGCGAAAAGCTCGGCGATGCGTCCGACAGGGACGCGCAGAACAAGGTGGCCCGTCGGCTCGTCGGAATGCTGGCTCGTCGCGGCTACGGCCAGAGCATGGCTCTCGACGTCGTGACCGCGGAGATGGCCAACGAGAGGGAGCGCCGAAAGGTGTAGGGCCTAGCCGGCGTCTGCTCGGCGTCGGCGTGCCCCGATCAGGTCTGAGGTCAGGCTGTGGGTGAGTAGAAGTCGCACTGCGATCACGGTCACGGTGCCGGCGATGGTCGCCCACGAGAGATCGACGCTCAACCGCAGCAGTCCCGCCGCGACGAACAGGTCCACCATCACCCGCAGCGCGAGTAGTGGTTGGCGGAACGTGGCCAGCGCGGTGACACCGAGCAGGATTGCGGCAAGAGCGATACACCACGCCGCACCGACCGCGATGTTCATGGCGTCTGCGGCGGCCCGGAGGGCTGGCGCGGCGATTTTGCCATCTCGATCTCGTGCTGCTCTTGAGCGATCTCGCGGTTGAGGAAGTAGTTCAGGATGGTGCGGATGGCGGCGATCGCCGCCAGCTTGCCGATCTCCTCGAACGACGGTGAGATTGCCGTCCGCAGGACGTCAGCGGCAAGCTGAAACTCCAGCCCCAGCACGAGAAACCGGGCCAGCGACAAGCGAACCGCGGAGAACTGATTGATGTCGCGCTGCACCAGCGCGACGGCGAACTTCACCATCGCGACGATCGCCCCGATCATGATCACGATGGCGCCGCAGCCCTCGATGAGCCGCACCATGAGGTCGACCATGTCGCGCAACGCCCACTCGGGCAGGATCTCGAGAGCGTGCAACGTCTGCGTCATCGTCAGGTTCCGGGCATCCCACCGCGAAGGTCAGAGGACCTTCGCGCCGGGAGCCCCCTCTGTCTCCACAGCACCGGGGTCCAGCGGGGCACCACCACGCCGCGACTTCCGCATGCGCTTCTCGAGCCATGTCGCGAACCACGACAGCGCGAAGTTGACGCTGATCATCAGCAAGGCGATGACGATCAGTGCCGGAATGTAGTTTCCGTAGGACGAACCGACCACCGTGCCCTGTCGGACCATCTCGACGAACGTGATCTGATAGCCGATCGCCGTGTCCTTGAGGACCACCACCAGTTGGGAGATCAGGACGGGCAACATCGACGTGACTGCCTGGGGGAGCAGGATCGCCCGCATCGTCTGCCCCGACGTCAGGCCCAGAGCCGAGGACGCCTCACCCTGTCCGCGGGGCAGCGCATTCACCCCGGCTCGGACGATCTCGGCGATGACGGCGCCGTTGTACAGCGTCAGGCCGGTGATGACACCGGCCAGCGCCAGGTACTGGGACGGGAAGACGTCATAGAACGCGTAGAGGAAGTAGGCGAAGATCATCATGATCAGCACCGGCACCGCGCGGAAGAACTCGACGAACACCGATGAAGCCCAGCGGATACCGGTGTGTGTCGACATCCGGCCCACACCCAGCACAAAGCCCAGGGCCAGCGCGAACACGATCGACACGGCGGCAGCCGTCAGCGTGCCCCTCACGCCGGGCAGGACGTAGGTCCGCCACAGATCCGGCGTCAGGAAGGGCTCCCACTTGGCCGCGGTGAGCTGTCCGCTGCTGTTCAGTCGCGAGTAGACGACCCACGCCACCAGCAGCACCACCACGGCGGTGATCGCACTGATCACATGGTTGCGCACCCGCGCCCGGGGGCCGGGCGCGTCGAACAGGACCGATGCTCCGCTCACCTCGACACCGCCATCCGCTTGCCGAGCCAGCCGAAGAACAACCCCAGCGGCAGCGTCAGGACAACAAATCCGAACGCGAAGATGGAGCCGACCACCATCACCGCCGCAGTGTTCTCGATCATCTCCTTCATCAGCAGCGCCGCCTCGGCCACCCCGATCGCCGACGCGATCGTCGTGTTCTTGGTCAGGGCGATCAACACCGAACCCATCGGGATGATGACCGCGCGAAAAGCCTGTGGCAGCAGCACAACTCCCAGGTTCTGCCCGAACGTCAGGCCGAGGGACCGGGCTGCCTCGGCCTGACCCAGTGGGACGGTGTTGACGCCGGAGCGGACGGTCTCACACACGAATGCGGCGGTGTAGACCGTCAAACCGAGCAGTGCCAGCCGAAAGCCACTGTCCGCGATGAACGTCGGCGACTGCCGACTGGCCAAGGTGATCCCCAGTGTCTGCGCCAGCCCGAACGAGCAGAACAAGATGATCAGCGTCAGTGGAGTGTTCCGCACGATGTTGACATAGCTCGTGCCGATCCAATTGAGCATCGGCACCGGTGCCAGCCGCATCGCAGCCAGCACCGTGCCGATCACAAGTGCACCGATCGCCGAGAACACCGTCAGCTGGATCGTCGTCCAGAACGCGGAGAAGATCTCCTCGCGGTACTCGGTGAAAACTTCCACTGGGGAACCCTTGGTTCTCTGGCCGGATTCCTCAGTTGTCGAGCGGCGGCGGGGCCGGAGCGGTGATGCCCGCGGGGCCGAGGTTCTTGTCGAACGCCTCTTTCCAGGCGCCGCTCTCCTCCATCTTCGTCAGCGCATCGTTGATCTGCGTGCGCATCTCCGCGTCGTCCAGCTTCAGGCCGATACCGTAGCGCTCCTCGGAGAACGGCTCGCCGACGATCTTGAAGTCCCCGGGGGACTGCGCGGCGTAGCCGGCGAGGATGACCTCGTCGGTGGTCACAGCGTCGACCGCGCCGTTGCGGAGCGCCTCGATGCACGCCGAGTACGTGTCGTACTGCTGCAGCTGCACGCCGGCGTACTCGTCCTTGATCTTCTGCGCCGGCGTCGAACCCGACACCGAGCACAGGATCTTGTTGTTCTCCAGAGACGCAGCTCCGGTGATGTCGGTGTTGTCCGCGTTCACCAGCAGGCTCTGCCCGGTGATCAGGTACGGGCCGGCGAACGCGACCTTCTCCTTGCGGGCATCGGTGATCGAGTACGTCGCCGCGATGAAGGAGACCTGGCCGTTCTGGATCAGGTTCTCGCGCTGCGCCGAAGGCGCTTCCTTCCACTCGATCTGTTCCGGGGTGTAGCCGAGCTCGCCGGCCACATAGGTCGCCACGTCGACGTCGAAGCCGCTCATCGTGCCGTCGGGGTTCTGCATCCCGAGGCCGGGCTGATCGAACTTGGTGCCGATGACGATCGAGTCGCCGTCACCTCCACCACCGCCGCTGTCGCCGCCGCCGCAGGCGACCGCGGCAAAGGGGAGTGCGATCGCCAGTGCCGCGGCACCCAGGACGCGCTTGGACAGTGACTTCTGAGAAATGGGAGCCATTCTCGGTGTTTCCTTTCGCAGGGCGGTCATCGAGTAGACGTCGATGGGGTCGTCAATGGTGGAGAATCTTGCCGAGAAAGTCCTTCGCGCGATCGGTTTTGGGGTTGTCGAAGAACTCCACCGGTTCCGCGTCCTCGAGGATGGCGCCGTCGGACATGAACACCACGCGGTTGGCGGCCCGTCGTGCGAACCCCATCTCGTGGGTGACCACGAGCATCGTCATGCCCTCGGTCGCCAGCGCGACCATCACCGAGAGCACTTCGTTGATCATCTCCGGATCGAGGGCACTGGTCGGCTCGTCGAACAGCATCACCTTCGGGTCCATCGCCAGGGAACGGGCGATCGCCACCCGCTGCTGCTGACCGCCCGACAGCTGAGCCGGGTACTTGTCGGCCTGGTTGGCGATGCCGACCCGCTCGAGCAGGCTCATCGCCTTCTCCCGTGCCGCGGTCTTGGACGACTTGCGGACCTTCATCGGGGCCAGCATCACGTTCTGGACGATTGTCTTGTGCGCGAACAGATTGAAGGACTGGAACACCATCCCCACGTCGGACCGCAACTGCGCGAGCTTGCGGCCTTCTTCCGGCAGGACCTCACCGTCGATCGCGATGGTGCCCGAGTCGATCGTCTCCAGGCGGTTGATGGTGCGACACAACGTCGACTTGCCGGAACCCGATGGTCCCAGCACGACGACGACCTGCCCCCTGGCGACTTCGAGGTTGATGTCCTTGAGCACATGGAGCTCACCGAAATGCTTGTCGACGGACTTCATCGAGATCATCGGCACGGCCGAGGCGCTCTCCATGGGCAGTGACCTTACCCAGGTAACGCCCAGCCTGCCCGCAACTCGACAATCCGCCCAGATCACCGCGTGCTGAGATGGGTTCGGCGCGTCCGTAGGATGGGGGCCGTGACTTCCATGGTGGCGCCGCAGACGGGCGGGGCAGCCCTCGACCGTCGCGCACGCACCTACCAGGTCCGGACCTACGGCTGTCAGATGAACGTGCACGATTCCGAGCGGCTCTCCGGACTGCTGGAGGCGGCGGGATATCAGCGGGCCGACGAGGGTGCGGACGCCGACGTCGTCGTCTTCAACACCTGCGCGGTGCGTGAGAACGCCGACAACAAGCTGTACGGCAACCTCAGTCATCTGGCTCCGCGCAAGCATGCCGAGCCCGATATGCAGATCGCTGTCGGCGGCTGCCTGGCGCAGAAGGACCGCGAGACGGTGCTGCGAAAGGCCCCTTGGGTCGACGTGGTGTTCGGCACCCACAACATCGGCTCGCTGCCCGCCCTGCTCGACCGCGCCCGCCACAACCGTGTCGCGCAGGTCGAGATCGCCGAGGCGCTGCAGGAATTCCCCTCGGCACTGCCGGCCAGTCGCGAGTCGTCTTATGCCGCATGGGTTTCGATCTCCGTCGGATGCAACAACACGTGCACGTTCTGCATTGTTCCCGCGCTCCGCGGCAAGGAGGTGGATCGTCGCCCCGGCGATGTGCTGGCCGAGGTCCGGTCCCTGGTCGACCAGGGTGTTCTGGAGATCACCCTGCTGGGGCAGAACGTCAACGCCTACGGTGTGTCGTTCGCCGACCGCGACCAACCGCGTGACCGTGGCGCATTCGCCACGTTGCTGCGGGCCTGCGGCAGCATCGACGGACTCGAACGGGTGCGCTTCACCTCGCCGCACCCCGCCGAGTTCACCGACGATGTGATCGAGGCGATGGCCGAGACCCCCAACGTGTGCCCGACGCTGCACATGCCGCTGCAGTCGGGATCCGATCGCATCCTGCGCGCGATGCGGCGTTCCTACCGCGCGGAGCGATATCTCGGGATCATCGAACGGGTGCGCGCAGCGATCCCGCACGCCGCGATAACCACCGACCTCATCGTCGGCTTCCCGGGTGAGACCGAAGAGGACTTCCAGGCCACGTTGGACGTCGCCGCCGCTGCCCGGTTCGCTACCGCGTTCACGTTCCAGTACTCCAAGCGTCCCGGCACCCCGGCGGCGGACCTGGACGGTCAGATTCCCAAAGCCGTTGTGTCCGAGCGCTATCAGAGACTGATCGAACTCCAGGAGCGAATCTCACTCGAAGAGAACGCCGCTCAGATCGGGGGGACTGTCGAATTGTTGGTAGCCACAGGAGAGGGACGCAAGGACGCCAGCACCGCCCGCATGTCGGGCCGGGCGCGCGACGGACGGTTGGTGCACTTCGCCCCCGGCGGAACCGAACAGATCCGGCCCGGTGACATCGTCGTCACCACCGTGACCGGTGCCGCACCGCATCATCTGATCGCCGACGCCACGCTGATCGAACATCGGCGTACCCGTGCAGGCGACGCGCACGCCGCGGGCCGCAAGCCCCGCACCGGTGTCGGTCTGGGAATGCCCGGATTGGGCGCCCCCGAAGCCCGGCCCGAAGCCGTGGGGTGTACCCGATGACCCCGGAATCGCGTGGAGAGTCGGAGTTCAACGACTTCAAGGGTGACCTCGAAGCAGCAGAGCGCCGCGTCGCAGGTGAGATCGACCCGGGGCCTCGCGCGGTTGCCATCGCGATCTTTGTGTTCGTCCTGTTGGTGACCCTCGTGCTGCCGCACACCGGCGGTGCCAGGGGACTGGACGTGCTGGTCGGCTCCGACGCTGCGATCAGTAACGGGATCGCATTGCCGTCAAGGGTTTTCACGTGGTTCGCGTTGGTCTTCAGCGTCGGCTTCTCGATCCTGGCCCTGCTGACGAGACGCTGGGCGCTGGCGTGGATCGCGCTGGCGGGCTCGTCGGTGGCGTCGATCCTGGGGCTGCTGTCGGTGTGGTCCCGCCAGACCGATCTGGAGTCGCTCCCCGGCCCCGGAATCGGGCTGATCCTGGCGTGGTTGGCGGTGATCCTGCTCGCCTACAACTGGGCCAGGGTGGTGCTCACCCGCACCGCGTTGCACCTGGCCGCCGAAGAGGATCGCCGACGGTTGGCAGCCGAAAGCCGGCAGAAGAGCGTGCTCGACAGCTTCGGCGACGACGAGCAGCCCGGACCGGAGAAATCCTGACCCGACCTCTACGGTCCGGGGCCGGCTATCTCTTCTTGCCCAGCGCGTCGGCGGCCGCGTCGGCCCACTGACGCCACTGCTCGGCGCTGGCCCGAGCCTGCTCGGCATCCTTGGTGCGGCCGGCGGCGGCTGCCTTCTCCGCCTGACGTTCGAACTGCTCGGCGCGGACCCGGAACTGGTCCGCGCGCGCCTGCGCCTCGGGGTCGACCCCGCCGGACGGCGTATCGCGGATCTTCTTCTCGACCGCACGCAGCCGGCGCTCCAGATCAGCGCTGCGCTCACGGGGGACCTTGCCGATAGCGTCCCACTTGTCTCCGAGGGTGCGCAGCGCCGCGCGTGCCGCATCGAGGTCGGAGGCGTCGAGTTTCTCGGCCTCGGCCAGAAGGGCCTCTTTGGCGGCGAGATTGGACTTGAACTCCGCGTCGCGTTCGGCTGTCGCTGCATTGCGGGCCGAGAAGAACTTGTCCTGAGCTGCCTTGAACCGGTGCCACAGCGTGTCGTCGACGTCCTTGGCGGCCCGGCCGGCGGCCTTCCACTCGGTCAGCAGGTCGCGGAACGTCGCCGACGTCGCACTCCACTCGGTGGAGTCACACAGTTCCTCGGCGCGCACACACAGCGACTCCTTGGCCTGCTTGGCGCCGACCCGTTCGCGGTCGAGCTCGGCGAAGTGTGAGCCCCGGCGACGGTTGAACGTCTCGCGCGCGGCCGAATAACGCTTCCACAGCGCATCGTCGGTTTTGCGGTCCAGGCCGGTGATCGTCTTCCACTCGTCGAGGATCGCTCGCATCCGGTCGCCGGCGGCCTTCCACTGCACGGAGTTGGCGGCCAACTCCTCGGCCTCGGCGGCCAGGGCCTCCTTGCGTGCGACCTGCTCGGCGCGGGCCTGTTCACGCCTGGCCTTCTCCTCTGCGGTGGCGCTCTCGGCATGTTCGAGAATCGCCTGGAGACGGGCGGCCAGGGAGTCGATATCTCCCAGCACGTGAGCCGTTGGCAAGGTCTCGGCCAGGGCTGACGCGGCACCGCGGATCTTGCGTACGTCGCCGACTCCGGATGCCAGCCGCTGTTCGAGCAGCAACACCTCGGTCTGCAGGTCGTCGAAGCGCCGACCGAAATGCTCGTAGGCGGCTTCGGTGTCACCGGCCTGCCAGGAGGCGATGTTGCGCTCTCCGGAGGACGTGATGAGCCATACGGTGCCGTCCGGGTCCACCCGCCCGAATCGATGGGGGTCGCTGGTCGGGGCGACACCGGCGGTCGCCGGTTTGGCGGGAGCGGCCGGTCTCGGCCCCGGTCGCGCGGAACCCGGTCCGGGCCGCGGGCCCGGCTTCGGCTTCGGCGCGTCGTGCTGGGAGTCCTGGGGACCGCCCGGATCGGTGATCGTCATATCGGTAACCTCGTGCCCTCCGCGCGGACCTCCGCGCACCTGCCGCGCAACGCGGCGCCTGGTAGCTGACCCCAGCGTCGGAAGTTCTGTCAGCCGACGAAACCTACCGAACGCTGTAGCAGCCATTGAAACAGGTCATCGGGTGCTGCGCCCATGCGTTGGGATGCCCGGTATCTAAGCTCGGTCGAAAACCCGGGGAGGTCGTAGATGGCGAGAGCGGATATCGCTGTTCTGCTCGCCCTCGCCGCCGCGTTCTTCATCGCGGTGGGTGATGTCATCCATCAGCGGTCCGCCCACGAGGTGACCGACGAGCCCGTCGGCCACCTGACGCTGTTCCTGAGCCTGCTGCGGGACCGCCAGTGGTGGCTGGGCAGCGGAGTGGCCGCCGCCGGGTTCGCCTTCCAGGCCGCAGCGCTCGGTCTGGGTTCGGTGCTGTTGGTGCAGGCGGTGCTGGTCACGTCGCTGCTGTTCGCGCTCCCGATCAGCGCGAGGCAGGCACACCGGCGGGTCACGCGGTGGCAGTGGATCTGGGCTGTGCTGCTTGCCGGGGCAGTGATCGTCATCGTCACGGTCGGCAATCCGACCGCCGGCCAGTCGCGCGCCTCGCTGGAGACGTGGCTCGAGGTGGCGGCGGTCCTGGGGCCCGTCGTGGCGTTGTGCCTGCTGGGAGCCAGAGTGTGGTCGGGACCGACGAGCGCGGTGCTGCTCGCGGTGGTGTCGGGCACGCTGTGGGGACTGTTCGCGGTGCTGACCAAGGCTGTGGTGGACCGCCTCGACGTGACGAGTTGGGCGGGTGTGGGGGAGCTACTCGTCACCCCGGAGCTCTACATATGGGTCGTCGTCGCGATCGCGGGCACGGCGATGCAGCAGGCGTCGTTCCGTGCCGGTGCGCTGACGGCCTCGCTGCCGACGATGACGCTCACCGAGCCGCTGGTGGCGTGCGCGCTCGGCGTCGTCGTTCTCGGCGAGACGTTGCGCCCGGGCGAAGCGGGCTGGGTCATCCTCGTCCTCGCGGTGACCGTGATGATCGCGGCGGCTGCGGCGCTGGCACGGGGGGAAGCCGCCACCCGCGAACCCGTCTGAACCCGGCGGCTACCTTGGTGGCGTGCTGAGCGCCATCGCGATCGTGCCGTCGGCGCCGGTCATGGTTCCCGAACTCGCGGCCTCGGCCGCCACCGAGACTACGGATCTGCGCGATGCCGCGCGGTCGGCGGTGACGGCATTGCCCGCGCGGTGGATCGGTATCGGCGTGGGGTCGGCCGACAGTGTCGCGGGCCCCGAATCGGTGGGTACCTTCGCCGGCTACGGCGCCGACGTGCGGGTCGGGCTGTCCGGCGGTGCCGTCGAATCAGGCAGCGCCCCGATCCGGCTGCCGCTGTGCGTCCTGATTGCGGGGTGGCTACGGGGAATCGCGGCGCCCGGCGCCGCCGTCGAGATGCGGGTCTATCGCGGCGATCACGGGTGCGACACCGCGGTGGGGTTCGGCCGGGCGCTGCGCGCGGAGATCGCGCGCAGCGACGAGCCGGTCGGGGTTCTCGTCGTGGCCGACGGCGCCAACACCCTCACCCCGCCCGCGCCGGGAGGCTACGACCCGCAGTCGGTCCCCGTGCAGGCGGCGCTGGACGACGCTCTGGCGGCGGGTGACACCGCGGCGCTGACCCGCCTGCCCGACGGCATCGTCGGCCGCGTCGCCCACCAGGTGCTGGCCGGACTGGTCGATTCCCCTGTGCGGACGACCCGGGAGCTCTACCGTGGCGCGCCCTACGGCGTCGGCTACTTCGTCGGCGTCTGGCATCCGTGAGCAACCCGCGCCCGCTGGCCATCGTCGGGCCGACCGGAACGGGCAAGTCGGAGTTGGCGCTGGCCATCGCCGGGGCGCTCGCCTCGGAGGTCGCCGTCGAGGTGGTGAACGCCGACGCGATGCAGCTGTATCGCGGCATGGACATCGGCACCGCCAAGCTGCCGGCGCAGCAGCGCTGCGGGGTGCCCCACCACCAGCTCGACGTCCTCGACGTCACCGAGACCGCCACCGTCGCCCGCTACCAGCAGGCCGCCGCGGCGGACGTCGAGGCGATCGCCGCGCGGTCAGCGGTGCCGATCGTGGTCGGCGGATCGATGCTCTATATCCAGTCACTGCTCGACGAATGGGCATTTCCCGCCACCGACCCGCAGGTACGGGCACGGTGGGAGCAGCGCCTCGCCGAGGGCGGCGTGGCTGCGCTGCACCGGGAACTGGCCCGCGTCGACTCGGCCGCGGCGGCATCGATACTGCCCACCGACGCCCGCCGCATCGTGCGGGCATTGGAGGTCGTCGAGCTCACCGGACAGCCGTTCGCCGCGTCGGCGCCCCGGATCGGCGCACCGCGATGGAACACTGCGATCATCGGGTTGGATTGGGAGACAACGATTCTTGATGAAAGACTGGCGCGCCGAACCGACACGATGTTCGCCTGCGGTCTGGTCGAGGAGGTCACCTCGCTGCTGGGCAGAGGTCTGCGCGACGGGGTGACGGCGTCGCGGGCGCTGGGATACGCGCAGGTGATCGCCGACCTGGATGCCGGTGGAGACGGATCGGCCGCCCACGAGCCGACGTTCATCGGCACGCGCCGCTATGTGCGTAGACAGCGGTCGTGGTTCCGCCGCGATCACCGCATCACCTGGCTCGACGGAGCCGCCCCGGGAAACGTCGACCGGGTGCTGCGCCTGTGGCGCGACGTATCCTGAGCAGGTGAAGTTCGCCAAGGGGCACGGCACGGAGAACGACTTCGTGCTGTTGCCCGACCTGACCGCCGCGATCGACCTGACGCCGGCGGCGGTCGCTGCCCTCTGCGACCGCAGGCGTGGCCTCGGTGCGGACGGACTGCTGCGTGTCACCATCGCCGGCGCGGCACGCGATGCGGGTGTGCTCGAGGAACTGCCCGAAGGCGTGAGCGCTGACGACTGGTTCATGGACTACCGCAACGGCGACGGTTCTCCTGCGCAGATGTGCGGCAACGGGGTGCGGGTTTTTGCCCACTACCTGTGGGCGCACGGCTTGGAACGGCGCCGTCAGTTCGTCGTCGGCTCGCTGGCCGGTCCGCGCCCGGTCGAACTGCACGACGCCGGTGCGCTGCGCGCGGACGTCACCGTCGAGATGGGCAAGGCCAGTCAATTCGGGAGCGGTTCGGCCGTTGTCGGTGGGCGCCGTTTCGCCGGGGTGGCAGTCGACGTCGGCAATCCTCACCTGGCCTGTGTTGACGCCGCCCTCACCGACGCCGACCTCGCCGCCCTCGATGTCGCTGCGCCCGTCTCGTTCGACGCCTCGCAGTTCCCCGAGGGGGTCAATGTCGAAGTGCTGACCGCCCCGGTCGACGGCGCAGTGACCATGCGGGTGCATGAACGTGGTGTGGGGGAGACCCGCTCGTGTGGGACGGGAACGGTGGCCGCCGCGTTCGCCGCCCTGCAGCACGACGGACGTACGACCGGAACCCTGCGGGTCCGGGTTCCCGGCGGTGAGGTCGCGGTGACCATCACCGACGCCGCGAGCTACCTGCGGGGGCCGTCGGTCCTGGTCGCCGACGGCGAACTGTCCGACGCTTGGTGGCGGGCGCAGTAAATCAGATGCAGGACGCACCCCGAGAGGGCAACATCTCCGAGTACATGACTGAACCCAACATTCCCAGCACCGGCGAACTCGCCCTCGAAGACCGGGTGGCACTGCGCCGCGTGGCGGGCCTGTCGACCGAACTCGCCGACGTCACCGAGGTCGAGTACCGCCAGTTGCGGCTCGAACGTGTCGTCCTGGTCGGCGTGTGGACGGACGGCACCGCCGCCGACGCCGACGCCAGCATGGCTGAGCTCGCGGCGCTTGCGGAGACCGCAGGCTCCGAAGTGCTCGAGGGCCTGGTCCAGCGCCGCGACAAGCCGGACCCCTCGACCTACATCGGCTCGGGCAAGGCAGCCGAGCTGCGCGAGGTCGTCCAAGCCACCGGCGCCGACACCGTGATCTGCGACGGCGAACTGAGCCCCGCGCAGCTCAATGCTCTGGAGAAAGCCGTCAAGGTCAAGGTCATCGACCGTACCGCGCTGATCCTCGACATCTTCGCCCAGCACGCCACCAGTCGGGAGGGCAAGGCCCAGGTGGCGTTCGCTCAGATGGAGTACATGCTGCCGCGGCTGCGCGGCTGGGGCGAGTCGATGTCCCGGCAGGGTGGTGGTGCAGGTGGCAGCGGCGGCGGGGTGGGTACCCGCGGCCCGGGTGAGACCAAGATCGAGACCGACCGCCGGCGGATCCGTGAACGAATGGCCAAGCTGCGCCGGGAGATTCGCGCAATGAAGCAGGTGCGCGATACCCAGCGCAGCCGGCGGCTCGGCAGCGACCTGCCTTCGGTGGCCATCGTCGGCTACACGAACGCCGGCAAATCCAGTGTGCTCAACGCGCTGACCGGTGCCGGTGTGCTGGTCGAGAACGCGTTGTTCGCGACGCTCGAGCCGACCACTCGCCGTGGTGAATTCGCCGACGGCCGGGAGGTCGTCCTGACCGATACCGTGGGTTTCGTCCGCCACCTGCCGACCCAGCTGGTCGAGGCGTTCCGGTCGACACTCGAGGAGGTCGTCGACGCCGAGCTGTTGCTGCACGTCGTCGACGGGTCGGACGTCAATCCGCTGGCCCAGATCAATGCGGTTCGGCAGGTAGTGAGGGATGTCGTGGCCGACCACGACGGCAAGGCGGCGCCGGAATTGCTGGTAGTCAACAAGATCGACGCCGCAGGAGATCTGGCGCTGGCGAAGTTGCGGCGCGCGCTGCCCGACGCGGTGTTCGTGTCCGCGCGCACCGGCGACGGGATGGAGCGGTTGCGCTCCCGGATGGCGGAGTTGATCGCCCCCCGTGATGTAGTGATCGATGTCACTATCCCTTACAGCCGTGGCGATCTCGTCAACCGCGTGCATGCCGACGGGCGCGTCGATGCCATGGAGCACAGCGCTTCTGGCACCAGGATCAAGGCCCGCGTACCGATTTCACTCGCTGTCGGGTTGAGCGGGTTCGCGACGTACTGATCGCGGCGAGTGCGTCGCACACACGGTGGTGCGGTAGGCTCAACGAGAACGTCGGCTGCGGAACACCCGCCCACTCTGTGGACAACGCCGGCGCCAGATCACCCACTACGGCGAAACCGCCACTGTGTGCGCACTCCCGCTGGACGGTCTCCGTCGCGGTTGCCCGGGCACACGCTGCCCGAACAGGCTGGAAAGGCACACATGACCCTGCAATCTTTTGCTGACCTCGGCGTCCCCGCACCACTGGTGCGCGCGCTGACCGAGCGCGGCATCAACGAACCGTTCCCCATCCAATCCGCCACCCTGCCGGACTCGCTTGCCGGCCGCGACGTGCTCGGCCGGGGAAAGACCGGCAGCGGCAAGACGCTCGCCTTCTCGCTTCCGCTGGTCGCGACGCTCACCGGGCGCCGCAGTCAGCCGTCCCGCCCGACCGGTCTGGTCCTGGCTCCCACGCGGGAACTCGCGACGCAGATCACCGCCGTGCTGGAGCCGCTCGCGGCCGCAGCGGGCCTGCGTGTCACCACCATCTTCGGAGGCGTCTCGCAGAGCCGGCAGGTCAGCGCTCTGCGCGGCGGCGTCGACATCGTGGTGGCCTGCCCCGGCCGCCTCGAGGATCTGATGCGTCAGAAGCTGGTCCGGCTCGACGACGTCGCCATCACGGTGCTCGATGAGGCCGATCACATGGCGGATCTCGGTTTCCTGCCCGGCGTCACCCGGATCCTGACGGCGACGCCCGCCGGCGGCCAACGACTGTTGTTCTCGGCCACCCTGGACAACGGGGTCGACAAGCTGGTCAAGCGGTTCCTGCGCGACCCGGTGCTGCACTCGGTCGAAGAGGCCGACGAGGTGCCCGCGGTGATGACCCATCACGTGTTCCACGTCGGCGGAGTGCAGCAGAAGAAGGACCTGGTGCACCGCCTGGCCTCGGGCACGGGACGCCGGATCCTCTTCATGCGCACCAAGCATCAGGCACGCAAGCTCGCCAAGCAGCTGACCGAATCCGGGGTGCCGTCGGTGGATCTGCACGGCAACCTGTCGCAGCCCGCGCGCGACCGCAACCTGGCCGCATTCACCAGTGGCACGGCGCGAGTGCTCGTGGCCACCGACATCGCTGCTCGCGGTGTCCATGTCGACGGTGTCGAACTGGTCGTCCACGTCGACCCGCCGATGGAACACAAGGCGTATCTGCATCGCTCGGGGCGTACCGCACGGGCCGGTAGCGACGGCGACGTCGTCACCGTTGTCCTGCCCGAACAGCGCAGGGACACCCAGCAACTGCTGCGCCGTGCGGGTATCACCGTGCGGCCCCAGGAGGTCACCGCGGACTCGGCTCCGGTGCATGAGCTGGTCGGCGAGATCGCACCGCTGCGTGAGGCCCCGAAAGTTGTTGCCCCGACGGTGAAGAGCGGCGGACCGAAGTACGATCGCGGCTCCGATCATCGACGCGGCGGTGGCGCCCCCAGGGGTGCCGGCGGCGCCGGTGGTGGAAACCGGCGGCGCGGCTCACGCGGCGCCGGAGCCCGCGGGCACGCCCGCACCACGCCGTAGACGGCGCGGCTACCTGATCACCGGAGGCTCGTGAGCACGCACCGGCGGCGGTGGACCGGTGAACTTCACGACCTCCACCAGCACGTGTGCGCCGGTGCATCCGCGGGCCAGTGACGAGGTACCCACATCGTCGGTGAGCACATTGGGGTTGCCGTGGACGCACATGGCGTCCGGGTCGGTCGGATCCACCGGATCGAACCAGGCCCCGGTGGACAACTGTACGACCTGAGGCCGCACCCCGGCGTCGAGCAGCACTCCGGCCAGGCATGCCCCGCGGTCATTGAACACCCGCACAACATCGCCACCGACCAGTCCACGCGCCTGCGCATCCGACGGATTCATCCGGATCGGTTCCCGGCCCTCGACTTTCGACTGCTGGCTGGCCGCGCCACCGTCGAGTTGGCTGTGCAGCCTGCTCGCAGGCTGATTCGCGATCAGGTGCAACGGATAGTCGGCTGCGCGGGGCCCGCCGAGCCATTCGGTCGGTTCGAACCATGCCGGGTGACCCCGGCAATCGTCATAGCCGAAGGCGTCGATGGTGGCGGAGAAGATCTCGATCAGGCCACTGGGGGTGCCGAGTCGGTGCGTCGTCGGGTCGGACCGGAAGTCGGCCAGCAGTGTCAGCCCCTCTTCAGTCGGCAGCCGCAGCCGGCCGGCCCGCCAGAAGTCGTCGAACGTGGGAACGTCGAAATCCAGTGACGTCGACCAGGTTCGGTAGAGGTGCGCCAGCCATTCCCGGGTCGTGCGTCCCTCGGTGAACGCCTCCTCGAAGCCCAGGTTGCGCGCCAGTGCGGCGAATGTCTGATAGTCGTCCCGCGATTGCGCATAGGGCTCGGTCATTTTCGGCATCGCCATCAGCACCGGGTCGTTCTTGGACCCGGAGAAGTCCTCTCGCTCCAGGAACGTGGTCGACGGCACCACGATGTCGGCGTGCTTGGCCATTGCGGTCCAGTACGGTTCGTGAACCACCACGGTGTCGGGGCGCCCCAGCGCCCGCCGTAATCGGGGGATGTTCTGATGGTGGTGAAACGGGTTACCGCCGGCCCAGTAGACAAGTTTGATGTCGGGATAAACGAGCCGGATTCCGTTGTAGTCGAACATCTCTCCGGGATGCAGCAGCATATCGCTGACCGCGGCGACGGGGATGAACGACGAGACCGGGTTGACGCCCTGCGGTAGCCGCGGCAGGCCGCACCGCAGCGGTGGCAGTCCCGGCTCGTTCATCGACCCGTATCCGTGGCCGAATCCTCCTCCGGGAAGACCGATCTGGCCGAGCATCGCGGCCAATGTCAGCCCCATCCACGGCGCCTGTTCGCCGTGCCGGGTCCGCTGCAGTGACCAACTGACGGTGACGATCGTGCGTGCGGCGGCCATCCGGCGTGCCAGCGCCGTCAACTCCTCAGCGGACAACCCGCAGATACACGCGGCCCACTGCGGTGACTTCGGAACGCCGTCGTCGACTCCGAGAAGATAGCGCTCGAAGCGTTCGTAGCCCACGCAGTAGGTCGCCAGGAAATCGCGGTCCGCCAGCGATTCGGAGGCCAGAACATGCGCCAGGGCGAGCATGATCGCCACGTCCGTCCCGGGCACCGCGGCGTACCAGTCGCACGGGCCGTCGACGTCGTCGCGCAGCGGGGAGAACGACACGATCTGACCGCCGCGTTCCCGAAACCGGCGCAGTGCATCCCGGGCCGGGTGGGCGGTCGTGCCGCCGTGGTTGACACCGGTGTTCTTCAGTGCCATCCCGCCGAAACACACCATCAGGTCGGTGTGTTCGACGATGACGTCCCACTGGGTGGACCGTTTGAACAGGTCGTCGTGGGTGCCCACCACCCGGGGCATGATGACCCCGGTCGCGCCCAGGCTGTAGGAGTGACGCGAGAATGTGTACCCGCCAAGGCAGTTCAGGAATCGATGTACCTGGCTCTGAGCGTGGTGGAAGCGGCCGGCGCTGGCCCAACCGTACGAACCGCCGTAGATCGCCTCGTTACCGTGGGTGTGCACCACGCGGCGCAGTTCATCGGCCAGCAGGTCGGTGAGTTCGTCCCAGGACACCGCGACGAACTCGTCGGCGCCGCGTCGATCGCTGGGGCCCGGTCCGCCCTCGAGCCAGCCGCGGCGGACCGCAGGCGTGGTGACCCGCGATCGGTGCCGGACGGAGCCGGGGAGGTTGCCCAGCGCAGGAGAGGGATCGGCGTCGCCGGGCAGCGGTGTCACCGACGCGACGTCACCGGAATCGACGGTCGCGGTGAACGCGCCCCAATGCGTCAGGCTGGTCAGAGCGGGTGGGACGGGCGAGACCATGGTGGCGAGTTTATGACGGTCGGCTGACGCGGCGGTGGCTCGACCAACCACCCGGTTGGATGGGGTACTTTGACGGTAACAGCCCGTACCAACCACGGAGGGACGCCCATGGGGGCCGAAGCCAAACCCGTCATCGCCTACGAGCGCACCCTGTTCGAGCCTGAACACGAGATGTTCCGCGACTCCTTCCGCTCCTTTCTCGAACGGCACGTCGCGCCGTTCCACGAGGAGTGGGAGAAGGACAAGATCGTCGATCGCGGTGTCTGGCTCGAAGCCGGTAAGCAGGGCTTCCTGGGCATGGCGGTGCCCGAGGAGTACGGCGGCGGCGGAGTAGCGGACTTCCGCTACAACACCATCGTCACCGAGGAAGTGACCGCCGGCCGGTACAGCGGGCTGGGCTTCAGCCTGCACAACGACGTCACCGCGCCGTATCTGATCAGACTGGGCACCGAGGAGCAGAAGCAACGTTGGCTGCCGGGATTCTGCAGCGGCGAGCTGATCAGCGCTATCGCCATGACCGAGCCCGGCACCGGCAGCGACCTGCAGGGGATCAAGACGCGCGCGGTCAAAGACGGCGATCACTACATCCTCAACGGCTCCAAGACCTTCATCACCAACGGAATTCACGCCGATCTGGTGATCGTGGTGGCCCAGACCGACCCGGAGAAGGGCGCGCTGGGATTCTCGCTGCTGATGGTCGAGCGCGGAATGGCAGGCTTCGAGCGCGGCCGCCATCTCGACAAGCTCGGCCTGGACGCCCAGGACACCGCCGAACTGTCCTTCACCGACGTCAGGGTGCCGGCAGAGAACCTGCTCGGCGAAGAGGGTCAGGGGTTCGTCTACCTGATGCAGAACCTGCCGCAGGAGCGGATCTCGATCGCCATCATGGCTGCCGCCGCGATGGAGGAGGTGCTGACCCAGACCGTCGAATACGCCAGGGAGCGAAAGGCATTCGGAAAGCCGATCGGCAGCTTTCAGAACAGCCGATTCCTGCTGGCCGAGTTGGCCACCGAGGCAACCGTCGTCCGCATGATGGTCGACGAGTACATCCGCTTGCACCTCGACGACCGCTTGACCGTCGAACAGGCTGCCATGGCCAAGTGGTATTCCACCGAGAAGCAGGTCCATTTGATCGACCGGTGCCTGCAGTTGCACGGCGGTTACGGGTACATGCGCGAATATCCGGTGGCGCGCGCATATCTCGATGCCCGGGTGCAGACCATCTACGGGGGGACATCCGAGATCATGAAGGAAATCATCGGTAGGAGCCTCGGCGTCTGAACAAAGCACGTCGACGGGGCTGTCGAACAGTGGTCGATGACTTCATATTATTTCCGTCGAATCGGCGAGGTTCCTTGGTAATCGACGTCCACTGACGCAAAGTGAACGCACGCGGTACTTTCGCAGGACTTTTCGAAGCCAGGTTTCGAAAGGATCTGTTGGAGGAAACTTTGTCGCCGACCGCGGGGAGGACGAATGATCCGGCAGCCGATGCTGCGCTTACGTGTGGTCGGTCGCGCGACGATCGGGGTGCTGGGAGTCGCTGCGGCGCTCCTGCTGGCTCCCGTCGCGGCCGCGCAGCCTGAGATCGAGGCGAACGACGCGATCACCGCTGCCTGGCAGGCCAACGGCGGTGACGCCGGTCCGCTGGGCCCCAAGTCAGGCGACGTGTATCCGGCCGGTGCCGGCTTCGCGCAGAACTTCGCCTCGGGCAAGATGTTCTTCACGCCGGCAACGGGTGCCCGGTTCATGCAGGGCGCGATTCTGGAGAAGTACGAAGCACTCGGTGGCCCTGCGGACAGCGATCTGGGCTTTCCCAAGATCGACGAGGGGCCCGGCCGTGCCCCGAACAGCCGGAACAGCACGTTCGACGCGGCGGACAACCCGGTGATCTTCTGGACCCCCGAAACGGGTGCCCGGGTGGTTCGCGGGCCGATCAACGCGGCGTGGGACAGGCTCGGCGGGTCGTCCGGGGTGCTCGGCGTGCCCGCAGAAGATCCGACCTACGACGGCGCGGTGGTGACCCAGGCGTTCACCGGCGGTGAGCTCTCCTATGACTCCCGGGCCAAGACGTTCACCACGGTCCCACCCGACCTCGCGGGCCAGCTGACGGATCTGACCGTTCCTGACGATCCGGTGTCGGCGATCAACGCCGCACGCCGGGCTGCGGGAGGACCGCTGGGTCCTCTCGGTGCCGCAGAAGGGGAGCCGTACCCGATCGGGGCCGACGGCCTCGGTCAGGATTTTGTGAACGGCAAGATCTTCTACAGTCCCCAGACCGGTGCGAACGTCGTGACCGGTCAGGTGCTGGCCAAGTACGAGAGTGTCGGCGGCCCGGAGGGTGACCTCGGCTTCCCGGTCACCAGCGAGGTCGACGGCGGGGTCGCTCCGGCGAGCCGGATGAGTGCCTTCGCCGCCGACGACAAGCCGGTGATCTTCTGGACACCCGACCACGGTGCGGTGATCGTCCGGGGCCCGATGGCCGCCGCGTGGGAGAAGCTCGGCGGCGCCACCGGCGAGTTGGGTGCGCCCGTGGCAGACCAGACCGACAACGGCGGGGTGATCACCCAGCGTTTCAGCGGTGGAGCCATCTCGTGGAACTCGGACACCAAGCGGTTCAGCACCGAACCCGCCAATCTCGCGTCGCAGTTGGCCGACCTCGAGGTGCCCGAACAACAAGCGCCGCAGTCGACCACACCGGCGTCGAACACCGACGCCGAGGGGATGCAGTGGACATGGTGGTGGCTGCTCGCAGTCATCCCGGTGTTGCTGCTGGCGGGCCTGGTGGCCTTCGCGGTCATGCGCAACCGCCGGCGTGGGGGCGACGACGATGACCTGTTCGGTCCGCCGGCCGGTGGTGCGGCCGATGACGGTCGCGGCTACGAGCCGGCACTGGCGGGCGCGGGCCGTCAGGACGAGGACGGTCGCGAGGACACCCTGTTCGGTGATCGTTATGCACGAGAGGGGCTGGGATCGCTGTCTTCCGGGTCTCCGGCGGCGCCGACTGCGTCCGACGAGCTTCCTCCTGCTCCGCTGAGCTTCTGGGGTGCGCCGGTGCCGGCCGAGACACCAGCCGAGACGGATGAGGACGAGTTCGACGACCTTGCCCTCGAGCAGGACGACCCGGACTCGGTGGACACCGCACCGACACGAGTCCCGACGGCCACCGACATCGCCTTCTCCGAGGGCGCCGAGGGCTCAGAGGATCAGACCGACACCACACCCGACGAGGAGGGGCCGGTCGAGTCTGAACCGGAGCCTTTCGCCGCGTTCGAGCCGGAGCCTTTCGCCGCGCTCGACCGAGACCCGTTGACCGACACCGGCCGCCACGCCAGGATCGATTTCGACGAACCGGCACCCTCGGCCACGGCTCTGCGACTGCCTCTCGATGATCCACACGAAATCCCCGAGGGATATCCGATCAAGGCCGACACCGCGTCGGGCCTGTACTGGGTGCCGGACAGTGCCGACTACGACGAGGCCCCCGTCGAGATCTGGTTTGCCAGTGAGGAAATGGCACGCACGAACGGATTCGTGCGCGGGGACTAGCGTCCGGGATTGCGTCAGATCTTGCGGATCACGGTGACGACCTTGCCAAGGATGGCTGCGTCGTTGCCGGGGATCGGGTCGAACGCGGGGTTGTGAGGCATCAGCCACACCTGGCCCCGCGTTCGCTTGAACGTCTTCACGGTGGCTTCCCCGTCGATCAGCGCCGCGACGATGTCGCCGTTGTCGGCGACGTTCTGCTGTCTGACGACCACCCAGTCGCCGTCGCAGATCGCTGCGTCGACCATCGATTCGCCGACTACTTTGAGCAGGAAGAGCGACCCTTCGCCGACGAGCTCGCGCGGTAGCGGGAACACGTCTTCGATGGCCTCCTCGGCCAGGATGGGACCGCCGGCGGCGATGCGCCCGAGGACGGGCACGAAGGTCGGTTCCGGCAATGCGTCGGAACCGGCGACGTCCGTGGTCACGATGGGTGCGCCACCCTCCTCGGGGCTGCGCACGTCCACCGCGCGGGGGCGGTTGGGGTCGCGCCGGAGAAACCCTTTGCGCTCGAGCGTCCGCAGTTGATGTGCGACCGACGACGTGGACGTCAACCCGACCGCATCTCCGATCTCTCTGATGCTCGGCGGGTATCCGCGGGTTGTCACCGATGCGCGGATGACATCGAGGATCGTGCGCTGCCGGTCGGTGAGTCCTGATTCGCGGTCACGCCGTGCGTCGACGATGGCCGTGGTGTCGCTGCTGTCATCGCTCATGGGGCCGAATGTAACGCGGACGGCACCAAGAATCAAACATGTGTTCGACGCGTGTCGGTCCGGGGTGGCATGTCGGTGGGTTGCTCTAGCGTTCGCAACAGTTCGATCACATGTTCTATCCATCGAACACATGATCGAGTACCGTTCGAACACAAGAGCGAACAACCAGCCGGACCGAAAGGGCAGACAGATGACGATCCTCCACACTCGCGAGGCCTGGACCGCGTTCGACGACGACTTCCGGCGTGTCGAACGCCGGTGCGCGGTGGTCGAGGGCGGGCGCACTCGACCGGCGGACGCCTCGCGCAGGGTGCGGCCCGGCGGCGCTGCGGTCCGCTACCGCGGCACCGGCGTGCTGGTATCCCGGGCATCACATCGTCGGCGTCCGATCACCCCGGCAACCACCGTGATTCTGGCGCTCATCGCCGGGGCGATCACCCTGTGGCTGGGGCTGGTCGCACAGTTGGGCGGTGTGGTCGGTAGCGAGGCCGAGATTCCCGGCCGCCTGGCGGTGGTGCAGGTGAAGTCAGGGGAGTCGCTTCAGCACATCGCCCAGCGGGTGGCGCCCGATGCGCCCGTCGGAGATGTCGTCGAGCGGATCCGTGAACTGAACGAACTCCAGACCGCGTCGCTGGCCGCCGGGCAGACGCTCATCGCGCCCGTCGGCTGAACAATGGCTGCCGAGCCGCCAAACGCCCTGCTGTCCAAGCGCTCTGAGGAACCGTGACGTGAGGTACGCGCCAATCGGCCCGGCGTTGAGCTACCCGTGGGCCACGCAGGTACGCTCGAAGACGTTCGAGGCGGTTCTCTGTCGGTGCGGCGAAGGAGCGGTGATGCACTGTCCGTTCTGCCGTAACCCCGATTCGCGTGTGGTCGATTCCCGCGAGACCGATGAGGGTCAGGCGATCCGCCGACGTCGGTCGTGCCCCGAGTGCGGGCGACGATTCACGACCGTCGAGACCGCGGTTCTGGCCGTGGTGAAACGCAGCGGGGTCACCGAGCCGTTCAGCCGGGACAAGGTCATCAAAGGTGTCCGGCGGTCCTGCCAGGGCCGACAGGTTGATGACGATGCGCTCAACCTGCTCGCCCAACAGGTCGAGGACGCGGTGCGGGCGACCGGATCGCCGGAAGTGCCCAGTCACGAAGTGGGCCTGGCGATTCTCGGGCCGCTTCGTGAGCTCGACGAGGTGGCCTATCTGCGGTTCGCGTCGGTGTACCGCTCGTTCTCGTCGGCCGAGGACTTCGAACGTGAGATTCAGGCGTTGCGTGCGCACCGCGAGGCGCCGGTCGAGGGCGAGCCCGCTCAGTCGATCTGACGCGTTCCGTCGTCGGCTACCCGCCCCGCCACCTGCACCCACCCTTCAGCAGACCAGGTGGTCTGGATGATCGACCCCTGTCCCTGCACGATGGTGAGGTCACGGCTGAGGTGCTCGGTGATGCGGACCGCTGCCGCGCCGGTCGCCTCATCTTCGGGAATCCCGAGGTGGGGGGCGAACATCCTCGATCTGATCGTGTCCGCCGGTTCGTCCAGCCAGGCCCACAGGTAGAGCTCGACCTCGTCGGGGTAGTCGTCCGGGTCCGCGGCGAACAGTTCGTCGACGCTGCCGAGTTGGTAGATCGAGAAGTCCGGCGCCCACTCGGCACGGGCGCTGACCGACGTCAGGTCCCCGGAGTACGTCACCTGCACGATGCCGGCGGGAACCTGCAAGGTTTTCACCGGTGTGCCTCGGTGGTCAAGCCACCAGGACGCGCCCACCGTCGGGTGTCCGGCGAAGGGGAGTTCCGTGGTGGGCGTGTGGATATGAGCATGTGCGGTATGGGTACCCGTTTCCGGCAGAGAGACGAATATCGTTTCGCTGTAACCCAATTCGGCAGCGATGCGCTGCCGATCCGCTGGGTCCACGGTGGCCGCGTCCATCACGCCCAGGGGGTTGCCGAATCTGCCGTCTCGGTCGGTGAACACGCGCAGCACTGTCACGTCGATGGCCATGAGCCGATGCTACGTGTGGGCACGTCGGCCGGCCGAGAAACGGCTGCGGTGGGGTTGCTAGGTTGCGCTGCGCTCGTCGGCGCCCATGGCGTCCAGCACCGCGACCCGAGTGTCCACCGGGCCTGAGATGGCGCCCTCCCGGATGCCCGCCCGCAGCAGACCGCGTAGGTAATCCTGGTCGTAGACCGCAGGTTCGGTGGAGTCGATGAACTTCTGCACGATCTCGACGAATCGGTCCGGGTCGTCGTGGAACGGGAAGTGCCCGGAGCCTTCGAAGATCTCCAGCTGCGAGCCCGGCATCGCCGCGTGCGCCATCTCCGCATGGCTGACCGGGATGACCGAATCGCTGCCGCCCCAGATCAGTTGCACCGGAACGGATTGTGTCAGATAACACCGATCGAGCATGGTCACCACCTGGCCGCGCCAATCGACCACCGCGCGCAGTGTTCGCGCAAACGCAGACGACGCCGTCGGTTCGGGAAGGTCGGCCAGGATGCGCAGCATGTCGGGGATGTCGCGGCCCACTCCGGTTGTCCCGAACAGCGCACCACCCATCCGGCCGATGACCTGCAAGGCGGGCAACACCAGGGGGAGTCGTAGCAGGGCGAGCGCCTCGCTGCCCAGCGGCAGCGACGCGATCCGCAGTGCCACGTTGACTTCCTTGGTGACCCCGCCCGCCCCGACGAGGATGAGTCGGTCGACCAGTTGCGGGAACTGGTAGGCGAACTGCATGGCCACGCCGCCGCCGAGAGAGTGGCCGACCACCGTGGCGCTGTCGATGTCCAGGACGCTGAGCAGGTCACGCAGTCCGTTGGCGTAGGCGGCCACGGAGTAGTCGGCGCGCGGCTTGTCGGACTTGCCGTGGCCGAGTAGGTCGGGCGCGATGACAGTGAACCGTTGCGCGAGCTTGGCCTGCACAGTGTCCCACGTGGTGGAGTTGTCACCGATGCCGTGGATGAGCACGATGGCCGGACCCGAGCCGGCGACCCGGAATGCCCGGCGGTAGCCGTGGATCGTCCGGTACTCCAGCGTGGGAGTGAGTTCCCGCACGGTACGCAGGTTCGGTTTGCGTTCGGTCATCACACAAACCCGAGGGTCACGGTCATATCGCCCACTTCGTCGTCGGGACGGATAGCAGCTACTTCGGCCAGGGCCGATCAGTGGGATCGTCCCCGTCCTTCCTGTCGTCATCACCGGCCTGTTGGGCGAGGAAACGCTCGAACTCGGCGCCGAGCTCGTCACCGCTGGGCAGATCCTCGTCGTGCGCCAGAAGAGACCGGTTCTCCTGAGCGGCAACGAACGCATCGTACTGGCGCTCAAGAGCCTCCACCACTTGAGCGACCTCCGGGCTCGCCGCCACCTGCTCGTTGATCTTGTCGTGGACCTCGGCAGCGGACTGCGCGAGCGCGGCCGTCGGGATCTGCAGCGACCCGCTCCGGGCAACCTCCGACAGCAGCGTCTCGGCGGCGGACGGATAGTCGGTCTGGGCCAGGTAGTGCGGGATGTGCACGGTGAACCCGACGACCTCGTGGCCGTGCTGGGCCATCCGGAACTCCAGCAGGTTCGACACGCTGCCGGGGACCTGCACCTCACCGACCCACGGCTGGTGGTCGGTGATGAGCTCCTTGTCGTTGGAGTGCGCGGTCAGGGTGATCGGACGGGTGTGGGGCACCGCCATCGGAATGGCGCCGAGCCCGATGACGCGGCGCACCCCGAGCCGCTCGGTCAGCAGTCGGACGGCGGTGATGAAGCGCTCCCACCGCAGGTCCGGCTCGAGGCCGGCGAGCAGCAGGAACGGCGTCCCGACGCTGTCGTGCAGCGCGTAGAGATTCAGCTCGGGCTCGTCGTAGTGGGTGAAGTGGTCGGTCTTGAACGTCATCAGCGGCCGACGGGACCGGTAGTCGAGCAACTCGTCGATGGCGAACGACGCCACCAACTCGGTGTCGAGAGTGTTCTTGAGGTGCTCGGCAGCCAGCTTGATCGCTCGTCCGGCGTCGGAGAAGCCCTCGAGTGCATGGATCAGCACCGGGCCGCGGCCGTCGGCAGCGGCGAGCTGCGGAGCGGGGAACTCGAGTTCGTACATGCCGGTCTGCTCGGGTTGGTACTGCTGACCGGGTTCGTCTGGGCTTTCAGCCATCTCTCGCCTCCTCTTCGCGGTGCACCGCAACAGTGATGTCGTCGGCACCGTGAACATCCAGTGTCTCGCACGTGGGGATCTTCGCCACGGCGGTATGCCCGGCGTCACCCATTTGTTCGAACGCGAACACCTCGATGTGACATTCCATGCGACCGGGTCGACGCCCCCGGGGCGCGGCGGGGTGCCGTTGCGACGCGGAGAAGCCTCAGGACCGGAACTGGTGCAGCGCGCGCAGCTTGTTCATCACGTCCAGCGCTGCGACCTTGTAGGCCTCCGAGAACGTGGGGTAGTTGAACACCGCGTCCACGAGGTATTCGACGGTGCCGCCGCAGCCCATCACGGCCTGGCCGATGTGCACCATCTCGGTGGCGTTGGTGCCGAAGATGTGGACGCCCAGCAGGCGCAGATCCTCGGTCGAGACCAGCAGTTTGAGCATCCCGTAGGAATCGCCGGCGATCTGGCCGCGCGCCAGCTCGCGGTAGCGGGACACTCCGACCTCGTAGGGCACCGACTCCTTGGTCAGGTCCACCTCGGTGGCACCGACGTAGGACACCTCGGGAATCGAGTAGATACCGATGGGTTGGAGTTCGGTCATGCCCTTACACGGCTCGCCGAACGCGTGATACGCGGCCAACCTGCCCTGGTCCATCGACGTCGCGGCCAGGGCCGGGAAGCCGATCACATCGCCGACGGCGTAGATGTGGTCGACCTTTGTCTGGTAGTTGTCGTCGACGAAGATCCGGCCCCGGTTGTCGGCTTCCAGACCGGCGTTCGGGAGATCGAGGTGCTCGGTCTGGCCCTGACGGCCCGCCGAGTACATCACGGTCTCGGCGGGGATCTGCTTGCCGCTGGCCAACGTCGTGACGGTGCCGGATGCGCCGACGTCGACTGCGGTGACCTCCTCGCCGAACCGGAACGTCACGGCCTGGTCGCGCAGGTGGAACTTCAGCGCCTCGATGATCTCCGGATCGCAGAACTCCAGCATGTTGCTGCGCTTCTCGACGACGGTGACCTTGGTACCCAGCGCGGCGAACATCGACGCGTACTCGATGCCGATGACGCCTGCGCCGACAACGACCATCGAGCCGGGAATGGTCTTGAGGTCGAGGATTCCGTCGGAGTCCAGGACCCGGTCCTCGTCGAACTCCACGCCGGAGGGACGGGCAGGCTTGGTGCCGGTGGCGATCACGATGTGGCGGCCGCTCACGGTGACACGTTCGGCGCGGTTGGGATCGTCGACGTGGATGGTGTGCTCGTCGAGGAACCGGGCGTGACCGACATAGAGCTCGATGCGGTTGCGCATCAGCTGCGAGCGCACGACGTCGATCTCCTTGCCGATGACGTGCTGCGTGCGCGCGAGAAGGTCGGCCGGGGTGATCTTGTCCTTGACGCGGTAGCTGGCACCGTAGAGCTCGCGCTGATTCATGCCGGTGAGGTAGACGACGGCCTCGCGCAGCGTCTTCGACGGGATCGTGCCGGTGTTGACGCACACCCCACCGAGCATCAGCCCGCGCTCGATGACGGCGACGGACTTGCCGAGCTTCGCCGCGGCGATGGCCGCTTTCTGCCCGCCCGGGCCGGACCCGATCACGACGAGGTCGTATTCCTGCGTGGAACCCATGGCACACACATCTACGCCCGTTGACCCCGACTCCCGTGACACCGATGTCAACTCCAGGTGAACAGCTGCCGGAGGGCTGTGGCCATTGATCCCCAATGGCGATTCCATCCACAGTTCAGGGCCATCGGATCGGCGTCGAGGGCAACTCGTCGGCAGCTGTTGCGAGGTTTGCGTCATGCCCACCACACATCGTCCCGATTCCCCGCTCGACCGACCCGGCGAGCTGATCGCCGCGCTACCCGCTGTGCTCGGCTTCGTGCCCGAGAAGTCGCTGGTGCTCGTCACCGCTGCGCACGGCGAGATGGGCGCTGTGATGCGTGCCGATCTCTGCGCTGAGGTGGATGGCGACTCGCTCGGTCACTTCGCAGAGTTGGCGGCTGCGTCCAGAGCAGAGGTCGCGATCGCGGTGATCGTCGACGGCGAGGGCGCTTCGTGCCGGATGTGTGCCGACGAATATCGCGAACTGGCCCACGACCTGGCCGTCGAGCTCGCGAGGTGGGATGTCGAGCTTCTGGCCGCGCACGTGGTCGACAAGGTCGCAGCGGGCGGGCGATGGTTTTGCGCTGACGGATGCGGGAGTTCCGGTGTGGTCGAGGATCCGGCGGCGTCGCCGATCGCGGTGGCGGCGGTGCTCGACGGCCGCCGCCTCTACACGCGCCGCTCCGAGCTCGTCGCGGTCGTCGCACCCACCGACCCCGACCGCGGCGCTGTGCTGGCGGGGGCGATCGGGCAAGTCGGTGAGGTCGCAGCAGATCGTCCGGATTCGCAGGTGCGAAGTGACATCGAGCATGCGTTCGCGTGCGCTGAGCAGATCGGTGCGGGTGGTCCGCTCGCCGATGACCAGTTGGTCCGCTTGGCGCTGTCGCTGACGGATCCGAGGGTGCGCGACACCCTCTATGCCCTCGCAGTCGGCGAGCACGCGGGAGCGGCCGAGTCTCTCTGGGCTGATCTGGCGCGCCGCCTGCCGGAACCGTGGCGGGTGGAAGCGCTTGTGCTGTTGGCTTTTTCAGCGTATGCGCGTGGTGATGGACCGCTTGCGGGCATATCGCTGGAAGCTGCGCTGCGATGTGCCCCCTGGCACCGGATGGCCGGCATGCTCGACTCCGCGTTGCAGTCGGGGATGCGTCCCGAGCGGATCCGGGAGCTGGCGCGTACCGGCTATCGACTCGCCGAACAACTCGGTGTGCGGCTGCCGCCGAGGCAGCGGTTCGGCCGCCGGGCGGGGTAGGCCGGTCAGACCTTCTCGACCTTGACGGTGTGGGCCATCTCGTGCGGCAGCTCGACCTGCTCGTGGCCGGGGATGACGATCACGACGCCGCCGTGGTTGTTCACCTCGACCGTCACCCGCGCATTGGGCACCACACCGGCGTCCTTGAGCCTGGCGATCAGATCAGCGTCGCCTTGGACGTGCTCGGTCAGCTGACGCACCACCACCGCAACCGGCATACCGGCGGGCAACTCGGTCAGCCGGACGAGGTTGATGGTTTCGTTGATCAGCTGATCGCCGTATCCGAGCTCTGACAGACCAGGAATCGGATTTCCGAACGGAGATGTGGTGGGGTTGTTGAGCACCTGGACGAGCCGGCGCTCGACGTCCTCGCTCATCACGTGCTCCCAGCGGCAGGCCTCGGCGTGCACTTCTTCCCACGGCAGGCCGATGACATCCACGAGGAGTCGCTCGGCCAGACGGTGCTTGCGCATCACCGAGACTGCCAGTGACCTGCCTTTGTCGGTGAGTTCGAGGTGACGGTCTCCCGCCACGTGCAGCAACCCGTCGCGCTCCATCCGCGACACGGTCTGACTCACGGTGGGTCCACTCTGATCGAGACGTTCCGCGATCCGCGCCCTCAGCGGGATGACGCCCTCTTCCTCGAGGTCGTAAATGGTTCGCAGGTACATCTCGGTGGTATCGACCAGATCGTTCATTCGCACACCCTCCGTCTGACGAGAGTCTACCGGTCTGCCCGCGTGAACAGCGGTGCTTCATCAGGCGACACGGGCCACACCCCCGTGCGTCAGAAAGCCCGCCGGGGGGACCGGCGGGCTTTCTTCTCGGGGGATCAGCTCAGCTGGCGTAGGACCGCAACCGGTCGGCACGCTCACCGTTGCGCAGCTTCGACATGACCTCGCGCTCGATCTGGCGGACGCGCTCCCGGGACAGCCCGAACAGCTTGCCGATCTGATCCAGCGTGCGGGGCTGGCCGTCGTCGAGCCCGAAACGAAGCCGGATGACCTGCTGTTCGCGCTCGTCGAGAGTGGTCAGCACGTACCGGATGTCGGTGTGCAGCAGTTCGGAGATCACTGCGTTCTCCGCCGACATCGCGTTCTCGTCTTCGATGAAGTCGCCCAGCGGCGCTTCTTCATCGCTGCCGACGGGCATGTCCAGGCTCACCGGGTCGCGGCTGTGCGACAGCAGATCGGCGATCTTCTCGGCGGGGATGCCCGACTCCTCGGCCAGTTCCTCGTCGGTCGCGTCACGGCCCATGTTCTGGTGCATCTCTCGCTTGATCCGCGCGAGCTTGTTCACCTGCTCGACCAGGTGGACGGGGAGGCGGATGGTACGGCTCTGGTCGGCCATGCCGCGGGTGATCGCCTGCCGGATCCACCACGTCGCGTAGGTGGAGAACTTGAACCCCTTGGCGTAGTCGAACTTTTCCATCGCCCGGATCAGTCCGAGGTTGCCCTCCTGGATCAGGTCCAGCAGTGGCATCCCGCGACCGGTGTACCGCTTGGCCAGCGACACCACCAACCGCAGGTTGGCTTCGAGAAGATGGCGCCGTGCCGCCTCACCGTCGCGGACGACGGCGGCGAGATCACGTTTCCGGTTGTCGCCCAAGCGCTTACGGGTGGCGAGCAAATGCTGCGCGTAGAGGCCGGCCTCGATGCGCTTGGCGAGCTCGACCTCGTCGGCTGCAGTGAGCAACGCGGTCTTGCCGATGCCGTTCAAATACACGCGCACAAGGTCCGCTGCGGGGCTCTGAGCATCCAGATCCTGGTCACTGCGAGTGCTGGCGGCGTTTGCCATTACGGCCTCCTGATCGGGTCGAGCGTTCACGAGTTACAACGCTCTGTTCCCGGAAAGAGTTCCCGCCCGAACTTAGATTCACACCTTCTGAGCTGCGCTTTTCGCAGCCAGACCTGAGAATGTGCTGAGAAGTGCGCCGAAAGATCCTCAGCGGGGAACGTCGCCGCGGAGATCTTCGGTGTCGTGCTGCGAATCGTCGGCGTCCGGCGGCGGCGGCCCGGCCTGCGGGCCGTAGATCGCGGGCCGCTCAGCCGTCGGAAACAGCGGAATCCGCCCTCGCGATTCGTAGCGACGGGGTTCCTCGGCGCGGCGAGGCGGCCGGTCGTTGGCGATCAGAACAGCCATCCACGGCAACGGGATCGACACCACGAGGATCGCCAGCGAGATCAGGCCGTTCTGCCAGATGCCGTAGGCCACCGCGGCCAGGATGAGTGCCGGGATGCGAACAGACATCAGCGCGAGGTACTTCCGTACCCGCCGGCGGTGCTGTTCCTCGTACGCGACGGCGGCTCGGGTGATGAGAACCGGCCGACCTTCGTCGTCGAAACTCAGCTCTTGGCCTTGTTTCATCTCTCCACTGTTCCACATCGCAGCGCGGGCGCAGCCGTCACGTTTCTTACCGATCTATTGCGAGGCAGAATGGGGTGATGCAGACCCAGACGATCGAGCGCACCGAGACCGACGAACGTGTCGATGACGGGACCGACGACGACACCCCGAAGTTCTTCCACTACGTCAAAAAGGACAAGATCGCCGAGAGCGCCGTCATGGGCACGCATGTCGTTGCGCTGTGCGGCGAGGTGTTCCCGGTGACACGGTCGGCAAAGCCGGGTTCGCCGGTGTGCCCCGACTGCAAGAAAATCTACGAGCAGCTCAAGAAGTAGCCGCATCGACATCGGTCGGCTCCGCGGCTCGCGCTCGGCCGCCGCCGTTGAGCGACTCTGCTTTCGACTCCAGCCACCAGCGGAAGCGTTTGGCGTGGGTGTCCGGAGCCGGCCACTCCTCCTCGATCGCGGCGTTCAGTTCGGCGCCGAACATGATCGCGAAACCGAGGAAGAACGCGAACAGCAGGAACGCGATCGGAGTGGCCAGGGCGCCATAGGTGTAGCCCGTGCTGGTGATCCAGGTCAGGTACACCCGCAGCGCCCAGGTGGCCACCAGGAAGACCACCGCGGCCAGCACGGACCCGTACAGCAGTCGGTGCGTGGGCAACGGCTTCGGTAGCGACACCCGGTAGAGCAGGTTCACCGCCACCACCAGCGCCAGGAACAGCACCGGGTAGTAACCGAACCGCAGGATGTGGTCCCAGCTGTCGGGGATGAACTCGGCGATCTTTCGTGGGCCGAGGGCCAGAAAGGGCGCAGTCACGATGGCGCCGAACAACATCACGACGTACAGGCCCAGCGCGAAGAACCGCTGACGCACCGGGTGCCGTAACAGCGTCTGGCCGTGCGCCTCGGTGATCGAGTCGACGAACGCCGAGATGGCCGACGACCCCGCCCACAGTGAGATCACGAATCCGAGTGACACCACCTCGCCGCGGGCGCCCTGGACGATGTCGCGCACCGTGGGATCGATGATCTCGCTGACCACGTTGGGGGAGAAGAACCGCGCAGCGGTGCTGACCAACTGGCTCTGAATCACCGGAAGTGTGTCCGGCCCGAACAGGGGAGCGACGTAGGCCAGGCTGCCCAGCATCCCCAGCAGCAGCGGAGGAAGCGAGAGCGCGCACCAGAAAGCAGCCTGAGCCGACTCCGAGAAGATCGAGTCGTCCCAACTCTTCGCCAGAGTGCGCCCGGTGATGCGGCGAAGGTGGTGACGTGACGGCCGTGGCCGCAGCGACTGGTCAGTCATGACCAGTCCAGCATTGCCGATGGGCGGCTATGGCTCCAACTGGCTGACTTCGATGACCGCCGCGAGTTCGACGAGCTTCGCCTCGTGCTCATTGGCGTGGTGCTGGCAGAACAGCAGTTCGGCACCGGAAGGAAGCTTGGCCCGCACGCGTGCCGCCGCGCCGCACCGGTCGCATCGATCAGCCTTGGTCAATTCTGGACTGGTGAGCGTTGCGGTCATGGCACCTCCATAGGGTGTAGCGACGTTCTTCATACTCTGTCAGACGCTTGGGGTTTCAGCCTTGTTCCCCGGGGGTTTGCGGGTGTGTCGTGTCTCACGAACCTCTGTGTTGCGACCGATTGGGGCTGGCGGTATGGATTCGACGTCGAACACGTCCGGTGATGTGCTCGTCCATCTGTGTTCGGTCGAGGAGTGGCGGGACGCCGCAGACTGCGGTGAGTTGCGACCTGATTCACTCGACCAGCTGGGTTTCGTGCATCTGTCCCGGCCGGACCAAGTTCATCTGCCTGCCAACCGACTGTACGCGGGCCGCACCGACATGATGTTGCTGCGCATCGATGCCGCACGGCTCTCCTCTCCGGTCCGCTGGGAGCCGGGGGTTCCCACTGATCCTGCCGGCATGGAGTTCCCTCATTTGTACGGACCGCTACCGGTGTCCGCTGTGATTCGCGTCACTCCGTACCTGCCGACCAGCGAGGGGAGCTTCGCGCCGGACGAAGGGTGATGACGGCGCCCCCGGTTCCGGGCGTCGGACTCAATACACTCTGCTGCGTGGGGATACTGCTGGGGTTCGCGCCGTGGATCATCTACTGGGTTCTGGTGGGCAACGTGCCGTTCGTCGCGGCGGTGCTTGTGGCGTTTGCGGTTGCGATCGCCGCGTTCGTCATCGCCCGTGCGAGTGGATCCCCCGGACGGACGCTCGAGATCGGCGCCGTCGCGACGTTCCTGCTTCTGACCGTGCTGACCTTCTCGGTGAGCCAGGGGTTCATGGAGCGGTGGATCCAGCCGCTCAGCACGGCGGGGATCTTCCTGGTGGCGTTGGTCAGCGCGCTGATCGGGAAACCGTTCGTGCGGGAGTTCGCCGTCGTCGGTCAGCCCAAGGAAGTCGTCGAGAGCGAGGCGTTCGCGCGCATCACCTTGTTGCTGACCTGGATCTGGATCGCTGCGTTCGGCGGAATGACGGTGTCGTCGGCCATTCCGCCGATCGTGCAGGGCGACGCGACGATTCTGGACACACGCACGCCGCTGTCCTTCATCTGCTATTGGGTGGTGCCGTTCGCACTGCTCGGTATCGCCGCGCTGTTGACCCGGGTCCTACCCGAACGGATGACGCCGCCGGCCGAGGAACTCGTCCGTAAGACGACCTTCGTCACGTTCGCCGAAGCGGAGATCGACCAGCTGATCTATCTGGCCACCGAACACGCCAACCGCGAGGTCGGACCCGGCAAGGAAGCTTTCGACATCAGAATCGGCAGCAAAGGTGTTCCGCTCGTCGGGGACGAGACCCGTGAATCGTGGCCCTCGACGTACAAGGTGCGCGAGCGCAAGCGCTGACCAACCGCGCGCGGTACCTTCCGCCGCGCGTTCCTGTTGGTTTGCGGCTTCTGCACCGTCGGTGCCGTCGGCGTCGTTGTACGCCTCGTTGCGGGGAACTTGCGAAGACGGGCTTTTGCCTTCCATGCCCTGACGCTCGCCTTTGCGAGCCGGATCATGGTGTCGGCTAACTTCTTGTCGACACGACCGACCATGGGGCGCGGGGGAATTGACTGCGACGGCGATTTGCCATGTTAGATTCCGGCGATTCCATGAAGCGAGCAGATCGGGGGACTGCGCATGGCCAGACGCCGTCGCAACGGACGTGACATGACCGACCGGACGCCTATGGTGGGCCGCGCCGGCATGACGAACCGCTGGTTGACCGCCGGCGCGGGAGGTGCGGCAGCGGTCGGCATCGGGGTGCTCCTGACCACGCAGTCGGCGACAACCGTTCGCCCCGTCGAACTGGCCTCGTTCGACTCGCTTCTCGCTCCGGCAGGTCCGCGTTTCTCCGATGAGCCGTGGTGGGTCTTGCCGACGGGCAATCGTGCCGGCAACCCGGAAGTCGCTCCGACGTCCGCGATTCCGATGATCGGTCCCGGTGGCTGGCTGATCGGAGACGGCGCCGACGCCGCCGCGGATTGTCTGGCTGCGGCGTGCAACGGCGGCAGCGGCGGACTGTTGTTCGGCAACGGCGGTGCCGGTGCCAACGGTGGCAAGGGCGGCAACGGCGGCCTGCTCGGTGGCAATGGCGGCCGCGGCGGTGACGGCGCCGAACCGGGTCAGGCCGGCGGTGACGGAGGCAGCGCCGGACTGCTGGCCCTCGCCGGTAACGGCGGCGACGGAGGTCGCGGGGCTGATGGCGCCGTCGGTGTCGGGGGAGGTCGCGGTGGTGCCGGCGGCAACGGCGGACTGTTGTTCGGCAACGGCGGTTCCGGCGGTGACGGCGGTGCCGGCGGAACGGGCATCGCCGGGAGCAACCCCGCCGCCCGAGGCAACGCCGCGACGGGAAACCCGAACTACCTGGGATCGACCGGCCTGCCCTATTCGAACAACGTCGTGGACGGCATGTTGGTCGGCGGCATGGGTGGCCGCGGAGCCGACGGCGCCACCGGGAGCAATCAGTCCGGCGGCAGGGGCGGTCAGGGGCAGGGCGTCACACCGTGGTTCGCCCCGCAGCACAACTTCGCCATCAGCGGAGCAGGCGGCGACGGCGGCGACGGCGCCGGTGGCGGTGTCGGTGGTGACGGCGGCGATGCCGGTCTGGCGCAGGGCTTTTCGCCCAGCGTCGCGGTCTTCGGATCCCATGGTGGAGTGGGCGGTGACGGTGGTGTCGGCGCACGGGGTGGTGACGGCGGCGACGGCGGTGACGTCAAGGTCGGTCAGACCCTCGGGTTCGGTGGGCCCGGCGGCTCGGGAGGCAACGGTGGTGCCGGGGCGGCCGGAGCGACCGGCACGAGCGGCGGGGACGGCGGCGCGGGCGGCCGCAGCGGACGGCTCAGCGGCAGCGGTGGGGCAGGCGGTTCGGGCGGTGCCGGTGGCACCGGCGGGAACGGTGCGACGGGCGGCGACGGTGGTAGCGGCGGCGCGGGCGGCGTCGACGCGTCCGATCCGGGCAGCGGGCCCGTGACGCCCGGTGCGGGCGGAAGCGGCGGAAGCGGCGGAAGTGGCGGGACGGGTGGCGACGGCGGTTCAGGCGGTGCCGGGGGCAAGGGTGGGGCCGGAAGCGCCGAAGGCCCGTCGGGGGCGGCCGGTGCGCACGGGTCGACGGGCGATGGCGGCGCAGGCGGGTCCGGTGGCACGGGCGGCAGTGGCGGAGCAGCAGGCGACGGCGGCCCGGGTGATTCCGGACGTTCGGGTGGCGCCGGCAGTGGTCCGACGGGTAGCAGCGGCGGTGCCGGTGGCGAGGGTGGCAGCGGCGGTGACGGCGGGCGCGGCTCAGACGACAGCGGCGACTGAACGACGGGGCGAGCTCAGATCGGCGACGCTTCGATGATGGAGGTCGGCGTTGCGGTCCCGATCACCCGGTCGAGGCGAAACCCCGCTCGTGACAATAGGTTCGCGTATTCGAGCTGAGTGCGTTCCCGTCCACCGGAGGTGACCAGCATCTCCAGGTCGAGCATCAGTGCCAGTGACTGGGTCGGTCGTTGCGGCAGCACCATCTCGAAGAGCAGCAGCGTGCCGCCGGAGGAGATGGCGGTCCGGATGTTCCGCAGGATCGTCAGGGACGTCTCGTCGTCCCAGTCGTGGATGATGTTCTTGAGCACGTAGGCATCGCCGCCGTCGGGAACGGCCGACATGAAGGAGCCACCTGAGGTCGACACGCGGTGGGCGACTCCTGAGGCATGCAGCGTCGACTCGGCGCCGCTGACGACCGAGGGCAGGTCGTAGAGGATGCCTCGGGCTTCGGGGGCACTGCGCAGGATCGTCGCGAGCAGCGCACCGTGACCGCCCCCGATATCAACGACCAGCGAGAAACGCGTGAAGTCGTACTGGCTGAGCGTGACGTCGTCGGTCAGGCCGCTGACTGCGGTCATCGCGTTGTTGAACACCTGCGCGAGTTCGGGGTCGGTGCCCAGCAGGTCGAAGAACGACATGCCGTGCACTTTGTGTACCGCCGCCTCTCCGCTGTGCACCGAGTGCAGCAGGTTGCCCCAGTCGGCCCAGCGCGCCGGATGCCCGATGAACAGCACCATGTCGCGCAGCGAGCCCTCGGAGTCGGAACGCAGCGCATCGCCGATGCCGGTGTTGGCGAACCTGCCGTCGCGGCGCTGTTTGAGCACACCCTTGCCGGCCAGAGCCCGCATCAGGCGGTACACCGCGTCCGGATCGGCGCCCACCTCGGCCGCGACATCGGTCGCCCGGGCCGGGCCGGGCGCCAGTACGTCCGGGATGCCGAGCTTGGCGGCGGTGTACAGCGCAGCCGTCGTCCACGAACCGGTGGCCATCTCGAGAAGCGCGATGTTGCCGGGCACCGAGGACCGGTGCAGTCTGGTCAGGCCGGAGCGGACCCGGTCGATCGCCCGGACCAGCCGAAGCGGCGGACCCTTGGGTGTTCCCGGCACCTGTCAGTCCAGGTAGTCCCGCAGAACCTGAGAACGGCTGGGGTGGCGCAACTTCGACATGGTCTTCGACTCGATTTGCCGGATGCGCTCCCGCGTCACGCCGTAGACCTGGCCGATCTCGTCGAGGGTGCGCGGCTGCCCGTCGGTGAGCCCGAACCGCAGCCGCACGACGCCGGCCTCGCGCTCGGACAGCGTCTCCAGCACGGACTGCAGCTGATCCTGCAGAAGGGTGAACGACACCGCGTCGACGGCCACGACCGCCTCGCTGTCCTCGATGAAGTCGCCGAGCTGAGAATCGCCCTCGTCACCGATGGTCTGGTCCAGGGAGATGGGCTCACGCGCATACTGCTGGATCTCCAGCACCTTCTCGGGCGTGATGTCCATTTCCTTGGCGAGTTCCTCGGGAGTGGGCTCGCGGCCCAGATCCTGAAGCAGTTCGCGCTGGATCCGGCCCAGCTTGTTGATCACCTCGACCATGTGGACAGGGATACGGATCGTGCGGGCCTGATCGGCCATCGCGCGGGTGATCGCCTGGCGGATCCACCATGTCGCGTACGTCGAGAACTTGTAACCCTTGGTGTAGTCGAACTTCTCCACCGCGCGGATGAGACCCAGGTTGCCCTCCTGGATCAGATCCAGGAATGCCATTCCGCGTCCGGTGTAGCGCTTGGCCAGCGACACCACCAGGCGCAGGTTCGCCTCCAGCAGATGATTCTTCGCGCGGTCGCCGTCCCGGCAGATCCACTGGTAATCACGGCGCTGCGCCGTCGTCAGCTTCTCGCCCCGCTCGGCGAACTCCGTCATCAGCTGGGTGCAGTACAGACCCGCCTCGATGCGCTTGGCGAGCTCGACCTCTTCCTCGGCGTTGAGCAGCGCGACCTTGCCGATCTGCTTGAGGTACGCGCGAACCGAGTCCGCCGAGGCCGTCAGCTCGGCGTCTTTGCGGGCCTGCCGCAGTGCCTCGGATTCTTCCTCGTCCCAGACGAAATCGCCGGATGCCTTGTCCTTCTCGGACGGTTCGGCGATCCCGTCGTCGTCGGCGTCGGCCTTGGCGGCCTTGCCGGCGGCCTTGGGTGCGGTCTTGGTTGCACCGTCGGCGTCGTCGGATGCTTCGTCGTCGGTGTCGGCTTCGTCCTCGACGACGATGTCCTCGAGGTCGATCTCGGTGTCGTCGACTTCGAGATCCTCGCCCGGTTCGACGATGTCCTCGGCGCTGTCGGAGTCGGCGAGATCGTCGTCGGCTGCGCCGGTGGCGGGGGCGGTGGCCTTCTTCGCTCTGCCCCGGGTGGCCGGCGCGTCAGCGGTCTTGGCGGCGCGCGGCTTGGCGGGCTTCGCCGCCTTCTTGGCGGGCGCGGTACCGTTCGCCGATTTTGCCGGCGCGGCTTTCTTGGCGGGGGCCTTCGTGGCGGTGCGCTTCACCGGCTCGTCGGTTGCCGGGCTTGCCTTCGTCGCTGCCACGTACACCCTTTCGGTCGTGCGGTTTTCGGCGCGCACGGGTGCGCCGCCGAAATGGTCGGCTATGTCGAATGTCGGCGTCGATCTCAACTCGGGATGCTTCACCGCTATTCGGTAGGCGGCCGCCGTCGACCATTGTAACGACAGTGTGGGTGACTGCCGCGCCGAGCGGCAAATTTGACGCGCCCGCGCGCCCGACTGCGGGGGTTACCCGTGAGTAGCAGTGACGTCGGTGTCGACCGCCATCGCGGCGCCGACGATGCCCGCGGTGTTCTGCAGGGCCGCCGCCACCACCGGTGTGCGGTTCTCGAGCAGTGGAATCCACTTGTGCGCTTTGCGGCTGATGCCGCCGCCGGCGATGAACAAGTCCGGCCAGATCGCATTCTCGATCGCCACCAGCACCTTCGTCACCTCCTGGGTCCAGCGCTCGTAGCTCCATTCCTTGCGGTCCTTGACCGAGCTCGCCGCTCGGTGCTCGGCCTCCTTGCCGCCGACCTCGAGGTGCCCGAACTCGGTGTTGGGCAGAAGCACGCCGTTGTGGATCACCGCTGAACCGATGCCGGTGCCGAAGGTCAGGAGCACGATGACGCCGGTGTTGTCCCTGCCGGCCCCGAATTTCTCCTCGGCGAGTCCGGCGGCGTCAGCGTCGTTGAGCACGGTCACCCGCCGCCCGCCCAGCGCTCCGCCGATGACCTCCTGGACGTTCGCGCCGATCCAGCCCTTGTCGACGTTGGCGGCCGTCCGCACGATGCCATCGGTCACCACCCCCGGGTAGGTCACTCCCAGCGGACCCTCCCACTCGAAGTGCGCCACCACATCGGCGATGGTCTTGGCGACCGCTTCGGGTGTGGCCGGCTGAGGGGTGAGCAGCTTGAAGCGCTCGCCGATCAACTGCCCGGTGTCGAGGTCGACGATCCCGCCCTTGACGCCACTACCGCCGACATCGATACCGAACCCGCGATGGTCCCCGGCGGCACCGGACTCGGGGGCAGTTGAATCGGCGGCGGTCATGGAAGCTCCTCTGCGCAGGTCGGGCGGCCATTGACGGCTTCGGCGCGGCTCGGCCGTTCGGCAGCCGACGCGCGTTCCACACACTATCGGCTGGTCAATCCCGATGTGTGCCAGTCCTGCATCCCATTCGGTCGCAGGATGTGCTGCGATGGGCACGTGACTGAGATCGACACGGACCCGACGCTGCTTCGTTCGGTGGCCGAGACGCTGGCCAAGGAGGCGGCGGCGTACGTCAGGGCACGTCGCTCCGAGGTCTTCGGCGCGGGTGCCGCGGCCGGCTCCGGTCGTGGTGTCGACGGGTCGTCGGTACGTGCCAAGAGCACCGCGACCGACCCCGTGACGGTCGTCGACACCGAGACCGAGCGGCTGTTACGGGACCGACTGGCTGAACTGCGCCCCGGCGAGCAGGTCCTCGGCGAAGAGGAGGGCGGACCGAGCGGCGCGGCGGACGGGCGACTCACCTGGGTGCTCGACCCCATCGACGGCACGGTCAACTTCCTCTACGGGATCGAGGCCTACGCGGTGTCGGTCGGCGTGCAGCAGAACGGCGTCTCGGTGGCCGGCGCGGTCGCCGACGTCGCCGCCGGTGCCATCTTCTCCGCGGCGCTCGGGCACGGTGCGCGGCTGGAGCGCGACGGTGTTGTCAGTGAGCTCAGGGCCAACACCATCACCGAACTGCCGATGGCCCTGGTGGGTACGGGGTTCGCCTACCAGCCCGATCGCCGAAGACGCCAGGGCGAGATCGTGGCCAGGCTGCTGCCGGACGTGCGTGACCTGCGCCGGATCGGTTCCTGCGCCCTGGACCTGTGCATGGTGGCCGCCGGCAGGCTCGACGCCTACTACGAGGACGGCGTGCACGTGTGGGACTGGGCGGCGGGTGCACTCATCGCCACCGAGGCCGGCGCGCACGTCCGGCTGCCGGAGTCGGTAGACGGCGCCGGGTTGGTGGTGGTCTCCGCGCCGGGCATCAGCGCGGCGCTCGACGAGGCGCTGGTCCGCTGCGGCGCGATGTGACGCGGCCCGCGGACGGCGCGCCTAACAGACGCCGCTGTGGATCCTGGACAGCAGTTCCGGGTCGGCCGGCTGCGTCGCGTCGGGCAGCAGGCTCGCCAGAGCGGCATCGATGTCGTCGCCGCCGCTCAGTTCGGTGAATTCGGTGCCCAGCGCGAGGTCCACGGTGTCGTCGTTGCGTTGGTCCTGGAAGAGCTCGGTGCACGGCGCCACCAACCAGACCGCTGCGGCCGCGGCTCGCCCGGACGGTCCGAAGCGGATCTGGCCCTGGCATTCCAGCCGCACCGTCTCGTAGATGGGGTCGTTGGCGGCTTCGGGATCGGCGAAGCCCAGATCGCGCAGTGCGCCCGCGACTTCGCCGGCCTGTCCGCCCTGCCCGCTGGCGTTGAGCACGCGGATTCTGGCGTCGGCGAGCTCGGCGGGGGTGACATCGGTCATCTCGGCGCGGGACACCTGCTCGCCGAGTTGGGGCCTGGGCGCGTTCGGATCCTCGGGCACCGGGGGCGGGTTGCAGACCGCGGCTTCGCGGATGTCCGGCGGGCGCGACAGGGCGATCACCCAGACCAGCAGGGTCACCGCCGCCAGTGCGATGAACAAGACGATCCCGGGGATGAAGTTGCGACGGCGAAACGGGCGTCCGTGTTTGTCGAACGCCGTGCCGTCTGTGATTTGCGCGACCACGGTGTGCACTCTAAGGCCACTGTGCGCAGGGGCTCCGACCGGCGCGAACGCTGATGTGACGCAAATCACAATAGAACCGGTGTCAATACGGGCACGAATCATTTGGCGGACGCGTTCGACGCTGGTACAAAGCACTGCTGCACAAAGCTTCACTGAGCTTTTTTGAGGGGACGAAGATGGCCACTGACTACGACGCCCCACGGCGCACCGAGACCGACGATGTCTCCGAGGATTCGCTCGAGGAACTGAAGGCACGGCGTAATGAAGCACAGTCGGCCGTCGTCGACGTCGACGAAACCGAGACTGCGGAATCTTTCGAGCTACCCGGTGCCGACCTGTCCGGGGAGGAACTGTCCGTCCGGGTGATCCCCAAGCAGGCAGACGAATTCACCTGCTCGAGTTGCTTCCTGGTCCATCACCGCAGCCGTCTCGCCAGCGAGAAGAACGGCATGATGATCTGCACCGACTGCGCCGCCTGACCCCACTCAAGCGTTCAAAGCGGCGAGCAACTTCGCCGGATCCTTTGCGCTGACCAGCCAGTACGGGGTCGGATCGTCGGGATCGTCGAGCACCAGCAGGGCCATCGGCCCGACCCATGCCCGGTGCACGACAAAGGCGGCCGGGTCGAGTTGGCGGCCCAGTGCCGCGGACTTGGCCGAACGGGGAACCTGGGCCGACCGGGAGACGACGCTCACCGGCAGGTGGGCGCCGCCCACCCACAGTTCCGTATCGCCGTTCTCGCTGACGACACGCAGTTCGCTTCGTCCGAGCCAGAGCAGCACGACGACCGCCACGGGCAGCAGCACGGCGAACGGCAGCCAGTTGGGCAGTGTCCTGATGCCCTGGTTGACCTGGAGCGCGATCAGCGACGCCAACCCCAAACCGGGCAGCCACCACCACCAGGGGACCCACAGGCGCTCGCGATAGCGAACGGTTTGAGTGGTGGCGCGCGTGTCGGACACGCAGCCAAGAGTAATCTCTGGGGTCGTGTCCACCTCTCTGGCGGTAGTGCGACTTGATCGCGACCTGCCGCTGCCCCATCGGGCCCACGACGGCGATGCGGGAGTCGATCTGTACAGCGCCCAGGACGTCGAGTTGGCGCCCGGTGAGCGAGCGCTGGTGCCGACGGGTGTCGCAGTGGCGATTCCCTTCGGCATGGTCGGTCTTGTGCATCCACGCTCGGGTCTGGCTGCCCGCGTAGGGCTTTCGATCGTGAACAGTCCCGGCACCGTGGATGCCGGCTATCGCGGCGAGATCAAGGTGGCACTGATCAACCTCGACCCCCGGGCCCCGATCGTCGTGCGGCGGGGAGACCGGATAGCTCAACTGCTCGTGCAGCGAGTCGAACTGCCCGAGCTGATCGAGGTGACGTCCTTTGACGAGGCCGGCCTGGCCGACACCACACGTGGCGACGGCGGCCACGGTTCCTCCGGCGGACATGCGAGTTTGTGAACATGGCACTGAAGAAGCAAGGCAATGACAGCTCCGGCACCCCCGAGGTGACGGCGGCGGATACCGACGAGGAGCTCGACGGTCCGTTCGACATCGACGACTTCGACGACCCGGCGGTCGCCGCGGTCGCCCGGCTGGACCTGGGTTCGGTACTGATCCCGATGCCCGATGCTGGGCAGGTACAGGTCGAGCTCAGCAACACCGGCGTGCCGAGCGCCATCTGGGTGGTGACCGAGAACGGCCGCTTCACGATCGCGGCATACGCGGCGCCCAAGTCCGCGGGCCTGTGGCGGGAGGTCGCCTCCGAGCTGGCCGACTCGCTGCGCAAGGACGTCCCGAAGGTGGGCATCGAGGACGGTCCGTGGGGGCGCGAAGTGGTCGGTGTCGGGGCCGAGAACGCCGGGGTGGTGCGCTTCATCGGCGTGGACGGCTACCGCTGGATGATCCGCTGCGTGGTCAGCGGACCGCACGACCGGATCGGCGCCCTGGCCGAACAGGCTCGAGAAGCTTTGGCGGACACCGTCGTTCGCCGTGGCGACACCCCGATGCCGGTTCGAACCCCGCTGCCGATCCAGCTGCCCGAACCCATGGCCGCCCAGCTTCAGGCCGCGACCGAGCAGGCTGCCGCACAGCAGGCCGCGGCGACAGGCCAGCCCCAGCCTCAGCCGCCGGTCGCCGAGCAGCAGCCCCAGCCCCCAACCGGGCAGCAGCAGCCCACTGCCCGACGCGGCACCCAGGGATCGGCGATGCAGCAGCTGCGCACCATCACGGGCGGCTGACCCGCTCCGGGTCCTGCGCGTCGCCGAGGGCGGCCAGGCACAACCTGCCCAGCACCGCGGGGTCTTCCCCGATCTGGTCGAGTGACACTGTGCGCAGCGCCGAATGCGGTGCGGCCGAAACCCACTCGATGCCCACCTCCATCGGGTGCACAGGGTCGTCGGTGGCTGACACCACACCCATCGGTGCGGCGAGCGCCTCCAGTTGCCGACTCGTCGGTGCGACGTAGCGGGCTGCTTCGTCCATCGCGTCCGGCAGCGACGGCCACTGTCCGACCCACGACCGCGTCAGCTCCTCGGCCAGCCAGGACGGACTCGACGCCTGCATCTGGCCGGTGACCGCCACCAGGCCGTCGCGCCGCAGCGATTCCGCGGTCAGGCGTGCCGACAGCGCGGCGGGTGCCGCATCGGGTGCGCCCGTCCAGGCCGGGAGCGCGGCGAGCGCGGCCACCACCCGGCCGGGATGTGCCAGTGCCCACGCCGCAGCGACCGCTGCGCCGATCGAGACACCACCCACCACGATCGGCGTCTGGCGGGCGGCGCCCTCGAGAGCCTCGAGATAACCCTCGACCAGACGGTGCGGTTGCGGCGGCGGGGTGACGACGACCGCGCCGACGTCGTGCAGAGCCGTCGAAAAGGCCCGGTAGACGAAGTCGTCGTCGGAGCCCGTGCCGGCAAGAAGGACGGTGGTGACACCGCGTAGATCGACCGCCATCCCACGATCGTGCCCGGTCGTGTGATCCCCGGCGCGGCGGGTCGGCCCTACGTGGCAAATCGGAACCAAGAGGTCTACCGTGGCGTCTGTTGGGTCAATCCGCAGTGGATTGACAGGACTCAGGAGAAGCCATGGCCACGGCCGAGGGGTATCTTCGGCGGCTCACCCGTCGGTTGACCGAGGATCCGGAACAACTCGACGTACAGGAGCTCAGCGACGAAGCCGCAAGCACCGGTGCGCAGAAGGCGATCGACTGTCAGCGCGGCCAGGAGGTGACCATGGTCGGCACCCTGCGCAGCGTCGAATGCAACGGCAAGAGTTGCGCAGGCGGCGTCAAGGCCGAACTGTTCGACGGCACCGACTCGGTGATGCTGGTCTGGCTCGGCCAGCGCCGCATCCCGGGCATCGAATCCGGTCGAACCCTCAAAGTGCACGGACGTGTCGGCAAGCTGGACAACGGTGCCAAGGCGATCTACAACCCCCACTACGAGATTCAAAAGTGAGTGACCCCGGCACCGAACCGGGCACGCAGACCACAGCTCCTCGGGGCGCCGCTGTCCTCGAGCAGATGGGCGGCATCAGCGGGCTGATCTATTCATCGCTGCCCGTGGTGGTGTTCGTTCCCGTGTCCTCCGCGTTCGGCCTCATGCCCGCCATCGGCGCCGCCCTGGCCGTGGCGACGCTGATCCTGCTGTGGCGCCTGTACCGGCGGGACTCGGTGCAACCGGCCATATCGGGTTTCTTCGCCGTCGGGATCAGTGCGCTCATCGCCTACCTGGTAGGCGCCTCCAAAGGCTATTTCCTGCTCGGGATCTGGACGTCACTGTTCTGGGCCGTCGTGTTCACCATCTCGGTTGTGATCCGTCGCCCGATTGTCGGCTACGCGTGGGGGTGGGTCAGCTCTCACGACCGCAGTTGGCGGGAGGTGCGGCGCGCAGTGGTGGCCTTCGACGTGGCGACCCTGGTGTGGGTGGCGGTGTTCTCCGCCCGCTTCGTGGTGCAGCACCACCTGTACGACGCCGACCAGACCGGCTGGCTCGGGGTGGCGCGGATCGCGATGGGCTGGCCGCTGACAGCGGTGGCCGCGTTGGTGACCTATCTGGCGATCAGAGCCGCGAAGGCGGCGGTGCAGGAGCGCGACGCCGCCGTGGAGGCCCAGACGCCGGACAGCGATCCCGTGGTCGATCCGGTCTCCGACGACGACGCCTCGGCGCAGAAGCCGCACTGACCGTCGGTCAGCGTTGACGCGGCCGCAGCAGTTGCTCGCGCAGCTCGTCCTCCACCTCGCTCACAGCGACGAACAGCAGTTCGTCGCCGCCTTCGAGCGGTTCGTCGCCCTCCGGGACGATGACGCGGGGGCCGCGCAGGATCGTCACCAGCGCTGCGTCTCGGGGGAGCTCGAGCCGCTTGACCGGCTTGCCGCCCCACGGGGTGTCGTCGGGAAGGGTGATCTCCACCAGATTCGCCTGGCCCTTGCTGAACTCCATCAGCCGCACCAGATCGCCGACCGACACCGCCTCCTCGACCAGCGAGGCCAACATCCGTGGGGTCGACACCGCGACGTCGACACCCCAGGCCTCGTCGAAGAGCCACTCGTTACGGGGATCGTTCACGCGGGCGACCACCCGGGCCACCGCGAACTCCGTCTTCGACAGCAGGCTCAGCACGACGTTGGCCTTGTCGTCGCCGGTGGCGGCGATCACCACGTCGAACTCCTCGAGTTTGACCGATTCGAGCAGGCTGAGCTCGCAGGCATCGCCGAGTCGCCACTGCGCTGACGGGATCGCGTCGACGTCGATGTGGTCCGGATTGCGCTCGAGCAGCGTCACGTCGTGGGATTCGACCAGCTCGCGGGCGATGGATCGACCCACGGCCCCGGCCCCGGCGATCGCGACCTTCACCGGATTGCTCCTCGCGTCCGCTGCATCACGACTCCGAGTCCGCGCTGGGCGGCAACGCCGCGATGGCCAGTGCTTCGGCGATGTGGCCGGAGATCGCGGCCAGGTACACCTGGTCGCCGGCCTGGATGACGGTCTTGGCGTCCGGCAGCGTGCCGGCGCCGAAGCGGATCATGAAGGAGACCCGCCCCGCGGTGGCGGCTTCCAGCTCGGTCACCCGGCGGCCCACCCAGTCCTCGTGCAATGCGAGCTCGGTCACCCCGACGTTGCCCGTGGGGTCGCGCCACTTGGTGGTCTCGGTCTCCCGGGTCAGGACGTTGAGCAGCCGATCGGTTGTCCACGGCACGGTCGCGACGGTGGGGATACCGAGTCGTTCGTAGACCGCCGCGCGCTTGGCGTCGTAGATGCGCGCGACCACCCGCGACACACCGAACGTCTCACGCGCGACGCGCGCGGAGATGATGTTGGAGTTGTCACCCGAGGAGACCGCCGCGAAGGCTGCGGCGTCCTCGATGCCGGCACGCAACAGCACGTCACGGTCGAAGCCCATCCCGAGCACGCGTTCGCCGGAGAAGTCGGCGGAGAGCCGGTGGAAAGCTGTTCCGTCCCGGTCGATCACAGCGACGTCGTGGCCGATCCTGGCCAGGCTGTCCGACAGGGATGCGCCCACCCGGCCGCATCCCATCACCACTACACGCACCTGACGGTCCTTCCCGGCCGGAGCCAGAGGTGGCTTACGTAATCTGCTGCTGCAGTACCTGCGCACTCGGAACGCTACCGGTATTCGCATGTGGGCTTACTCTTGGCACTCGTGTCCAAGCTTTCCACCGCCGCGCGGCGGCTGTTGCTGGGCCGGCCCTTCCGCAGCGACAACCTGTCGCACACCCTGCTGCCCAAGCGGATAGCCCTGCCGGTCTTCGCCTCCGATGCGTTGTCCTCCACGGCCTACGCCCCGGAGGAGATCTTCCTGGTGCTGTCGGTGGCCGGGCTGGCCTCCTACTCGATGGCGCCGTGGATCGGTCTGGCGGTGGCCGCGGTGATGCTCATCGTGATCGCCAGTTACCGGCAGAACGTTCATGCCTACCCCTCGGGCGGGGGCGACTACGAGGTCGTCAACACCAACCTCGGCCCGACCGCCGGACTCACCGTCGCCAGCGCTCTGCTGGTCGACTACGTGCTGACCGTCGCGGTGTCGATGTCCGCTGCGATGTCCAACATCGGGTCGGCGGTGCCGTTCATCAACGAACACAAGGTGTGGTTCGCGGTCGCGGCGATCCTGACGCTGGCGGCGTTGAATCTGCGGGGTATCCGCGAATCGGGCACTGCATTCGCGATTCCGACCTACGCCTTCATGATCGGCATGTCGATCATGTTGGCCTGGGGGTTCTTCCAGATCTATGTGCTGGGCACCCCGCTGCGTGCGGAATCGGCCGATTTCGAGATGCACTCCGAGCACGGTGATGTCCTCGGCTTCGCGCTGATCTTCCTGGTGGCACGGGCGTTCTCGTCGGGCAGCGCGGCCCTGACCGGCGTCGAGGCGATCAGCAACGGCGTCCCGGCGTTCCGAAAGCCCAAGTCCCGCAACGCCGCCACCACACTGCTGATGTTGGGCGTCATCGCGGTCACACTGTTCATGGGAATCATCATGCTCGCCAGGGCGATCGGCGTGCAGATCGCGGAGCGGCCGAGCGAACAGCTCGTCGGGGCGCCGGAGAACTATCAGCAGAAGACCTTGATCGTCCAGCTGGCCGAGACGGTGTTCCACGGCTTCCCGCTGGGTCTGTTCCTCATCGCCCTGGTGACAGCTCTGATCCTGGTGTTGGCGGCGAACACGGCGTTCAACGGTTTCCCCGTGCTCGGATCGATCCTGGCGCAGGACCGGTACCTGCCGCGCCAGCTGCACACCCGCGGCGACCGGTTGGCCTTCTCCAACGGAATCCTGTTCCTGGCGTTCGGCGCGGTTGCCTTCGTGGTGGCGTTCCAGGCTCAGGTGACCGCGCTGATCCAGCTCTACATCGTCGGGGTGTTCGTGTCGTTCACCTTCAGCCAGATCGGCATGGTGCGGCACTGGACCCGGCTGCTGCGCACCGAGACCGACACCGCGGTCCGCAGCCGGATGAAACGCTCCCGGGTGATCAACGCGATCGGCCTGATCTGCACCGGCACGGTGCTGGTCATCGTGGTCGTCACGAAGTTCGTCGCCGGAGCATGGATCGCGATCGTGGCGATGAGCGCGCTGTTCGGGATCATGAAGCTCATCCACAAGCACTACGCATCGGTCAGCCGCGAGCTCGAACTGCGTTCGGCGGAGGCCGACGACATGGTGCTGCCCAGCCGCAACCACGCGATCGTGCTGGTGTCGAACGCGCATATGCCGACACTGCGGGCACTGGCCTATGCGCGGGCCACCCGTCCGGACATGTTGGAGGCCATCACCGTCAGCGTCGACGATGCCGAAACCCGCGCACTGGTGCACAAGTGGGAGCAGAGCGACATCAGCGTGCCGCTGAAGGTGATCGCGTCGCCGTATCGCGAGATCACCCGCCCCGTGCTCGATTACGTCAAACGGGTAGGCAAGGACTCACCGCGCACCGTGGTCACGGTGTTCATTCCCGAGTACGTCGTGGGGCACTGGTGGGAACAGTTGCTGCACAACCAGAGTGCGCTGCGGTTGAAGGGCAGGCTGCTGTTCGAACCCAATGTCATGGTCACTTCTGTTCCCTGGCAACTCTCTTCCTCGGAGCGATTGAAGAAGCTGCAGCCCCAGTCGGCTCCCGGCGACGCACGCAAAGGATTCCTGGAGTGAGCAAGACTCCTGAGACGAGCGCATACGCCCCGCCCGACGAACTGACGCTGACCACCGGCGCCGCGGCCAACGGGGGGAGTTGTGTGGCGCGTCACGATGGCCGCGTGGTGTTCGTGCGGTACGCGCTGCCCTTCGAAACGGTGCGGGTTCGACTGACAGGCAATGCAGGTGGTCGCGGCTCGTACTGGAACGCCGAGGTCATCGAGGTGCTGGAGGCATCCGAGGACAGGATCGACCCGCTGTGCCCGATCGCCGGCGTGGATGGGTCGGGGTGCTGTGATCTGGCCTTCGCCGACCCGGGCGCCGCACGTCGGCTCAAGGGTGCGGTGGTGGCCAATCAGCTTGCGCGCCTTGGCGGATACCACTGGCGCGACGAGAGTGAGGCCACCGCGCAGCCGGTCGGCGAGAGGGGTGCCACCGGGTGGCGGACCCGCGTGCGGCTGGACACCTCGCGGGACGGTCGCGCGGGCTTCCATCGGTACCACAGTCCGGAGCTCGTGCATCAGCTCGACTGTGCGCAACTGCCCCCGGGGATGCTTGCCGGCATCGCCGAGAAGCAGTGGCCATCGGAGTCCCACGTCCACGTCGCGATCGACGACGACGGCACCCGCCACGTGGTGGTGGCGGGCACGCCCGGCGCCCGGAAGGGCACGTCTGCCGGAGGCGGACACCGGACGACCGTGGCCGAGGGCGGGTACGAGGCCGTCCAGCGGGTCGGCGGACGCAGCTGGCAGGTCCCGGTGACGGCTTTCTGGCAGGCACACCACGACGCGCCCGCGCTCTACAGTTCGCTGGTGACCGAGTGGGCACAACTGGGCGAGGGGATGACGGCCTGGGATCTGTACGGCGGCGCGGGCGTTTTCGCCGCGGCCCTCGCGCAGGCGGTCGGCGACACCGGCCGGGTGCTCACCGTCGACACCTCGCGTGGGGCGTCCCGCTCGGCGCGTGCCGCGCTGGCGGATCTCAGCGGCGTCTCGGTGCTGACCGAATCCGTGCGGCGGGCGCTGGCGGCGCAGCGGCAGCGCGCAGACGTCGCCGTGCTGGACCCGCCACGCACGGGGGCCGGCCGTGAGGTGATCGATCTGCTGGCGGCTGCCGAAGTGCCTCGAATCATCCATATCGGTTGCGAGGCTGCATCTTTCGCGCGAGATATCGGCCTCTACCGGGGTCACGGTTATGCCGTCGAGCAGCTCGAGGTGTTCGACTCGTTCCCGTTGACCCACCATGTCGAATGCGTCGCCGTGCTGACTCGCTGAGCGCGGATCACTTCGTGCTATGGGCCGGGCTGTTCCAACTCGTCGACTGCTGACTCCATCCGCTCCAGCACCTCGCGAAGCTCCGCAAGGGCCTCTCTGAGGTCGGTGGCAGACGTGGGGATGTTGTCGGAACCGGGTGCCGGTGTTCCGCTCTGCGGACCGGGCGGCATGGCGACCTCCGGTGGCGGCAGTGCCTCGGCGGTCGGCGGGGGAGCTGACGCGGCATCACCACCGGGTGCGGTGGCGACCCGCCCGGTGCCCGGTCCGAACACCTGGTCGAGGGCCTCTGCGAGCGTCGGTCCGTAACCAACGCGGACCCCGCCGGCTCCGGGCTCACGGAAGCTCACCAGCACCCGCGACAACTGCGGAAACGTCGAACTGTTCGGATTGGTCGAGATACGTTCGGTGTAGAGCGGTTCCACGTACAGCACTCCGCCGTCAGCGATCGGCAGTGTGAGCAGATTTCCGTAGTGGATCCGGTTCGACCGCTCCAGAAGTGTGCGCTCCGAGGCAACCCGGGTGTCGGAGATCATGGAGTTCTGAATCTGTTGTGGACCCTGCGTGAGGGTGTCGGTAGGCAGTTTGAACACGGTGAGCCGGCCGTAGTCGTCAGGATCTGAGTGCGCAGAAATGTAGGCGGAGAGGAACTCTCGGTTGTATCCCACCATCGCCGTCGCGAGCCGGAACGACGGCTCGGATGTCTGCTCGTCACCTACGAGGATGTAAAACGGCGGTTGTGTCGGCATGGCATCGTCGGTCGGGTCGCTGGGTACCGACCAGAACGCGTTCGTGGTGAAGAACTCTCGCGGCTCGTCGACGTGATACCTGGCCAGCAGTTCCCTCTGGACGCGGAACAGGTCCTCGGGATAGCGGAAATGAACGCGAAGTTCGTCGGGGATCTCTTCTTCGGCCTTGACGGTGCCGGGTAACGAGCGCATCCATGCAGAGAGCACCGGGTCGGCGGGGTCGAACTGATAGAGCGTCACGGTGCCGTCGTAGGCGTCGACGGTTGCCTTGACCGAGTTCCGCGCGTACGAGACCTCGTTGCCTGCACGTACCGCACCGGTGCCTGTGGTGACGGGTCCTTCCAGCGACATCCGTTGCGCGTAGGGATAGGCATCAAGGGTTGTGTAACCGTCGATGATCCACAGGATGCGACCGTCGACCACGGCAGGGTAGGTGTTGGCATCGGTGGTGAGCCACGGCGCCACCCGCTGCACCCGTTCCTTCGGGTCGCGGTGGAAGAGCACCTTTGACTCCGAGCCGAGCGCGCGGGAGAACAGGATGTTGCGTTCGACAAAATGCGCGGCGAATACGCTGCGGTGGAACCAGTCTCCGATTGCGACTCCGCCGGCACCGGTGTAGCTGTAGGTCGAGGTATCGGTGTCGTATTCGCGCGGTGGGGAGTCCGGGGCGCCACCGACGATTGCGTAATCGGGGTCCGACTGTGCGATGACCTCGCCGAAGTAGATTCGGGGTTGGTCCACGGGGATGACCTGGTTGCCGGCCGCCTGGGTGGCGATGTCGCTGACGGCGTAGATCGGGTAACCGCTGTTGGTCTCAGACGCCTCCTCGGCGTCGCGCACGGCCGCATTGACCCGGTTGGCGGGGGCGGCGACAAAGCCGTTGCCGTGGGTGTAGACGGTGTGGCGGTTGATCCAGTCGGTCTGATTGCCGGTCAGGCTGTCGGGTGAGAGTTCGCGCACTCCGACGATGTAGTCCTGCAGCTGACCGTCGATGCGATACCGATCGATGTCGAGGATGTCGGGGAAGCTGTAGAAGTTCTTGAGCTGCTGTTGCTGGGTGAACGTCCGGGACAGAATGTTCGGGTCGAGTAACCGTGCCTGCGCGATGGTCGTCCGGTCGGCCGGTACTTCCTGCGGAGGTCTGGTGCCGACTCCCGGGTAGTCTCGGTATTCGACGGTGTCGTCGCCCAGGTGGAAAG